>JALOAJ010000003.1 GCA_023228885.1 Bacillota bacterium | reverse complement strand
CGTGCATTAGCATGTTCATTTTACCCTTGACAATTCATAAACGAGCATTTATACTCTACTAAAGCAAGGGGTAGGCTTTCTTGCATTAATTTTGTACCAACTTTTCATCTTTACTTTACACTACCTTAAAGTATAATAAATAGTTATAAAGCCTACCAGTTTTCGAGGGCGACAAGGGGTTCATCCCCGCTTTCGCCGTCCGATGTAAACTTAACAGCATAAGTTGTATCCTTAACAGAATCCCAATAAATTGCAAGTTTCGTAAATGCGTTGTTTTTCCCTTGGTTGGGCAGTTCGGGTGTTGTAGGCAAAATCCATGCCGGAATTCTTAAAAACTTGGCATTTTCATCTCCGATTATTTGCGCGGTTATGGTTTTGCCGTTTAAGGTTAGCGTTGCGCTTCTGCCATCCTCGCTAACGGTTATGTTAGCTTTGGTGTGCATAAACCAATACATCTTAGAGCTTTTTGTCAAATGAACCTCATCTTGAACTAAAATTGTATCTGATTCCTTATAAACCTTAAACCCGCGTTTTATATTTTTTCCCGTATAGCCGTCATTTAACCCTCTATCTTCGTAAAGCTGCGTTAGGTCAACTATCGCATGCCGTTCATCCGTATTTTCCTCATACGATATAATATGCGCTTTTGTGTTGCTTCTTTGCCCCGGGTCGGCAGAAGGGTTAATAAGCAAAACATTGTGCCCTTCGGCTCTGACCTTATATGATAAATTCCTTGCAGAGGTGTTTGGAGTTGTCGCATACCCATCCCGTCCAAGTTCGTAGGCAAATCTTTGACCGCCCATGTCGAACACAAAATTACCTCCGTCATAATGAAAATGGCTGGCGCCGATATCTGCGCCTTTTACTGCGGCAAACAAACTTGTTGTGGACCACCCGTTGTGAAAAGCCGCAACATCTATGCTTTCGTAAAACACATCATTGTCAAACACAGGCAAAGCGGTGTTTCCGGTCGGGATATACCACAATATATCCATTAAGCCGGTGGCAAGATTATATGTGTTGATGTTTTGCACCCTTAGGTTTGTAAGCCCCGGGTCGTTAAACCTGTTTGAAAGCCAAAATTCAATGGCGGGATTGTCGCGGGTTACCGTTGTGTCGGAAAAGTTAAATGTAAGCCCGGAACCTGTAAGCATGGCGGAATAGTATCTCGTTTTTTCAAAGCCGGGCAAATTGTCATATCCCCAATATCTGCCTGTCGAATATTCCAAAGAGTCTATAAGCTGCACCAAAAACCTTACGGCAGCTTCCCAGTATGCCGTTCCCTCATACCATGCGCCAATAGGAGCAAATTCCTTTAATAGAATTTCCAAGCCTGTCATTCCTTTTTCAATGGCAAACTTTGCTGCTCCGATATTGTTTAAGTCTTCAGCCATTGACAAAACGCAAGACAGAACACCGTTGCGAACCCACGAATTCCAGTTTGAAGAAGATGCCGCCCAGCCTGTGCCGGTGTTGATTGCCTTTACAAATTCCGCAAGCCCCTTTTCTTCAAAAGCCTTTACCAAAATTCTTTTTTGGTTGGCGGTTAAATAGTCATTAAGCCAATCGTACCCCACCGCAAACGCAAAAGACATCTGCCCCACATCTAAAAAGTGTGCCGGGTGCCAGTCTGAAAAAGCCGCCGCAGCGCTAAGCTCCTGCCATGCGCGCTCGGCATATCTTTCGTCACCGGTAAGTCTGTACACAAACCCAAGATTTGAAACTCGGTCAAAAACGGTGTTGCTTACCGCAAGCAACCGCCCGCTGACTACTTCATATTGCGCAACAGGCTTACCAAAATAAGAATTTGCCGTGGCAAGAAGTTTCTCATACCAGCCCGCCACCATTGGGTCGGTAGCAATAGTATTAGAAGCTCGGTCAAACACATCTTGGTTTGCAAGAATGCGTGGTCTTGCCCCTAAGTTTTTTACGCTTTCTAAAACTTCACCCCCCATAGGACGATAATAATGAAGCATCTTTTGCAGTTCCTGCGCGCTTATAATGGGGCTTTCTGATGAAACGGTTATAATTCCATTGTTGTAGTATAGGTTTTTTCCCACAAGTTCAGCAAGTGACGCAGCCTTTATATATCCGTCATAAATCGGAATAACAAGGATGCGGTTTGCAAATTTTGCCGTTACGCTGTTTTTATTTTGTGTAACAATCGCGCCGCCTAAAAGCCCTATTGCCTCAACCGGAATATAGGCAACCCCGCTCATATCCTTTGGTTTTAAAGCCAACTTTACCCTATCACCGTAAAACGAAGCAATGTCATAATCTATCGCCATTACAATCATGTTATTCGATGCCCCTTTTGCATCGACAAATTCACTTTCAACCGGCGTTCTTTCAAAATATGCATATTCGTTTAACGCCGCGCCATCGTTTCTTTTTGTACCCGAATAGCATCTGATATGCTCAATTATGATGTTGATATTGTTTTGAGCCCGTATGCCTATTGTGTAAATATCGCTAAGACCGGATATGTCAATTTCAATAATGTCATTTACCATGCAAATGTTTTTACTTCTGTTAAAAAGCATACAAATATTTTGCAGCGTGTCGGAAGGGGAAAGGTCATATAAAATTTCGTTCCCTTCGCTGTCGCGAATGTAAAGCTCTGCCGGAACATTCACGCCTATTGAAGCGTCTATTACTGCGCTTTCCTCAAAAGGTTTGTTTAGATGCGTCCAAATTCCGTGTTTATCGACAGAAGCATTCATCCGCCCGTCTGCCGCCGTAACAAATCCATCCGCCCTGTAAAAGCCTGACAGTCCCGATGTTCCATTGTTTTGAAAATTCTTTTCAAGCAAATAAATATTTTCCTCAGGCATTTGTTCTTTGCCTTCAACCCAGCTTGGCGCGGCAGGTTGGTAATTGGTTCCCCAGTAGAATACTTTTAGCTCTTGGTTGTCTTCTGGTTCAACATAAAATTCTATCGTTTCATCACCGTCCCCAATATTAATTTCAGCCAACTGACCACCTTGGTACCGTGTAAAAATAATTATATTGTCCAAGCTCCCATTTTCCACCGAAGCATAGTAATTGCCTGCTTTGTCAAATCGATTAACTTCGCGTTCCAACTCATCACGCACCAATATTTTGCCTTTTTCGATTGTAACATTTTTTGTCGCTGTAATAACAACACCTTCGGCGTTGCAAACCGCTGTGATTGTCGCTTTGCCTATTTTCGCAAAATCCGATACGGTTAGGATATTTTTTTCATCATCAAACACAACTCCCTCGGGCGCGCTTACAGCCCATGACACCTCAAATGGCGAAATATCCATCTGCTGACCGATTGAATCATATAAAACAGCATCTAACCGATAGTTTGTTGCGCCGTTTTTCGGAACGCTAACCTCGTTATCAACCCCTGTAATCTCCATATCTCCCGGCATGGTATAATATAGTGATATTTCGTTTAATCTAAAAGGTGTTTTTGTGTTGCTTTCCGTTCTGCTTGAAAACATCAGATATTTCATTGTAGTTTCGTCAACATCCACATAGATTGTTTCCTCATAATTGGGTTGCAATCTGTCATACAGCGTAACCGCGGCGCCAAGCGCTGGTATGGACGAAGCAATGCCCGACTGCGTCGGCACTTCTGAGGTGACTGTATCCGAAGCATACAATGTGGTTTGCGATGAGTTTATAATGTGATTATATTCAAGCTTAACCTTGTTATATTTCACGCTGTTTGTGTCGATGCACAACTTTGCCGTTGAGCCGACGGTGTGCGTCCCGGCGCTCCAATATGTGCCGCTGTTCCCATCAACCGCCTGTTGGGGCATTGCAACCGATTGCGCCCAACCTGTGCCAACCCATGCAAGGGCATCTTGTATTAAACTTCGCTCGCCGACATATAAAGTTTTATTTGTGTAATACGACCCTAATGTGCACCTCACCTCAATATACGACCCGGAAAACTCCGGAGTAATCGTGAGCGTTCCTGTTTGGGGGTTAAGGTTATAACCCGAGGCATCGCCTCCGCTGATACTCCAAACCGCATTCGGTTCATAGATATCATTTACATAACCCCTTAGCTGATATGCCACGGTACTGCTTTTGGGCGCTTTGACGGTGCTCGGAAGCCCATCCATAGTAACAATGGGCTTCGCACCATAAGCGCAAGGCACAAATAGGTTTGCAAACAATATAACAATTATTGTCATACATATATAACGCAATATCTTATCCATCGACTACTCCTCGCTACGATGAAATATTAACCTCATGCATGGTTTATATGCTTTTAAGCTATTTGACATAAACCCTCATTTCAACTATATTGTTCCATAGCCCTTCTGCATGACCATGCCCTTGGTATCTTAAATATTTGCCCCTGCTGTTTTCCAACAAGAAGCATTCCAGTTCGTTAGTTCTGCCGGAAGATGTGCCGCTAAACACCTGAGTCCAATTTTCGCCGTCTTCCGAAATTTCAATATCATAGATATAATTACGCGATTCTCCCATATACCATGCAACCCCAAAAGCATAAATATCTACCGTTTCTTTAAGCTCAAGCATAATCCAAGCGTCATCCGTAGCAGTCCAGCGTGTAACATAATCATTGTCAATTACACAAATTGCGCGGTTTCCGGCATCATACTCAGGCTCGGCACTTGCCGTTACATTAACAATTTCCGCCTCTTTGGCTCCCGGAATAGGTCCGATATAACCTTCAAGCTTTGTTGCAATTGTGTACAGAGCATACGAGTCATTTTGAATGTTCTTTACTATAAACTTTGTAACACCCGAAAGATTTTCGCTCTCTATAACATTTACTTCCAATATGTCGTCCGCATAGTATTCAAACGCGGGTTTTTTTGTTGTATCGTATGGCAATGCTATATTATAAGAGTATTTGTCCGGGCTAAATCCATCAAGCCTTAAACCGTCGCGCGTAATTGTATTAAGTTGCGGTTTTTTGGCAATTTCTCCATCCGGAACTTCCCACTTACTGATGGGAACAACCTTGGGTGTGTAAATCGGAATATCAGCGTCAAGCACTTGCGAAATGGATACCGCCAAAGTAAACTTTTGAACATTGTCCCAATGAATTGCAATTTTTCTGTAACTTTCGTTCCTGCCTTGCCCTTCAAGCCACGGAGTTGTTTCAAGCGGAAGCGGATCCATTTCTTTAAACACCGCATCGGCATTTTCGCTGTCTAAGATGTCCATTCTAATTGTGACCCCTTTATTAGTGATATATGCCGCTTTCCCATCCTCTGTAATGTTTATGTCCCCGCGCGTGTGCATGAACCAATACACCTCGGACCGTCTTGCAAGCTCAACCTCGTCTTGAATAAGCATGGTTTGCCTGTCGTTTGTAAGGAAAAATCCCCTTTTCATGTTCCTTGCCTCTATATACGCTTGGGTAAGGTCAATGACGGCATATCCGCCCCGTTCTTTTGTTTGAAAATCAACAACTTCCGCAACAGCGGTATTAACCTGCCCGGGATCCTCCGATGGGTTGATTACATAAGTGTTGTGACCTTCCGCGCGTTTCTTATATTGATAAACATTTACATCATGCTGCGTAGTTGCATATCCTTCTCGTCCAAGCTCATAAGCAAACCGTTCTCCGCCAACATCCATTACAAAACCGCCAAGGTCATAGTGAAAATGGCTTAGACCGTTTTCTCCGCCTTTTGCAGCAAGAAATATACCGTCTGCCATATCCGACCAACTGGTTCGCATTGAAACAAGGTTCATATTTGTGTATAAAAGGTCATGATCCATTGTGCTGCTGCCGCCAAGCATTTCGGGGCGGGTCATCAAAATGTCATATAAATCTGCCGTAAAACTGTAAGCGACCATATTACTGTATCTAAGCTCTGCCAAATCAGAATCATTGTATTTGGTTGCAAACCAAGCTTGCGCTTGATAATCGGCGCGGGTTTCGGTGTTGTCGCCATAGTTGAATACACCGCCGCTGCCCGATAAGGCATCGCCGTAATAGGCTGTCACATCCATACCGGGCAAATCCCAATATCCGTAATCCTTGCCCGTTGCCGTTTTAAGAGTTTCACACCATACGGATAGGTGTTTTAGCGCTACCGCGTGGTATGAGGTGCCTTCAAGCCATGCGCCGTCCGGGATAAATTCCGGATAAAGATATTCAAGGTATGGGAACATTCTGTCCAAAGCATATTTTGCGTTATCACCCAACCTGTCGCTCATTGCAACAAGAGCGTTTAATACCCCGCCGTGGCTCCATGGGTTCCAGTTTGTAGGGGAAACAGTCCACCATGCTTCCTTATCAACCGCATCAACATAAGCGTCAAGCCCGCATTTTTTAAAACCCGCTACAATAATATCTTTTTGTTCATCGGTCAAATAATCATAAAACCAACTATAACCGATTGAAACGCCGAGCGACATTGTGCCTACATCCAAAAAGTGGCTTGGGTTCCAATTTTGAAACCTTGAAACGGCGTCAAGGTCCCTCCATGCAGCCTCTGCGTACTTTTTATCACCTGTCATTTTATATGCAAATCCCAATGCCTGCATTCTGCTGACCATTAAATTTGAAACGGATAACAAACGCACGCCATCGGGGGTTGTGTAATACAATTTATATGCATTCAGGTAGGATTCGGCATCATTCATTATCTTTTGATACCATTTTTTTATTGTCGGATACCGATTTATATTTTCTTTAACCTCTGCAATTCGCTCGGCGCCCGCCATTATTCGGGGGTGAATATCACCCATTTTTATGATTTTATCATAAATTTCTTCTCCCGAAGGCCGTGAGAAATATACTGCAGACTTTAAATCTTCGTTATCAGTCATGGAAGTGAAAAATGTGCCCGTTCCAAAACCCAAAAGGTATTCGCCGTCCCATGACAGCTTTAACCCAAACATATCCGCCATTGCTTGAGCGGTTATATAGTTTGAATCCTTGACTTGATAAATATCCTCCGGTTTTAGTTCAACCACATTACCGTTGGCAGAAAAAACAACCGTTCCGTCTTTGCCGTCAAGAACTTCGCCACCAAGAAAAACCGCTGTTTCTTCAACGGGCACATATGGCTCTCCGTTAAACACCCTGGGAGGTTGAGCATTGTATCTCAATTTATTCCCAAACACCGACGCTTGATAAAAGTCAACCCCAATAAAGATGCCCTCAGATATAGTGTCATAAGTTTTGCGCCATTGCGGAGTGACCAATGCAAAAATGGCTTTTTTCTGATATGAATAATCTTTAAAATAACTATCGGGCAAGCGGTTGTTGCCTCCGTACGCAAAAACCTTATTTAATATAAGGCGGGCGCCCTCACCGTAAAACCCAATATATGAAATATCCTCCAGCGTAAAATTCGCTTCTTCAAACAAACCGTTTGCATATGACGCCGTGCATTTAAAAGTATCAAAATCAAAGGAAAACTCTACTGCTTCCATGCCGTCTGTTTGCTTTAGCGTAAACAGTTCTTCCTCTTTGCCGTTGCTGTTTTTAATATTCAGCGTTACAGCCTTGTTTGATTTGTAAATAATTTTAGCGGTAAAATTTTCTTTGACAGTTTTATCAAACGGAAGATAAGCCCCGTCCTTCCCCAATACTATATCAGCGCTTTTGTTTGTTTCGCTTGGGGTGTCAATTATATTTACTCTGCTGTAAAAAGATACCACCCCATGCGCTCTGCCATTTGTTTTAACGCTTGTAAAATGCTTGTTTAGGTATGTTGTTACAGGCTTTTGCATTTTAACCCTATCTTCATTTGCAGACGGTTCAATGCCCTCATAAATGCAGAAATTATCCATGTGTATTCTGCCTTCAACATAAGGGATGCTTGTGTTGTTTTTGACCGCCACCTTTAGCGAAAGGTTGTTAAGGCTCACACCTGACATGTCTATATATGTTTTTTCGGAAACAAGCTCGCCGTTTAAATAAACATCAACCAAGCTTCGAGCCCCATCTAAAACAAAACTGATTTTGTTCCATGCCTTAATGGGAGCTTTCGCACCTGTGCCGGATATTATATTATCACGGTTTCTAACTCCCAGCTCGTTTCCTTTTAACGAAACAACCTCAATATCTTTTGAATCCCGTGCATCTGTAAAAGAAATCACAGCTTTGGCATACTTGTCAAACATATAAAACAAACCCTCATACACCAAAGATTTTTGTTCGTTATTTAAATTATTTTTTTTAACCGAAACAACAGATGACATAACCCCGTTGTTTTTAACACCCGTTTTCACATTAAATGCTGCAAATCCATTGCCGTCGTTTTCTTCTATTTTAACAAAACTGCCCGTTTCGGGGTTGTGCGTAACCACATCCCAGTACTTGGGGAATAATTCGCCCCCGTAAAAAGGATAATCATCAAAATCATCGCTAAAATAACCGGGCGAAGCTTCATTTGCATATATATTGCTGACGGAAATCAAATTTATGGCAAACACAAGTGCAATAAATAATGTAAAAAGGTTTCCTTTTTTCATAATAAATTCCTCACCTTTCTTCTTATTTGATAAGATTTCCGCTTGGAAGTTTTTTATCATCTCTGTATATTACCATTGTACGGGCTGCAGCATGCCTTGCTTGGAACACTACCCAATCGCCGACCCTTGCCTCTGCCAAAGAATTCGGAACATATTCTATCGGACGGTCGTCACCTGTGTATAGGTATGTCATAACGCGCCCTGCGTTTTTAAACAGGAAGGCGTCTGAATTTGTATAACCCAAATCAGGCATGTCAACAAACTTTCTGATAACAAGCGTGTTTGCGCTGATAGCTTGAATTTTACCGTAATACATCAATCTGCCGCTGTTATACTTTTCCATAGTTCCTGTTCTGTTTGACTCACTAAACTCAATGTTAATATTTTTAATCATCGAGTCGTCCCCGGTGAGTTCAATCATAAAACAATCACCGCGGCCAAGTTTTTCAATCTCTTTTAATGTATTTTCATGCGATGTTTTTCCACTTCTGTCTAAAAGAGTTTTTGTGTATTTGCTGCCTTGCTGCCAATATGTTATTGCATAGCTTTGTGTGCCATCATCTAACATGACAATGCTTTTCTTGTCAAAAACGCAAGTATATGTGTTGCTTTCGTTATAGTCGGCAATATCGGTATTTGCTACCGTAACCACAATAATGTCTGCTTCTAAAAGCTCATTTACATTATATCCTTCAACCACATAGCTTCCGTCATTTACAAAGTGACCGACAGGCCACACCTCGTAGTCATCATCTTCTGCGGTCGACGCATTTGCGGGGGCGGCAACTATAAAGCCGCTGTCTTTTATAGTGAGTTCCCCTCCAAAGTTGAATATGGCGCTTGATTTGCACACTCTGCTTTCAGGGAAAACATCAAAAGTTAAAACGGCATTATCCGTTCCGCTTGCCTGTGCCGTGTAAATTTCCGTAACCTTTCCTTCGTCATTTTCCATATAGGCGATTACCTGACGATGTACCGTTTTTGCACCGCCGCTCCCGGTGTATAAATATGTGAAAAGATAGTTGTCGTCCTTTGAAAGGTCTGCTCTTTTAACGGGCTTGTCGTTAACATATATAGTGTCGGCTGCCTCATAAACATCGCAACTTCCGTTCGAATTTAAAATTTTAAATTCAAGCCTTGTGGTTAGCCCTTTTTGTTGCATGCCCACATTAACCAAGTATCCGAATGTCAGGGCGCTTTCTATGTCCGGGTCAAACATGCAAATTTTATCATCGATGCCGATAAAAAATGTGTATAAAAACCCCATCCTCAACTCTGATGTATTAATGCTTTCTAACATTTTGTATTCCCTATCGTTTATTACCAAGCTGCCCGAACCAATTTCGGAAGCAATTCCCGAAATGCTTTTCAAAATATAAACACTTCTGTAAGTTTTACCGTCCGCAGCAACAACCTCTGCAAGTGCAATTCCCGTATCGCTTGTAATATCGTTTATGGCTGCAGGGTCTCCCGTTAAGGTAAAAATGTTCACCACCAAATCATCCCTGTCTTTATCCAGGTCTAAAACCTTGCCGTCGCTTAGAAACAAGCTTTTGACCCCTGGAGACGAAACTTGATGATATTCATACCTGTCAATCCACACGACCTCGTTTAGCTCGTTTTGCGGAATAACTATTTTAACTCCGCCCGAGGCAATGTCAAACAGGCTGTCGCTTTTTTCCGAATCGTTTATAATATATCCGTTAACAATGAATTTGGCAGCCGTCGAAATTCTTTGTTTTACCAATCGCCCGCCCTCGTCATGATATAAAAGTTCGGTTGTTGAAGATTGGCTGCTGATATCCCCTGCCTCAACCTCAATAACCTCGTTGCTTTTATCTGTTTTATAATACAAAATTACCGGTATTGAATCATCGTCGGCATCATAAAAATAAAATTCCGTTACATGCCCCAAAAGCTCTTTCCCGATTTGCACATCATTGCCAAGTTTATACAAAACATCGTCAATTCGCACATAATCCGTCCTTAAATTTGTTACCCTTACAAGGTCAATATCGCCAACCGCAGTAAATTGACCTTTTTCCTTAAAAATATTAAAATTTGCAGAAAGTATATTTGTTTCCCTATCAACTTTGCTCATTATACCGCCATCCGCATTAAACTTGGTTACAACCGGCAAATTAATGCTTAGCGAATTATACATAGCAATTAAAACATCGCCGCGGCTGATATTTGCACCGGGTGAAACTCCCTTAAATACACCCAAAGAGATTGCCGTTGCAGTAAAAGAATTGCCGGAAACCTGCGGAGCATACCCTAAAAGCGTAACTATACCGCGCGAAACATCATCAAGCGTAACTGCATCGTCCGGTCTGAAATACTTTTCATCACCCGACATAAGCCCCTGCGCACAAACGTTATTTATGCTGTTTATTGCCCAATGGCTTGATGAAACATCATAAAAATACACCTTATTGTTATCAACATCGGCAAGAAGGCTAAGCCTTGACAAAATCGTTGCAAATTCAGCCCTTGTCATGGTTTCGCCTATATCAAACGTTCCATCGCTGTATCCTTCCACAAAACCCAAGGCATGCAGCACGTTTGCAGGCGTTTCGTATTTTGTTCCGTCAGTATCGGTAAAACCCACCGCTTGGGCAGGGTTAAAAAAACCGCCAAAAACAAATGTAAATATAACTGCAATGCATAACAGTTTTAATTTCATTGCATAATACCTCCCTTTTCCATCGCAGCTAATAGCATCTTTGCAGCTTCGGCGCGCGTTGCATTATTTTTGGGCAAAAACCTTCCGGTGTCATCTCCGGATATGATGTCGATAGAAGCTAAATTTTCAACAGACGATATGGCATATTCCGAAATATCCTTTATATCCAAGAAGGATTTGCTGGCGCCTATGAAATCCACATTATGCCTTACAAGAACTCTCTCCATCAAAACCGCCATATCCTCACGGGTTATGTTTTGACCAATGCCAAACATGGAATTGCCCATTCCTGCGGTAATATTTTCTTTATAGGCGGTGATAACATAGTCTTCATACCATGCATCTTTTTCTATGTCGATAAACTCTGTTTCGCCCGGCTTTAATGTGTATCCGAACGCAACTATAATCATTTTTATAAATTCTTCCCTTGCCACCGGACGGTCAGGCTCAAATTCCGTTTGGCTTGTGCCATTTAAAATTTTCTTTTCCGCCAGCGTCTCAATGTATTCTTTGGCCCAATGTCCGGCAGGCACATCTTCAAACCTGCCTTTTACAATCTCATCATCCGTAAGCTCTACCATTGGGGGAACTGTTGTTGCGCCCGGATAAAATGCCGACCCTGCTCCGGAGGACCCTCCGCTGCCCCCGCCGCCGCTGACGGTAGTTTCCGCATAAATTGTAAAATCCTTCGTTGTCGTTTCTCCGTTATATGTAATCTCCGCGGTAAGTACAACGGGCGTTTTGGCTTTAGATGCCGAAGATTTGCGATACTTCCCATCGTTGGATATAATATTGGTATTGCCCGATGACCATGTTATGTCGCTTCCATAATACCCCGTTTGCGGAAGGTTAATGTCGGACGACACAGTACCGGATATGCCAAGTTCTATACGGTTTGCATCTTGGATTACCCTTTGTAAGTCAGTCATATTTTTTATAACAATAACATCAAAGGTTTCAATTATGGTAAATCCGCCTTTGGATATCTCTGCGGTCAAAAAGACCTTCTCATCCTTTTGCGCATTTGCAGGTCTGTTAACCGCCCCTGTTTCAGAAATATAATCTTTGTTGTTTGATGTCCATTTTATTGTCGAGCCGTTATGCTCCGTCATAAGGTTCAAATCAGCCTCAACCTTTTGCGGAATTATGCTTTTTAAATATGCGCCTGTTTCTACTGTATCATAGTATTCCTGGGTGTAAGATTCCAATGGAACGGCAATGGACTTCTCCAGCCATACCCTCTCGTCGTCCCAAGATTTATATATTAAATCAACAGAATTAGCGGTACAGTCGCTTGAAACAGTTATTTTCTCATCCTTAATTGTTATTCCTTTGTAGTTTTGCGCAAGCGAGACGGAATAATCAAACTTTGCGTCAAGCACATCCCCCGCCTCATCATAAATTTTAAACTTGGGTATATCAAAGCTTGCTTCGCCGCTGTGAAGGGGTTTATACAGCACAAAATTTTTGTCCAAAAGCTCTGCATCGTTAGGAGTTGCGTAATACAGCTCAAATTCATACACCCCGCAGGAATTATCCGATGTGTTCGTGCCGTTTGTTATTGCAATGCCAAAATATCTGCTTTGCGCGCTTTCGGTCATTTTCACAACAACCTTGCCGTTTGCATCGGGATGCGTCAAAACATTGTTCGGATTGTATGACACTATGACGGTTCCACCGGCTGCCCCTTTAAAAGGTGACGAACCGCCCACGCCCGGGTCGTCGGGAACATTTTCATATCCTGTAATTTCATAGGCTGTCATTCTTGGGATGTTCCAAAGAGTTATAACCGCCTTATTGTATTTTTCAATTTCTCCGCTGGCGGTTTTAAACCCTGCTGTAATGGTGGTATGGGTGTGATTACCAAGCGCCCAATAAGTAGACAAGTTGCCGTCGACTGCATTTGACGCATTGCCCCATCCGGAGGTAACCCAGCCATAACCTCCCTTCATGATGTTAACCATATCTACAAGCTCGCCGCTTTTAATCACCGTAATGTTAAATTCTTTCTCGGCAGAAAATATTTCGCCGTTTGATTTAACTTTGGACAGCGTCGCCGTAAAGGTTACGTTTGCGTTTGCGTTTGCAGGTCTTGTAACAATCCCCTCGTTTGTGATAACGGATGTGTTACTGCTTCGCCACGAAATATCCATATCGTAATATTCCTTGTCGCCTATGCTTAGCAACCCGTTTACAGCCTTCAAAGGGGAAAGGTTGCTTCCCACAGAATTTATTCTTTGCGGTGATATATGTGAAAAATTCAATGCCGTTAAGGCCTCGGATATTTGCTGTTCAACAGGGTCAACGGCAGTTAATGAAATAGTTTTAGCGCCGAATATGTCGGTATATTCGCCCGCGGTGCAAGCGGCAATTACTGTAATATCTGAAACTTTGGCAGACTTTGTTATTGTTAAAACTCCGCTATTAGGGTCAATAGACACCCCACTGTATTGTCTGTCTAAACTAAAAGCAACATCAGATAAAACCGCATCTGAGAGCTCATCTCCGTCCGAGTCTAACACCATGGCTGTGAATGACACTTTTTTATCCTGCGCCAAGGCGGAGGGAATTGCAACCGAATCCGTATCGGAAGAAACGATTACCTCTGAAGGCGCGCTGTTGCTTAGCTCAACGCCTGAAATAATATTGTTCACTCCAAGGTATTCTCCGCTTACAGAATCATAAGCGTTTGTTATTTCAATGCAAATAAACCTATCATTTTTTGTTTCAAATGGTAAGATGTGTGTGCCCGGATAACCTTCGTCGCCATTCTTTGAAACATAGTAAGGCTCGAAATTAGCTGTGTAAACCGGGTTTGTATAACTTTGAAATCTGACAGCGCTTGCTGCATTTGATGTTGGTGGGTCAGTTTGCCCGCCAAGACGGTTGTACACCTGCGAAGATGTATACACGGATATTTTCATGGCGTTATATGAATTGAAGTTTATTTTCAACTTATTATAAGTGGGCGCCATTGAGCCGTCCGGCTTGATGTCAAAGAACAGCCTCCACACGGCGGCGGTGCCCAAGTTCTTCGATTCAAGACCTGTTGCAGCATCTCCATCAACTAAATTTGAAAGATTATCCGCGGAATAGATGTTTGTTTCCGGTGTCCAAATAACCGCATCACTTAAAAGATTAGCCTCATCGGCACATATTGAAATGCCGGAAACACCCATAACTGCTATACAAATGCAAATTGTAACACTTATTATTTTATTCATAGCAACTCACTTCCCTAATTTATAATTATCAGCCCTTTACAGCCCCAATCATAACTCCTTTTACAAAATACTTCTGTAAAAAGGGGTATGCACATAAAATCGGCAGCGTGGCTATCACTATAACCGCATACTTTACCGCTTCGCCCGCAGCCCATGTTTCCGTGTTGGAAACCCCTTGCGTCATGGTTGCTGTATCGTTAATTAAAAGAATTCCGCGCAAAACAAGCTGAAGCGGGTATTTCTTTGAATCGTTTAAAAATATTGACGCGTTAAACCAAGCGTTCCAATGCCCCACACCGTAATAAAGCAACACAACGGCAAGTGACGGCAGCGCCAACGGAACCATTATCCTAAATAAAACGGTAAGATGTCCCGCACCGTCTATAACGGCTGATTCTTGTAAGCTTTTCGGAATTGCATCCAATCCCGTGCGCAAAATAATCATGTTATAAGTGCTAATCGCGCCTACTAAAATAACCGCCCAAAGCGAATTCATAAGACCAATGTTATTAACCGTTAAATACAGCGGTATAAGCCCGCCGCTAAAGAACATGGTGAATACAATAAAAAAGGAAATTGGCTTTTTCCACATAACATCTTTTAGCGTTAGAAAATATGCGCCGAAAGTTGAAAGCAATATATTTATCGCGCAGCCCACAATAAGTATAAACAAAGATGTTTTATACCCATTCAATATTGACGGGTTGCCAAGCGCTCTTTCGTATGCAAGCAGATTAAAGCCTTTTGGCCA
The DNA here is from genome assembly GCA_023228885.1 of Bacillota bacterium. Lineage (GTDB taxonomy): Bacteria > Bacillota > Clostridia > Monoglobales > Firm-18 > JAAZFB01. Next base: position 110,561 of record JALOAJ010000003.1, on the reverse strand, counting down.
CAACAAAAGCCCGGTATGCGTCAGAAGCCTCTCGCCTTCCGAAAACGATGCCATAACAACATGCACCATCGGATAGAGCATAATTACCATAAGGAAAAATGTGAATATCACATTAAAAACATCAAAAAACCTTTGCTGTGGCGAAATTTTTATTTTCATGTCCATATCTCCCTTCTATGATGCTTGCATCATTATAATGAAAAACCGTTTATTCCCAAAAAATTACCAAAACAGAAATTCATTTTCACGCAATTTATACAGCGCCTCAACAAAGAAATAATCTCCGTATATAATCGGGATATGCCTGCCTGTTTTCTTATGATAGGCTTCCGTGCCCATTTGCAGTATTGAATCCTCGTTATCATCCCAGTTGCAGCGTTTGCTTTCAAGCGCTTTAAGAATTTTAATCGCAGCGTCTATATAGCCGCCTCGTTCCAGCTCAGGCACATTGTTCGCAAGCTCAATCAAACCGCATGCTGCAATCGCTCCCGCTGTGGAATCATATACCGCAGGCTCGGCAGGCGAACGAAAATCGCATAATGTCAAATAATCACCCTTAAGGTTAGAAATAAAATAATGGGCTGTGCTTTTGGCAGCATTCAAATATTCAATATTGCCGGTGTGTATGTAACTTAAAATAAAACCGTAAACTGCCCACGCCTGCCCGCGCGACCAGCAAGAGCCAACCCCGTATCCCTGCCCGCCAAGCGTTTCTATGATTTCTCCCGTAAGCGGGTCATGGCTTACAATATGATTCACGCTGCCGTCAGGGCGGATATGGCTGGTTATCGTTTTATTCGCATGCGCCTCCGCAATCCACCGAAATCGATTATCCTTTAGATGTTTTGAAGCCCAATATAAAAGGGGAAGATTCATCATGCTGTCGATAATTGTCCATCCCGTTGTGTCCGCCTCCGGACGGTTAGGCCATGCCCGAATGTAATTGCCCTTTAAGTTAAACCTGGATGCAAGCGACGCTGCTGCAAACAATGCACGGTTCTTAGACTGTTCATTTCCCGCAAGCCGATAATTAACCCCGCTCGAAATATGCCATATAAACCCCACATCGTGATCTAACGCTTCAAAGTTTATTAGCGCGCCGTCTAATAATTCTTCCGCTCGCTCTGCTGTTTTGCGGTATTCCGCATTTTTGGTATCCGCATACATTAGCCACATCAGCCCCGGCCAAAACCCATTTGTCCACTTATGTATATCCTTTTCGCTTAAGCAATCGTTATGAATGCCCTTGATGGTTGTATAGGGAAGCTTTTCGCGTGAGCTTACCGCTGTCCGCAGCAGCTTTTCCTCAACTTTTGCCCATATTTCGTTTGCCCATTTTTTATCTTCAATTTTTATTTTCATATCATTTTCCGCCTATTCTGTTCACCTTTTGTAAAATTCATCAAAAAACCGCTTTTCTCACAGGGAGAGGGTCTACCGTTTCTGCCATTCTATCGCATAAAAGCTTTAATAACTTACATTTTATTTCGCAGTATTCAGCCTTATCCCAAAGGTTGCACCGCTCTGCCGGGTCCTCCTTCAAATCATAAAGCTCGCCCGGCTCTTTTCCGTGAGAGCAAACAAGCTTGTACTGCTCGGTTCTCACCATTGTTAAAAATGCGTTAATATCTTCACGATGGCGCATGGCATTGTAACACTCGCAATACACGTCTTTTCTGTGAGAATCCGCCTCTGTTTCACCCGTAAGAAGCCCCCATAAGGATTTGCCTTGCATGCCCGGATAAGGCGGCAAGCCTGCAGCATCCAAGATGGTTGGAGCAATGTCGACCAATTCCGCCAACGCGTTGCTCTCAATGCCCGCACGAACTTTGCCCTTCCACGACATAAGCAAAGGCACATGTATTGCTTCTTCGTAAAAATATGCGCCCTTCAAATAGATACCGTGGTCACCAAGCATTTCGCCGTGGTCCGACATAAAAATAATCAATGTATTTTCAAGCTGCCCCGTTCTCTCCAGTGCCTCAACCATTCTTCCTACCTGCTTATCAATCAAGTCTACCATTGCCCAATAAGCAGCGCGTATCAGCCTATGGTCCTCATCCGACATATCGGTATATGCAAAATGCCCCTCCTTGCTGTATGCGCCGCGGTGGTCTATACCTTGGAAATACGGTTTATTTTCTAATTCCCCTTCGCCGTAGCTCGGCAACGGTATATCCTCCAATATATTTAAATAGCGCTCAAGGTACTCCTTCGGCGGGTCAAAAGCATGATGCGGGTCAAACATATTCACCGAAAACAACCATGGCATATCATGCTCTGCATTTGACTCAATAAAATTTATCGCCTTTTGCGCACACCATGTAGTTTGATGGTATTCCTCCGGCATGCTTGTATACACATATTTGGAATCGGCATACGGCTCATGATGATCCTCCAAACCTTTTTCCCTTAACCAAAGGGAATACGCATCATCCGCCCAATCAAGACCGCCGGCTTTTTCCGCCCCGTGATGGTGTGACCAGTCAAACACCGCGTAACCGTCGTTTATCCGTCTTTCTACTGTTTTGCAAACCGATGGATGGCACGGCGACAAATGCAATTTGCCCGAAAGCCCGCAGTTATAACCGTTATCCGCAAGGATGGATGTCACCAACTTCTCATCCGATGGAATTTCTTGCCCATTTTGCCGACATCGGGTCGTACGCGGATATCTGCCTGTAAGGAAACTTGCGCGGCTGGGAGTGCAAACAGGGCTTTGACTATACGCATAGTTAAAACGAACACCGCTTTTCGACAAGGCATCCAAGTTAGGGGTGTTGACCCATGGATTCCCATAGCATCCAAGCGTATCCCACCGTTGTTGGTCTGTGCATATCCATAAAATATTCGGTTTTGTTGTATTGTTTAACATCCGTGTCCCATCCTCCTTTTTTAATCGGGAGCATTTAATTGTTTTGCAGTTTAACATCGTTTAAAATTTATATATAGACTTTGCGCATGCGCGCATTAAAAAACTTACCATAAACTTGTTTCGTTTGTCTTTCTGCTTATTGCGTTTGCAGTAATAACAAGCAACATATTTATAACCGAATTAAACAAGCCTACTGCAGTTGAATAGCCATAATTTGATTCAAGCAAGCCCTTTCTGTAAACGAAGGAAGCTATAACATCCGCCTTTTCCATTGTCAATGAATTATAAAGCAAAATAATTTTTTCGTATCCAACGCTCATAACTCTGCCCATTCTTAGTATAAGCAAAGTGATAATTGTAGGAAGAATACTCGGAATGTCCACAGCCCAGACTTGCCGCCACCTATTGGCGCCGTCAATTCTTGCCGCCTCATGCAATGAAGGGTCTATACCTGCCAAAGCCGCCAAATATATGATAGAACCCCATCCAACCCCTTGCCACACATCTGATGCAACATAAATCGTGGTAAAATAATTCGGCACCCGCAAAAGATTTCTTCCTTCCATGCCAAATTTCATGCAGATTTGTGTTATTATTCCGTTTGAACTGGTGAAATCCGCCAGCATACCGCAAACTACCACCAACGAAATAAAATGCGGCATATAGGTGATTGTTTGTACAACTCGTGAATACCTGATGCTTTTTAATTCGTTAATTAACAGCGCCAATATTATGGGCGTGGAAAAACCAAAAATAATATTGGTAATGCTTATTCGCAGGGTGTTGACCAACACTCTTTTAAAATAAACGCTTTTAAAAAAGTTAATAAAATGGTCAAGCCCCACCCATGCGCTCCCTATAATCCCCTTTCCGGGGGAATAATTTTTAAAGGCAATGACTACCCCATACATTGGGGCATAGTGAAAAATAATGTAAAATGCCAGTACAGGAAGAATTAGCAGGTATGGTACGCGATTTTTTTTAAAATCGCGTACTACCCTTTCCCCAAAACTTTTTTTTGTAATGTTTATATCATGCTTTTTTAATTTTGATATACTATTCATTTGGCTTTCATCCCTTATTATTTGTCTGCCTTTAACGATCTAAGTACCGCTCATAAGCCTGCTGGTTAATTTCAATTGCTCGCTCTATTCCCATGCTTTTTAGCGTGGTAAAATATTCGGGCAGCTTATCAATGCCATATGTGCCGGTTATCAGCTTGTAAACCTGCTCTTGACGATATGTATTGACATCGGTCATTATTGTTGAAAACTCGCTGTTTTCAGATGCGGTCAGCGTTACGTACGGCAACGCATATTCAGTTTGCTTGGTGTCTGCCCAAGTTTCAATTGCTCTTTTTTGAACATCCAATTTGGCATATTGTTTCATGTAGTTTTCCGCCTGTATCATGGGACCGAAATAGCTTGCTCGCGCATATTTTGCAATCGCATAGCTCATAGGTTGCCCGCCGTTTTTATCCGGCTCGGTGATAAGCTCGGTATAGGTCGGAATACCGTCTACCATGTTGTATGATTCGCCTTCTTTTCCAAAGTTATAAAGCAAAAAGCCTTTGTCTGAATATGCATAGTCAAGCAATCGCGCCGCAAGCTCAATTTCTTCGCATTGGGTTGTAATTGCCGCACAGCCGTTTTCAAGCCCTGCATTAAAGTTTTTTTGACCAAACTTAGGATAGTCCCCCTTGTTAAGCACCGGATATTTTGCAGGTACAAACTCGGCCTCCGGGTTAACCTTTGTAATTGCGGGTATCCAAGAACCGAAATTGCCTCCGCACGAGCCGAAAGCAGCGCCCCATTTTCCGCTTAAGCCCAAAGCCGCATATCTGCTATGATCCGTTTCTACAAAATCAGGGTCAAGAATTCCGTCCTTATACCATTTAGCCATCAACTTAACAAACGAAGAAAACGCTTCTTCCTCATAAGGCCCAAACTTTACCTTGCCGTCCTCAACATAAAACTCGCCGCTTACGCCAAACGCACCTAAAAACGGCGCTGTGGTTTTTATCCTGTTGTTGTCCAAAAAGGTGGCAAGCGGTATTTCAACGCCTAAATTTTTAAAGGCATACAGCACATTCTCCCATTCATCAACTGTTTCGGGAACGGAAAGCCCCGCCTTGTCAAGCAAGTCTTTTCTGAGCATAGGTCCGAAAAATGTGTTTAGATAGTCGTTTTCCCTAACCATCGGAAAAGAATAAACTTCTCCTTCGTCGGTGCTTATCGACCGAGCAATTTCAGGATTTTTGTTAAGATAATCCGAAAGGTTGGGCGCCGCTTTTTTGATAACGCTGTTCAAAGGCAAAATAATTTCGTCTTCTATCGCCATATGAGGTCCGCCTGTGAAGTTATACCATCCCCATTCAATAATATCCGGCAATTCCCGCGATGCTATCAAAAGATTAAATTTCTCTCTTACTTGTGTAACGGGCGGATGTATAAATTCAATGTTTATTCCCGTTTGAGCAATAAGCTCCTGACCGAACACCGTGTCGTTAAGACTGTTAAAGTTAGGCGCAACGCTTTCATGAAGCTGCACCCAATATTTGAGTGTCTTGTCGGTATCAATCGGATATTGACCATCAGTTTTTACCTTAAAATCAATGTCTGCAACCTTTTTGTCTTTGTTGCCGCAACCTGCAAATGATGTTATAGCTAATAAAACCGCTATACAAAGTGCTAATCTTTTCATATTTTATTCCCCCCGTTGTTTAAAATATATTTATTGTTTTATGTTTCTAAACTTGTTCGGCGTTACTCCCATAAGCTTTTTAAAATTCCTTATGTACGTATTAGCGTTTAAATATCCAACGCTTTCAGAGATGTTGTTAACGCTGTTGTTTGTCGATACCAAAAGTTCAACCGACTTGTCAATACGCACTTTGGTGATGTACTCCAATATCCCAATGCCCATTTTTTCTTTAAATATGTTCGATGCATATGTGGGATGAAAATTAAAATTATCTGCAATATGTGAAACGCTTAAATTGCTGTCATTATACCCCCCTTCAATATAATCCGCTATGCGCGTAACCAAAGATGATTCCGTGCTGCTTTTATACTTGCTGCTAATTTGGTAGCTTGCATCAACTATAATTTCTTTCATGGCTTTTAAACTTTTGGAATCCGATAAAGCTTCTAAAAATGCATTCTCGTCTAAAATCTCATCATCAATGTCCATCGTGCTGCAAAATCTGATTAAAGTTGCCGCAATATCATATATAATGCATTGAGTGCGCTTGATATCTTGAAATTTCTGCTCATCCTCCAACTCTAAAACATCATTTATCAAACCAATGGCACGAGCGGCATCTCCTGCCTTCATCATGTTTATAAGCGAGCTTTCATGCTCTTGGGTGTAGCTGTATCTTACATCCTTTTGTATATTAATATCACCCGAGGTAATAACAAGCCCTTCTCCCAGCAAATGCTTATATTCAAGCATTTCAAGCGTTTGTTTGTATGCCGCATTGGTGTTTTCAAGCCCTATATACATATCGCTGATAAAAATTGTCGTTTGAATTTTAAGATTTTGGCTTAAAAATGTTTGAATAAATTTGCAATTTTCAAGCAAGCTTTTTTCGGCAGACCTCACTTTTTCGGGAGAAAATGATACAAGCAAGGTTGCAACTTCTTCCATATCTGCAAAGTACGCCTTGTGTCCTTGTTCTCCGATAACCTCGACCGAAACATTTTTCACCGCAAACCTTACCAACTCAACTCCGTCCGCCGCAACACCGCCGCTTGGTTCAAAAAAGCGCTTGTAATCGTCTAAAACAATAATCACTACTGCAAAATGCTCGCCAAGAAATGTTGGTTTCCCATATTCCCCCGCCATTTTATGCACGCCTTCAAACGCCTTAGCATTGCCATGAAGCAGTCTGCTTATATTTACCGCAATTGAGTGGTCTTTCTGCTTTAAAAGCAGTTGTTGGTGGTTTTGATTTTCTTTAACAATCTTGTCAATCAAGTAATTAACCATAGTAATCTCATTTGTTGAAGTTATCTCGTCACGGTAGCTTCTCAGCCTCATAACAATTCTGTCTATTACCGTATAATTTTTTTCCGAAAGCCTCCACAAAATCCAAATACAAATCAAGCTGCTGATAATAATCAGCCCTATTGAAATAAAGGGGAAAATGCTGTGTGTAAATACATCATACAGCTCAACCGCAACCACAAACAGAAATCCGGGTTTTGACGACATTTCATGGTTTATTATATATCTTTGTTTGCCAATCTTCAGTATTTCATCCGTTTTGCTTTTTAAAAGCACCGGCAACATATCATATTGAATATTACCCGAGCCGTAAACAAGCTCCTCTTTATCGTCATAAATAACAAAATATGCCCCGCCGGTGTTTTTGTTGTAATTAATTGCCTCATTGTTTTGAACGGCAACAACCAAAAAGTTCATAATGCTTTCCCTGCGAGCAACCATTGTGTGCAAAAAGCTTTGATAATCGCCCCCGCCGCCTTTGTCGCTGAAGGTAAGCGAATATAAATTATACTTAACATCCAAGGTTTTTGCCAAAATGCCTTTCCAATCAGCAAAACTTAAATTGCTGTTGCTGTAATGGTTTTTCCAATACTTAAACGGGTCGTAAAACCCATCAGGCGTAACTATTGTGTCTATTCTTCTTAAATAAATGAAGATTGTGTCCTCTTGACCGGTTTGAAGTATGTATTCATACAAAACATGAGAAAGTTCTTGAACAATCCGTCTTTTTTCCTCACCGTCTAAATTTTCCAACGCAACCGCAAGTTTTGCCGTCTCATTTTGGCTGAAAAAACTTTCTGCCATTAAATTTATTTTCATCTCTGTTTCAACGCTTTGTATAATATTTTCTATCTGCAGGCGCCCCTTAACAATACGCTCATTGTTAATTGAGTTTTGCATGTAAAACCATAAAACTATGCACATAAAAATAGGAACACAAAGCACAAGCAAATACGATATAAACCATTTGGTTTTCGTTTCCACTTTTTTCAGTTTAATCATCACCAATGGCTCCTTCTCTCATTTATCGGGCTTTGACTGTGTTACCCGCCGATGAAAATCAACCGATTTTATTAGGCCTATTGAAATTGTAGGTTTAATGTCACGCTCATTTCTTTCCGAGGCAGTTTTACCTGAAAGTCAATCAGATAAACGCTTCCGTCATAAAAATTACTTTCATGATAATCTTCGGTAACCTCTACATTGAGCATGTCAGCAGAATAAAAAAGCTTAACTTTATCCCATATAATTTCGCCGCGCTTTATTTGCGGCTTTTCAAAGGAAACAAGCCTTTCCGTAATTGAACACGGTTCTTTTGTAAGGTTATATGTATCTGTTATAATGATGTTTTTATCAAGCGTTTCAAAGCTCCGTATTAGGCTTCCATCTTCCTCGTAAGCGCCTAATATATCCAAAGAAAACTTATTTTTATCGCAAATAACATCCTTTGCGGCATAACAACCGCCGTGCAACTGTTCCCTGCCATTGATTATCGGAACGCTATGCCCCTTTGACCTGTTGCATAAAATCTCATATCTGCCATTTTCGTGTTGAAAATATTTTCGCGTGTATAACCCCACACCGATATCGCATAAAACCTGTTTTTCGTTTACACACACTAAAAAGCTTCCAACATCGTTATGATTATGCCATTCGGCATTATGCCCTCCTTTTGCGGCAAAGGAATAGCTTTCATTTTGCCTGACAAACCATTGCGCATCTTCAAAATATGCATCGGAATATTCAAAATCATCTGCATTATCCTTTGGGTCATAATACAAAAAAGCGCGAACAAAAGAAGAAAACCTGTTTATTCTCTTTAACGGCAGGTGATACTTAAAGGGCGGAACTTTAAATTCATCCTTATAAATTCTTTTAAGGTAGTGACTCAACGCAATATCATACAGGGCTTGCGGCTGACTGTCGGCAAATGTAATAGAAATGCCGCCTTTTAAAAATGTCTTTTGAAAAAACATCGCTATGTTTTTAACCTTCTCTGTTTTAAATATATCAAGTGCATTTGGGTCAATTCCGGATAAAAGCTCTTGATATATTGTGAAAAGACCAAACCCGTAAATCCAATACGAAATACCCTCGATGCAAGCGCCGTCATTGCCAAAGCCGCTTAAAAACGAATCCATTGTATTGCTTATTCTTTCACGCACCTTCGGAAAAAGTTCGGGAGCCATGTACAAAAATGTGCCGCCAACCTGGCAGGCGCACACAGCGGCCCAATTAGTTTGGCTTTCTTCCCAACCCCATTTTTTGTCTAAAAACGGCCGTATGATTCTTCGGTCTATCTCATACTTAACCCTGCTGCGCACTTCTTCACTCAAAGCTTCTCCAATAAGAGCAACAATCTCGCTAAGAGAAAAACTTGTTTCGGATGCAAATAAATCAATTGTCTTGATTCTGCCTTCCACATCAGTCGCATGAATATGCGCCGGGAGAGACCACGAATATTCGTCGCAGATAGCCCACATTACATCTTCAAGCTGCAAAAGGTATTCTTCACGCTTATAAATAAGATACATAACCGCAGCAGCTTCAAGCTGCCTTCGTCTATCAAAGTATGCATCGCCAAAAATTTTTCTGTCGCCCGTTTCAAAATACAGCTTAAATTTACTGTACGACAAAGGCAAAAGGGGTTTGGCAGTCCATTCCCCATGCAAGCCGCAAACAGCTTCTCTTAAATGCCTATATTTCTCATCCGTCCCAACGCTATTCCAAAAGCCCTCATCATAAACAAGCATATGCCCAGCTCCCTTAACCAATCAATTATGTATAAACCTCTTGACCTCTATTTTCACTATACTTTACGCGGCTTGCAAAGTCAATCACCATTTTTTTACGCAATGTATACTTTCACAGGTTTATACCCCTTATATGGCTTGACTGATGGTTTTTCCTTGCCTGCGCAACCTTTTCGCCAATTTCCGGGCAGGGTGCCTTTTTTTTAAAAAACAGCAAATAATATGATACCAAGGCAAACCCTCCCATGCATAACTTAAATAATGAATACTGTAAATCTTTAGGCAAAAAACATTATCATAGATAATAGCTATGTAATACCTCTGATAAATATTATAACAAGCGTTACAAAGATGGAAACATATCTTTCTAAGATTGGTTTAAACCTGATTCAAGAAGCCATGAGGGAGTTACGCTGCAAGGGCCTTAACGGCAACCTTTGGAATGTTATGATGACATAGAAAAAGAAGATGAAATAATAGGCCTTTTCTCATATTACAGGGCAAGAGAGCCTGCGGTCATAAAAAGGCAGAACGATAAGCCTTAAAACTGAGTTTGACGCTTATATTTAACATGCCCAAACCTACTGCGCGGCAGGCTCTTTCGCGTTGCAGGCAATATACTTTACGACATTGTCATGCCTATATGAAGCATAGGCAAATATCATTCCGATAAATGCGGTAACAAGCCAAGCCAACATAACAATGTTCCAGCTAATAACTGACATTTTTGCAAAAATAATGCTTGCTCCCGCTGCGGACATATATGCTGTAAAATCCAAAAACCCGGAAATCCCCGATAGCTTGCCGGTGTCAGCAAACCGCATCGCATATACGCTAAAAATCAAATTACAAACTGCTACCATTGCAGCGTTTGCTATAAACAAGGTTACAATGGACAACAGCGCCAACCTTTCACCAATCAAATAAAGAACCCCAAACATTACTGTTGCAAGTATAAAAAACCACCAACATAATTTTTTCTCATCATGCTGAATAAATTTGAGAAGATAAATGGACGAAAAAGACCCCAACAAGTTAAAAACAGGCAAAACGGACGAAACGGCGGCAACCCATTCAATTTCTATCTTCAGTTTATCTGATATAAAGGCGGGAATCCAAAAAGAAACGGCGTTTCGTATTATACCGTTTAACATGGTAACAATCATCATAAATATAAAGCCCCGGGTAAAAAGATGTTTTAGTTTATTTTGATGAGGTCGCTCCTTTTGCACAGGCTTATATGTTTTTATAATAGCCGCTCTTTCCATCCAAACATTGCAGAGATACCATAAAACCGAAATAACCGCAAGCAGCGCCCCGGTGATATAAAACCCTATTTTCCAATTGCCATTCCTAAAACTTATGGCAGCAAGCAAATAAGCTAATGCCGTACCGACAATAGAAGCAACGCTTAGGGCGGTCATTACAATTCTGCTTAAATGCGGCGCGGTATTTTCTCCTACCAATTTTGAGATAGGCCCCCAAAGCATAGAGCACAAAAAGCCGCAAAAGCCCCATAATAGCACAGAAACCTGAACGGAACCGCAAAGGGGAAAAGCCGCAACCAAAATTGCTGACATAAAAAGCCCGATGGTAACCATATATTTTGTCTTTATTTTATTGCCAATCAAACCATTGATTAGCTGACCTATTCCATATGTAAGAAAAAAGGAGCTTGCCATACCGCCAAAGGCCTCATGCGTAAAAACCTTTTCATTTATCATTTGAGGCATAATTGCGCTTAAAACATTTCTTGCGCCATAACAAGCCGCATAAGCAAAAAAAGTGGCTGCTCCTACCCATATTGCATTTTTTACTTCACGACCCTCACTTTTCAAGTCATAACCCCTTCCATGTCAATCACATGAAGCTGTGTGTTGCAAGCATTTGCCGTTTTTATAATTTCCTGGTCGATAGGTTCCCGATTATCCGTAACAATATGGTCGGCAGATTCCAAACCGCAAATGGTGTAAAATGTTTCTTTGCCAAACTTACTGCTTTCCGCTAAAATATACACCTCTCCCGCTTTTTTAATTAACAAAGAGGCGAATATGCCTATATTTGCATCCCAAGCCATAATCCCTTTAGACGAAATGGAGGTCGCCCCAATAAAGGCTTTATCCACTATAAAAGGCTTAAGCATCTCGTTGGTCATAGGACCAACAGCACATTCGTTGTCACAGTCAACCTCACCGCCCAGCAATATAATGCTCCCGGTAAAATCGCCATGCTCATGTTTTTTCGCCAAAATTCCGGCAATGTGTATAGAATTTGTAAGAATTTTTATATTATGAACATTAAATATTGCTTGCGCTAAACTTTCGGTCGCAGCGCCAAAATCAATTGCAATAACATCATTATCGGAAATAAATTGCGCAGCATATTTACCTATTCGGCGCTTTTCTTCGATGTTCCTTTTAAGCCGCCGGGCATAGCTTTCTTGCCTTAAGGGGCGTTTTATTGCAATTGCCCCTCCATGCACCTTTTTAATTTTATTTTCCTTAGCAAGCTCGTTCAAATCCCTTCGAATAGTTTCGCCGGTTACGCCAAACAAAGCTGACAAATTTTTTATATGCGCTTTGCCCTCTCGCAATATAATTTCGCTGATTTTATCTTGACGCTCACTTGATAGCATTTTTCATACCCCCAATTATATAATATCACATATACCAACATTAGTCAACACAGATTTATTGTTTTGCGTTGACTTATGTTTTTTATTATGATATAATTTAAAAAACACATAAAGGAGCGTATGTATTATGAATGGTGAATTAGCTAATTACAGGGTTTTACCCAGCGTTGTTCAAAAAGGTGTCAAAACAAATGTTCTAATTTTCCCCTTAGGGGAACACGCGCATTTTGAAGATGAAAGCGGGTATACCGTTACATTGATTCCAATGGATATTTGCAATGGAGTTGCCCCCTTTAAAGAAGGTGAGGTTGCAAAATATGATGTGATTACAACAAAACCCAAAAATGGAAGCATCAGTTTTACATATACCTTTGAAAATGAGCAGGAGTGGGTAATCAAAATAGAAAAACCGGAAAGCGATTTTTGCAAAAAATTTTATATATATTCCCTAAGCTCCGATTTATATGAGCTATCCCCCTATAAAGGAGACCTTCATATTCACACCTCTCGTTCCGACGGCAGGGAAGAACCTGCGATTGTTGCTGCAAATTACAGAAAAAAGGGGTTCGACTTTATTGCCATCACCGACCATCATCGCTGGGAGCCCTCAAAAGAAGCTATGGATAAGTATAAGGACATGCCTATTAATTTAAAGCTTTTCTTTGGTGAAGAAGTGCATGTTCCCACAGGACATATACACAGCGTAAATTTCGGCGGAGGTTACAGCATAAATTCTTTATACCACGATAATAAATCCGAATATGATGCTGAAATTGAGCAATATGCCAAAAGCATTGATGTGCCCGATGGTATAAATTCGTTGGAATTCGCCTATCGCAAATGGATTCATGAAAACATTAAAAAAAGCGGCGGCTTATCAATATATGTGCATCCATTTTGGATTTCTCGTGACATATACCATGTGCAAAGCAACATGGCAGAATATATCCTTGAAGCGGGCTGTTATGATGCTTTTGAAGTATTAAATTCCGGCAATGTGCAAAGAAACAATATGCAAGTTGCCCTATACCACGACCAGCGCGCCGCAGGTAAAAAAATTCCCATTGTTGGTTCAAGCGATTCCCATGGAACAGAGCCGCCAAGGAATTTTGATGCGGTTAAAACCATTGTTTTTTCAAAGGATTTAGAATTGGATTCTATTTGCGGTGCAATCAAGGGGCTGCTTAGTGTTGCTGTCGAAGGTTTTTCAAAAGAAGATTTTAGAGTATATGGACCGCTGCGATTAGTCAAATACACACGCTTTTTAATGGAGCGCTACTTTCCCATTCACGATGAACTATGTATAGAGGAAGGATTATTGATGAAAGATTATATATGCGGCAATAAACAAGCTCCTCAACTACTGAAAGGCATTTCCAATCGGGTAGATGAATTTGCAAATGCCTTTTTCGGAAAAGCAATATAAAGGTTTTAAAACAAAGCGTTTAAGCAGACCTTCTGCCCTTGCGGCTTGATGCGGCAGTTTATAAGCTATTTCGTGTGTTTGCCTTTTGGCTTGTTCGATAGCTGTTAGGCGTAACACCATATGCTTTTTTAAACTTTTTTATAAGATAATTGCCGCTGCCAAAACCGCATGAGTCCGCAATGTCCTTTATATTTAAAGAAGTTGTCTTCAAAAGAAACGCTGCTTTTTCAATTTGCTTCATGCTAACATAGTCTCGTGCGCTTATTCCCATGGCTTCGCGAAACAACCTGCCGAAATACTGTGCATTCAGTTCCACATGGTCTGCAATTTCCGCCACCCCTACCCCTTGGGATAGGTTTTTATCTACAAATAAACACGCCCTTTCTATAAGGGTGTCATTCCTTTTATCATTTCTTGTTCTAACAATATTCATAGCGCCTGCATAAACCGAAAAAACCCAATCCGAAAAGGCATCAATGTTCTTGATTTTACTAAAATCCGAAAGCATGGTATCATCAATAACCTCGGACGATTTAATGCCGTTGTGAATTAAAAATTTGGATAGTTCATTAGCGATAAACATTAACGCATTTTGACAAACATTATAAGAGTAGTCACCCGTCTGCATCTCATTTTTAATAACGCCAAACGCTTCTTCCATTTCACTTGTATTATGCTTTGCCAGCGCCGTTTGAAAATTCAAAATCAGTGCAAGCGGAAATTCCTCCCTGCTCTCTTCCCGTTGCGTAAGATTTACATCTTTAATAACGCCTTGTTTCGGGAAAAAATAAGCAAATTTCTTCATAATATGGCATGAATCATAAAGGGCGCTAAGATGATAAATTTCATTGGTTGCTCCCGCATAGCAAATAACATTATTTGCATGCTTATTAAGCATTTTTTGAGCGTAGTCTATAAACTCGGAAATATCCTCTTTCACACTATTTACAAGCACAAATATTCCCGTTTCACCGGTATCCGCAGCAATGCAAAGCGTCTGCGGCACATTATACTTTTCCAGTTTTTCAATAAAATCGAAAAGTACAACCTGATGCATTTTATAGTCGGAAGTTTGTTGAAGTTCCGCAAAATCTATAAGAACAACTCCAAAATAAGCATATGGAAGTTGCTTGCCAATAATCCCCAACCGCAAATTCGCCTCTTTGTGTGAAAGCCTTTTATTAACGGCATCCAACAGGATGTTCTTTTTAATAATCTGACTGTTTTCCGAAAGCAAAACCAAAGGCTTTGAAAGCCCTTTAAAAAACAAATACGAAAGAAGGCTTCCCAGCATAATAATAACACCTAACACAAGTGAAAAAATACTTAACATTTGGGTCTGGCGAATTTTTATTAAGTCAAAGGGCCAAAAATTATAAAGGGTAAGCCCTGACGCAAGAATTGACGCCTCGGAAACAATATAGTCTTTGCCGTCGATGGAAGCCTTGTTTATTTTATTGCGCGCAGACATAGAATTTCCCCGAATAAATTTTGCCGCCTCATCAATGGGAATTCTTTGATTGATTGCGCCCCCCATAAGAATGTTCTGTTCGTTATCCAGCAAAATATTATTCAAACTCCCCTGCTGCATTATTTTGGAAATTGCATCTTTTTTAAAGTAAATAACAAAAATTGCCCTGCTGTTTGCCAAATCCGAGGCAAGAGCCATTCCCTGCATATACACGAGCAGCTCCGGAGAGCCGCTGTATAACGTATCCTCGGAAATTTCAGACCACTTTCTTTTAGCCGTGGATTTGCAGGCATTTTCAAGCCATTCCAAAGTGATGCCTCCGCCCTGACTTTCCAAACTTTTGCTGCCATACAGGGAAGATACTAACATTTTTTGGCTTGGCATATACACATCGATATGATGTAAAACATCCATCCTCTGGTTTACCAAATCACCTAAAAAATCATAAGCTCGCTTAATGGTAACGGCATCTACCAGTTCAGGAAATTTAATAATAGTTTGCAGCTCGCTATTGCTGGCGCCTGTTCCCGATATAGCTGTAACGGTGTATTCTGCGCTCATAACAAGCATTTTATGGAGCAATTCCGATATGCTTTCAATTTTTTGATTGTTTACCGCAACTACTTCGCCGGTATATTCGTTAAGAAAATAAAAGGTATAAGCAACACCTATTACCAGCGCTATCATAGCAATGATAACAGCGTATGAAATGATTAAGTTTATTTCAAATCTTTTCGCTTTATATCCCAACAAATATACCTCCTTTTATGCAAAATATCCATCCAGGTACTTCTTTTCCATCTCAATAAGTTCATATGCGATTTCCCGCATTTGATCCAAATCTAAAACGCTGTGCGTAGCCGGGTCTGCCATTAGTGCATACAGTATGTAATCCTTGTCATTTTCCAAAACGGCGTGTACAACCATTTGATGAGAATTAATCTCCATGTTGCATAGCATTGCAAGGTGGGCTGGAAGTTTCCCGAAATTGCATGGTTGAACCCCGTTTTTATCAACGAGACATGCCGCCTCAACCGCAGAGTTGGTCGGTAAATTGGTAATAATTCCTTCGTTCATAACATTCGCATAAATTTTGCAAGGTTTGTTCGTCACCATGGACTCAATAATGCGAGAGCCATACTCAAAACTTTTCTTTTGATGCGGGAGTTCGTTACTCAATGCCTTCCTAACTAAATCTCCGTACATCCTTTCCTTTTTCGCTACATTCCGCACATAACGGTTAATAGGAAGCTTGTATTTCTCACGAAGTTCCCCGGTTCTTAAATAAAAAGGCACATACTCCGCAAAATGATGACTTGATTCAGTCACCATATATCCCGTGCGATTAAGCATATCAAGCCTTACAGGACCAAAAGGCGTTACAATTGTTTCGTCGCTTTCATCCTCGAAGAAAATTCCCCTTTCCTTGACAATTTCCTTAAGCTTGGGATAGTAATCCTCTCCATCCACCTCGTATTTTAATATCCATGACATATGATTGATGCCCGCAGCATCGAAATTTACCCTTTCATACGGTACATTTAACAGTCTTGCCATGTTACGGGTGGTGCCCTGCACGCTATGACACAATCCTATAAAAGGAATATGGGATACATTGGAGACTGCCATAACCGATGTTGCCTGCGGATTGGTATAATTTAGCACGACTGCTCCGTCCGCTGACAGTTCTTCCATTTCCCGGCACAGCTTAATATCAAAAATCATAGTCCTTATACCACGAAATATACCTCCAAGCCCGCTTGTATCGCCAATTGTCTGATATAAACCGAATTTTTGCGGCAGTTCCATATCATAGTGGCAAGCCTCCATCAAGCCAATTTTAACAAGGTTAACCACAAAATCAGCGCCGCGAAGCGCGTCAGCCCTATCGGTGGTGTATGTAGCCTTTTTATTATACCCAACTTTGGGAAAATAGCAACTAAGAATCGTCTTGAGATTCTCCAACCTTTGCTCATCAATGTCCATAAAAACGAATTCGCAATCCGCCAGAGCCTCTATATACAATATATCCGCTACAAGCTTATAAGTAAAGCCATAGCTTCCCGCCCCTATAAATGAAATCCTTACCGGCATATTATCTCTCCCTATTATGTTATAAACAACAAATATCAAACATTACATTTGTCGCCCTGCATATCGTCCATTTGTTGAATGCGCAAATCATGCCTTCCTCCGCTGTATTTTCCAAACAGCCACGCCTCAACAATGCGCTCCGCTTTGTCCACACCCACAATCCATGCGCCGGTTGCAAGCACATTGGAATTATTATGTTCACGGCTGAGTAATGCCGGCAGAACATCATAACAAAGCGCTGCACGCACCCCTTTTACTTTATTGGCGGCCATACATATGCCTTGCCCCGTGCCGCATACCAATATGCCGCGGTCATATCTGCCGCTTGCCACGCTTTCGCCGACAATTTTTGCGATTTCCGGATAATCGCCTTTACTGCTTGAATGACACCCGGCGTCGGCAATTATATAACCCTTCCTCCTCATTCTGTCAATAAGCTCTGTTTTAAAATCATACGCCGCCAAATCGCAACCCATTATAATTTTAAGCCCCAATTCCAAGGCAGTTACCTCCACATCATTTTCTTATTTTTTAAAACATTCTAAGGTTTCCTATTATACATTAGATACCCTTCCCCTGCCGTGGTCATCGTTTATAAAGTAGGCATTCGGTCCGTGTTTTCTAAAATAATGCTTTTCCATCATGTTTTCCCCAATCTGCAAAGCTGAGGGGTTAATAATACGCATACCGAGCGCTATTTTTGCTGTTTCCTCCAGCACAACGCTTTTATGCACAGCATCAAAAACATCCTTTCCCCATGTGAAAGGCCCATGATTTGCGACTAAAACGGCAGGCGTATGGGACGGGTTGCGCCCGTTAAAGGTTTCCACAATTACCTTTCCGGTTTCCTTTTCGTAACCATCGGTAATCTCGTCATCTCGCAATATACGGGTGCATGGTACATCACGGTAAAAGTAATCAGCATGAGTGGTGCCAAAGCAGGGCAGGCTCATACACGCCTGCGCCCACATTGTGGCGTATGTCGAATGGGTATGTACAATTGCATTACACTCCGGAAAAGCCCGATATAGTTCCATATGTGTAGGCAAATCAACCGACGGGAGTCCTCCCTCTAAAATTTTGCCCTTCAAATCAACCACGCTTATGTTCTCCATGGTAAGTTCCTCATAAGGCATACCAACAGGCTTTATCACAATAACGCCCAAACTTCGGCTAATACCGCTCACATTACCCCATGAGTATTTTACCAGACCCAGCTTTGGCAGTTCCCTGTTACCTTCAATAACAAGCTTTTTTAAATCTTTAAGCATCCTTTCACTCCTTCACGCTATTAAGAAATAAATCAAAATCTTTGTTTCTGTCACAAATTAGCCTACCATCCTTAGCCTCAAGCTCTGCCGCCTGCACAACGCACCGCGCTTCATCGGCGTTTATAAATTCATAAGAATTTTGCGCGACATGGTAACGGCGATAAGGCTGAGTGAAGTAAAAGATAAAGGCGCGTTCTCCGCAAACCACCACATCGGCATGCCTTCCATACCCTTCGTCAAGGCAGCCGTTCCCAATCTCGTTCAAAATCCTGTCCGTCTTTTCCCAACTTTCCAAATCACTGCTGCGGTAAACCAAAAGTCCTTTGCTGTTACCCATAATGGGGTCGGTAATAAGCCAATAACAACCCCTGAAAAAAAATACATTCGGACCTTCTGCGGGAATGTCGTCCAACGCAAGGAACGGTTCGCGCCAAGCAAGCAAATCATCGCTATCAGAGCAAAAAATCTGCCCTTTTTTTATTTTATCATTGCGAAACCACATCCTGTACCCGCCTTCCATACGGGGGTGAACACAGGCATCAATTGCGGTTAGCTTATCATGGTGTATAAACGATACAAATGTCCAATCCCAAAGGTTTTCGCTTACATAGCACGCAATGCCGTTTTTTAATCGCTTGCTTAGCCCAAACTCATGCGGAACGCCGTGTATATAGCTGACATACATATAATAAAACCTTTTTCCGTCATACACAATTTCAGGCGCCCAAAAGGTATTATGCCCGCGCTCAATATGTAATGAATCCAACACTCCCTCGTATATCCAATGCCGTCCGTTATCATAGGATATCGCAACGCCAATCTCGGTGCCATGAACATTTGATGCGCCGGCAACAAAAGCTGTTGCACGCCGTTGCGTGTAAAACATCCACCAGTTGTTTTCCTGCCGATTAAAAATAACCGTAGGGTCGGATGCCCCATCAAAAATAGGGTCGCGATAAAGCGGCTTTGCCGTTTTGAACGCCTTTTTCACAACACACCGCGCTCCTTTACTTGTGTTTTAAAACCGGTTTAAACCGCTCAGGCACACAGGGGTTTTCGGGCGCAATAAAACTTTCGTTATAGCTTACCGCTTTCGCGTCAACCAAACTGTAAACAGAGCCATCTTCATGAAAGATGCCGCTGAACGCACCATGTTCCCTTTGCTTGAGCAGGTAAGCCGGGCGTAGCATTAATGACCACATAAAACCGCATACATTGTGCTTTTTTATTAACCCCGCCATAGAACCGTGATTGGGCATAAGGTCATTGTCGTCAACGACCGTGTTGTCATCCCAACCTATGGAGCTTGACCGCAGCCGTTGCCATTCGGTGAGCCACACAGGCTTTTTAAGCATTTTTTGATAAAGTTCTCCTAACCTAAGACCATCTTTGAATTCTTCCTCTGTGAGGGCAAAATTTTTATGATATTGCAAAATATCCAACATATCGCCTACAAAGGGAACATTAAATATCATTTTGGCAGAGCCTAATGTCAAGGGCACGCTGCCCTTTTGCCCTGCAGCATGCAAAAGTATTGCCTTTGCAAACTCAAACTGCATGCTGCGGTTGGGGGAAGGTTCATTGGTAAGTTCTATCGCAAGCAGCCTTTGGTCATTTTTATAAAGTCCCATAAACCAATCTATATAAGAATAGGGCTGGCACCATCTGCATGGGTTGGTTTCTATCTCACCCCCCGGAGATGATATGGCGGTTGCCGTAACCGGATTCGTATCCTCGATATTTTCCGCCGTAGGCTGCTTGCCGCAACACTCAAACAGGGAAGGCATTACCCTTATGCCTTTTTCATCGGCGGCGCTTAGCAAATCTTCAAAATCCCGCTTAAAACCATCCTTTTGAACGAGCCAGTATTCATAACTTAGCCATAGCCTAACTGCGTTAAAGCCTATACTCCGAGCGTATCCAAAATCCCTCCTTGTGACTGCACCGTCATAGTCGCGCCACATCTGATAGGCGTTATACGCCTGTGCGGGTATATACACCACCCCTCTTATATCGTCAAAATATTCCTCGCTTAACATAAATACCGCCGTCCCTTCTCATCTTTATTGCCATTAAACAAGTAAAATTTTAGTTTGTAAGCCCCATGCTTATGGCAACGGGTATTAGATTATCAATCGAGTCCCAAAGGAAGAACCTTAGCCTTGCGTCTGTGTAGTCTATATCCGGCATTTTGTTATTCCCTATCTCCACAGGTATCATATTACCGGTTGTTCCCGCCGCTATCGTATAACTTATTGGTTCATATTTGCAAGCAATCAATATATTGTTGCCGTCATATAGCGCTACAACCGCCAGCGCCTTTGTAATGTCTGCCGTAGTGTTATTGCTAATGTTCGCTGTTGCCTTTATATCCCCCTTTGAAATAATGGTTGTTTCAATGTTGTCAACGGTCATGGTAATATCGTCAATTGAAACATCAGTTCTTCCGGGCGCGTCTGCCAAATCGATGGTATAGATAAGTCCGTTATATGTGATAGTTGCCTTGGCTGTTGCCTCGTTATAGTCCACCTGCGGCTCGGTTGCCTCAGGGATAAAGCCTTCTGCAACTATATCGCTTTCGCCTATACTGTGGGCGCCGCTTACCGGTATGTTGTAATCATACTTACTCCCCCTAAAGTTGGGAATATATGCGCCCTTTATCTTAACCCCAAGAATATCCTTAACCGCAAAAGATTTGAAGAGAACGCTTACATTACCGTTGGCAATACCAAAGCCGGGGCCATAAACGGCATTTGCGGCGGATAATGGATTGTCGTTGGCTTCAAAAGTGTGCGTTAGGGAACCGATAAGGGTTCCTGCGCTGTTATACAGATATAATGCAGTATAAACATCGCCGTTAGGTTTGTCAATTACAACGGTTTTTGCAGTATATAACGCATCGCTTTGAAGGGATTCTGTTAAGGTAGCCGCCGCGGTTGCCGGCGCAGCGCTTTTTTCGTTATCAACAGAATACAAGTTCAAAGTGCTTGCATTCCATTGCATTTGAAAATAGTATGATGTTTTGTGGCTGTTTCCGAACCGAGCAAAAATATCCACCTTTTTCTGCGGCGCCGCTCCTCCTCCTGCATTGAACTGAAACTTTGTTTCAGTCACATTGCTTGAAGATTTGCTGCTTACAATGGGTTTTTCCAACGCGATAACATTATAAACATGAGTGCCGTTGCCATTACTAAGCGCACTACTCATGGTCAAGCCGGATGTGCCATATGCGTAAGTGCCGTTGTCATTAGACGGACCCACAAACTGATAAACATTTTTGTCGCCATACTTAATTTGCAAAGGCGTGTGCCCCGTCTCAATAGTCGCCGTTCCGCTGCCTTCAGTAAAGTTGTCCTCAAATATCGCCGGACCATCGCTGGATTCGTCGACCGCACCGCCGCTGAACATTATTTCCAACGCATCAGTACAATCAACAGGTAAAGCCAAAACAGAAGGCTTTCCTTTGTCCGCACCGCCCAACATAACCGTTTCAACGGTTTCAAGCCCAATAGGTGTGATAGATATTGGAACGAATCCTTCAACGGTGGGCTGTATAAGCCCAATAGTACCCGCGCCGCTTACGGTGTAATTAATAAATCCGCCGTTAACAGTACCGGAATTTGCCTTTGCAGTTACAAGTGAATAATCGATAGGCTTTAAAACCAATACCCCTGAAGTTGCGGCGGAGGCGTTGACCGTTCCCGCTATTAGCCCCGCGGGGCTGCTGAATACCGCTGTTGGCATAATCAACACCGCACAGTTTTGGGTAACTGTATCCTTTGCTAAAACGCCCGCCAACCCGGCAGCGTTATCGGAAGCCAATATTTTCCCCCCTACCGTTACGATGCAATTGGATATTGTACTGTTGACATTAGTATTTCCCGCAAGCCCGCCTGCACGGTTGCCGCCTGCAATAATTCCGGCATCCTTTTGCAGTATAACTTCACAATTGTCTATAACAGCATCGGTGGCATTTCGTGCTACCAGACCTCCGGCCGTTTCCTTGTTTGCCTCTATACTCCCCGTGATAGTCACTTTGCAATTTTCTATCCGTCCCTCGTTTACCCCAGCGATACCCCCTATAACCGAATTGGTGTCGGCAGAGGTTGTCTTTAAATTGCCCACAGTAAGGTCAAGGTTTTTAACAACACTATCAAAGGCTATCTGCGAAAAAAGCCCAACCTTCGAATCGGCGGTAAGCATATTATAATTAATAATTTTTGCGCCATTTTGACGGTTACCGTCAAATACACCTTTAAAATACCCTTTGCCAATGGATGGAAATCCCTCCTCACCATTAAA
The DNA here is from genome assembly GCA_023228885.1 of Bacillota bacterium. Taxonomy (GTDB): domain Bacteria; phylum Bacillota; class Clostridia; order Monoglobales; family Firm-18; genus JAAZFB01. The sequence continues at coordinate 87,723 of JALOAJ010000003.1, read as the reverse complement.
CGGCGCTTCGCTCAAATCAATGACCGTATTGTTTTGCAAACGGAATTTTAGGTTTCCATCAAGATGCTTGCGTATATGATTTAATTGCTTCGAGTTGGAAATAGTGTAAGAACCGTCATCGTCCTGTTCCCCGAAGGCCTCCTCATAAAAGCTTATGCCTGTGCAACCATCAATACCGCACACGCTATCCTCAAACGGAGGCTCGTTATTTTCCAGCCCGTCAGCCCTCCTTAAAAAACCATGCTTTACAAAAAAGTACTCCGAATATGATTTAATGTAAGACCAATCCGGTTCATCGCTCCAAAACCCATGACCTCGTCCTTGAAAGCTTTTCAAAGTAAAATCCAGACCCATATCCACAGCCTTGTCGTAATATGCCGCGGCATCGGCGTGGGGCACCGTATTGTCCGCCGTACCGTGAAAAATAACGCTTGGTCCATAACCGCCGAAAAGTGTCAGATAAGGGGAATAATCAGGCGCCATTGTATTCAGCATGGAGTTAACGGCGGGATTCATCACAATATTGATTGCCGGATTGTCAAGGCTTCCCTGTCGTGTCAACATTAGGGCAAGATGCCCTCCTGCACTCCCCCCGCATGCGGCTATTCTTGTTTTGTCAATTCCGTATTCATCGGCTTTTGAAAGAACAAACTCATACGCCTTGATTGAATCCCTTGTGCTGGCGGCTATATCGGCAGTCAGCGGACTGTCGGTTTGTTCGGTGTAATAGGTAGGTACAAACGCCAACATACCGTTCGCTGCCGCGTATCGTGCAAACTCAATCTTACCCGGTCTTGAGCTTCCATTGCGCCATCCTCCCCCATGATACCAAAACATGGTAGGATATTTCCTGTCCGGCGTCCAATCTCCGGGCTTATACACTCGAATACCATATTGCTCGCCATCTTTGTCGCTAATGTAATAAATAATTTCTTCCTCATCATAATTTCCGTGCTCCGCTCCTATAAGCGGGGTGTAGGGGTCCTCATCGGCATTAACCAATACAACCGCATGAATCTGGCATACGCTGAGCACAAGCGTCAATATGAAAGCCAACTGCTTACGGGTTTTAGTCAAGAGATTTGTTAACATACTTTTCCTCCTTCTTAATTTTCTATATTCGGGTTAGTTCCAACATGTGGAATATAGTGTCTTCGCCGATTTTATGCCGCAATATTAAGTCGGCGCCGTCCAATTCCCCGTTAAATACAGCGCCAATTAGTGTAACCTCTGCCGTCCGCCACTCTCCGCTGTCGGTATTTGTTATGTAAAGGGCTTCGACCGTTCCGCTCAGTCTCGCATATTCCAGCGACCATGAGCCTGTACCCCTATCAAGCCATGTAACCGACATCTTGACATTTTGTGGTTTTTTGTTGTCCCTGAAAAATTCATCATCAAGCTTAAACTTCATAAAAGTTTTGCCCTTGCCGCTTTCAAACGAACGCCCAAAACGCCCATATATGGTTTCGTCAACATTCCAAACGCCAACATCTCCGGTTCCGGGGGCAATTTGTTCTAAATAACGATAATAGTTTGTTGAAATAATATCCCATCCTGCATCATTGACACCCTTAGCCTTTCTATTCGCCATACCGCCGCCTGCCGCTGCGGAGGCATCTTCCATTTTTGCGCCATACCCTTTAAAGGCGTGGGCGATAGCAATGTAGCGTGCCTGGTTTGTTCTGTCCCCGGGAACACCTCCGAAAACAGAGGCGGGAAACATTTCAAAATCTGCAGCATTAAGACCCTCATGAAGTGCGCAAAAGGCGCCCTGTGCCTTTGCGGCGCTGTGAAAGCCCGCATACCTGTTGAAAAAGGTGTAGGCGTAGGCATTGGGATATTCAATCAGCGCCTGATGTGGTATGTTCCAAATGTCAAGCATATTATGCAACGCAAAAATTCCGCTCCAATAAAGGCTCTGCGGTATATTCCTGTTTGACCATCCATATGTGAACAATTCCCCATCCATTTCGCCTCTGGAGATAAACGGAACACCCTCCTGTGCCGCATCCATATACCAGCCTTTCCACTTGTCAAGGCGAAAATTGCTCTCGCTCACAACATAGCCGTGGCTAAACATCCCCTGCTTAACTGCAAAGACATCCAGATTGTCTATAATCCATTGGTTTTGTTCATAGCTGTTTGCATCACCGTTGACAAGTATCGGAACATCGGGAAAGTTTTTTTTGTAACGAGCCCATACATCCTTCCTAAAATTGCCCCACACCTCATCCGAAATATAATACTGTTCATCAAGGGGGGCGCTCTTATAGCACTGCCCATCGCCGGTTGAGCCTTCTGCGCTTTGTATAAAAAGCAAGCGATCGCGCGTCTCGGGCGGCAGGCTATAAAAATAACTCCCCAACTCATCAATCAGCCTGTAAAAAACCTCCTTATATTTATCCGAGACATAATAAGGATATCGGGTATTAGCCGCACCGCCTAAAGGATTTAATTTGTCCTCGGTTTGCACTAAAGGCACATTATACGGCGGCGCATATATCCAATTGGGAGCATCGGGACCAACCCATATTTTCAAAGTTACATAGATTCCCTCCGCGGCAGCTGCCATCAAATATTTTCCGATGCGCTTCTCAAATTCATAGCTTCCCGAGCTTGGTTCAAGGTTACTCCACCTAATGACGATAGAATATCCTTGAAGAACAGGATAGTTCGTCTTGCTTATACTGTTGCTTTCCAAATTAAGTCCCCAATTATAAACTCCCGCTGCCGCCCGCAGCCGATCGTCAAAAGGATTGACCGGTTCATCCTCTTGAGTATATTCCGCCAATGCCAATGGTACTAAATTGTTGAAATCCTCCCAAAGAAAAAATTTGAGCAATGCCCCGCTGTAGTCAACATCGGGCATAACACTGCTAAGCGTAATGTTATTACCGTCTGACCTTGCGGGCAGGACGCAAGTTAACTCCTCATACCCGCAGGCAACTAAACGGTTATCCTTATTATATACCGCCATAATTGCTACCGGCTTTTCAATATCCGTTCGCGTGGAGTTGCTTATGCTTGCGGTAACCTCAAAATCGCCTTCTTGAATTACAGTTGTGTCAATACCGTTGACAGACATGGAAAGGCTGTCTATCAAAACCTTTCCCCAAGCTGGTTTCTCGTTAACCTCGATAGTATAAGTCAGCCCCGCATACGATACCGTTGCGATTTCGTTTACTTTATCTAAAGCTACCACAGGGGTTGCCGCTTCCGGAATGTTCCCGACTACAGTAATATCAGCCGCCACAATATCCCGCACCGGGTATTTGTATTCGTATATATCACCCTTAAAACCGGGAAGGGGTTCGCCTTTTATCCTTACGCTTAGAAGGTCTTTTATTTTGAAGGAATAAAATTCACGGGTTGATTTGCTATTTGTTATCCCAAATCCCGGACCGTAAACAGAAGTGTCCGACACCAATTTACCCTCAGCGGGAAATGTGTGTTCAAGAAATTTTATTCTTTCATCCGGAAAAGCCTTATCATACAAATGCAATGCCGCATATACCCTTCCATCCGGTCTGTCTAACAAAACCATTTTAGCGGTATATGTTTTGCCCCCTGTGAGTGCGGTTGTATCTGCACAGGTTGCAACAGGCGCTGCGTCAACAGGCTCTCCCTGCCTAATGTCGTACAAACTTAAATCACCTAAAACCCCCATCCTAAAATAATAAGAAGAATTATACTCCGCGCCGAATCGTGCATATATGTTGATGTTTTTTTGTGCTTGGGCAATATTTTCGGTTCCGAACTTAAATTCCGTTTCAGTAACAAAAGCCGATGATTTCCCCTCCATATATGTCTTATTTAAACCGACGGAGTTATAAATATTTGTTTTGGTATTGGATGCAGCGGAGGATAACGAAAGAACTCCATCCGAATTGTAATAAAACTCGGCAGGGTTATTGACTGTGGCGGGGCCGGTGAGAAAATACACATCCGCCCCTCCTGAATTAACAGGTACCGCCTCACCTGCCTTGGCGGTGGTTCCGCTTTGAGGCTCGTTGCCAATAAAATCATCGCTGAAAATCAGCGAAGGGTCATCCGCCTCAACAGTTATGATTGCCGATGTAACCTCCTGCATTAAAACCAGTTGGCAAAGTATGCAACAGACCAAGAACAGGCACAGCCACCGCAATTTTACTCTTTTTAACATAATTTCACATCCTTATAACCTCAACCATGTGGAAAATGGTGTCATCTCCCGAAATATATTTCAAAAGTAAGTCACCGCCGTCAAGCTGACCGTTAAACATAGCGTCTGTCAACGAAACCTCCTCAGTTTTCCATTCACCGCTGTCAGTATTCGCCATAGTAAAGGCTTCAGATACTCCGTTTTGCCCCGCATACTCAAGCGCCCACGCTCCTGTGCCCCTATCAAGCCATGTAACTGTTAGCCTTACCTTTTGAGCAGAAGTGTTGTCGGCAAAAAACCCGCTATCAAGCTTAAACTTCATAAAGGTTTTTCCGCTGCTGTTTTCAAACGAGCGACCGAAACGACCATAAATCGAGTCGTCGACATTCCATACACCCACATCACCCTCGCCGGGGTTGATTTGCTCCAAATACCGATAATAATTTTCCGACAATATATCCCAACCAACATCGTTCACGCCTTGCGCACGCCTATTGAGCATTCTACCGCCTATTGCCGTTGCAGGGTCCTCCTGTTTTGCACCGTATTCCTCAAATGCTTTGGCAATTCTTATATAACGGGTCTGATCGTTTTTAACGCCCGGCTCCCCGCCAAAGATTTCGGCAGGAAACCGTTCAAAATCCGCCGCATCAAGTCTATCTGCGAGGGCGCAAAATGCGCCGCTTGCAGCGGATGCCCTGTGAAATCCCGTATATTTATTAAAGAAGGTATACGCGTAGGCATCGGGATATTCCAAAAAAACCTGCCGCTGAATGTTCCAAACATCCAGCCGATTATGCAGACCGTAAATCCCGCTCCAGTAAAGCGCCTGCGGCACATTTTCGCTTGCCCATGCATATGTCGTGATTTCACCGTCCGACTCACCCCTTGAAAGAAAAGGCTTGCCCGCGTTTTCCGCTTTGGCGTACCAACCATCCCATTTTTCCTTTAGCGGGATGCTCTCGCTCACTAAATAGCCATGACTGTACATACCCTGCTTAAGCGCAAAAACATCCATATTATCAATAAGCCATTGATTTCCCTCGTCGCTGTTGGCATCTCCGTTAACCAGTATGGCAACACCCGGAAACGACTTTTTGTAATACGCCCATACCTCCTGCCTGAATTTGTTCCATTCTTCCTTCGATATGTCATACTGCGGGTCAATCGGAGCGCTCTTGTAGCACTGCCCGTCACCCGTGGAACCCTCCGCACTTTGAACGAACAACAACCTTTCTCTTACCTCCGGAGCCAAACTGCTTACATAAGCTCCCATTTCATCAATTAGCTTAAAAAACAGCTCCTTATATTCAGATGAGAAGTAATAGGGAAAGATTGAATTTCGGGATGTTCCCAAAGGCGTAATACTGGCCTCCGTCTCAACCCTTGGCACGCCGTAATCATAAGCCCATTCGGGAATGTCGGGACCTACCCACACCTTAAGCGTAGCGTATATGCCTGTTTCGGCGGCCTCCTTTAGATATTTACCGATGCGTTCTTCAAACTCATATGCGCCCTGAGAGGGCTCAAGCTTGTTCCATCTGACAACAATTGAATAGCCCTTAAGCTCGGGATGCGTTTCTTTTGAAATACCCTTTATATCAAGCCCCCAATTGTAAACGCCGGATGCCTGCCTTAGTTTCTCGTCAAATAACTCCGCTTTTTTTTGATTATTTCTGCTCGTTATAATAACGGTAAGATCCGCTTCGTTCCAGTCCACATTACAGTTTAGCGATTCGCCGACAAACCTTACCGGAACCAATGTCCGTTCGTTGAGTATAACGGGGGGCTGATCCAAAACCACATCCTCCCCATCAATGGCGGCAATACTGCTGTCTATTGTCAACACTATTGTTTTGCTGTCCGATTTCGCAGTTACGCTTTGTGTATCCTCGTTCCACTCTATCGCTGCGCCAAGCTTTTCAAATATCGCTCTCATGGGAACCAATGTCCGTCCGTTGAGTATAATGGGGGGCTGGTCAAAGCTGAGAGTCTCCCCATCCAGTCGCACCGAAATTGTTTCAGGCGCTAAAGGCGTCACAATGGGTTTCTCACCTATCGGAGGCTGTGGGGCTGTTGGTTCCTGTGGTTTGACCGTATCAGCGGGAGCGGGAGCGGTGGTTGAAACGGAGAAGTTTGTCGGAGGAAAATCCGACGAAGTTGCTTTTATCGCATCTGATGGGTTAATTGATTTTACAGCAAACGAAAGAAAATCAACAGACACATTTCCGTTAGCTATGCCGAAACCGGGACCATAGGCGGCACCCGCCGCCGTTAATATATCCCCGCTGAATGTATGTTCAAGATGCCCTATTGATTTGTCGGGTGCGCTGTCAAGATACAGGTCAAATGATATTGCCACGCTATCATTCCCAACATCCGCAACAGCCAGCTTTGCTAAATACACCTTATTGGACAGCAAATTAGTAGAAGTATCAGACGACACTATATAAGGAACGGCGGCGCTATCCGCCTTGCCTATGCTGTACAAAGCCAATTCGCTCGATGCGGCGCCGGTTGCGCTAAAAGGAATTTGAATATAATACGATTCTTTATAATCCTCGCCGAATCTCCCAAAAATATTTATCTTCTTTTGAGGGGCGGTTCCGCCGCCCGCATTAAATTTAAACCTTGTTTCGGTAACATAGCCGGAGGGCTTCCCTTTCATATATTCCTTGTTCAAAATCATTGCATTATAAACATGAGTTCCGTTGCCTTGATTGCTCGTACCCACAACATTGATGCCGGAGCCTTTATATGTATAGCTTGCGGGAGCAGGGGCTCCATCCTTATTCATCATAAGAGGACCAATAAAAGAGTAAATGTTGCTAACCCCTCCCGAGGGGACAGGCAAGGCAGAGTTTGCGGTTTCAATGCTATATTTAATGCCGTCTCCGCCTTTGAAATCATCTTTGAATATCAAGGATGTGTCTGCGGGGTCGGTGGTAGTGATTGCACCCGAAACACCTGTCGATAGCATAGAAAGAGCCATAGCTGTCAAAACAACTAAAGCGATGCTTTTTTTTATCCTCATATCGTATCTCCTCCTTATGTTTCTAATATTTTACACGGGTTCTCTCTTGCCAACGCCATTTTGCCCAATAGCTTGTGCCGGAGCATTTCTTTTATTTCGCGGTATTCAGGCAAAAATACAAGATTATTTTTCTCTGCATAGTCATTGTTAAGGTCAAACAAACATTCCTCCGTATACACATCGCTATCTCCCGAATCATCGTAACCGGGTCTTTTATCCGAAACGGCATATTTCCAGTCTGCCGTCCGAATTGCACGCCCGGTCTGGCTTTCACTTATTTGTATAAAAGCCTCGTTTTCCCAATCCTCTGCGTTGTCAAGAGCCTCATGCAGAGGTCTGCCCTGCATATCGTCCGCCTCTATACCGGCGCATCGTAAAATAGTTTTGGGAATATCAATAAGGCTTGCAAAATTGCTTTGAACGCCTTTTCCGGTAAACTCGCCGCCCGTTATAATCATGGGTATGCGTATACTGCTTTCATGGCAAGAGCGTTTGTATTCACCGTTTCTTGTTTTGAAGTGAGAGCCATGATCCGATGTGTAAATAAAAATGGTATTGTCCAAAATGCCTTTTTCTTCAAGCAAGGATATTACTCTGCCCACATTTTCATCCAGGCTGTTGCAACACCCCAAATAGTCTGCAAACTCCTCACGCCAATCCCCTTGAGTGCCAACCAAATCCAACGGTACATCAAAACCGCCCCACCGCTCTCGAGAACCCTCCGGCCCCTGATAATGCCCGGCATTGTTTTGATGATGAGGTTCAATGTGAGACAGAAATAGGAAAAAGGGTTTTTCTCCATCTTGGTTTCTGATATAATCAAGGGCAAAATCGGTAATACGGTCGGCACGGTAACCGCCAAATTCCACCTTGCGGCCGTCTATATCAAACACATAGCCGCCTTGGGAATCAGAGGTGAACTCTAATAAATCCGCTGCCATCCAATAATCCTTATATCCGCCTCTAAGCTCTTCGGGTATGGCTATTTCACGATAATTTGTCACACGCTTTGTGCTTGCCAAATGCCATTTGCCCACATAGGCGGTTTCATACCCAGCGCTGTTAAGCCGCTTCGCTATGGTATTGGCAGTCGGGCTAAGGGCAATCCCATTACGGTAACACCCTGTTTCGGTTGCGAATAACCCCGTTTGAATGCATGCCCTTGCCGGACCGCAAACCGGCTGACAAGTGAAAGCGTATTCAAACCTTGTTCCCCCTTCTGCAATTTTATCTAAGTTCGGTGTTACAGGCATTTTTTGACCATAACACCCCAAGGTGTCCCAACGCTGTTGGTCTGAGAAAAAAAATATGATATTGGGTCGTGTCATTTTTTAATTATTCCCCCCTCTGTTTGCTTCTTGGGTTAGGATGTCTCCGCCTTCTTTACGCCATTGGCTTACAAAGGTATCAAAATAATCTATCGGCTTTTTGCCCGTTATAATGGATATATAAGCATCATCCTCTAACTTTTGTAAATCAACCTTATATTTCGGAGAGGAGGGGAGATACATATAAAGGTCATCGGTAATACCGTTTTCATCCCATTTATATTTTTTTAGCCATTCCATAACGGCGGGAGGTTCCTTCCACTTATTGGACTTGAAAATTACAAGTTGAGTATGCCCGCCTAATTTAGAGGCGTTGGCAGGGGTCCACTTATCATCAAGGCTGTCGCCGATGCCAAGTTCGTCGTAATCCCAGTCAACACCTTTTTCGCCGAACCAAGCTTCAAGGGCGCCCTCATACGACTCGAAACAAATTTTGTCTATTACAGAAAACACCTTTTCCATTTTTTTTGCGTCCGCTTTTAAATCCACGCTGAATGCGTACATAACATCGGTAACCAACTTTTCTTGGAGCGCACCGCTTTTCCCGGCAGGGCCGACGGGAGGAACACCAAACATCAAGGAATCAGCAGCATTTTTATCTATCTTTTCCAAGCCTGTTCTAAGCTTTGCAACTTCCTTTCTTCCGGGAAGTTCCGGAACCCAGTCAAACCAGCGTCCCTCGCAGGTAAATCCGATACGACCATTGATAAACGAAACAGCCATCTGCGCACCCACCTTTTCACCGGTAACAAATTCGGGGTCTATAACGCCGTCTGCATACCATTTTGCAAGAACTCGCAGGGCATCCTTCATTTCCGGCTGTATTGCGTTATACACCAACTGCCCATCTTTGTTTTTCCACTTTATTTCCCTGTCCTTGCTTCCGGGGAGATATCCAAATGCCCCATATACAACATCCATACCTATGTTTGACAAACCATAAGTATCATTCTTACCATTGCCATCCGGGTCACCCTTGGCAAAAGCATACATGACCTCCTCAAACTCCTGCAATGTTTCGGGGGTTTTGTCAAAGCCCAGCTTTTTCATCCAATCACCCCGATAAACCACCGCCTGGTGGTACTTTCCGCGTATCCATTGCAACAAGGGGATACCATACAAGTCGCCATCTATAAGCCCATATTTTTTAAAGAAATTATTGTCACATTCCATATATTCCTGATACAAATTCGGCGCATGTTTTTTAATCATGTCCTCGTCCAATTTGGCCGCGAGCCCTTGCGCCACAATATTATTAAGCCCTGCGTATCCCTGCGGTATTCGTATAACATCGGGAACCTCTCCGCTGGCAAGCCTTAAGTTCAAAAGTTCCTCAAACCTTGTGGGCTCAATATTCCAAATATCAATGTTGACATTCAGCTTATCTTCAATCATTTTTTTAATTCGCGCATCGCTTTCAATTGGAGACGCCTGCCACGCAGTCCACGAGATGGTATAGCGTTCGTCCTGATTTGATGCTGTCGGCGTTTTGACGCATCCTGCCAACACGGACACGGCTACGGCGAAAATAAAAGTTCCCGCTAAATACCTTTTCATTATAATTACTTCCTTTCTTTTATAAAATCTACCCTTTTATAGCCCCTGCCAACTGACCTTTTATAAAATACCTTTGTATAAACGGATATACCACTATAATTGGCCCGACAGTCAGCATAATGGTTGCGGCTTTAATATTTTCCGGATTTACAAGCTCCTCAAATGCACCGTTAGCCGAACCGCTCATAGACCCTAACACCACACGCCGCATAATGGTTTGTAAAACCTGCTTTTCACTGCTTTTTATGTAAATCATGGCATCAAACCACGCATTCCAATGGAATACAGCTGCCCAAAGCAACAGGGTTGCCATAATGGATTTTGAGAGGGGCAGCACGATTCTTGTCAGAATTTGAAATTCATTGCACCCATCAATCATGGCAGATTCTTCAAGGCTGTAAGGAATGGATATGAAAAAGTTTCGCACAATGATGAGATGGAACACATTAACGGCATGCGGTAACACCAGCGCCCACACAGTATCGTAAAGCCCAAGGCTTCGTATCAACAAATAGTTTGGAACAACCCCGCCGTTAAAATACATAGTGAATACAACAAACCCTGTAATAAATGCTTTGTTCGGCAAATGTTTTTTGGACAGGGGATATGCCAGCGTAACTGTCAGTATAAGATTTAGCCCAATTCCCAAAACAGTCCTAACAATCGTATTGAGATACCCACGCCCAATATCACCGGACTCTATCGCCTTCACATAAGAAGATAAAGAAACCCTTTCAGGAAAAAGGCGCAGCACACTCATATTGACATCAGGCGCCGTAATGGAATTCATAAACAAATTCCAAAAGGGATAAACCATAATAAGGCATATGAATATCATCAACGCAAACAGAAAAATATCAAAAAAATGGATTCGTTTCATCGGTGTCCTCCTACCACAATCCATAGTCGTTAATTTTTTTTGCTACACGGTTAGCGAAAAGAATCAGTAACAGCGAAATCACATTTTTGAACAAACCCATAGCAGTGGAAAAACTATATTGCATCTTTACCAGACCAATTTTATAACTGTAAGTGCTCAACACTTCGCCGACACTTTCAACCGGTGATGTCATCAAATTAAAAATCTGATCAAAGTTATCGTTAATAATTTTTCCGACGGCAAATATTAGCATAATGGTTATCACCGGCATCAATGCGCCTAAGGTAATATAAAAGATTTGTTGGAAACGCGTTGCCCCATCAATTTTCCCCGCTTCGTAGAGCTCGGCATCAATATTGGTAATAGCTGCTATGTAGACGATGGAGTTCCACCCAATCGTTTGCCAAATATGGGTTGATACGATTACCGTTCTAAACCATGAAGGCTCTGCCAAAAAATATATGGGCTGCATCCCCATGGTTTTCAAAAGCAGATTAACGGGTCCCACGGACGGTGATAACAGTTGTATGAACATCCCGCCCAACACTGCCCATGAAATAAAATGGGGCAGGTAGCTTATCGTCTGGACAAGCTTTTTAAATTTTAAAACCCTTATCTCATTGAGCAAAACGGCAAATATAATAGGCGCGGGAAATCCAAACACAAGTTGAAGTCCGCTGATAACAAGGGTGTTTTTGAAAGCATTTAAAAAATGTGCAGATTCAAACAAATCGCGAAAATGCTTTAGCCCCACCCATGGGCTCTGCCATATGCCCAACTTAAATATGAAATCGCGAAACGCAATTTGCATACCGTACATCGGTAAATATGAAAAAACAAAAAGGGACAAAAGCCCGGGTAACATCATCAACAGCAGATTTTTATGCTTTTTATGGTTGTAATACCAAGGTCTGTCTCGGGGTGTTATAATGCGCCCCGCAGCACCAATCCTTTGTCTCATACAGCTTCTCTCCATCCACTAAAACTAATGTCAGTATATCAGCACAATTTTTAAAAGTCTACGGTAATGTTGTGACATCATAGTAAAAATCATACTTTAACACAAAAATTATTGCAAAACATATGAAAGATGCGCCCTGCCGATGTTGCACACCCTTTTTCTCATTACCTTCTAATAACAACGACTGCATCAATAATGGAAAGCCTGCATTTCATAAAAACCTCGTCCCCAATCATTATTTCGTCCACAGACGATATTTTTGCCGTCTTGGTGCTTATATCATAAAGATAGACAACAGGTTTTGAAACATCAAACACCATTTTGTCTCCAACGGTTTCAACGCTGTCATCAAACCTGATAGTTATCATCCCCCGGGAAAGCTTATCCACCCTGCCGTATATGGCTGCGAAACGGGAATTCGTGTTGTTGTTATTCGCATTTACCGGGAAGGGCGAATATGCTTTTGCTCCGGATATAACAGGATAGTAGGCTGCCCCAAACGCCATTTTAAAATTATCGAACCGAATGTTGTCCGCGCTGTCAACATACGGTCTTCCGCCTACACCGTTTTTATCGCCGGGGCGAAATGCCAAAGCAATGCTTTCAACCATATCATGGCTGTTTTTTTTATATACGATAAGGTCTCCCGGCTCAATCGGTACAGTGCCGGCTAAGCTTCCGCCATATATACCGACATTTACGCCCCCAGTAACAAGCCTAATTTTGAGCGAGTCGCAATTTTGTCCTATTATTGATATTTCTTTTCCCGCACTTAACCCCGCTATTTTTTGCACAATGTCACCGTTTTTGTTGACCGTCTTGAAAACTTTTGTTACCAAGGTAAGCGTTTCATGATTCAACTGAAGGCTGGCGCCGCCCTCCCAGGCATTGGCAAAGCAATGCGAAATTCCATGCTCATCGGTATCGTATGCATATAGTGTTCTGGTGTAAGTGTTGCTGTTGCCGAAGATATCCGCTGCCATCGCAACTCTATACTTATATTCGTCAACGGCAAAATCGTCTTCCGGATATAAAAACATTGCGGCAGAGGGGTCGGCGTACAACAACATTCCGCCCGATGGATTATTGTAAAAAAAGCCCATAACATTGCTTCTGTAAGTCATATTAGCTGAGCCAAGAATATCATAAACCGCCTTGTTTCTTCTAAATTTTGAATAATCATCACTATGATTTAGTTTGGCATCAAGGTATGCGGTATAAAGCTCCGTAATTTCCCCATTACCGCCTAAGCCATACCTTACCACCTGACGAATAATTCCGCCATTGTCGTAAAGGGGGTCATAGCCCGCCACATTCGATATATTGGAGTTTTCCAATAATAATTTACTTTCTATGCGACCTCCGCCATAATCATTGTATTTCACCTTTTTATCAAGGTTGAATATTTTCATTTCGTTTTCAGCGGTGTAAATTTTAGCCTGAACAAACTGTTCCAAGCTTTTTTTGCTCTGATCCAAAGCCACCAAAAATCCATATTTTATCCCCGTGTCCGCAACATCATAATCACATACCCTGCCCGCAGGGTCAAAATAAACAGTAACACGCGAGCCCAACCGCAGCTTATCCCGCTTGGAGTGCTCATCGATTGACGCCGTATTGCTGAATCCGTAAGATATTTCATAGATTTTATCGTTTACAACTATAAAATCCTTGCCTATCTCGTTTAAGGTTCCCGTAACTTTGGCGGGGTGGGTCATTTGTGACGCAAGCTTTCCTGCAATGACCTTTCGGTAGCGAACAATTCCATCCTCCTGCTTTGCCTCCGCAAGAAAAAACACATCATCCCTGACCAAGCGACTAAGCTCTGTTTTTACACCGTTTTTATATACCTCCGTAACGGTTGTAGCGCTGTCGCTTCGACAATCTATGTTTTCTCCCTCCGTCGTCCTGATAAACGCTTCAGCAGAGTCGGCGCTATTAACGGAATCAATTCTGTATGTTTTATAATCCTCGACAAACAGAATATCCCACCCCTGTCCGTTATCAATAATATGTACATTACCGTTTTGGCGCTCCAGCATACCGTTTATGACGGATGTGAGCATAGTTGAAGCTGTCCCCAGCCAACGCCCATTATAAATAATATCAGCGCTACCGTTAACAGTAATTTCGGTTGTACCGCTCTCTCCATATACGATGCGATTCCCGTCCAGCCGCGTTATGTCACGGATATCTATTTTTATTTCCTCAACAGATGCGCGTTCCTCAACATACAGCAAGGTCGGCACATCTTCAGGCGCATCTTCGGAATATTTATAGTAATAGTTCACAGCTTTGCCAAGATATTCCTTGGCATCGGAATTTCCGGGACGAAATTTTTTTCCGTAGCCGCTTTGGTCGGAAAAGGTAGTCATTATAACCACATCATTTTCAAAATGGGATTGAACCCCGTTAGTTGAGGTCAGCCCATCAAATGTGACAATACCGCTATCCCGCAAAACAAAAAGCCGCGATAAAAGCGTGTCTTTATTGTTTATCTCCCAGCCTCCTTTGTTTCCAATAAACCTACTCATAATTCCTATGTTGAGCATGTTTTTTATCATAGCCGCAGTCGTTCCCCGCCTCATACACTCACCCAATTGCGCGTTCACAGCCTTTGAGGTAATTCCAAGGCTTGCCGCTTCATATTGGTATCCATAGGGATAGCCGCCCTTTTCCTCGGCAACATAACCATATCCCAAGCCGTTTATCAAGGCAAGAACGACCTCCTCAAAATTTACATGTTCGTCCGAATCGAACAGGTCAAATTCAAGGTTTTTAAACAAAAATTCCCCTTCCCATGAATTTGCACTATCTTTTATATCCCTCATATTATCTGCCGTATAGCTGCCGCCCGAAAACAAGTTCATAAGCGCCGCCCCTAATTCCGCACGGGTTATAAAATCGTTGACCTCCTTATGCTTTTCCATAATTCCCAGACCGGAAATAAAATTTAGCTCCTTTGTGTAATCAGAACCCGTTGACGCTGACACAGCAGGCGTTACTCCATTAAACAATACGGAAAAAAGCAAAATCAATACAACTGTTCTTGTAATTTTCATATTAACCCCCCATCTGCTGCAGCCCTATACGCAATAGCAAACACCTCTGCCCGTGTAATCAAATCATAAGGTCTTATGGTTGAATCTTCAAAGCCTGTTATAATTTTTTTGGAAATTAATGCCGCCATATCCTCTTTGCACCAATCGGGAACCTTGTCGCCATCGCTAAAAGTGTTCAACAGCCCGATATCCCCGCCCAAAAGCTTTAATGCCCGTGAGGTCATTGCGCATACCTCCGCACGGCTGACATTGCCGCCGCCATTGATAAAACCTGTTTCATCCCCACGAACAATACCTTCGTCCATGGCTGTCAAAACATATGCAACAGCCCATTCGGAAGTATTATCTCCCTCTTTTAGCCTTCCTCCTCCCTGCAAGGAAATATTCAAAATATTAATCAAAACCTTAATGGTTTCTTCTTTCGTTGCAAAATAGTCCGGGCGCATTTCGCCGTTTACGCCGCCGTTTATGATTCTGCGACTTAACAAATCGTTTATGATTTCCTCACACCAATGTCCCCGGTAATCCTTCAATTCCCTTTTATCTTGCGGTACATCGGTTTGACTGTTTTCCTTTATTTCTTCAGCCGCCTCAATACCCGGAACCTGCACGCCTGCAAGCCCGACACCTGTTCTTTGAGAGCTTTTAGCAGACTGGCTGCCTGTCTTTTTTGTGATACTCACATTGAATTCATCTATAAGGTTTCCCATTTGCGCAACAATTGTCACCGTTCCCGCCGAGGCAGAGGAGCTTACCGTAAGCATCCCGGTATCGGCGTTTATTGAAACCCCGCCTTTAGCAGTTTTCAGTAACCAATTCAGCGGTTCGCTAAATCTGAGCGCATCGCCGCTTAAAAGCTTGCTTTTCTGATACACCTCCGCTGTGTAATATTCGAAATAATACGAAGAATCCTCAGAAACCGTAACAACAGAGTTCCCTTTAATCTTTATCCTATCCGGCGTTGCCACCGCAAAAATATGTATATTTTTTGTATCTGCTGCACCGGTAGCGATGTTTTTAGCTTTAACCGTAACGCTTAGGTCGGTCGTGTCACTAACAAAGTTGTTATCTATTATAAGCCTATTTTCAATATCGGCTTCGCGGTATACGCTTTGTGCGTGTTCCAAGGAAGCGCCCTCAAAGCCTTCTACGCTCCATACAATCCTTGAACCGTAAAATGCCGACTGTAGCCCTGCCTTAATAACCACCACCGTTTCCCCGATTCTTTCAGATATTTTAACAAGTTCCTCAGCCGTCAACTGAACTGTATCATGGCTGCCTTGCCCCGGCAGCTCTGTCAAATATTCTATATCAATACTTTTCGCATATACATCTCCGCCTTTTTCAACGGATGCGGTTAATGCGACCTTTCCATCCTTCAAGTTACCCTCCGAATTATCTATCGTCAAAACCACTTCTTCCCCGTCAGCGCTTATGTTGGGGGAAATGGTCATATAGTCATCTTGCCCCTGGCTGTCGGAAAAGAGCCAGCTTATGCCCGATGTTGCATTAATCACCTCCGAAAACACGGGAATTTCAACTTTTTCGCCAACCATCGCTATAACGCTGCCGCTCGGCACGCCATTGATAGTTATTTTTACGGTATCATCCACCAATTCTCTTATGTTAACGGTGTAGGTAAGCCCGGCATACATCACCGTCACGCGGGATGCCCCGCTGTCATAATCAATATTCGGCATTTCCTCGCCGGGAATGTTTCCCACCGCTGTGATATCCTCCAAAGTTATGCTTTCCTGCGTTGAATAGTTATAATCATATTCACTTCCTTTAAAATCTGCAATGGAACCGTCCTTTATCCTGATATCGATAATATCCTTTATACTATAAGAAGTAAATTTAGCAACACAATTTGAATTCGCAACTCCAAAACCGGGGCCGTATGCGGCGTCTGAGGCAATCAGCAGGTTTGCGTCCGCCGCAACTGTATGCTCAAGAAATGCTATGCTTGCATTAGGGTCTGATGCGGCATATATGTTAATCGCCATATATATACCTCCATCAGGCTTATCAATCAGAGCCGCCCTTGCCATATATACAACCGTGCCGCCAAAAGCGCCGCCTGCCGCTGTGGTAGAGGTCAATGCGGAAATCGGGGATGTTTCCCCTTTAGGACTGAACAAGCCTATTGAGCCGTCCGAGCATATCTTGAAATAGTAAGAATAATTCCACGCCCCACCGAACCGCATAAAAATATTGATGTTTTTTTGAGCCAAGGTTCCCGTAGTGCCAAACTCAAATTTTGTTTCGGTTACATAACTGGTCGATTTTCCTTCCATATAGCTTTTGTTAAGCGCCGCTGCGTTATATAAATGGGTGCTGCCGGGAGCGGTTGCGGTGCATGCCAGCCCAAGCCCGCCCGAAGCTTTATAGCTAAATGTCCCCTCTTTCCCCACTACGCCCGGTCCAAAGAACGAATAGACATCACTTACTCCGCCGGAATTAATGGATAACGGGATGCCCGCCGTAACAGCGCCATCGGAATCGCTGCCGCCCTCCAAAGTATCCTCAAATATTAAAGAAGGCTCGCCCGGTTTGTTTGTGACGATTGCCGCATATGCGGTCTTTCCTCCAAAATAGAAATCCGGTGCGTAAATTCCTAAAACAACCATCGCCGCCAACAAGAATGTTTTCCAATTCACATAAATCCCTCCTCGAGCTTTCAACAATTAATAATACCTTACCATTTGCGCACCCGTTGCCGCCGCATAGTTGAGCGCATTGTACAACACGGCAACTGCGTCCGCCCTTTTAACTTCCGTCCGAGGTTTCACCCCTCCGTCAATGGGATATAAAATACCTACACCACACAGCCTGCTAACCGAATTAGCGGCATATTCGGACACTCCTTCCGAATCAAAGGCAAAACTGCTTTCCACACGAACCAACAAGCTGTCAAGCGCACGGTATACCATTACCGCCATATCCTGACGCATAATATAATCTTCTGCACCAAACCAAGTTTCATCAACCCCAGTCACCACACCTCTTTTTAATGCTGTGGCAATGTAGGGATAGCTCCATTTGGTTTTTGGAACATCCATAAAATCGCAATCCCCCGGGTCAAGCCAATCAAAGGTATTCGTCAGCATTTTAGCAAATTGCTCCCTGGTAACGCTGTCATGCGGTCTGAATTCCCCGGGTGTCACACCGTCTACAATACCCCATTTATAAAACGCTTTAATAGCATACTCCGCCCATTGCACCCCATCTAAATCAGAAAACTCCGTGTCTTTATGAGCCATGCTGCCGGGGCGGGGCTTAACCTCTCTTATCACAGACACCTGTGGTGTTGCGTCCACAACAGGGTGATTTACAATAGTTGCATCCTCCTGCATCTCTTGGGTCTCCGCTATGCTTACTTCGTACAATTCGACCTCAGTAATGTCAAAGGTCATTGCCGTCACGCCTGCGCTTGAGGTCGTATGTATCCGCGGTTCAAAATAATAATTTGCAAGCCCCTTGGGAAGGTGTATAATAAATGCATATTGTTTCCATTCGTTTTGCAATAAATAAGCGCCGCCTGCCAAATCCACAACGCATTTAGACTTCGCCCCGCCCCGCATCGACGAATTGGGGCTGTCATAAACAGAAAGGGTCAATTGCCGCCCTGCAACGCTGCCGGATTCCAACTTTGCCCATACGCTGAAATAGTAATACTTGCTCCCCGGAATCATTGTACGGATAAAAAAATCGGCATCTTCTTCTGATGATAGTTCCACCCTAACCCCGCTTTTCATCCCATCCCTTCCGTACAGGTCGCTTGGCGAGGCCATGCTCCCTTTCCCTTGAATCGCCCAAACATCCGTTTCTTTATATTCGGATACATCATTTATATACACAATGCTCTCGTCTGCAAATGCGCTATCGGAAAGAATATTTCTGCCGCTGGTAGGCACGGCAACCCGGTTTTCATCAGTTTTCGCCTGCACAGTTTCATTTTCCGAAAATAAAACAAAAGGAATACCTGTATAAGATGCTGCCGAAATATTAAACGAAATACATAAGAAAATAAAAACAATAGTTAACAAAATTGCCTTGATATTCAAATCAATTCTCCTCCCAAAACAAGCCTTAGATAATGGCACCGAAAAGGTTGGCTTTAGTTGAAGTATAACAAGATACCCATAAAAAGTCTATGGTAATCTTTCAATATCATAGTAAAAAATGTACTTTTGTAAGCACCTGGCGATAATTCCCACGCCAATGCTCACAAAAGAAAAAAGCAGAATGCTAAATATTGAACAGTTCACTCCTTCAATATTTAGCATTCTGCTTTTAACATTATAGGTCATAGTATTGAAAACAACAAAAAAAACAACAAGCAGCCCCAAAGTGCGTGATTATCTAACAGGAGCCCTTTTCAAAAAAAGGTTTTACCGCGCGGGGAAGTATTCCCGTCACATAGGCGATTAGCACTCCGTAATTTGTAATGTTTACCCTCTGCTCTTTTGACTTGTAGGTTCTGTATTGCATTTCGCAACTATTGAGCATGCAACCCCCACAATGAATAATTAAGCTGTATTTTTTTATATCTTTGGGAAAACAAGCCCCCGATGTCCATTCATAATTTAAACCTTCGCCAACTATTTTATTAATCCAACGGGGTATTTTTACAGTCCCGATATCGTCATCCTGCCTGTGATGTGTGCAACCTTCAACAATCAAAATGTTATCTCCTTTTGAAAGCGTTTCAATCCGTTTTACACCTCTGACCATTTCTGCGATATCCGTTTTTTGCTTGGCAAACAAAATTGAAAAGGAAGTAAGGGGAATATCCTCCGGCGTATCGGCAGCCACCCTTTCAAAAACTTGAGAATCGGTAATTACGATAGCCGGAGGCGTTTTCAGATTTTTTAGCGTTTGCTTTAGCTCGGTATCCTTTGTTACAAATGCCATTGCGCCAACATCAAGTATATCCCTTATCACCTGTTGCTGGGGGAGTATCAGGCGCCCTTTAGGCGCCGCCGAGTCAATCGGCGTTACAAGAACGGCGGTTTCCCCCTGCTTTATCAGCCCGTCAACAAGCGAAGGCTTGACATGCTCCATACCGGAATTTGCAATTATTTGTTTTTTTACTTCCTCAATCTCCTTGCTTTCGTAGGCACTCACGCAAACAAACGAAAAGCCTGTATTACCCGCTATTTTCGGGGTGTGCCCGCCGCATTTGTTAAACACCACGATAAACCGAATTTTTCTGCCCTTTAACTCCTCAATAAAATCCTTTTCCAGCTGTGTTATTCCAAGTTCATCGGTTACTAAAATAGCAAAATTGCATTTTCTAAGAACCTCATATGATTTTTCCACCCGCTGCATGCCAAGTTCTCCAACATCGTCTAAGCCGGCGGTATCAATAAATGCCACAGGCCCGATGGGCAACATTTCCATCGCTTTGTAAACAGGGTCTGTGGTTGTTCCGGGAATATTTGAAGTTAAGGCTGTGTTTTGCTTGGTAATGGCATTGATTAATGAGGATTTCCCTACATTTCGCCTTCCGAAAATGCCTATGGTAAACCTGTTCGCCGCAGGTGTTGTATTTATGTTTTCCATATTAGCCTTTCTGGCTCACAAAAATTTAAATTAATTTAGTTGCGCGCCTTATCGTGAGCCGGATAAGGCGCAAGAATGCTCACATGCTAAAGTCTCCTACATTGCACGCTTATACCATCCTTTATTTTATCTACATGATCACCCCGAGATAAATTAGGAATCATGTTTATATTTCTGATTGAGTTTAACAAGCTTGACAAATTTTCCGATGCTTCCATGCCGCTGCACAATTTATTATCGTATAGCTGATAATTTTTTCGGTATTGCTTTGGCGTCAGGTTAGGCATGATTACATTTGCCCCTGCAAAAAAACCTTTATCACGAGCTGAAGCATCAACCGTATTTAGCGCTGTCGTTGCCGGAATTAATGCTTTCGGCACCATAATTCTGACAAGCGACAGCATAATAATTGTTTTGTAAATTGTGGGCTTTCCATAGTTTGCAAACTTTGTATCCTTGTGCGGTATAAATGGACCTATTCCAATCATATGAGGCTGAAGCTCGCGAAGAAATATCAAATTCTCCGCCAAAATGTCGTATGTCTGATAAGGCGAATCCACCATGAACCCGGCGCCAACCTGATAACCGATTTCTTTGAGGTTGTATAAGCATTCCTTACGATTTTTAAGGCTTAATTCAGACGGATGCAACATTTGGTAATGCTTTTCGTTCGCCGTCTCATGCCGTAAAAGGTAGCGGTCAGCCCCTGCGTCATAAAGCCTTTTATATGTATCGCGGCTCAATTCACCGGTCGAAAGGGTTATGGCGCAATCCGGAAAGCAAGTTTTAATTTTATATACCAGCGAGCGCAATTTGTTTTCCGAAAAATATGAATCCTCACCGCTTTGCAATACAAAGGTGCGAAATCCGATATCATATCCTTTTGCGCAGGACTTAAGAATTTCTTCTTCAGACATGCGATACCTAACCGCATTTTGATTGTTGCGCCTTATCCCGCAATAATAACAATCGTTTTTGCAATAGTTGCTAAACTCGATAAGACCTCGAAAAAACACTTGCGCCCCATAATGCTGATTTCTCAGTTCACACGCATGCAAGGTAAAAGCGCTTATTTCCTCGTTTGTGGCGCTTTCGCATAAATATTTTATTTTTTCCGACATCTTCTTTTTATCTGTTCCGTAAAATCCGTTTAATTCTTTCATCTTTATAAGCGCAAATCCCTTTCCCCGCTCTCCAGCCTTTTAAGTATAAGCAACGCCTTGTCATAAACAGGCTGGTTTTTTAAAAGTTCAAGATGTTTTTCGATTATGCTTTCGCCTTTTGTTTTGGTTTCCCCGGAAGCGTAATCCAATAGATACTCCTTAAAGGTAAAAATAGCGTTAGGGATGCAAAAATTATGTACAAACCTTGATTTTGCAACCTTCATGAATTCCTCACCGGTTCTCCCCGCCCGATAACAAGCGGTGCAAAACGAAGGAATGTTGCCCATATCGCAAATTTCTTTTACCACATCGCCTAAAGAGCGAGGGTCACAAATTGAAAATTGCTCCTTATCGGGGAGTTTATTTGCCTCCTTAGATTTTGAATAAGCGCCCACGCCAATTCGTGTTCCTGCATCTATCTGCGATACGCCGAGCGGAATAACCTCCTTGCGAACTTGCACCGATTCCCGCGCGGTGCAGATAAGACCTGTATACGGCACGGATAACCTTAAGATGGCAATCAGCTTTTTGAAATCGTTATCGCTTACTGCATATTTCGGGTTCACCGAAAAAGGAGTTCCTGTGGCAGGGGTTATGCGGGGAAAGGATATTGTGTGCGGTCCAACGCCTTTAAAAGTTTTCTCAAGATGAATCGTGTGGTATAAAAGCCCCATAACTTCAAAGCGCCAATCGTAAAGCCCGAACAAAACCCCTATTCCGCAATCGTCCACACCTGCCTGCAACGCTCTGTCCATTGCATATAAACGCCAACGATAATGCCCTTTTATAGTTCCTGCCGGGTGAACTTTTTTATATGTTTCATGATGATATGTTTCTTGAAATACCTGAAATGTGCCAATTCCGGCATTTTTAAGTTTTTTTAGCTCGTCAACCCCAAGCGGTGCGCAGTTGATATTGGCGCGCCGAATTTCTCCGTTTTGTGTTTTCACACTATAAACTTTTTTAACAGTTTCGCACATGAAATCCACCTCGGTTGCAGGCGATTCTCCGTAAACAAGGACGGTGCGTTTTTGCCCTTCCTCAATCATTATTTTCACTTCGTCCTCAATTTCGTCCATTGTAAGCGTTTTGCGGTGTATGGCTGTATTGCTGTTTCTAAAACCGCAGTATTTGCAATTGTTTGCACATTCGTCACTTATGTAAAGGGGCGCAAAGAAAACAATTCGGTCGCCATATACTTCCTGCTTCAACTGATAGGCAAGCTCATACATTTCCTTTATCGTTTCTTCGTCCTTATTTTGAATCAGCACCGCTACTTCGTCAGGCTCTAATCTTATACAATCCGCAGCTTTTTTTAAAACCTGACGAACCTTGCTTTTAGAGGGATTTTCGTGTCTGTTTAATTGCTCCCATATTTTATCGTCGTCAATAAAATCCCTTTCCAGCTTATCCAGCTCTTCAAATTCTTTTCGGTATTTTTTAAGAAAACTCATAATAAAACAACCCCTCAGTTAATTATTTTTCATGCTTTTTGTTATCATTGATTTTGCAGATACGCCTTTTATCCTGCCAAGTTTTCCTGTGAGCGCGCTAATTTCATCATTTGTGCCGTCTACAATCAACGATATAACCGATACGCCCCTTTCCTTATATGGCAGCCCCAGCCTCCCCACAACAAGATTTGCGTGTTCATGCAAAGCTTCGTTAACACGGTTTACAAACGAAAGTTCTTCAATAACGATGCCTACAATACCAATTCTTTTATCCATAGCTTTTTCCTCCTTAAATATAAAAAAACTCTTTTTTCAAAACGAAAAAAGAGTTTTTAAACAAATTAAAATAAGCGTATTTATAACCCTCTTTCCGCTTAGAATATACTTCACGGTCAGAAATCCATATTCGCCATACATTCCCAAGTGCAAACTCACAAGCAAATGCACGGTGCTATAATAATGTTAAAGCAAATTATTTTATTATTATAACCCAATTGCGAATAGATGTCAACTAAAAAATAATCGCCATATATTATGGGGATATTTTGATTAGTTGAATATGGTTCCGTTATTTTTCAAATTCAGGCATATTTCGAGATATTTCTATCAGCCCGTGCACTACCCGAGCCATAACAACGGCTGCCGTACTGTCATATTACGCCTTACTTCCCAATTGGTCGGCTCCGGGTCAAGGCTTTGCCACAGCTTTACATACTTTTGCTCCCCAAGCCCTAAGCCGGCAAAAAGAAAAGATGCCATTGCGACAGGCCAACATTCAAAATGTTGAATGTCCTTTTTATAAGGCCAAGTTGTTTTATCAATCAGGTATGGATAAAGAAATTCCATTCCCCTGCGCGCACCTTTGCCATTTAGCTCATAATTCCATAAGTCATTTTCTTTTTTAAATAAAATGTGGCATAAAATTAACAAGTTGTCCAATGTAAAAATAGAGTAACCGTAAGGTTTTGTCCTTGCAAGCTCCTTTGTAAAGCTTCCGTCCGCCGCCATTTGCCCAAGCAACACATTTTTATACTGTTTACGACAAAAATCAACCATCTGTTCATTACCGACAAATAAAGCAAACGAAGCCGCTTGCACATGCCAACAAATTCCATGATTATTTTTTTCGTTCATTTCTGAAATTCCATAACTATGAGCAGTCATCCAATTAAGGTAATCGGAGAACCACTTTTTTAGCCCCATCAATAATTCATCTGTCATGTGCAAAGAGCTTTTAAGCGCGTTTACAGCAAACGGAACCTCAGCCAAATGCAAAGTGTCGATAATTCCAATTCCCCTGCCGCTGTATAAGCCCGGAACAGCTTGCGCATATAACAAAGAGGGATTCATTTTCGATTCTTTCGCCAGAAAAAAATTGTTTAGAATAATCGATGCCCTGGACGCATATTTTTCATCTTTTGTTATTTTATATCCGGCGGCAAGATGCGATACGCTTGTTCTCATTTCCCTTAAAATGTTTCGGTGATGCATAAAAGCATTGGGGTTTGACTTGCCGTCCAGCCGCACATAAGGCAAGCCGTTTGCTGTGTTGGGGTTTGGCCACCAGTAATCACCGTTGGAATAATAATCATGTATACCGCCCTCGCTCATTTTAGCCGAAAAATCGGTAATATATCGTGGTTTTACCGCTAAAGCCTTTTGCGCTTGGCAAATTATGCGGTTTCTGTCAAAAAAATGTAAAATATCCATAATGCCACCTTTCTTCATTGTTACAAAAGCGAACCAATATCGGCAACAAATACCCGTCAATCCCACACATGTCATGGAGTATGCTTTTGTCCTTTCGGGCACAAAAAGCAGTCCTGTTTTCCACAAATCATTGTTGCCATATCTTTTCACATTGTTCCATATTTTTTTTTATGCTGTCGTAGTTTACTCTGTTTGAGACTTTTGTTATGCCAAGGCCGTAGCGTTGTTTCTCTGTCATCTTTTCTATTGTATCAGCTCCAGTCCCATCACACATATTAACAAATTCAATTAATCTTTGAACATCATTGTTATCTACCATTATAGAAATAATAAATGAACCTTCATTTTCCTTCATGTTTAGCCACATTTGCTTTAGCTGCCATAGTATATCCTGCATTTTAAGCCACTTTTCATCTTTTTCAATTTTTCTTATTTTTACAAGCAAGTCATTATTATTATCATATCTTTCAACATAATCCCCAAAAATCGGCTCTAACAGTTCTAAATAAAGCAGATAGTATTTGCTTTTCTCTGTATAATCAGCTTTATGTTCGGAGCTTTTACAGCCCGCACAAATAAACACACATATCAAACATATTGCAAAAAACTTTTTCATAGAAAGCTCCTTTATTTTATGATAAAATCTATCCCCTCAATTGTATTAATACGATTGTTGTTGGCATGAATTACAGAATCAATATATTCGATTATCTCATGTCATTTCTAACATTAACATATCCTACTATGTTTATGTTAATAATCATATCTAATAAGTAGCGATGTTCTTCGTCTGTCATCTTTTCTATTGTATCTATGCCTTCTTCATCGCCTGTTTGAACGCATTTAATTAATGCTTGAATATTTTTGTTATAGTCTCGAGCAAAAAATGACTGGATATGTTTAGCTTCGCCGGCGTATCTAATCGTTGGTTCCATCTGCCGGAGTATATCCTGCATTTGAAGCCACTTTTCATCTTTTTCAATTTCTCTGACATACACAAGTAAATCATTGTTGCTATATCTTTTCACATTATCCCCCACAATCGGTTCTAACAGCTCCAAATAAAGGCGATTATAGTTATGCAAATCTGTCATATCATTATCCCATTTAGAATTTTTGCAGCCCGAACAAAGCAACATAAATAGTAAACACATTATAAAAAGTCTTTTCATAAAAAGCTCCTTTGTTTTATAATAAATTTTTTCAATATGTATTAATATAACTATTATACTGTTTTTTACGAAATTGTCAATTAATTGCTTATATTGGGGTTTTGCAGCAGAATGTCATCAGCAAAATAAATGAAAAAAACTTATCAAGGCTACTTAAAGTTGCCCCAATAAGTTTTTAACATTTTTATTTTTCACCCTAATACATTAAAATTTAATGTATTATTTTATTGCGTCTTTTAAAGCCTTGCCTGCTCTAAATACCGGGCTTGTTGTAGCATCGATTTTGATTTTTGCGCCTGTTTGAGGGTTTCTTCCCTCACGGGCAGCCCTTTGGCGTGTTTCAAATGTGCCAAAGCCAACCAATTGAACTTTTTCACCTTTTTTTAATGTATTGGTTATTGCTTCGATAGTTGCGCTAAGTGCTGCTTCGGAATCCTTTTTTGTCATACCTGCTTTTTCTGCTATTGCTGATACCAGTTCCATTCTGTTCATTCGTTTACCTCCTATAATTATTAAAAATTGACAACTGAATTGTACCACTATTCACGCCTTAATTCAAGTGTTTATTTAAAAAAATCGAGTATTTTCTATTTTTTATATATATTTCATAACTTTTACTGCAAAATTTTCAAATAAAAGCCCTAATTAATATCAATAATTGTGCAACTTTACATTTTTTACAGCAACAAAGCCCTTGGCATAAACCTTTTTAGTCATTGATACATCATATTTTGGGCGCCATTGCCGCTATGATAAAGTAAATTCGTCATTATAGGGGCAAAATTTCAGCTAATCTCCTATTATTTTTATAAGCACCTTTTTATCTCTTTTGCCGTCAAACTCTCCGTAAAAAATTTGTTCCCATGTGCCAAAATCCAGTTTTCCTTTCGTTATGGCTACAACGGCTTCACGCCCCATGATTTGCCTTTTAAGATGTGCATCCGCATTATCCTCATAACCATTGTGTTTATATTGGCTATGCGGCTTTTCCGGGGCAAGGCGCTCTAAAAAAACCTCAAAATCGGAATGTAAGCCATTCTCATCATCATTTATAAAAACGCTTGCCGTAATGTTCATTGCATTTACCAACACAAAGCCCTCTTTTATTCCGCTTTCCTCAAGCGCTTTTTCCACATCAGGCGTTATGTTTATATACTCACGCCTTTTGCGGGTGTTAATGTGCAAAACCCTACGAAAGCTTTTCATGCCAGCATCCCCTTTCAATAAGAAAAATCAACATTTTATTTTAAAACATTTGCGCATCTTTTACATAAATGCTGATGCTCTGCACCTACATCATTTGTGAATGTCCAGCATCGCGCACATTTTTCACCCGTTGCGGGAGAAACTTTAACTGTTATTTCCTCCGTATCGGCTTTTTCCAAGGTGACGCCCGAAACAATTAAAATCGGCGCAAGCTCGTTGATTATTAAGGATATAAACTCATAGTCATCCCCGTTTGCAAGGATAGATACATTTGCATCAAGAGAGCTGCCTATAAGCTTTTCCTTTCGTGCAAGTTCAAGCTCTTTGGAGGCAATATCCCTTATTTTTAAAATCTTTTCCCACTTTTCTTCCAGTTCGTCATCTTGATGCTGTTTATTGACATCCGGCAATGATGCAAACCAAATGCTTTCAAAGCTATCGTCCGATTTATGGGGCATATGCTGCCAAATTTCCTCGGCGGTAAAAGCCAACACCGGCGCTATCATCTTCACAAGGCTGTCCAATATCAAATACATGGCGGTTTGCGATGACCTCCTTGCCTGCGAGGCTGTTTTTTCGCAATAGATTTTATCCTTTATTACATCAAGATAAATATTGCTAAGGTCTACCACACAAAAATTGTGAACGGTATGATAAACAATATGATAATCATAGTTATCATACGCTTTTTTCACCTGCTCCACAACCTTGCTAAGCCTCATAAGCGCCCATCTGTCAATTTCGTCAAAATCCGAAACCATATCAATATCCGGGTTAAAGTCTGCAATAGAGCCTAAAATGTACCGCGCTGTGTTTCTTATTTTCCTGTAAACTTCAGAAAGCTGTTTTAGTATATCTTTTGAAATCCGAATATCTGTTTTATAATCGGCAGACGCCGTCCAAAGCCGCAGTATATCAGCGCCATAATCTTTAACTATTTCAAGCGGCGGCAGCCCATTGCCGCGTGATTTGCTCATTTTTCTTTTTTCTTCATCAATTACAAAACCATGCGTCAGCACAGCCTTGTAAGGCGCAACTTTGCTTTTTGCAACCGATGTTAAAAGGGATGATTGGAACCAGCCCCTGTATTGGTCGTTGCCTTCCAAATATAAGTCGGCGGGAAAAGCCAAGTCTTCTCGCGCTTCAAGAACTGCCAAGTGTGATGAGCCACTGTCAAACCACACATCCATTGTATCTGTTTCTTTTGTGAAAGAATCTCCGCCGCATTTGCAGCTAAACCCTTCAGGCAAAAGCTGCTTTGCATCAAGCAAATACCACGCGTCTGAGCCTTGCGACGAGAAGATATTTGCAACGGACATTATGGCAGCCTCGTCAATAATAGGTTGCTTGCAGCTATCGCAATAAAAAATCGGAATAGGAACTCCCCACACGCGTTGCCTTGATATGCACCAATCCTTGCGTTCGGAAACCATGCTGCTAATTCTTTCTTCGCCCCAAGCGGGAATCCATTTCACATTTGAAATTGCCTTAAGCGCATCTTGCTTAAAGGATTCCACCGATGCAAACCATTGGTCGGTAGCGCGATAAATAATAGGCTTACTGCATCTCCAACAATGCGGATATGAGTGGACAATTTCCGTTGCCGCAAGCAGCGCACCGCTCTGTTGCAGCTCGTCCGTTATGGCTTTGTTGCTTTTTTCGTAAAAAAGCCCGGCGAATTTGCCTGCATGCTCGTTTAAAAAGCCTTTTCCGTCAACCGGAACAATCATCGGCACATCATAGTCGCGACAGGCGATATAGTCCTCCGCTCCGTGGCCGGGAGCGGTGTGAACACAGCCTGTACCGGCTTCAAGTGTGACATGATCCCCCAAAATTACAAGCGAATCCCTATTTAAAAAAGGGTGTGCGCACACAATGTATTCAAGGTCGCTGCCCTTAAAGGTTGCAACCATTTCAAAATCATCTATCCCCGCTTCTTTGCAAACGGACTGGACAAGCTCGGTTGCAATAACATAAATTTCGCCTTTCGATTTAATAAGCGAATATTCAAAGTTAGGGTTTAGCGATATGGCAACATTGCCCGGCAGGGTCCATGTTGTTGTGGTCCAAATAACGAAAAAAACTTTTTCGCCAAAGTTTTTAAACAGGCCTTTGTCATCTTTTACGGCAAACTTCACATAAATAGATTGCGAGGGGCTGTCTTTATATTCTATTTCCGCCTCGGCAAGCGCAGTTTCACAATCGGTGCACCAAAAAACAGGCTTTAAACCGCGGTAAATAAAACCCTGCTTTGCCATTTCGCAAAATATTTCTATTTGCTTTCCTTCATATTCGGGATTTAAAGTAAGATACGGCTTGTCCCATTCACCTAAAATGCCAAGCCTTTTGAATTGCTCTCGCTGATTTTCAACATACTTCAGCGCGAAATCACGACAAACCTGTCTAAATTCAACAGGCGAAATGTCGCTTTTATTAATTTCAATTTTCTCCATTGCCTGGCGCTCTATCGGCAGACCATGGGTGTCCCACCCGGGCACATAAGGCGAAAGATACCCGGACATGGTTTTTTGTTTAATCACTATATCTTTTAATATTTTGTTTAAAGCGTGCCCGATATGAATATCGCCGTTCGCATAAGGCGGGCCATCGTGTAAAACAAATTTTGGTTTATCCTTACACATCTCGATAAGTCTTTTATAAATTTCTTTATCTTCCCACATTTTAAGTATTTCCGGCTCCCGCTGCGGCAGGTTTGCGCGCATGGGGAATTCAGTTTTTGGCAAATTAAGTGTTTTGCCATAATCCTCTGTCAAGGGTATCAGCTCCTATTACCATTCTATATTGCATTGTTTATTCCGATGTTAAGTTTTCCTCTTGCTCGGCACCGTCTGCGTTTTCGCTCATGCCCGCACTTTCTTCAAGTTGTTGCAACGCCTCATTGACGCCTACAATTTCTGTAAGCGTTTTATCGGATGCGGCGCTGTTTAAAAGGTCAAGCAACGAATTTATAAGCCCCGTCATGCGCATACGATAAAGGTCAACATTCCTTTTTATTTCATCATACTTATTCGAAATGCTTTTAACCTCATCATGTGCATCCGATATAATTTTTTTTGAAGATGCATATGCCTCGTCCACTATTGATTTGGCTTTTTCCTCCGCAACCTTTTGGATGTTTTCGCCTGTTTGTTGCGCCACAACGAGGGTGCTTTTCAGCGTTTCCTCCAGCGCCTTATAATGGTTGATGGTGTCGTTCATCGAAGTTATTTTATCGCGATTTTCAATGTTTTGCCGATACAGTTGTTCATAACTTTCGATTATTGTATTTAAAAATTCGTCAACCTCCGCAACGCTATAACCGCGAAAATCCTTATTAAACACCTTGTTTTGAATGTCCAGCGGTGTAATCATTTTTCCCTACCCCCTTTTATTTAAATCCAA
Source organism: Bacillota bacterium (assembly GCA_023228885.1). Taxonomy (GTDB): domain Bacteria; phylum Bacillota; class Clostridia; order Monoglobales; family Firm-18; genus JAAZFB01. Next base: position 57,085 of record JALOAJ010000003.1, on the reverse strand, counting down.
CTTACAATAAGTCTTTTTAAAAGCCCTATAAGCATAAATGCTATAATTGGCGAAAAATCAATCATTATCGCCCTGTTTCCCATTGCAGAATCAAGCAAATTGCGAATAGGCGCTAAAATAGGTTCCGTCACAGTATACAAGATTTCTGTAAACCTATTGTGGCCTATGGGCAACCATGATATCACAACGCGCACAAGCAATAAAATTTCTACCAAATTTAAAAGTTTAAAAACTAAATATATCAACATTGTAAAACCCCATTTTCCCGATTGCTTTTCAACGCCGCCCGCTTAGTAAGTCCAAGGAAAAACCCCTTTGTTTCTAAGTTCATCGCGGAAGTCCCCCATTATTCCCACATTATACGGGGCAATTAAAAAAATGCCGCTTGAAATTTTTTGAATGTTGCCGTCAAGTGCGAACACCGAACCGCTTAAAAAATCAATAATTCTGCGGGCGATTTCGCGTTCCACCCCTTCTAAATTTATTACGACCGGTTTTTTAGATTTCAGGTGTTCTGCAATATCCCTTGCCTCATCAAAGGTTTCAGGCGAAACAACTACAACCTTGAGCTGTGTTGTGGTATGTATATTTACTATTTTTCCTTTTTTAACGGTAAAATCCCTTTCATCATCTTCGCCTGTCGTTTCCAAAAAATCCTGCTCGTCAAATTCAGTATCAAAACCTGCGAAACTTTTTAGCTTGTTCAAAAAACTCATTTTTTAACAACCCCCTATTTTTATATTATTAAATAGCAATTTATCCGAAACAAAATTTATTTTATGTCATAGTTCCTTTTTCCAAAAATGCCGCTGCCGATGCGAACGATATTTGCCCCGCATAAAATTGCCGTTTCAAAATCATTAGTCATGCCCATCGACAAGATTTCCATACATACATTATGGTATTTTTTCCCCTTAATGTCAACAAATAAATTATTACATTTTTCATACAAATATTTTGTTTCTTCTTTTTTTGCATTTATGGGCGCTATGGTCATAAGCCCGCAAACCTTTATATTATCAAGGGTTTGCACGCTTTCAAGCAACGGTATAAGCTCTTTTGGAGGTATGCCGAATTTTGTCGACTCTGCAGAAATATTAAGTTGAATTAAAACTTTGCAAGTTATATCTTTCTTTTTTGCAAGCCTGCTAACTTCTTTTGCAAGCCTTAAACTGTCAACAGAATGAATCAAATGCGCTTTTTCCACAACATATTTTGCCTTGTTCGTTTGTAAATGACCGATAAAATGCCAACTTGCCTCAGGGAAATCAGGCTGTTTTCTAACAAACTCTTGCGCCTTGTTTTCACCAAAATCGTTTATGCCGCACAAGGCCGCCTGCTCGATTTTGTGTGAATCGATTGTTTTAGTTACCCCAACAAGCAAAATATCTTTTCGTGTTCTGCCGCTTTTTTGCGCCGCAATATCAATTTTTTCATTAATTTTTTTAATGTTATCGGAAATATTCATCGAACAACCTTCCCTTCCGCAACATTGTTTCCCGAAATAACCATTTCATCGTAAAGCAGCAGCCCATTTTTTGCGTTGTTGTCTTCTTTCGCTATAACATACTCGTCTCCCTTATACAGCACTTCTATCTCTTTAAACAACGCAATATTTTCTTTAATTATGTAAACTCCGTTTGTGCCGTCGTCTTTAACCCTAATCGCTTTTATCGGAACTTTAAACCCGCTGTGGCGCTTTCTTATTATTTCAACATTTGCCTTGCGGGTTGAATATATATTTTCAAAATACTGCATACAAGCTATTACAATAGATACCTTACCGTCTTTTTCATCGGAAATGTAGCTGACATTTGCATCAAGCGTTTTTTCAGAAAATTCCGGAAACCTCAGTAACACATATTCCCCCGCTTGAACATCCCAAACGCATTTTGCATCAACAGTCGCGGCATAAAACCATTCATAATTGTCAACAATTTTTGCAACACTGCCGTCTGCCGATACGCCTTTTCCTTTCCCCAACTCAATTTCATTTGCTTGCTCTAACAGCTCGGGTGAAATACCATTGGGGTCGGATAAATCAAAGTGGCTTTCAAACCCGTCAATGTCTGTGCTAAACACCCCTGAAACAGGTGCGTACAAATCAATTCTTTTGCCGCCGGACTGAGCCTCAAGCCGTTTTTTTTCTTCCGCAAGCTGCCCCGCTTTGTCGATGCTTTGAACTTCGCCGCCCAACTCTTTTGCCCGCTGTGCAAGAATGCCGTCCAAGTCGTTTTTATATTCCGACACTTTTTCTATATCCCTTTGATATGAAGCTTCTATAATATCTTCAACGGTTTTTGCCACCCTGTTTTCGATTTGAATTATATCGCCGATTATAAGCCCGCTTTTTGCTTTACTTCGTTCAAGCTGCTCTATTCGGTTATTTATATTGTTAATTTTACTTTGCAAGTTTTCGTCAAATTTGCCCTCAAAAACGGATAAAACTTTGGCGTTTTTATTTACCCTTTCGCCTTCCGGCACAACGCAGCTTATTATACCATTGGAAGGCGCTTTTATAACCGTTTCTTTTCGTAATATATATCCGCTTGTGCTTAGCTTGTCTTCAATTGTGCCGTGCCGAACCGTTTCTGTGGAAACGGGTTCAGCCCCAATCATAATAAGACCATATGCGCCAAGGCAAAAAATTAAAAGAAGCAGTATCCTAACCGCTATATTTTTTTTCTTTTTTGCTTGAATTTTAGTCGGTTTTTTTGAAGCGGTCATGTAAGCTATCCACTCCTTTATTCGGAATTATTGTTGTCACCCATCAACAGCATTGGCTTTGACGAAACTATTGTAGAAACTGCATGTTTATAAACCAATTGCTGTTTTCCTTCGCTTTCAAGTATCATTGTAAAGTTGTCAAACCCTTTTATAACACCTTTAAACTGGAATCCGTTTGTTAAAAAAGTTGTAACCAAAACCCTGTCTTTGCGGGCTTGGTTGAGGAATATATCTTGCAAGTTGGCAACACCTTTTACCATTCGACCTGCCCCCTTATCCAAATTATTTTTTCGTTTTTTCTAAACCAAGTAAGCTGACGCTTAGCATATCGCCGTGTGTTGCGGGCTATAATGTTTTTAGTTTCCTCCAATGTTGCAATTCCCTTGATGTAATGAAGTGTTTCCTTATATCCTATGCCCTGCATTGATGTAAACCGCTCATCAATTCCCATTTTAAAGAGCTTTAGCGCCTCATTCACAAGACCATTTGCAAACATACTTTCAACCCGCGCATTAATACGGTTATAAAGTTCGTTTCTGTCAATATCTATGCAAAAAATTTGCGTATCATATAGCGGCCCTTCAAGTTGCGACTGTCTTTTTTGTTCTGTTATGGTTTTCCCTGTCAACTGATATACTTCCAAAGCCCTTATTGTTCGTTTAATGTCGATCGGATGAATTGTTTTTGCCGCTGCTTCGTCAATCTTTTTCAATTTATTATGCAAATATCCGGCACCTTTTTGCTTTTCTAAATTTCTAAGCTTCAATCTGTAATTTTCATCAACACCACCCTTGGCATATTTTATGTTTTTAACCACCGAATCAATATATAAGCCTGTGCCGCCCACTAAAATGGGCAACTTTCCCCTGTTGTGAATATCGTTAATGCAATTATGCGCCGCCGCAGTATACTGCGCCACCGAAAAACGCTCGGTAGGCTCAACAATGTCAATAAGATGGTGCGTTATACCTTTGCGCTCATGTGCAGGCGGTTTTGCCGTCCCAATATCCATGTGTTTGTACACCTGCATAGAATCGGCATTCACAATTTCGCCGCCTTTTTTGATGGCAAGTTCTATCGACATTGCCGTTTTTCCTGATGCGGTAGGGCCTGTTATAACAGTAAGAGGTTTTTTCATGGCAAATTACACCACCCTCTTAAACATTTTTTCAAGCTCGTATTTTGTCATTACAACGGTCAGCGGTCGCCCGTGAGGGCAAGTGTTTATGCCTTTTTCACTTGACATATCGCTTAGCAATGCATCAATTTCACTTTTATGCAACATGTTGTTTCCCTTTACCGCGGCTTTGCACGATATTGATTTTAACATTTGCTCCTCAATTTTAAAAAGTATTTCTCCCGCTGTGTTTAGCGCGTCAACAAGTTCGCAAATAAGGGCTTTTATAGTTTCTCTGTCTGCATTGACGGGCGTTTGTCTTATTAATATAGAATTATTGCCAAAATCCTCTATTTCAAAACCCATATCTGTAAAAACTTTTAAATTTTCTAATACAACGGCATATTCTTCCGGCAAAAGGATTGCCGAAATGGGCGAAAGCAATACCTGTCCCATTGGCTGTTTTTCGGCGTATGCTTTTTTTAGCCGCTCAAAAATCAAGCGTTCATGCGCCGCGTGTTGGTCAATTAACACTATTTTATCTTTAAATTCCGCTATAATGTAGGTGTCAAAAAGTTGTCCGGCAATTTTATAATCGTCGTTATCTATTTCGTTAGCCTGTTCGCTGTTTTGCGCAATTTGAGAAATAAAGGTTTTAACATCTTTAATGTCCGGCATTTTAATTTGGGTTATAGGCTCATTAAAATGCAACGATTTTTCCCCAATGGTTTTTATCGGGGCAAATTTTTGAATTTGCTCATCTGCGCCTTGGGCAAGGGTGTTTTTGACAGCCCAATAAACTTCATCGCACAATGCGCGCTCGTTGGCAAATTTAACCTCCTGCTTTGAGGGATGCACATTTACATCGGCAAATTCAGGCGAAACATCCATGTGTATCACAAAAAACGGAAACCTGCCTGTCATTAAAACATTTTTATATGCCGCCTCAACGGCAAATGTCAACGGTCTGTTTTTAATGTATCTGCCGTTTAAAAAAAAGCTTTGAAAGCCTCTGTTTCCCCTTGATGTGTCAGCGGCGCCAATCAAACCTAAAATTTTAACATTGTTTTCATGCCGCTCTGTTTCCAAAGCCCCTTTTGCATATTCACGACCATAAACGCTGTAAACGCAAGACCTTAAAGAACCGTCCCCGCCAAAAAACAGGCGTTCTTTGCCATCTACAATATATTTTATCGAAACACTCGGATTTCCAAGTATAAGACGCTGTATGATATCGGTGACATAGCTTGTTTCCGTCCTGTCGGTTTTCAAAAACTTCATTCTTGCAGGCGTGTTGAAAAACAAATCATTAACTGTGATTGTTGTGCCGTCAGGGCAGCCTGTCGCCCGCTCATCAATAAGCTTTCCCGCTTCAAGCCTTAAAAATACTCCTTCACCGTTTTTTGTCTTTGTTTCCAATTCGATATTGGATACCGCCGCTATGCTTGCAAGCGCCTCACCGCGAAATCCGAGGGTTGATATTTTTTCAAGGTCGTCAATGCTTGCAATTTTGCTCGTTGCATGCCGTAAAAAAGCGGCTTTGGCATCTTCCGCTTCCATCCCGATTCCGTTATCCGTAATTCGTATATATGATATTCCGCCGTTTTTAATTTCAACGGTGATTAAATTTGCGCCTGCATCAATAGCATTTTCGATTAATTCTTTAACAACGGATGCAGGGTTTTCAACCACTTCGCCCGCCGCTATTTTATTTGAAATATCAGTTGTGAGGATGCGTATTTTGTTCATTTTGCACCGGCGCCTTTCCGACATACTGCCCATTAAACTTTATCAGCCTTTATTTTTAAATCGTATAATATATTCATAGCCTCCAAAGGGGTTATGGTGGACGGGTCGATTTTTTTAAGCTTGTTGATAATATCAACGCCGCCAAATTCCGCAAAACCGATTTGCCCCGATTCGGCTTTTGGCTTTTCCCTTTTTTCTTTCATTTTTACAATGTCCGTTTTGTTAATGTTGGTATCTTCGAGCGATGTTACAATTTCTTTAGCCCGATTTATAACCTCGTTTTTAACCCCTGCAAGCTTTGCAACTTCTATTCCATAGCTGTCGTCCGCACCGCCGCGTATTATTTTGCGTAGGAATATTATGTCATCCTTTCGCTTTTTCGCTGCAATGCAGTAATTTTTCACGCCGTCAACCTTGCCTTCAAGCTCTGTCAGTTCGTGATAATGTGTGGCAAACAATGTTTTAGCGCCCAACTTTTTAATGTCTGCAACATATTCCGCAACTGCCCACGCTATGCTAAGCCCGTCATAGGTGCTTGTCCCTCTGCCGATTTCATCAAGTATTAAAAGACTCCTTTGCGTTGCATTGTCTAAAATGTTGGCTACCTCGTTCATTTCAATCAAAAAGGTGCTTTGACCGGAGGCAAGGTCGTCGCTTGCGCCAACTCTTGTGAAAATTTTGTCTACCACCCCTAAATGCGCCGATGATGCAGGCACAAAGCAACCGATTTGCGCCATCAACGAAATTAACGCAACTTGTCGCATATATGTTGATTTTCCCGCCATATTGGGACCGGTAATTATCATAAGGCGTTCCGTTTTGTCAAGGGTTGTGTCGTTGGGCACAAAAACCCCGCTTTTAAGCATTTTTTCAACCACAGGGTGGCGCCCGTCTTTAATAGAAATTTTGTCGCCTAAATCAACCGTCGGCAAACAATAGTTGTTTTTTACCGAAATGTGCGCAAAATTGCATAACACATCTGCCGTTGCAAGCGCCTTAGCTGTTTTTTGTATTCTGTCATACCCCGCCGCAACTTTATCTTTAACTTCGCAAAAAATCGTATATTCAAGCTGGTTAATTCGCTCATTTGCGCCAAGTATATTGTTTTCCGCTTCTTTTAACTCGCCGGTAATGTAACGCTCGCAGTTCGCAAGCGTCTGCTTTCGTGTGTAGCTGTCTGGAACGGAAGATATGTTTGATTTTGAAACTTCTATGTAATACCCGAAAACTCTGTTATAACCGATTTTTAAATTTTTAATGCCGGTCTTTTCCCGTTCCTTCGCCTCAAGCTCGGCAATCCACTTTTGCCCGTTTTCAATCGAGTTGCGCAGTAAGTCCACTTCTTCGCTGTATCCTTCGCGTATAATCCCGCCCTCACGCACGGTAAAAGGCGGGCTGTCCACAATGGCGCGGTTTAACATGGAGCACACATCTTCAAGCGTGTCGATGCTGTCAGCGGTGGAGGTCATAATCTCGGTTTCGGTGTTCATCATGCTTTTTTTGATGCTGGGTAACGGTAAAAACGACCTGCCCAGCGCAAGCAAATCACGGCAGTTTGCGCTGCCAGAAATAACCTTGCCCAAAAGACGCTCAATATCTTGAATGGATGAAAGATTTTCCCTGATATCCTCTCGAAGCATTGAGTTTTTTGCCAACTCGTCAACTCCGCTTAGCCGTTTTTGGATTGCAACACAGCTTATAAGCGGTTTTTCCGCCCAACTTTTAAGGAGCCTTGCCCCCATTGAGGTTTTAGTATCGTCCAAAACCCACAAAAGGGAGCCTTTTCTTTTGTTGTCGCGCATTGTTGATATAATTTCAAGATTTCGCTTTGTTGAAAAGTCTATATCCATAAAATGTCCGCCGTCATAATAATAAATATCTGATATATGCACAAGACGGCACATTTGAGTTTGCGAAATATATTCCAATAGCGCACCCACCGCAATTGCGGCGCTGTCATGCCCTAAAACAGGCAGCTTGTCAAGCTCTTTGCCAAACTGCTCTTTTAATTTAGATGCCGCAAAATCCAAGTCAAAGCACCAATCGTTTGTGCAACTGACAGAACAGCCAAACCGTTCTTTTATGGTGTCTGCAAGCAGAGCGTTGGCGCAAAACTTTTCGTTGGCAACTATTTCGCTCGGGAAATATCGTGAAATTTCACGCATTATTGATGTTTCGTCATTGCCCGTTTCCGTTACGAATAAATCTCCTGTTGTAACATCCACAAAAGCTATGCCGGCAGATGTTCCGTAATGAATACAGCATAAAAAATTATTATTTTTTTCATCTAACATTGCAGAGCTTGTAACCGTACCTGCCGTTACCACTCTTTGAACTTCGCGGCGCACAATCCCTTTTGCCTCGGCAGGGTCTTGCGTTTGCTCGCATATGGCGACTTTATACCCCTTTTCAATCAGCCTGTCAATATATTGGTCTGCCGAATGATACGGCACCCCGCACATCGGGGCTCTTTCCTCAAGCCCGCAATCGCGCCCGGTGAGGGTCAGCTCTAATTCTTTTGATGCGGTTATTGCATCATCAAAAAACATCTCGTAAAAATCGCCAAGCCTAAAAAACAGGATTGAATCTTTATGCTGCTCTTTTATTTCAAAGTATTGCCTCATCATTGGTGAGAGATTATCCAACTTAAGTTTACCGCCTCTCTCTAAAGTTCTTTTTAATATACAAATTTCACAGCACACTTCCGCTAAGGGACCATGAAGCCGCATTTGTAATTTTCACATCAATAATTTTGCCGATAAGCGTGTCAGAGCCTTTGAAATTCACTATTTTGCCGCCATCGGTGCGCCCGCTTAAACTTTTTTTATCGTTTTTGCTTTCGCCTTCAACAAGCACCTTGACGGTTTTCCCAACAAGACGATTATTTTGCTTGGCTGATATTTCGTTTTGCAGCGCAAGCAATTTGTCAAAATTATTTTTAATTTCGTCGGGCGCTAAAACAGGCTCAATTTTTTCTGCCGGCGTTCCTTTGCGCCTTGAATATAAAAAGGTGAAAAGCATATCAAATTCAACCGTTTTAACCATGTCTATCGTTTGTTCAAAATCATCATTCGTTTCGGTGGGAAAGCCGACAATAACATCGCTTGTGAGAGTTATGCCGGGAATCTTTGCTTTCAACTGCTTGATTATTTTTAAATAATCCTCGCGCGTGTATCGCCTGTTCATAGCTGATAAAACATTGTTACTGCCCGCTTGAAAGGGCAGATGCAACTGCTTGCACACCTTGGGGTTGCTTGCAATTGTGTATATAAGATTGTCCGTTACATCCTTCGGATGAGATGAAATAAACCGTATCCGTTCAATCCCGTCAACCTTGCTCACCAATTCAAGCAGCTTATAAAAAGGTATTTCCGAATACGAGTTCACATTTTGACCCAAAAGGGTTATTTCTTTATAGCCCTGCGCCGCCAAGCCTTCCGCCTCGTATATTATATCGCGAACCGATCTGCTTTTTTCCCGCCCCCTTACATGCGGGACTATGCAATATGAACAAAAGTTATTGCAACCGTACATTATTGAAACTGTTGCTATAACGGTAGACATTCTGTCGTGCGGCATACCCTCCGACAAGCTCTCGTTGCACGCTGCAATGTCAAATATCCTTTGCTGCGTTGCGCTGTGCAAAATTTGAGGAAATCGTGATATTGCGTGTGTGCCAAAAACAAAATCAATATGCGGGAAACGATTTTTTATATGCTGCGTCACATGGTTTTGTTGCACCATGCAACCGCAAACTCCGATTAATATTTCGGGGTTTTGGGCTTTTAGGGCTTTTAATGCCCCGATATTGCTATAAACCCTCTGCTCTGCGTTCTCACGCACAGCACAGGTGTTAAATAAAATGACATCAGCCTCATCGTTTTTATTTGTAAGGGTGTATCCCATATCTAAAAGCATTCCGCGCAGTCTTTCAGAATCGTTTTCATTTTGCGCACAACCGTAAGTTATAACATGCGCCTTCTTGCCGCTCATAATTAATCTCCATTCCGCCGGAGGCAAATATAAAAATAATTTTTAAGTTTATAAAGTGTAAAAAGAATTGCTTTGAATATTGTATCATATAATAGAATATATAACAATACTTGACAAATTAAAAAAATGTTGTATAATTATTATGTAAAGATGCGGGAGTGACTCAGTGGTAGAGTGTCACCTTGCCAAGGTGAAAGTCGCGAGTTCGAATCTCGTCTTCCGCTCCAAACCCCATTAAAATTTTTATTTTAGCGGGGTTTTTTGTTTTATTTTATACCTATTATAAATTATGCCAAAAACTGCGGCAACAGCGGTGACAATCGCAAAAATTTGCGATACTTTAAAGCTTGCGCCATAAGGCAACGAATCGACCCTAAGCTGCTCAACCCATGCCCTGCCTATGCCGTACCATGCCACATACAATAAAAAGAGTTCTCCTTCAAACTTTTTTTTGCCCCGATACATTAAAAGCATAATAAGCCCCGCAACATTCCAAAGGCTTTCATACAAAAATGTGGGGTGAACGCTTATTAAAGCGCCAAGCTCATCACTGTAAATTTCCATGCGCCAAGGAAGGGCTGTTTGGCTGCCGTAAGCCTCAACATTTACAAAGTTCCCAAAGCGCCCTATTGCCTGCCCGATAAGCAGCCCGAATGCGCCCGAGTCAAAAACCTTTTTAACATCAACCTTTTTAATTCGGCAATAAACATATGCAGCGGCAACCCCGCCGATAATCCCGCCGTATATGGCAAGCCCGCCTTGACGAATGTTAAAGATATTTTTCATGTCTCCGATATAATCTTTAAAATTCCATAAAACGAAATATAAGCGTGCAAAAATTATTGCAAACGGGGTTGCAATTAAAGTTATATCTGCGATTGTATCTTTTGGCAGCCCCATTTTTTTAGATTGCGAAGTTGCAACCAAAACCGCCGTTAAAAGACCAGCCCCAATTATTATGCCATACCAGTATATCTCTCTTATTCCAACGGTAAATGCCACCCTGTTCAATGTCAAATAAATCCCAAGCCCGGGGAAATTGACAGTGTTTATCATACATATTCACTTCCTCTTATAGATACCTCGCCGGAATTTAAGGTAAGTTTTTTTCCGTCCGACAAAATAATAAGCTCACCATTTTGCGTCAAGCCGATTGCGGTTGCATCGTATTTTTTGTTGCCCTGTAAAACGGTTATTTGCCTGCCAATCGTTAGGCAGTTTTCTTTATATTTTTCTAAAATCACATCTTTGCTTTGCTGCAAAGAATAAGCCGTTAATATTTCATGCGCAACGGTTTTTACATCAAATGATTTCCCCGTTTGCTCATAAAGCGAAGTTGCATACGGCAAGCTGTTATCCGCAAAATATTTCGGCGGCGTGTTTAAATTCACCCCTACGCCCGCTATCACTTTATCATTATAGCCCTCTGAAAGAATGCCGCAAAGCTTTTTTCCGCCCGCTACAATGTCGTTGGGCCACTTAATTTTACAGTCTGTATATTTTGATAAAACATCATGTGCGGAAACTGCCGCTTTAATCGGTATAAAAAGCTTGTCAAAAATCGATTCAAACCCAACAACCATGCTCATATAAATACCACAGGGGGGCGAATAAAAACTTTTGCCGCCTCTCCCTTTGCCGCCTGTCTGAGTGCGAGCCAATGCAACCGAGCCGATGGGGTAATCCCCCTCTTTTAGCAGCGTGTTGGTTGAAAAAACTTCATCGAACTCAAATACCTTAAACTGCATTAGTACGCTTTTCCCCAATATACCAGTTTTTTTGCATCTTTATCACAGCAAATGCATTTGTCGGACAGCGGCTTTTGCTCAAACGGAATACAGCGTGATGAAAGGGATGCATGTTCTTTTATTTTTTCCTCGCATTTTTCGCTTCCGCACCACATTGCCCTAAAAAGCCCCGACTTTTTAGAGGCATCCTCGCAAAGCTTGTCAAAATCCGTCACATCATATGTGTGCGACTGCAAAAATTTGCGGGCACGGCTTAACATATCGCGTTGTATATTATCAAGCAAGGTCGCTACCTCGTTTTCGATATTGTCAAGCGAAACGAAAACCTTTTCCCTTGTGTCTCGCCGCACCAAAACAGCTTGGTTTTTTTCTATATCCTTCGGACCTATTTCAAGACGAACAGGCACACCCAGCATTTCGTATTCAGAAAACTTCCACCCGGGTGAATTGTCTGAACTGTCAAGCGTAACACGAAAATCAGCCAACCTTGATGCAAGATTTTCCGCCGCATCCAAAACGCCTTCCTTGTGCATTGCAATAGGGATGATAGCAAGCTGAGTCGGTGCTATAACAGGCGGCAGCACAAGCCCGCTGTCGTCGCCGTGCACCATAATTATTGCACCGATAAGCCTTGTTGACACGCCCCACGATGTTTGATGCACATACGAAAGCGTGTTGTTTTTGTCCGAATATTGAATACCGAAAGCCTTTGCAAAGCCATCGCCAAAATAATGAGTTGTGCCCGATTGCAGCGCCTTGCCGTCATGCATTAAGCTTTCTATTGTATATGTTTCAACTGCGCCTGCAAACTTTTCCTTTTCCGTTTTTTGCCCGCAAACGACCGGTATCGCCAACGATTCTTCGCAAAAATTCTTATATACCTCAAGCATTTTTAATGTTTCTTCCCGAGCCTCCTGCTCATTTTCATGAGCGGTGTGCCCTTCCTGCCATAAAAATTCCAAAGAACGCAAAAAGGGGCGGGTTGTCTTTTCCCACCTGACAACGCTGCACCATTGATTATAAAGCTTTGGAAGGTCACGATATGAATGAATTATATTTGCATAATGCTCACAAAACAGCGTTTCGGAAGTCGGGCGAACGCACAGCCGCTCCGAAAGTTTTTGTTCCCCGCCATGCGTAACCCATGCGACTTCAGGCGCAAAGCCCTCTACATGGTCTTTTTCTTTTTGCAACAAGCTCTCCGGGATAAAAAGAGGCATATACACATTTTGATGACCTGTCTTTTTAAACCTTGCGTCAAGGTCTTTTTGGATGTTCTCCCAAATCGCATAACCATTCGGACGAATTACCATACAGCCTTTAACGCTTGAATAGTCTATCAGCTCGGCTTTTTTTACTATGTCGGTGTACCATTTTGCAAAATCAACATCCCTTGATGTTATTTCCTCAACAAACTTCTTTTGAAAACCGCTCAATAAAGTCAACCCCTAAAATAAAAACTAAAAATATTCTATTATATTTACGCCCTATTGTCAAGGTACTGTTTTAAATACATCCCTGTGTAAGAGGAGCTTATTTTCGCAACCTGCTCCGGAGTTCCGGCGGCAACTATTTCTCCGCCTTTATCCCCTCCCTCCGGCCCGAGGTCGATTACATAATCCGAAACCTTAATCACATCAAGGTTATGCTCTATAATAATAATTGTGTTGCCGCCCTCCACCAGCTTTTGCAGCACATCGATAAGGCGGTGAACATCCGCTGTATGCAGCCCGGTTGTGGGCTCGTCAAGAATATACGCCGTTTTCCCCGTACTGCGCTTGGAAAGCTCGGTTGCAAGCTTAACACGCTGCGCCTCTCCGCCGGATAATGTTGTGGAGGGCTGACCCAAGCGTATATACCCCAAGCCTACTTCCTTTAAAGTTTTCAATTTTCGGTGTATGCGCGGCACATTTTCAAAAAAATCAAACGCTTCGTCAACCGTCATGTTAAGCACATTGTCAATGTTTTTACCTTTATAATGCACCTCAAGCGTTTCTCGGTTGTACCTTTTTCCTTTGCACACTTCGCAAGGCACATAAACATCCGGCAAAAAGTGCATTTCAATTTTTAAAATTCCATCTCCCTCGCAAGCCTCGCACCTGCCGCCCCTTACGTTAAAGCTAAACCTTCCCGGCAGATACCCCCTCATTTTCGCCTCGTTTGTCGAGGAAAACAGGTTGCGGATTTCGCCGAACAAACCGGTATAAGTGGCGGGGTTCGAGCGTGGCGTCCTGCCGATTGGCGACTGGTCAATATTTATAACCTTGTTAAGCTTTTCAATGCCTTTAATATCATTATGCTTGCCCGGCTTTTTCTTTGCTCCGTTAAGCTCATTTGCAAGCCGCTTAAACAAAATTTCATTAACCAAAGATGATTTCCCGCTGCCCGACACACCCGACACGCAAACAAACACGCCAAGCGGAATTTTGGCGGTTAAGTTTTTCAAATTATTTTCCCTTGCGCCGATAACTTTTAAATAATCTCCGTTTCCCTTTCGGCGCTCTTTGGGAATGTCAATCTTTTTCTTTCCGCACAGATACTGACCGGTTTGGGAGTTTTCACAATTTTTAATATCCTCAACGGTGCCTTGCACTATAATTTCACCGCCGTTTATCCCCGCTCCGGGGCCAATATCCACTATATGGTCTGCCGTGTACATCGTTTCTTCGTCATGCTCCACCACTATTAAGGTGTTGCCTAAATCTCTAAGTTTTTCAAGGGCTGACAGCAGCTTTGCATTATCTTTTTGATGCAGCCCGATGCTCGGCTCGTCTAAAATATACAGCACTCCAACCAGCGATGAGCCTATTTGGGTTGCAAGGCGTATCCGCTGTGCCTCACCGCCCGACAAAGTGCCTGCCGGACGAGAAAGGGTAAGGTAATCAAGCCCCACATTGGATAAAAACCCCAGACGCTCGTTTATTTCTTTTAGCACCTGTTGGGCTATCGCCGTTTGCTTTTCAGACAGCTTTAGGCTGCTGAAAAAGTTTTTCGCCTCTGTAATAGATAGATGCGTTGACTTGCTAATGTTTTTGCCGCCAACCGTAACCGCAAGCACTTCCTTTTTAAGCCTTTCGCCGTTGCAATCCGGGCAAGTGTTGTTTGACATGAAACCTTCCAAATCCATTTTGACCCAATCGGAGCTTGTTTCCCTGTATCGCCGTTCCAAGTTATTTATTATCCCTTCAAACGCCGATAAATAAGTTCCGTTGCCGTATGAACGCGTATATTCTATTTTAATTTTTTCATTTCCCGTTCCGTAAAGTAAAATGTCGATAACTTTTTTCGGAAGTTTTTTTATCGGCGTATCCAAGCTAAAATCGTAGTGACGGGAAAGCGCTTTAAAATACATTGATGAAATGCTGTCGTCCGATGCGCTGTCCCACCCGCTTACCTTTATTGCCCCTTCGTTTAGCGTTTTATTTTTGTCGGGGATTACAAGGTCCTCATCAATTTTCATTTGAAACCCAAGCCCGGTGCAGGTTGGGCACGCGCCATAAGGATTGTTAAACGAAAACATGCGCGGTGTAAGTTCTTCAATGTTAATTCCGCATTCGTGGCAGGCGTAATTTTGGCTGAACACAAGTTCTTCGCCACTTTCGATAAGGTCTATCGTTACAAGCCCGCCCGATTGTTGGGCGGCGGTTTCAAGCGAATCGTTCAGCCGTGCCTTTATTGAATCCTTTACCACCAAACGGTCAATTACAAGCTCTATGTTGTGCTTTTTTGTTTTTTCAAGCTTAATTTCTTCGGATAAATCGTGTATTTCACCGTTAACTCTTATGCGAACATAGCCGCCCTTCCTTGCATCTTCAAAAACCTTTGCATGCTCGCCTTTTTTGCCGCGCACAACGGGGGCAAGAATTTGCATTTTTGTCCCCTCGGGCAATTTTAAAATACTGTCAACAATTTGGTCAACCGTTTGCTGTTTTATCTCCCGCCCGCAGTTTGGGCAATGAGGTGTGCCCACCCTTGCGTAAAGCAGTCGTAAATAATCATATATTTCGGTAACCGTTCCAACTGTGGAACGAGGGTTTTTACTTGTTGTCTTTTGGTCAATCGAAATGGCTGGCGAAAGCCCCTCGATATAGTCTACATCGGGCTTGTCCATCCTTCCCAAAAACATTCTTGCATATGAAGAAAGCGATTCTATATACCTTCTTTGCCCCTCCGCATATATTGTATCAAAAGCAAGGGATGATTTGCCCGACCCTGAAAGCCCCGTTATAACAATAAGCTTATTGCGAGGCAATTCTATATCAATATTTTTTAAATTATGTTCCCTTGCGCCTTTTATAACTATTTTATCCATTGCCAAGTTTCCTTTCCAGTTCTCTTATCCTATCCCTCAAAACAGCCGCCTGCTCAAACTGCAAATCGTATGCCGCAAGCTGCATTTCGTCGGTAAGTTTTTTAATTGTATTTGCAATATCGGCAATTTTTATCGTGTCTGCCGCTTTTTCCTTTTCTTGCTTTGTCGCTTCGATAATATCGCGAACCGATTTACTTATTGTTTTAGGCGTTATGCCATGCTTTTTGTTAAATTCAATTTGAATTTGCCGACGCCTGTTAGTTTCGCCGATTGCACGCTCCATGCTGCCCGTTATAACATCGGCATACATTATCACCTTGCCCCTGCTGTTTCGCGCCGCCCTGCCCACCGTTTGAATTAGTGAAGTTTCGCTGCGTAAAAACCCTTCCTTGTCGGCATCCAATATTGCAACCAACGACACCTCGGGCAAATCAAGCCCTTCACGCAACAGGTTTATACCAACCAAAACATCAAAAACACCCATTCTTAAATCGCGTATTATTTCCATCCTTTCTATTGTGCCTATATCGGAATGTAAATATCGCACCTTAACGCCTGTTTGCTCAAGATATTCGGTCAAATCCTCCGCCATTTTTTTTGTAAGGGTTGTCACAAGCACCCTTTCTTCTTGCGAAACGGTTTTTGCTATCTCGTTTTGCAAATCATCAATCTGTCCCTTTACCGGCAAAACAAAAATTTGCGGGTCTACAAGACCGGTTGGGCGAATAACCTGCTCTGCAATTTGTGATGAATTGGTCTTTTCATAATCGGCAGGCGTTGCGCTTACATACACAACTTGGTTTATCCGCTGTTCGAATTCCCTAAAGTTTAGCGGGCGATTATCGTATGCGCTCGGCAGACGAAAACCATAATCCACAAGCGAATTTTTTCTTGACCTGTCTCCGTTATACATCCCGCGAACCTGCGGTATGGTAACATGAGATTCGTCAATAACAAGCAAAAAGTCATCGGGGAAATAGTCGATAAGGGTAAAAGGGGCACTACCCGGCTGCCTGCCGCTGATAATTCGGGAATAGTTTTCAATCCCCTGACAAAACCCTATTTCTTTTAGCATTTCAATATCATAGCTTGTGCGCTCTTTTATTCTTTGCGCCTCAATAAGCTTGTTGTTATCGTAAAAAAACTGTTCCCTCTCTTTTAACTCCCTTTGTATTTCTTCTATTGCTTTTTCCATCTTGGCTTTTGTTGTTACATAGTGCGAGTTCGGATATATAGCAATGTGATTTCTTATTCCGATTATCTCGCCCGTCAACACATCAATCTCGGTAATACGCTCAATTTCGTCACCAAAAAACTCTACCCTAACGGCTCTTTCCGATTGACTTGCCGGGAATATCTCAACAACATCCCCGCGAACGCGAAATTTGCCCCTAACAAAGTTAATGTCGTTTCTTTCGTATTGTATCTCCACCAACTTTTTTAAAACCTCGTCACGGTCGTAAATATTGCCCACCCGAAGCGACAACACAAGGTTTTTATAGTCATCCGGGTCACCCAAACCATATATACAGCTTACGCTTGCAACTATAATTACATCTCTGCGTTCAAGCAAAGAAAAAGTTGCCGAGTGGCGCAGCTTGTCAATTTCCTCATTAATTGACGAGTCCTTTTCAATAAAAGTATCGGTTGATGCAATATAAGCCTCCGGCTGATAGTAATCATAGTAACTGACAAAATATTCAACCGCATTATTCGGGAAAAACTCTTTAAATTCGCTGCAAAGCTGTGCCGCAAGCGTTTTATTGTGCGCTAAAACCAAGGTAGGCTTTTGCACCTTTTCTATTAAATTAGCTATTGTAAAAGTTTTGCCGCTACCGGTTACTCCAAGCAAGGTTTGCCCTTTGTAACCTTTTTTAATGCCTTCGGTCAATAAATCTATCGCCTTTGGCTGGTCTCCCTGCGGTTTGTATTCCGATACCACATTAAAACCCATAAACCTCACCTGCCTATTATTTTATTATACCATAAAAAAAGAACGCTTTACAGTCTTTTTTTAAATTTTTTGAAGAAAAAGGTCAATAAAAAAACCCCCATGCCAAGTTTTGCCAAACATGCAGCCGAAATTGGTAAAAGGAGTTTTTATTATTATATAAATAGCTTAAGGCTCAACACGGTAATCGTTTAATAACTTTTGCTTAACATCCCAAAGCGGCTTGGACAAATCTACATAATACTCGTGCGGGTTTTCAAATCTTTTTACTTCCTCCCATAAGCTATCAACCTTTTTACGGCAATTTTTTTGAATATCATAAAGGGAAGGGCTTTTGTAAACACATTCCCCTTTTTTAAATAACCGCTTTAATAAGGGCTCTGCGGTAAAGTTTTTTACCACACTTTTTTTCCATGTATGCACAGGGTGAAAAAGGGTATATGGTTTTTTATTATCCATCACTTCATCATAAAGTGTAATGACATCCGCTATTGCAAGCCCGTCATCGCCATAAAACCTGTAAAGCTTTTTAAACCCCGGGTTGGATATTTTGGATACATTCTCCGAAAGCTTAATTTTCGGCACAATCTCATTTCCGCTTTCAATCGCCACAAGCTTATACACACCTCCGAAAACAGGCTCTGAGCGAGAAGTTATAAGACGCTCTCCTACCCCGAAGGTATCAACGCATGCGCCCTGCAACAGCATTTCCCGTATAATGTATTCGTCAAGCGAATTTGACGCAATTATTTTGCATTCAAAAAGCCCTGCATCATCTAACATTTTTCTTGCCTTTTTAGACAAATATGTTATATCGCCGCTGTCAAGCCTAATCCCCGCAAGACGCTTGCCCATAGGCGCAAGCAGGTTGTTGTGCACCCTAATTGCATTGGGCACGCCTGTTTTTAGCACATTATACGTATCAACCAAAAGAACGCAATCATCAGGGAAAACAGAGGCGTAAGCGCAAAAAGCAGAGTATTCGTCGGGAAAAAGCTGAACCCAGCTGTGCGCCATAGTGCCTGCTGCAGGAATGTGAAATTCCTTATCGGCAATAGCGCAGGAAGTTCCGCTGCAGCCGCCGATATATGCGGCGCGCGCACCATAAATGGCAGCGTCATACCCTTGCGCCCTGCGTGAGCCAAACTCAAAAACAGTTCTGCCATGCGCCGAGCGGGTTATTCTGTTTGCTTTTGTGGCAATAAGCGATTGATGATTTATTGTAAGTAAAAGCATTGTTTCAATCAGTTGGGCTTGTATTATCGGCCCTCGTACCACCAATATCGGTTCATTCGGAAAAATAGGCGTTCCTTCTTCAATGCCCCATACATCGCATTCAAACTTAAAAGTTTCAAGATGCTTTAAAAAGCCTTTTGAAAATATACCCTTTGATGCTAAGTAGTCTATGTCTGATTTTGTAAAGCTGATATTTTTCAGATAATCTACCACCTGCTCAAGACCCGCCATTATGGCAAAGCCGCCGCCATCCGGTATTTTTCTGAAATATAAATCAAAATACGCCGTTTTATCGCCTATCCCCTGTTCAAAGTATCCGCTTGCCATGGTAAACTCATAAAAGTCGGTAAGCAAAGCAAGATTTGGTCTCATATTGACAGTTCCTCCTTCGGCATCAGTATATTATATATTATTTCAGCAGCCAATGCCTTTGTAACAAAACGCTTGGGTAAAAACACATTACCTTTTATAATTCCAAGCCCTTGCGCAATTGCCGCATATCCAATCAACCCGGGCTTTATCATGCTTTCATCTATAAAATTTGTTTTAAAAGTTTCACTAAGCTCGGCAACCTCTGTAAAGCCTAAGAGCTTGACAGCATATTTTATCGCATTTTCCAATGTTATGGCTTCGGTAGGGGTTATTTCATCTTCCGTCAATATTCCTTGATTACTCAGTTGGGCATACAAAGCGTTGTAGCCAAGGTCCTCATTTTTAATTGCATAGTATAGGCGATTTAAATACTCTGCCTGCAAAATATTTTCATCGGGATAATACAACTCGGCGCTTTTTAAAAAACCCGCGCAAAGCAATGTTTTGATGCTGTTGTATGAAGGATGCCCGTCAATATCGCCATATACCTCACAATCCTTTTTTATAAAGTTTGTAGAGTCACCAAGGCAAAAATTACCTGTTTCGGCGCTGATATACAACGGTGTGCCTGGAGCAAAATCATAAACCAACCTAATGTCAATATCCCTAACATTATTGGGTGTCTTTATCTTAGACTTAGTAACAGTCACATAACAAAGGTTATATTCAAAATGGTCAAACAGCTTGTCATAAGCGTCCGGCTTGGTCACTTTGGGTAAATTAAAAATTTGCTCATCGTCCCAATCCGTCTTAAAAGATAAAATTTCGCCATCGTTTGCCGAAACGACAATCGTAATCCCGTTATCAAAGTAGGGGATACCCTCTACCAGCCTTGCAAATGAAATACGGTAATTGTAGCCTCCGTTCTCTGATGAAACCTTTTTTATCACACCGTCCGCACACTTATCAATGATTTCATATGATGCGATATTGGCAAAATCCAATGCTTTTTTAAGCGCTGTTTGTTCATTTATTACATAACCATTTTCTGAAACGCCGCTGCGATAAAAACGGCTTATCTCATTAGTGCTTGCGTCCGCTTCAATTGTTATAAACTCATCTTCTCCAAAAGCCAATTCAAAGCTATAATAACTTTTATTTGAATCAGAAAATAAAACTGCATTATTTAAATCATAAGCCCCCCCTATTTTCAATCGGCGTAAAATGTTATCAATAAAAACAACGGCTTTTGAAGTATCCATCGGCGCAATCTGCATATCAAGCTTGTTATCCGCAGGTTCAACAAAGGTTGTTTGCCCTAAAAAATACCGTCCCCATGTTAGATTGGTTTTTGTTATTTCGCCCGTAAATGCATTAATGTATTCATTTTCCGGCTTATTTCTGCTGTAAAGCATTAAAGCTTTACCCACGTTATTGTTGTAATAGCCTTCCGAAATCCCGCCTGTTTCTTGAAAAAGCTTTTTTGCCCGTTCTTTTGTTATAATTCCTTGCGGCTTTGGAAAATGAGGTATATCATACCACCTCACCGCAAATTCCGAAAGTATTTTATCTTTTGCATTTACCGAAGCAATAATATAATTGTCGTAATACGGAACTTCGTTTTCAATTCTGATAAAATTTATTTGGTAAGAGTCGCTGTTTCGCACAAAATAATTTTCCCGTTCTATCGGTATAATATTATACGCAAATTCCGGACATATTCTTTTAATATTATCATATGCTATTTCAACCGCTCCATTATAATCAAGGGTAGAAAATTTATAATCTCCTTCAAAATTCCCATACTCATAACGGTTATAGTATATTATTCTGCCCATTTCATCGGCTATAACGCTTACAGAGCCGCCACCTTGGCTGTTTTCCCCGCTCCACGACAGGTTATATGTTATTTCATTTGCAGTTTGTTCCTTGCCGCTATTAAAATTTAAATAGTATTCCGGTATATCAAGCTTCTTTTTGACGGCAAACGCAATATCATCTGCGCTATTATCAATGCAAAAAGCAACAGATGAAATAATTTTTAACACAATCAATAAAACGCTTATAATTTTCATATGTATCCCTCTGATAATTTAGGTTTTCATCCTTATAAATAAATATCCTTGTTATTATAATAACACCAATAAGGCATATTATCAATATTTGTTACACAATAGTAGGAAACAGTCATTCTTTTCGTTAAAAAAGCATATAATACATACTATCCTAACAGGGGGTGATTATCATGTCAAAAAAGAAGGAAGTTCAAAATCTTAAAAAAGAAGAAAAGAACTCCAAGCAAATTCAAAAAGAGGATTTAGATGACTTTATTTTTAAGGATGAGCCTGCTAAAACTCATTCAGACAGGTAAGGTGTTTTTCAATTTCCTCATAGCTATTAGCTTTTGAAATTAAGTTTTTTACCCTTGCGCTTTCTTTTAAGCCTTTAATATACCAAAGCGCGTGTTTTCGCGCTTGACGAACACCGATGTACTCGCCTTTATATTTTATTATTAAACTGATGTGAAAGAGTGCAAGCTTTATTTTTTCCTCCACGCTCGGCGGTTTTGGCAATTTGTTTTCATCAAGCAGCAAAACGGTATCGCGTATAAGCCATGGATTGCCGAGCGTTGCACGCCCCAGCATTACTGCCGCACAGCCCGTTTGCTCAAGCATTTCCTTTGCATTTTGCGCGTTAAAGATATCGCCGTTTCCCACAACAGGGATATTAACTGACGATACAACATCTTTTATTATGCTCCAATCAGCTTTTCCCTTGTAGTAGTCGGCGGCGGTGCGTCCATGTACGGTTATCATGCAAACCCCGCATTTTTCGGCAATTTTAGCAAGCTGCACCGCATTAACGCTCTCGCGATTCCAGCCCGCCCTTATTTTTACCGAAACGGGGCAGTTGGCATTTTTTACTGCACTATAAAGCACTTCTTCAAAAAGAAGCGGGTTTTTCATAAGCGCCGCCCCATCGGAGCTTTTTGTGATTTTCGGAGCAGGGCACCCAGAATTTATATCAAGGCATGAGGCGCCGCAGCTCACAGCATAGCCTGCAACCTTGGAGATTATATCCGGCTCGTGACCGAAAATTTGAGCGCACAGCGGTATCTTTAAATTGCCTTTATCAAAAAGTGATTTTGTCTTTTTATCTCCGTAATAAAGCCCCTTTGCGCTTATCATTTCGGTGAAAACAAGCCCTGCGCCGAAAAGTTCGGCAACCTCACGAAACGCCCTGTCCGTCACTCCTGCCATCGGGGCAATTATTACTTTATTCTTAAGTTTATCTATCATGGATTTATCGAATAGTTAGGCGACTCCTTCGTTATATAAATATCATGCGGATGGCTTTCCTTAAGCCCCGCACCCGTTATTTTGATAAACTTTCCGTTTTCTTTTAAATCTGAAATCGACTCTGTTCCGCAATACCCCATCCCAGAACGGAGCCCGCCAAGAAGTTGATATATAGTTTCCGACACCGCACCTTTGTACGGCACACGCCCTTCAACCCCTTCGGGAACAAACTTTTTACTTTCCGTTTGAAAATACCTGTCCCCGCTCCCTTCCGCCATTGCGCCAAGCGAGCCCATGCCGCGATACACTTTAAATTGCCTGCCGTGGTAAATTTCGCTTTCTCCGGGTGATTCTTCGCACCCGGCAAACAGGCTCCCAATCATAACCACATCAGCGCCCGCCGCAATCGCTTTTGTTATATCACCCGAGTATTTTATGCCGCCATCCGCAATAACGGGGATTCCAAACTCTTTGGCAGCGTTTGCAACATCATATATTGCCGTTATTTGGGGCACCCCAATGCCTGCCACCACACGGGTCGTGCATATGGAACCGGGGCCTATGCCAACCTTTACGCAAGCTGCTCCCGCGCTGATTAAATCCCGTGCCGCTTGTGCCGTTGCAATGTTCCCCGCAATTATCGGTATATCCGGGAACAGGTTTTTCACCTTTGAAACAGCGGAAAGAATATTTTTTGAATGTCCGTGTGCGGAATCCAACAAAAGCACATCAACCTTTGAATCGACAAGCGCCTTTGCCCGTTCAAGAAAATCCGCCGTCGCCCCTATTGCAGCGCCTGCAAGCAGCCTTCCCCCCTCATCTCGCGCGGAGTTCGGGTAGCGTACCGATTTTTCTATATCCTTAATGGTAATAAGCCCTTTTAGCATACCCTTTTCGTCAACAATCGGCAACTTTTCAACCTTATGCTTTTGCAATATTCCCTCCGCTTGCGCAAGAGTAGTTCCTTCGGAAGCGGTTACAAGGGATTTGCTTGTCATAACTTCGCTGATATCACGAGAAAAATCCTTTTCAAAACGAAGGTCACGATTTGTTAAAATTCCCACAAGCTTGCCGTTTTCGGTAATCGGAACGCCGCTTATCCTGTATTTAGCCATAAGCTGAGCGGCATCCTCCAGCTTATGCGTTGGGGATAAGTAAAAAGGGTCGACAATCACGCCATGCTCCGAACGCTTTACCTTGTCAACCTCGGTTGCCTGTTCTTTTATCGACATATTTTTGTGAATAAAACCAATGCCGCCTTCGCGGGCAATAGCAATCGCAAGCTGTGATTTTGTAACGGTATCCATTGCCGCGCTTGCAAGCGGTATATTAAGCCTAAGGCTTTTGGTCAGGCTTGTTGAAAGATTAATTTCGTCCGGCAAAACATTTGATTTTTGAGGTATCAGCAAAACATCATCAAATGTCAAACCATCTTTTTTGAATTTTTCCCCCATCGACATATAACTATCCCTCCATATTTATTGTTTTGGTAATACTAAACAGTCAGGCAACACCATCATATTTAAAAAATTATATCAAAAGAACTTTAAAAACGCAATGTTTTTTTATTCTATAATTTTTTCTAAAATTATTTTATAAAGCTGTGCGGCGTCTTTTTTAAACCGCGCCGCTATTTCCTCTGCATTTTTTCTGCTGCCCGCAAAAACATTTATCTCTAAAAGGGGTGTGCCCATATCATATATACCGCAGCGCGCCAAAAACTTTCTCACATCAACAGCCACTATATCGGCAACTATTTCATGCTCGCGCCCAATATTTTTAACAATCGCCTCACCGTAATCAAGGATGTTTTCCCTAATGCTAAGGGGGATTTTGTCATCAAACATTGAGGTAAGCTCCTCCCCCTTTTCGGTTATGTCATAGCATTTTTTTCCTTCAATATCAACGGTTTCTATCATGCCCATCTTTTGCATATCGAATACAAAATCCATCATTGTGAAGTAATCAAGTATTTGGGTTTGCACCAAAACCTCTTGTAAATTTTCCACCGACATGGAAACCCTAAATGATTTTAGAGCATACAATATTATAAGCCTTATTTGAACATCATTCAAATGCATGGTAACACCGCCTGTCTAAAGGAATATTTATGCTATTACAAGCCGCTTTCTGATTGAATGGGAAAGACCCGCCGCTGCAAATATTTTAATAATATCAAGCGGCGCAAAGGGTAAAACCGCCGCATAAACTGCTTTTGTAAAATTCATGCCGGTTGACGCCATAAGCCATGCCGTTCCCAGGGAATAACAAATTACAAGCCCTATCAGCATTGCAAAAACCATCTGAAAATATTTTGTCATGCTATATTTAAAAACGAGCAAACCCATTACATAAGACATCGGTATGTAAGACATTATATACCCGCCAGTCGGCCCGAACACCTTTCCGATACCACCCGTAAAGCCATTAAAAACAGGCGCTCCTATTATCCCAAGAAGCAGATAGACAACCTGAACAACGGTTGCGCTTTTATGCCCAAGCAAGGTAGATATTAAAAACACCGCAAATATCGAAAGCGTTATTGGAACGGGTGAGATGGGAATAGGCACGGCAATTTGCGAAAATATCACCATTACCGCAGTAAAAAGGGCAATAACGGCTATTTCCTTTGTGGGTATCTTCACTCTACCCCACCCCTGCTACATGCCAAGCTTGCGCTTTTTACTGTGTTTTTCATAAGCATTGCTATTGTCATAGGACCAACCCCGCCCGGCACAGGTGTGATGGCATAAGCCTTTTTTGCGCACGACTCAAAATGAACATCGCCCGCTAATGTATTATCCTCCAATCGGTTCATACCCACATCGATAACAACAGCCCCCTCTTTTATCATATCTCCGTTTATAAGCTGAGCCCTACCCACCGCCGCCACAACAACATCGGCACGACGCACCGTTTCCGCAAGGTTTACCGTTTTGGAGTGGCAAATGGTGACGGTTGCATTTTTATGCAACAATAGCATCGACATCGGTTTTCCAACTATGTTACTTCTTCCGATAACAACACATTCCTTGCCTTCAAGGTCGATACCGCTTTCGTTTATAAGTTCAATAACGCCGGCAGGGGTGCAAGGCAAA
This sequence comes from Bacillota bacterium, assembly GCA_023228885.1. Lineage (GTDB taxonomy): Bacteria > Bacillota > Clostridia > Monoglobales > Firm-18 > JAAZFB01. Next base: position 31,543 of record JALOAJ010000003.1, on the reverse strand, counting down.
AAATCATAATCGCCAATCATAATTTTACCAACATTCACAGGATGAAAAGCGTCAACATCTTTGCCGGGTGAAATGGCGTTTATAACAGCCTTTTCATCAATGTGCCCCGGCAACGGAAGCTGAACTAATATTCCGTCAATATCGCTGTTTTTATTTAGTTTTTCGATAAGCTCTAAAAGTTCCTTTTCCGAGGTATCCTCCGGCAGAGCATATTCTTCAGAATAAATGCCTATTTCAGCGCACGCGCGTTTTTTTGAATTAACATAAATGCGGCTTGCGCTGTTGTTGCCAACTATTATTACAGCAAGCCCGGGTGTTTTACCCTTTTCTGTCAGCCTTATCGTTTGCGCTTTAAGGTTGTCCTTAATTTTTTGTGCAAGTTTTTTCCCGTCTAAAATTATCGCCACTTTTATTATACCCCCGCTTTTATTTTGATTTTATACCAATTTGCAATTGCGCAAGCAAGTTTATCTATAAAATACCCGCCATACAGCGCAAAGCAAAATATTATCGGAAACATATACCGTGAAAAACAATAAAAAGGTAAATATATTCCGTTAAATAAAAAAATTAATAAGGCAGGCAGTAGCATCACGCCTTTGTTTTTTTCGAAAATTACAAGCGCTAAAAACCCCGCCAACCCTGCTGCAAGCATTAAATAGTGCTGCAGAGTAAGCTTTTCTGCCGAAATATTAAATAGCCTAACCCATAAAAAAGGCTCATCAAAGTTTTTGATAGTTTTGCCTACTGTGTACCATTTTAAAAACTTTAGCGGCTCTTTTTTGATAACCTCGTTAAAACGAATACGGGTCATTTCACTTTCTACGGCGTTATCGGTCAATTCATCAAACCCATATTTTTCAACCTTGATGTTTGACTTTTCTTTAATTATTTGGTAATAATCAATTTTTTCCGTTTCCTCCACAGACCTGTCGTAATTGATGAATGTGCCTTGAAATGCAGGGTTGCCGGATGCTTTTGTAAATGGTATAAACTCTCCGAAAATTATCGCATTTCGCAAAATCCATGGCGATAGCACGAATATTACGGTGCAAGAAACGGCAAACCCAAACTTAACCATATCTGCAAACTTATATTTTTTTGCAATCCAAACAAAAAGGACGGCAATCGGCACCACCGGCACAACGGTTGGTCTAAATAAGGCGGAAAGCCCCAAAAAAAAGCCTCCGGCTATGTAATACCTCATTTTCGAGGATTCTATCGCGCATATTGTAAAATAAAATGTGAGCAAAAATAAAAAATAAAAAAACCCTTCGGTGAGCAGCGTGCCTGTTACATAAATGCTTGGCGCATACACCGCCATAAGAGCAGCCCCAACAAGCCCGATTCGGGCGGAAAACAGTTTTTTGCCCGACAGGAAAATTAAATATAAGCATGCCGCTCCCAAAAGCGCTTGAAAAATTTTAAATTGAATGATTGGATATGCGCCAAACATCAAAACAAAAGCTGCAAGCGCAACGGTAAGCGCAGGCATTATAAAAACGGTATCAACTGTGGGGTCTTTATATGTAAACCTGCCTGTTTCAAGCAACACCCAAGCGCTCCGCAAATATTTAACATCATCGTTATCAAAAGTTTCAAAGCTCCCTCGTATTGCCTCGTTTTGATGCATAATAAAGTATGCGCCGCACAGCGCAAGGTATATTAAAATAATAATTGTCAGTACGATTGCAACACCTTTGCTTTTATCTTTGGAGCAAAATATTGGAATTACCCCCTTGAAACCAAAAAAGCGCCGGCAGTAATCAAAAGCAACCCTGCCCATTTAACCAACGCTACATTTTCTTTGAATATAAGCACGCTTATTATAGCGGTAAACACATAGCACAAGCTTTGTATGGGATATGCCGTTGAAAGCTGCACCTTGCTTAAAATATAAAACCACAGCACCGTTGCCACAACATAAATTATAAGCCCCCCGAATATAAAAGGAGAAAAAATCGCTTTAAAAATCCCGGCTACCGATAATTCAAAACCCACTTGCTCTATACCAATTTTCCAGCAAAGCTGACCTGATGTCAGCATCAAAACATTTAATAATAAAAGTAAAAACAGAAAAGGGCTCATTACTTACCTCCAAATGTCATAATAAACCGAATAGTCTATATATGATTTTCCTTCTTGCGCAAAGCATCCTCATATTCTTCAATTTTTCTTTTAAGCAGCCCTACTTCTTGAGTAAGCTTTACAATTTTTTTAGTGATGCCGGTTATAAATATAGTGATATAAAAAATAAATGCCAAAACAAAAACCAAAGCTGCCGCAAAAAAGAGCGAAGGCATATAATATACATTTAGCAAATGCGCTATTTTTTCAAGCAAATTAACATTGCTTGAAACAATAATAAGCAGGACGGATAAAACAAGCCAAAACATAACATAGCGAAAATCCAGCTTTCTTTTTGCAAAAGCATAAAAAGAAAAAATAATAAATATAGACAAAGTAATTATGGCTACACTGTATATCGTCAAGAATATCCACCTCGTTTTTTAAAAAACAAAAGGCTAAAAGTCACCTTTATTGCATAATAAATTGATTTTAGCGGCGTAATCGATGATTTCCCCTGCTCACGATATAACATATCGACCGAAACTTCTTTAATTTTCATGTTGTTTTTTGCCGCATATGCAACAGTTTCAACCTCGGGATAATCGCTTGGGTAATATTTTGCAAATAATTCAATCACCTTTTTATTGACGGCGCGATAGCCGCTCGTAGTGTCAAAAACAGCCTGCCCGGTCAATAGTTTTACAAGATTTGAAAAGTATTTTATCCCCACATGGCGGAAAAATGGCGGCTTATAATCCGTTTCCTGTACAAAACGGCTGCCGATTGCCATGTCTGCCTGTCCGTTTTCAACGAGGGATAAAAGCTTGGGCAAATCGACCGGGTTATGTTGCCCGTCTCCATCGATTTGCACAGCGCAATCATAGCCATGACGAAGGGCATAAATATATCCTGTTTGAACAGCCCCCCCAATCCCTAAATTAACAGGCAAAGACACAACGGCAACGCCTTCTTGCCTTGCCTCACAAGCAGTATTATCGCTTGAACCGTCATTAATAACCACAATATCCACATTGCAGCCGGATTCCTTTATTGAGGACACAACTCCGCTTATTGACCCAGCCTCGTTGTATGCCGGAATTACAATTATTGTTTTCATACACAGCCCCTAAAAACATGCTACCGATATTTTACCTTTTTTATATTCCTTTGTCAATCTTTTTAGCCATTTGCAAATTATATGCAGCCGAATTTCCGTAACAATCGGTAATCAGCTTCTTTTTAAGCCTTTCAATAGCCTTTTTTTCAATCCTTGATACATAGCTTCGTGATATATTTAAAATTTTCGCCACCTCTTTTTGAGTAAGCTCACATCCGCCCCTAAGACCGTATCTTAGCTCCAACACCTGCTTTTCCCTTCCCTCCAAAATATTCCCGATTCCCTCGTATAGCTTTAGTATCTCCATTTTTTCGTTTACTTGCTCTATTATTTCATCTCCGCTGCTACCCAAAACATCGTTAAAAGTAATCTGATTTCCATCCTTATCAAAGCCGATTGGTTCTTCAATAGAAACCTCATTTTTGGTTTTTTTAATCGTCCGTATACACATGAGAATTTCATTTTCAATACAGCGCGCTATGTATGTGCTAAGGCGTGTGCCTCGGCTGCTGTTAAAGCTGTTTATCCCCTTTATAAGCCCTATTGTGCCGATTGAAATTAAATCGTCTGAATCCATGCCCGGGATTGAATATTTTTTTGCAACATGAGCAACAAGGCGCAAATTATGCTCTATTAAAACATTTCTTGCGTTGCCGTCGCCTTGTTCATAAAGTGTCAGATAATGCTGTTCGGCTTTTGCACTAAGGGGTTTGGGAAAAGAGTTCGCATTTGTGATATACGAAATCATAAAAAAAAGTTGCCGCAAAAATCCTAAAACTGTTAAAAACATAAAGAAAAACACCTCCGCACATTAATATATGCAAGGTGTTTTGAAATTGTGCTTGTATGGTTGTTAAAGCATAGTTAAATTTAGTTCAACTCGTTTGAGTCTATTGTATAATTATATGCTGAAAAAGTCAACTCAATTGAAACGACAATTTGAACTCAAAAGAGTTAAAATATTTACAAATTATTCTTTAGGGGGCTATTATGAATATAGGTGAAGCGGTAAAATATAGAATTATAAACCTCTGTGCGCTAAGAAAAATTACTATAAACAAATTAGGCACTATGAGCGGTGTCACTCGCTCTACAATAAATAATATTGTCGGTGGGAGAAATAACAGCACCACTATTTCAACAATAAAAAAACTTTGCGATGGTCTTGGTATTTCCATAATCGAATTTTTTGATGATGATGTTTTCAAAAACTTGGAGCAAGAAATTAAATAGTTGCTGAAAGGTGTCAGATAGCAACACTTTACTTTGAGTAATATAAAAAAGGGGGGCTTCTTATGGGTATAAAAAAAGCAATTCTGATTCGTTTAAATCAATTGTGTACTGAAAGAAACTTGAAATTGAACGCCCTTGCCAATTTGTCTGGAATTACATCATCTACCATATACAGCATTTTTGACAAGAATCGAAAAGATATGGGTGTTATTGTTTTAAAAAAACTTTGCGATGGTCTTGGTATTTCCATAATCGAATTTTTTGATGATGATGTTTTCAAAAACTTGGATCAAGAAATTAAATAGTTGCTGAAAGCAAAAACACCTATGCACATTAATTATATGCAAGGTGTTTTGAAATTGCGTTTATGGATATAACGGATATTAGGCGGCATCCTCTTGCCTAACTCTTAAAACCTTGCCGAATACCGCACTCCATTTGCTTTTAATGTTATATTCAATTCCCGCGCTTATATGTTTTAGTGTTGGGGTAAAAAAGCCGCTTTCATTGATTCGCCCGTTCAGCTTGATGGTTAAAACTGCATCAAATCGTTCCGGAATGTTTACTAAAACCTGCTTCCCATCGGCGGTTTCCAGCAGGTCAACAGCGGGCTTTGATTCAACCTTTAACAAAGTTCCCATGTCGCTTGTTATTTTTTCGTTTAAATAAATTTTGCCGTTTATGCTTTTTTCAAGACCTATCAAATTGCTTTCTCGTATGCTTTTAACTTCGAAGGTGTAAAAGAAATCTGTGCTTTGCACAACCGTTTTTGTGGGGCTTCCGAAAAACCGAACATAAACGCCTGCCGCAATAATAAGGATGGCTATAACTACTGCCAAATCAATAACATTAAATTTTCCAAACGGCTTTTTATTCGACATTTAAAATCAACCCTTTCTAAGTTCCGTTTAATTTTCAAGCACTCTTAAGTCTGTTACATAGCAGCTTGAACAGCCAAATCCCTTGCCTTTTATAGGGGTAAGCTCGCCAATTCGTATTTCTTCCTTGTCCCCTATAAACACATCGTCCGTTTCCAACACCTTTTTTTCAATCGTAACTATTGCCTGATAATTTTCAGGATGGTCAACCCAACGGCGCTCGCCATTTATAATGTCTTTTGCAAGAATGCTGTAAGGCTCAATCTTTACGCTTTTTATCTTGCCAACGCCCATGTTTGTCTTCCCAAATATAACGCTGCCGCCTTCTTGCTCTTTAAAGCTTTGCGCCTCTTGCAAAGACAAATTGAGCGCCGCAACATCAAACTCTATCTCGGTGTTTGCATGGGATAGGCTTTTACTTTCTTTCCCAAAATAATAGTAACCGCCAACCGCAATTACAGCTATAACCGCAAGGATTACAACAATATCAAATTTACTGAATTTTCCCTTCACTTTATACCCTTCTTTCTGTTATCCTTTTATAGAATTCTTCCATGTTGCTCGTCATAATGCGTGATGTAAAACGCTTTTCAAAAACCTTTAAAGCATTCTGCGACATTGCATTTCGCAGTTTTTCGTCTGATAAGAGCTTTATTATTTTTTCGGCTATTGCTTTTGAGTCTTTTTGCGAAACCACAAAGCCATTAACCCCATCCTCGATAATTTCGGGGTTTCCGCCGAAGTCGCTTACAACAGCACACTTTCCGATGCTCATTCCCTCAAGCAGAGAAAGGCTTGCAGCCTCCGTTCCAAAAGATGCGTTCACTTGAATATCCATTACATTTTCAAGCTCGTAAATATTATTTAAAAAGCCTGTAAAAAACACAGTATCGCCAAGCCCCATGCTTTTTACAAGTTGTTTTAACGCCTGCTCACGCTCCCCCGTTCCCGCTATAAAAAACTTTGCCTTAATGCCCGCTTTTTTAACCTCTTGCGCCGCCTTTATAAAGTATTCATGCCCTTTTACCAATTCCAGCCGTGCAATTATGGCCACAACAAACTCGTCCGGCGCCACACAAAACTTTTCTTTAACTTTTGCCTTTTCATCATCCGATAATTCAACAATTTTATTTACACCGTTATATATAACCGATATTTTGCTTCGGTCCACCCCGGTATCCGTTAGATTTTGCCTTGCCGCTTTGGCAACCGCTATAATTTCGTCAGAAAAAACTTTTGCGGCAAGCCCGCTAAGCTTTTTGCCTATTCCCCGCGTCAAATATTGTTTTTGCGGAAAAACGCTGTGCCGTGTGTAAGTAATGTTCCAAACCCCGGCAAACCGTGCCGCAACTCGTGCTGAAAGGGTTGCATGGGTATGCACCATATCGGGTTTTTCTTTTTTAAATATTTTATACAGTTCAAAAACAGCGGGTAAACTTACCGACTTATCTGCAATTCCGCTTGAAGTAATTACCTTAAAGCCCAGCTTTTTTACCTCCGGTTCAAGCTTACTGCCTTTTGGTAAAACCACCGAAACTTTAAAAGCTTTGGTATCGCAATTTTCTAAATATGTCAACAGATACTTGCCTGCACCTCCAATATTAGTGTCACTTATCACATGAACTAATTTAATCAGTTTAATCATACCTCCTGTTTTTTTTGCAAGCGGGCGGCTGATGCGCCAATTGCCAGCATCATCCAAAATATTAAAAACACCCTATAATTATACCACACATAATCGAAAGCGCCTTGAAGCATAAAGCCTAATACTCCGGCTGTTACGGCAGTCGATAGGACGGCGGGAAAGGTGTCTTTTTTAACAAAGTGACCAAGCAACATCTTTTTTAACGCAATAATTACAATAATTATAAAGGTCAACAAGCCGACAATTCCGGTTTCACACAACAACTGAAGATAAAGATTATGCGAATGCGGCGCATGAACCGCACTATATGAGTAAAAAGGATAAATTTTATTAAATGCATCACTGCCTAAACCGATACCGTATATTCCAAAATCACGCAACATGTTAATTGTGCCATACCATATAAAAAGACGGTAGGATGTTGAAGAATCGTTGACATTCCCAATGCTGGTAAAGCGAGCAATAACGCTGCTCGGCAAAACAAAGGGCATTATAGCTATTGCCGCCAAACCTAAAATAACAAGCCGTTTGTCATTTAGCGCGGCAAAAACCGCAACTGCCAAAATAAGCCCAAGCCAACAGCCTCTTGATTGTGTAAACAACATGCAAAGCAGCATGGTGGCAAGCACGCCGCCGTAAAATATACGGGGCAGCAGCTTTTTTCGAGTCCATAAAATTGCAGCGCAAACAGGTATAACAAGCAGTAAAAATTCACCAAGCACATTAGGATTTTCCAATGTTGAATAAACCCTAAGCGCAATATCTCCAAACATTTCCTCATCAAGCCATGCGTGACCGATATTACTTCCAAAAAACCTTTGGTAAATTCCGTAAAGCGATACAAAAAAGCCTGAAAACACAATGATTGCCGCAAACTTAAAAAGCTTGTCCTGCGTGTTGGCGCTATCTTTTATTAAAAAATAGGACATCATAAATATCAAATAAATCAACCATATTTGAATGCTTTTTTGCGGCGTAAGCGAAAAAATAGCATATAAACCAAATATAAAAGCAAGCAAAATTATTAAAAACTCTAAAGAATCTGCATTTTTTTGAAGCTTGTTTGTTTTTAAACGGTCAATCCCAAATAAAATCAAAGCTGAAAACGCAATAACGGCACAAATCATTGTAGGAATAATGGGGGCGGCAAACAATAAAACAAAAGTGAAAGTTGTGTAAAGCTTAATATCTTTACATCCGATATTCCAATCGGTAAAACTTTCAAATAACCAACCGGTGATAGAGGTTTTAAAGGCTTTTGCCGCTTGATTTTTAAAATAAGTTATTTTGGAAACAAAAAAACTTTCCGAAACAACATCGCATTTTACCAAGTTGCTTTTTTTCGTAAAAAAGGCTAAAAAACCGTTTAGCAGACGAAAAACAAAACTGTTTTCTACCCTTTCATCGCTTGTGTTGTTTACAAGCGCCTTTCTAATTAGGCTTTGTTGCCAGCCGACCGAAATCAAGGATAAAATCTTATATATAAAACTGTTTCTGTAAATTTCAACCATTGTTTACAGCCCCTTTGAGGTATTTTTCAATTTTAAAAAGATATAAAAACGCCGCATATATCACCGCTGCCGCCAATACTGCTGTAAAGGTTTGCACCCATACACCAAAGCGTGCGGTTAAATTTTTCGCCGCAGCGCCCCCGCCTGTGCACAGCAAAACGGCAAGCGCTATCTTGGCTGAAAAAATAACTGCATTTTTGTTTATGAATTTATAATCGCCTTTGTTCATCTTATATATAAGCAAAACAGACACAACCATCACCGCAATTGATGCGCTAAGCGCCAGCCCGCCTATTCCCATATGAAAAAAGCGGGTGGTTATAAATGCGAACAACACCGCTGTTATAATGCCAAAAATGGTTGATACCATGGGAGTTTTGCCATCTTGCAGCGCATAAAAACATTTGCCCAATATTTCGTTTACCCCAAACGGCAACATGCCGATGCAATAAAAAAATAAAGCTGTGCTTGTAAAAGCAACCGATTTTTCGTCAAATTGACCTCGTGCATACACTATTAAAATAATTTCTTTTGATAAAAGCATCATGCCTGCCGCTATCGGCGCTATTATAACCAACATAGAGGCTAACGATTTTTTCATAACATTCACAAAGGCGGGTATGCTTCTCTTTTCGCTAAGCCGCGAAAGTGAAGGAAATATGTAATTGGTTATCGCAAAAACAAAAATGCCGGTAACTATTATGTATAACCTATTGGCAAGCTCCAATGCCGCTACCGAGCCTGTTTCAAGAAATGATGCGAAAATGGTATTTATAAGCACACATATTGGTTGAAGCCAAGTGCTGATAAGCACAGGAACAGCCAATAAAAATACATCTTTTATACCTTCGTTTTTTAAATCTAAAATAAATTTATAACGAAATTTCTTTTTTATAAGCGAAGGCACTTGAACAACCGCTTGCAGCGCCCAGCCAATCAGCATTGCAACTGCAACGCCGTATATACCGAACCTTTTATTTAAAAAGACTAAATATATTATAACAACGGTGTTTGAAACAAGGCTGATTATTGCAGGAATGTTATACTCTCCGTTTGATTGTAAAATCCCCACCATGGAATATGCAAGCGTGGTAAAAACAATCGAGGGCAGCATTATAATCAGAAGTTTTGATGTGATATCCTGTATTTCCGGGGAAAAGCCGGGTGCGGTAACGCCTACGATAAAACCTGAAAAAACCATTCCAACAATCGCAAAAAATGCTGAAACCGCCAACACTAAATTTATAAAGCTGTTGGCAAAGTCATTTGCATGCACCTTTTCATCACGCCGCAAATAGCTGTTAAAAACCGGGATAAATGTTGAAACAATTGCTGCTCCCAATGTGAAATCAAAAAACAAAACAGGTATCCTGCTTGCTGCCATATACGCATCCAAAAGCGCGCTTGTGCCATATTCGTGCGCAAGGATAACATCCCGCATCATGCCCATTGCTTTTGACAGAAATGTTGCAAAAGCAATAAAGCCAACCGTTCTAACCGCCTTATTCAATCTTCCACCCTCTAATTCCGCCGGCATTTTATTTTTTGTCTACATAGCTTTGTACAAGTTCTTCTAAAAGCTCATCGCGTTCGATTTTTCTAATCAACGCCCGCGCTCCATCGTGACTTGTAATGTAGGTTGGATCTCCCGACAGGATATAACCCACCATTTGGCTTATTGGGTTATAACCCTTTTTTTTAAGGGCTTGATACACTGCCAAGATAATTGTTTTTGCCTCATTTTCGGTATTGCCGTGTCTTGGGATTTTTCTTGTTTCATCCATATTGCATATCACTCCTAATTTAAGGCTGGTTAAAACATCAAAAGTGCCTGTCCTTTTATTTACAGCCGTTGCTCGGCAGAAAATTTACGCTTTAATTCCTTTAAAATAGCGTCTAAAACTTTATTTACTTCTTCATCTTTTAATGTTTTATCCGCTGACCTTAGCGTCAAGGCATAGGCAACGCTTTTCTTGCCCTTTTCAATTTGTTCGCCTTGATAAACATCAAAAAGGTTGTATTTTTCAACTATGCCGCTTTTGAATTTGTTAAAAACTTCTTCAATTTGCCCAACGCTTATCTCATTTGATACCGTTATTGCAATATCACGCGTAACGGCAGGATATTTAGGCAAATGTTTAAACTTTATATCTAAATCTTTGAATTTTAAAAGCATATCAAAATCAATCACCGCCGCATAGCAGTCGGCGCCTATTTCAAAGTTCTTTTGCACTGTTGGGTGAATTCGCCCTAAAACTGCGGCTTGCTGGTTTTTAACGCTTATAATTGCAGTTTGTCCATCATGGAAAACAGGGTCTGCATGCTGCTGCGTTTTATAATTCGCTATTCCAAATGCATCAAAAAGCTGTTCCGTTGCGCCTTTAATATCGTAAAAATCAACTTCGTTGCCATACATTGCAATTATAACCTGTTGTTTTTCAATTGCAAGCCCGTCATCGCCGCCTTTTTGGTATGTTGTGGCAAGCTCGAACAAGGATGCGCCGTCAACCCGCCTGTTATAGTTTGTAGATAGCACCTCTAACGCCGAACCGAGCGCCTGTGTTCTAAGAATACTAAGTTCCTTGCCAAGCGGGTTTAAAAGCTCAATGTAGCCCATCTTTTCAATGCGCATTTTGTCAAACATTTTTGGGTTTATCAACGAATATGTGATAATCTCATAAAAGCCAAGCGATGTAAGCGTGGTCTTTACCAAATCCTCCGCGCTTTGCTTATCATTTTTGCCGCCAAGCGTTGTTTCGCCGGTATTTAAAGATGATGGAATTTTATCATATCCATATATCCGCGCTACTTCCTCCGCTATATCCGCTTCACCCTCCACATCCCCGCGGAATGACGGCACGGCAATCAAATTGTTTTCAACGGTAAATCCAAGGGATTCAAGCGAAGATATAATAAATTCCTTTTCTATATTTGTTCCCAAAAAACTATTTATTTTTTCAACATTCAAAGGAATCTTTCTTTCCGGTTCAAAAGGCGCGCAAACATCAATCATACCATCAACCACTTCGCCTGCGCCAAGTTCGCATATCAGCTCACAGGCACGGTTTACAGCCGCCACAGTATTGTGGGCGTCAAGCCCCTTTTCAAAACGCGCGGATGATTCCGTTCGCATGCCCAGTTTTTTAGCGGCGCTTCTAACCGATTCTCCGTTAAAATTAGCGCTTTCAAAAATCACCGTTGTTGTGTCATTTTGAATTTCGCTATTTTCGCCGCCCATAACGCCGGCAATAGCAATCGGTTTGCTGCAATCGGCAATAACAAGCATGTTACCGTCAAGCAAATGCTCTTGTTCATCAAGCGTTTTCATCGGCTCGCCTTCTGTTGCGGTGCGCACAATTATTTCTTTGCCGCCTATCATCCGCAAATCAAAGGCATGCATGGGTTGTCCGTATTCCAACATTACATAATTAGTTATATCCACTATATTATTTATAGGGCGAATTCCGCAGCCTTCAAGCCGCTTTTGCATCCATTCGGGTGAATGCTCAATCTTTATATTTTTTACAGCACGACAGCTATATCGCGGACATAGTTTTTCATTTTCAACCCTAACTTTTATATAGTTTTCTATATTGTCATTTTTTTCAGAAACAACAGGCGTTTTTACGGCAAATTCACGCGCAAAAGTAGCGGCGGTTTCCCTTGCCAAGCCTATTATCGATAAACAATCAGGGCGGTTAGATGTTATTTCAAACTCAACAATCGTTTCGTTAAGCCCCAAATAACTTTTGATGTCAACGCCAAGAGGTGTTTCTGTTTGCCAAACCATAATTCCTTCCGCACGCTCTTGCTGCAAACCAAGCTCGTCCTCCGAGCACATCATGCCGCAGCTTTCAACGCCTCGCAATTTGCCTTTTTTAATTTTACCGCCCGGGAGGGTTGAACCATCCGTTGCAACTGCAACAAAATCCCCCTCCTTCATGTTGTCGGCGCCCGTTATAATTTGTAAAACCTCATCCCCTATATCAACCTGACAAACCACAAGCTTATCAGCATTCGGATGACGCTCAATTTTTAATATTTTACCCGTTACAACCCCGATAATATTTTCTCCCTGCGTTTCAATGCTTTCAACCTTAGACCCGCTCATTGTCATGGCATGGGCGTATTGTTTCGGGGTAATATCATCTATTTTAACATATTCGTTTATCCAACTAAACGGTGCTTTCATTGCCTAATAACCCTCCTATTATTAAAACTGCTGCAAAAACCTTAAGTCATTTTCAAAAAACAGCCTTAAATCATATATTCCATACCTGCGCATTGTTATGCGTTCAAGACCAATGCCGAAAGCAAATCCGCTATATATTTCCGGATTGATTCCGCATCTTTCCAAAACACGCGGATGCACCATTCCGGCACCCAAAATTTCTATCCAACCTTCGCTTTTGCAAACTCGGCAACCGCTGCCGTTGCATGAAGGGCATAAAATATCAAGCTCGCAGCTTGGTTCGGTAAAGGGAAAATGATGGGGTCTAAACCTCACTTTTGTGTCGTTGCCGTAAAGCTTTTTACAAAGAATTTCAAGCGTTCCTTTAAGGTCCGCCATTGTTATACCCTTGTCAACAACCAATCCTTCTATTTGATGAAATAAAGGCGAATGTGTTGCATCGACCGTGTCACTACGGTAAACACGCCCCGGTGCAATAATTTTAATCGGCGGCTTTTTCTTTTCCATCACCCTGATTTGGACTGGTGATGTTTGCGTTCGCAACAACACATTGTCGCTAATATAAAAAGTATCTTGCGTATCGCGTGCAGGGTGCCCTTTGGGTAGGTTTAACGCTTCAAAATTATAATAATCAAGCTCCACCTCGGGGCCTTCCGCAATGGTAAAGCCCATACCGATAAATATATCAACAAGTTCATCTAAAACGGTTGTGAGAGGATGTTTTTTCCCAATTCGCTGCCGTTTACCCGGCATGGTAACATCAATCTTTTCTTGCAACAGCTTGACCTCAAGTTCATTTGCTTCAAGCTGCAACAGTAAAGTATCCATCTGTTCTTCGATAAAAAGCCTTATATCATTGGCAAGCTGCCCTATTATCGGACGCTGCTCAGGTGAAACCGACCCCATGCCCCTGAGCACCTGCGTCAACCTTCCCTTTTTGCCTAAAAACTCTACACGAAAGCTTTCAAGCTGCTGTTTAGATGTTATGCAGGCAAGCGCATCCAATGCCAAGCCCTTTATTTCGTTCAACTGCTGTTTCAACCGTAACACCGCTTTCTGAAGTTAAATCAATTATTCAACACGCCTATTATAGCATAGCAGGAAAGTTTATACAAGAGTTTAGTTTAATAAGTCTACCAATAAGTTTATCCTTATAATTTGAAGTGTATAGTAAAACACATCAAAAATATTTGATATGAATAAACAGCGCTTAGCATAGCGCTTATAAAATTAAATTCCTTACCTTCATATTTTATTATACGCCATTATATGGTTGATTGTAAATACTCAAACGATGATTTAAGTTCCTCATGATTTTCAAAGTTTGTTCTATAAACTTCAATTATGGCGTTTCCTTTATACCCTATGCCGCTTAGCGTTTTAAAAAACTCCTTAAAATCAAACATTCCCCTGCCCGGCAGCATGCATGAGTTTTCATCGTTATAATCGTTCACATGAACATTTATAAGACGCCCGCCCATAACATCAATATATTTTTTAGGGTCAATATTTGCTCGGCGCGCTTGCTTAATATCAAGCGTGAACTTAAGCAAAGGTGCATCCGCCTTTACCTTTGCAATAAACTCGGGTCGGGATGTTTGACACCATGCAACATTTTCCCATGAAAGGTCAATATTATAGGCGCTTGCCATTTGCAGTAATTCATCAAGACATCTTAAATAATGCTTAAAATCAATCTCGTTAAAGCTGTCACTTCGTTTGTCACCGTGAAAAGTGTATGAGCGTGCGCCCACCCCAACTGCCGCTTGCAGAACCTTTTCAAACACTTTGAGCGCATCATGCCTGCGCCGCTCATATTCCGAAAAAAGCTGATGTTCGAATGTTGCGCAAAAGGCGTGCACACTATGCGTTTGAACATTATAAAAATTCATCTTTTCTTTTAAAATATCAATGTAGCTTTTGTTGTACTCATATTCGGCTTCCAAAAAAACCTCGCAAAGCCCGCAACCCAAATTTGATATTATTTGAATTGTTTTTTCTGTATAAAGTGGATAAAAACAAGCTGTTGATATGCCGATTTCCATGTTTGTAATCTTCTGCCTTTCCCGCCCGAAATTTGTAGGCGAATATTCTAATAAAATGCCTTAAACGCGCCAAAAAGCGCCATAACAGGCAATCATTTTTCCTTGCATTTATGCATATTTTGTGATAAAATGTTCTTATAAAAAGGGAGGCTGCCCAACATGATAAATAAAATTCATCGAAGATTCAAAGAGTTATCCGACATATCCTCCCGTATCATTATATACGGAATGCGGCTTTCATGTTTACTTATGTGTGTCGGTCTTGCTTTGCACCTGCTCAATGTTCATGCAAAATACGGTAGTTTTTATATTTCATTGCTTTCAAAATATATTTCAGAAGCCGCAGTTTCAATAACTGCAATAATAATTATCGGCGGGTTGGCGTTTGATTACTATTTTAAAAAACATAAATCCGAACAATAGGGAAATATCAATGATATTTCCCTATTGTTTTGACCTTGGCAGCTTATTTTATTGGGTTTCCTTCGTTATCCAAAAGCGGCAAGTATGCAAGCGTGATTATATCGTCCCGATATTTTGCATCGCCCTCCGCAAGTATTGCCATTTTGCCGACAACCTCTCCCCCTGCTTTTTTCACAAGCTTTTCAACTGCCAACAACGAACCCCCGGTGCTGATAACATCATCTATAATCAGCACTTTTTTTCCGTTCATAAGCTGCGCGTCTTGTCCATCAATAAATAGCTGCTGTTTGCGCGCCGTTGATATTGATTGAACCTCAACCGAGAATATGTTTTTCATGTAAAGCTTTATTGCTTTTCTTGCAATAATGTACCTGCTTTCATTCCCTTGCCGCGCCATCTCATGAACAAGCGGTATTCCTTTTGCCTCAGCAGTTATCAGAATGTCGTGAGGCGGAGCCTTTTTCAAAAGCTCACGGGCTGCCGACACCGTCATTTCCACATCACCAAAAATAACAAATGCTGCAATTGAAAGCCCTTCAGACACTTTACAAACCTGAAGACTGCGTGTGAGCCCTGCAATTTCTATTTGATATCGTTTATCCATAAAAAACCCCTCGTCCGTTACTTTACTAATGGCATTTCGCCTAAACCGCATAATGATATTTTATCACAAGTTTATAAAAAGTCAATTACACTATTGCATATATATTTGTAATATGATAAAGTTATCAAGTAAAAAATCTTACATAGGAGGAGATTCGTTTTGGAAAAGTTTTTCGGTATAAAAGAAAAAGGCACAACCTTTGAAACGGAAATTATCGCAGGCATTACAACTTTTTTTGCAATGGCATACATTATATTTGTAAACCCCTCGATTTTATCCGACCCATTCAATATAATGGGACAGGCTGATACAGCAGCCGCAGTTCGCGATAGCGTGTTTATAGCCACTTGTATCGCTTCGTTTGTGGGAACAATACTGATGGCGCTGTATGCGAAAATTCCCTTTGCGCAAGCGCCCGGCATGGGTCTAAATGCTTATTTTGCATACACCATGGTGCTAACGCTTGGGTATTCATTCAGTCAATCGCTTGCGGCAGTATTTATTTCGGGGGTATTATTTCTTCTGATCACAATAGTAGGTTTGCGTGAGGCAATTGTAAGAGCAATACCCAATAACATTAAAATTGCAATTTCTGCGGGAATCGGGCTTTTTATCACGCTAATAGGTTTAAAGAATGCAGGGATTATAGTCGGTGACGAAGCAACCTTGGTTGCCATGGCAAACTTCACGGAATGGACACCGGAAATTGCAGGTGCAACTGTGGCAATTATCGGTTTGATAATTGTTGGTATTCTTTATAAACTTAAAGTAAAAGGCGCATTATTCATAAGCATAATTATAAGCACCATTATCGGTATTCCTTTGGGAGTAACAAAAATAAGCGGTTTTGCCGTTTCGCTGCCCAATTTTGCGGCATTTAAGGAGCATGGCTTGTTTAACTTTGACTTTGCCGGGCTTTTAAAGCTTGGCGATGGAAGCATATGGTCAACATTATTAAGCCTTTTAACGGTTGTAATTGCATTGTCATTAGTTGATATGTTTGACACAATCGGGACCCTTTTAGGTACTGCAAGAAGAGCAAATATGTTAAGACCGGACGGAACGCTGCCGAACATGAAGAAAGCTCTTGCCTGCGATGCGATTGCAACGATTGTAGGCTCATGTGTGGGCACATCAACCGTTACAACTTATGTTGAAAGCAGCGCCGGCATATCAGAAGGCGCAAAAACAGGTCTGGCGTCATTAGTCACTTCCCTATTGTTTATATTAGCGCTTTTCCTTGCGCCGCTTGTAGGAATTATCCCTTCAGCTGCAACAGCGCCGGCGCTAATATTTGTGGGCGTTTTGATGATTAGCACTATAAAGGAAATCGAATTTGTTGACATGACGGAAGCTATTCCTGCCTTTTTGACAATCGTTATGATGCCATTTGCATACTCCATAGCAACGGGAATTGCATTCGGGCTTATTTCATACATATTGTTAAAGGTTCTAACGGGTAAAATTAAAGAGACAAATATAATTACATGGGTTATAGCGCTTTTATTTGTCGTTAAATTTACTTTAGTGGGTTAAAAAAATCAACAAAACCAAAAATCCCCGAACGATTTTCAAAAATCGCTCGGGGCTTTTTACTGCTTAGATAAATATATGCTCCTTATCAAAAGATGTTTACAATAAGCAACGGGCTTTTCAACCTCTGTCGCTTTTATCATACATTGCAATTATGTATGGATGATTTTCGTCATACTCAGTCAGCATTGTTGGGTTTTCAACTTTGCCAATGTCCCGTATGTTCTCGCCTTTTATATTTACAAACGAATCCCCAAGGTCATTTCGATGGTAATCCAACAAAGCTTTAAGTTCTTCAACAATTTCCGGGCGCTCATTGGCAATGTCGGTAGTTTCGCCAACATCTGTTTCTAAATTATACAATTCTACCGCCTGCTCGTTGCTGTTATTATATTTATTAGAGTGATTTATATGCAGTTTCCAGCTTTTATATCGTATTGCCTCTAAATTCTCTCTATTATAATACAACATAGTTTCACGAGGGTATTCCCCGCCGCACATTAAAGACCTTGATATGTCATAGCCGTCAATTTGGTTCTTCGGAAGTTGCGCCCCCGTAATTGCTGCAATTGTAGGCAAAAACTCCATCGATGCCACCAACGAATTGCAAATTGCCGGGTTAATTTTACCCTTCCAACGAATAATGCATGGCACGCGATACCCGCCCTCCCACGAAGTGCCTTTTCTGCCGCGAAGGGGCGCATTACTCCCGCCATAGTCTCCCCTTGCGCCATTATCCGAAGTAAAAATAACTAATGTATTGTTGTCCAACCCAAGCTTTTCAAGTTCATGCAAAATCACACCGGTAGACCAATCAACGCATTCTACCGCTGCACCATAATCACCGTTTTGAGATTTATCTGCAAAGCATTGAGGAATATACAATGGCAAATGCACATGCATGTGAGCTAAATAAAGAAAAAACGGGCGGTCTTTGTTCTTCCTTATAAATTTCACCGATTGCTCTGTATAGCGAACGGTTAGTGAAGATTGGTCCGGCTGTTCTTCCAGCACATCATCATTTTCGATGAGCGGTAATGGAGGGTAGTCCGGATTGCCGCCTGCTTGCCTGCCCATATCGTTGCTGTAAGGCAACCCATAGTATTCGTCAAAACCGTGATTTAATGGCATAAACTGCTCTTGGTCACCGCAATGCCATTTTCCTATCAGCTTAGTTTGGTATCCCTCTGCCTTTAGCATGGTTGCAATAGTTGTTTCACTTGGATTTAGACCAATGCCTTGTCCGGGAAACAAAACACACCTGCCTTCAAAGCTGGCAAATCCGATTCTTTTGGGATAGCACCCTGTTAACATAGCGCCTCGCGATGGTGAACAAACAGATGAGCCCGCATAAAAATCAGTAAAACGGACTCCCTCTTTCGCTAATTTGTCAATAACAGGCGTTCGGTTTAGGCTGGACCCATAACATCCAAGGTCTCCATATCCTAAATCATCGCAATTAATTAAAACAATATTTGGTTTGTTCTTCATTAACACTTCCTCCTTTGCAATCGGGTGTTTGCATTTGCATTTTTATAACATCATCAAAGTAAAAAGGGCTACAATTAGGTAAATGTAGCCCTTTCAACGAAACTATTAAATATAGCTGTTTAGGTGCATAAGCCCCAATTTCCGCTTAATGCAACATCCGCCCGTTGGCTAAGCTATCTGTTCTTGATTACATATACGCATGATTGTGTAATGTTGCCATCTCGTAAAACTTGAATTACCAACACTTCTTGCGCAACCACCGTTTCGGTTTGTTCGGATGCCGTGTAACTGTCAAGCGTTGAATACACAAACTTACTTTCGCCATCTAAAGGATAAACTCTCCTGCTGCTGCTAAGCGTTGCATCGTACCCCAAAGCGATTGTTGACGACAAGATTTTAAAGTCAAAATCATTCTTGTTGGCATTATTGGGGTCGGTCACTTTGGTAAGCAGTATTGTTTCCCCGCCTTCATCGTCCACATTGTAAAGCAGCCCGCTATTGAGGTTGAGTTTATAACCTGTTGTACTATCCGTAGTTGTTGAAATTGAAACATTCTCCATGTCGCCTGTTACATCATAAACTTTTTCTATCAATTCCAAATACCCCTTGGCATTGACTTCATACCTTATAACATCACCAATATTATAGCCTGACAAATCACTATATTTTGCTGTTATACTCTTGCTGCTGCCAGTGTTTTGATATCCAAAAACATAGGCGTCTATTTTTCCGTCATAATCCGGATCGTCCGAATTCGCCTCGGCGCGCTTTGCTTGTATAATAGCAACCGGTGAGCTGGAGTTTATTTCAACCACCCCTGAATCATATACCACTACTGCTTTTGCCGTGTGGAAGTCACCCGAAGTGTCATACGCTTCAACATAATAGCTTTCACTGTTTTTAAAGAACTTATAGTCTTTGCGAGCGTATATATCTGAGTTAGACCTATCGTAAGGAACAACAAAAACCATTGTGTTGGTGCTGATTCTGAACATCTCATCTGTGCCTACGGTAAACTTATATTTATCAGTAGAATATTTAAACTGTGTTGTGCTTTTATCGCCAAAGTTATGCAAATTCAAATCGCTTGATTCAACAGTTTGCAAGGAAGTAATTTCCTTCTTATCGTTTTGCGTGTATCTGACAAGCATTGGGGTGTAATTCCCAACCGTTTCTTCCCTACCTTTTAAATCAACATTGATATTTATGCTTTCATTATTTACTATGCCTCTTAAATAATTTACGCCGTTATCGGATGTATAAAGCTCCCCGTCTATTCGCACCCTGCTAATTCCGTTATATGTCATAACGCTTGTGGAGCCTTGTGTGAGCATGCTGAATTTATAAACCCCCGACTTATAGTCAATCCCTACAAGATAACCGTAATTGCTGCTTGCTGCGGCAGTTTTTTCAACACCTGCTATTTTGCCGTCTTTGTCTAAGTAGAAATTACCGCTGTCGTCAATCTCAAGCTTCTCGTTTGCATATTTCAAATAATATTGAGATACCTCATATTTTTTGTCGTTAATTAAAATTGACTGTTCATCTTCAACCCCGGTTACAGTTCCTTTTACCGAAGCGTTTGATACGATAATGTCATAAACATCTCTGCTGCCGCTGCGGCCTTTTTTAACCGAAAGAACATTCCACTTGGAAAGCCCCGAGAATGTAAGCTTTGTGCCGTCAGCCCGCTTTATGTCAATTAAATTGTTAGAGCTGTCTTCATCAAGCTTCAATGTGTTGCCTTGCGCTGAAGTTCTATAAGTGTCAACAATCTCTTTTGTAGAAGAATTTACTGATTTTAAGACATAAGTTTCATATGAGGTAATAAAAATGCCATCATATGCGCCATCGCCATTTGAATCAACAAGTTCAATGCTGCCTGACAGCGGATAAAGCGCATCCTCATTTATGCCTGCATCAGGTGCGCCGCCGTTTACCATTATGGTGGGGTTTTCTATTACATCAACGGTGCTTAGTCTAACATCATTATCCTTGTCTTGCCAGTAGTTAATAGTCAAACCTTTTGAGAAGGTGCCGGTGTGACTTTCAATATTAGAAGAATCAATAACAAGCACATCAGACAAATCAGTCCTATTTTCTATATACAGCAAAGTTTTAACCCCATCGGGGCTTTCTGTATAGTAATACTTGATGCTCCTGCCTATTAAATTAGCGGTATTAACACCGCCGTCTTTATAAACTTCTTCATTTCTAAGTGTTGAAGAAAAAATTATAACTTCGCCTGCACGCGCTTTTGCACCCGATGCTGAAACTGTTTCAACGGTATTAGCGCGAAATTCGCCCAAATCATAATAAACCAACAGTTTATCGCTTAGCAATGTTTTTGTATCACTTTTAATAAAACGGTCCTGCCCTTGCAGCACAGACTTTTCCATAAGTTTAACATCAAGTGAATTGTAAACAAGCCGTGCAACCTGCCACCTTTTAGCCGGAGTGCCTTCAACGCCGGCAACACCGGTAACTATATTGAGTTCTGCCGCAGCGGCGAGATACCCTCCCGGCCAAACAGCGTCCGGGTCATTTCCAACCTTGCCCAATGCAAGCGGCTCATAGCCCAAAGCGCAAACCACCATCTTAACTGCCTGTTCATATGTAACTTTGTCGTCCGGACCAAAATTGCCATCACCATAGCCGTTGATAATGCCAAAGTTCGTTGCAACATTTATGTATCCCGACCCCCAAAAATCATTAGCAACATCAACAAATTGCGTTGCGCCTTGGGATGATTGTGATGTTTCTTCCTGACCAAGCGCCCTAACAACAACAGCCGCAAATTCGGCGCGTGTAATTTCGCCCTCTGGTCTAAAATCCCCATCTTCATAGCCTTTTAATAACCCTAATGCCGAAAGCAATGAAACAGCCTGATAATAGTTTGAAGTTTCCTTAACATCGCTGTATGTAGCAGCTGTTGATGTGACACCAATGCCGAAGAAAACAAACATAATCGCAAGCAACATCGACATAACTCTTACTCTAACCTTCATAATAGACTTTCCTCCTTAGCAAAAATATATAAAATAGATAAACTGCTCATATTTTAATTTTAGCATTATCTATAGAAATGTCAAGCAATTTAATATTATTGTAAAATACATTTTTCGGTAGTTGCTCTTAAATTTTCCCAAACCCCAAGACAACTCTTTCAATTCCTGACAGATCTTTTACTTTTTTTGTGTTCACATACCCATTTTCCAAAAGAAAAGAACATACCGCATCGCCTTGTCCTTCCCCCACTTCAAAAGCAATCATTTTTTTTGCCGGCGCTTTTTTTGAAATCACCGAGTAAAATAACAAGCCATCGACGCCGCCGTCCAATGCGATTATTGGTTCATAGTCTTTTACATCCTTCATAAGCCCCCCAATATCGCTGCTTTTAATATAGGGCGGGTTTGAAACCACTATGTCATATTGCCGCTTGGGAGTTGAATGCAAAATGTCCATTTGCATAAAATTTATTCCCTTTACCCTGTTTTTCTTTGCATTTTGCTTTGCAACATCAATTGCCTTTTGTGAAATGTCAATGCCCTCAACCGAAAGGTTTTTACAATAATGCGCGCAACTGATTGAGATACATCCGCTGCCTGTTCCGATTTCCAACATTGATAAATGGCTGTCTCCGATATATTCGATTAAATTTTCAACTAATATTTCTGTTTCAATTCTTGGTATCAGCACATTGGGCGTAACATTAAATTCAAGCGACATAAACTCTTTCACGCCGGTTATGTATGCTACCGGCTCGTAGGCCGCACGCCTTTTCACCATATCTAAAAACTCGCCTGAATTCTTTATTTTGACATCTTTATTTAGTAAAAGGTATAACCTATCAACACTTAAGTATTTGCAAAGCAATACATGAGTGTCAAGGTTATACCCGGAAATACCTGCTTTTTTTAATATATTATTCGATTTTTCAATCAGCTCGCCAATTACCACGCTGCCAATTCTCTCTCCGGCGGTTTTACGGCGTTTAGCGCGGCAATGGCAACCTCAAGCTGCTTGTCATCCGGCTCGCTTGTTGTTATATACTGCAACGCCATACCCGGCGCGCTGATTATTTTTGTTAATGTATTTGTGTGTTTTCCGGTAAATTTAATTGCTTCATATGCAAACCCCGCAACAATCGGCAATAAAATTATTTTGTAAAGCGCACGAGAACCCCACGATAAACTTGCGCTGTTAGGAACTGCCAAAAACAACACAATGCTTATAATGAGCACAATAAACAAAAAACTTGTTCCGCAGCGCGGGTGCAGCCTTGAATGTTTTTTTGCATTTTCAACGGTAAGCTCGTCACCCGATTCATAGCAATGAATAGTTTTATGCTCTGCCCCGTGATACTCAAAAACACGCCTTATATCCTTTAGCTTCGACACCCCGACTAAATAGGCAAAGAAGATTAAAAGCTTTATCCCGCCCTCTACCAAGGTTTTAACGCTGTTACTTTGTATTTTTAAAAGGCTTGTTATAAATGCAGGAATCAGTATAAAAAGACCAATGCTAAAAAAAAGGGATATTATTATGGAAAAACCAATAACAAAACCTTTTAACTTTTCGCCAAACACCTTTTCAACCCATAAATCAAATTTAGAAGTTGATTCTTCCTCATCCTCGATATCAAAGTATTCAGCCGACAGCATAAGCGCCTTTGTGCCTATAATCATGCTTTCGATAAAAGCAACACAGCCCCTGATTATTGGAAGCTTTAAAAACTTAACCTTTTGTGAAATTGATTTGGTTTCTTCGGTTTTGGTCACAATTTCACCATCAGCTTTTCTTATTGAAGTGGCGGTACTTTTAGGGCTTCTCATCATAACCCCTTCCAACACCGCCTGACCGCCAATGCTTGTGCAAAACCTTTTCTCTTTATTATTAGCCATCTATATATCACCTCGGATTTATATAAATATATCAAGCATTCCCACGCTTTTATTTCCCTATGCAAAAGCGCGAAAAAATATTTTCTAATATTTCATCTCCCACCGACATCCCGTCTATTTCGCCCAATGCGGTAAGGCTAAGCTCCAAATCGCTCAATATAATATCGGCAGGCAAGCCCTTTGTTGTTGAAGAAATTGCACTATTTATAAACTTTTTTGAATAAATAAGCGCCTCTTTATGCCGATTGTTTGTAATTAAAACTTTTGCAGACAGATGCCCTTTTGAATATTTTTGAAAAATAAAAGATAACAATTCATCTAAGCCCAACCCTGTCAATGCTGAAATTTCAAACTTATTTTCAAAAGGCACAGCAGTAATCTTTTTCGGCAAATCGCATTTATTTATTATGCAAATGGTGTTTTTTCCATCAATAAGTGAAATAACCCGTTTGTCAAGCGCGTTTAATTCCCTTGAACCGTCAACAACCAAAAATACAATGTCTGCTTTTTCAATAGCGCCGACAGACCTTTCCACGCCTAATTGTTCTATAACATCAGGGCTTTTGCGAATTCCGGCAGTATCAAGAAGGTTTAGCCGACAGCCCCTTATATTGACGCCTATTTCAAGCACATCTCGCGTTGTTCCTTCAATATCCGTTACAATTGCCCTGTCCTCACCCGCAAGCAAATTTAAAAAACTGGATTTTCCGACATTCGGCGCCCCGACAATTGCTGCATTTATGCCATCTTTAATTAGCAAGCCATCATCAGCAGTCGATAAAAGCGCATCAATATCAATCTTTACCGTTTCAAGCACAGACAACAAATCTTCGCTTAAAATCGGCTCTATTTCGTCGGAAAAATCAAAAGTCGCCGCAAGGTGCGCGGTAATATCCATAATTTTAGACCTTATATCAGACACTTTTTTTGACAGCTTGCCGTCAAGCTGATTTGTGGCGGCAAAAACCGCAGATTCTGTTTTTGCGTCGATTAAATCGCCAACTGCTTCCGCTTGTGCCAAATCCATGCGTCCGTTTAAAAATGCACGGCGTGTAAACTCTCCCGGTTGTGCCAAAACAGCGCCGCACGACAATACCGATTCAAGCGCCATTTTGCAAACTACAATGCCCCCATGACAAAAAAGCTCTATAATATCCTCACCTGTATAGCTGTTCGGGGCTTTAAAATAACAAGCCAAACCCCTGTCAATAACCTTGTCGCCGTGAAGTATTGAGCCATAAACCATTTTTCTGTTTTCAATAATCGGTTTGCTAAAAACCTGTTTAGCAATTTGCGGCGCATCATCTCCGCTAATCCGAATGATTCCTATGCCGGCTGTTCCCGGAGCAGTTGCAATTGCCGCGATGGCGCTATTGTTCATGCATACATTCCTTTTTCGTCTAACTCAGCCGAATATAAAGCGAAAGATAAGATTTTCCGCACAGCAAATTATCGATTATTTGGGGCTGATAATTATCTTCCTGTTTGGGTCTTCACCCACACTCCGTGTAATAATTTTTGAATTTGATTGTAATGTGGAATGAATAATTCTTCTTTCATAAGGATTCATCGGCTCTAACATCATATCCCTATGGTTTTTTAGCGCTTTTGCCGCCATACTGTTCGCAAGACGAACAAGGGTTGCTTCGCGCTTTGCCCGGTAATTTTCTGAATCAATCAGAACTCTTTTATAGGTTTCGCCATGTTTTCCTTTGTTAACATAAAGATTTGTAAGATATTGAACCGCATCCAAAGTTTCGCCCCGTCTGCCTATTATACCACCGACATCCGAACCTGTAATGATAATTTTTATAAAACCTTCATCATCGCTAACCTCTGTTTCGCAAATTAAGCCCATTTTATCAATAAGCCCATCAACAAAACTTTTTGCCAATTGGATTTGCGATTCTTCCTTTTCTTTAGCAGTTACAATAACAACCGCTTCTTTTCCACCCAAACCAAAAAGACCTTTAGTGCCTTCCTCGACTATATCTATGGTAACATTATCAAGTGTTTCGCCAAGCTCATCCAAAGCATTTCTAATTGCCTCATCCACCGTTTTTGCGCTTATTTTAATCTGATTCATCTGTGTTTGCCGTCTCCTCCCCTAAAAGGTTTATTATCAATAACAAGCGGATTTCTTTCCGCCTTTATGCTAAAATATTTATTAAGTACAAGCTGTTGAATTATTTGTATTACATTGCCCAATATCCAGTAAAACCCAACACCGGCCGGCATTGAAAACGCAAACCACGCAGTCATCAGCGGGAAAATAGCATTCATTGTTTTCATAGTAGATGCCGCGCTATCTTCAGTTTTACTGCTTTCGTTGGCGGCTGTTGAAACCTTTGTTGAAAGAAAGGTTGTAAGCGCGGCCAAAAGGGGAATAATCCATAAAACAGTTATAAAATTCAAGTTCGGCACTTCTGCAAGATTAAGACCTAAAAAGTTAAAATTAATTAATTTAGCAGCCGATAAGCCAACCGATTCAAGCGTTTCCGCAGATAAATATTTCATATTTTGCGCAACCGCAATTTCAAAACGACCTATTCCGCCAATCGCTTGCTGCCCCTTTGACACCAACACTTCGTTCACCTTTTCAATAAGCATCGAGAGCTGCGTTTCGGATAAACCGAACATATAGGTCAACGGTTTTATTATTGCTTGATATAACCCTATTATTATGGGAAACTGTATCAAAAGCGGGAAACATCCGCCCGCAGGGTTTATCTCATGTTTTTTATAAAGCTTCATTGTTTCTTCGTTTAGCTTTTGTTTGTCGTTTTTATACTTTTCCCTTAATTGCGCCAATTCAGGCTGAATTTTTTGCGTATCTTGCATTGATTTTTGCTGTTTAAATGAAAGCGGTAACAAAATAATCCTAACAATTAGGGTAAAAAAGATTAATGCCGCACCATAATTGCCAAGCAAATTGTTAAGCCAAAACAAAAATAATCCAAACGGTCTTGAAATAAATCCCATGCATGCGCCCCTTTACTTGTCTTAGCGGAGATACCACCGGTCAGATTTACAAATTCGAAAATCCAGCCCTTTTATACCTCCATACTTGTTTTAAAATACTGCACAAAATCGCTTTTTGCTTTTTAATCTTTGAAAAATAATTGCATTTCAACACCGTTTTAGCGTATTTATCATGGCAACCGCTCACGGAACGGCGTCATATCCTCCGCTGCAAAAAGGGTGACATTTCAAAACCCTTTTAACAGATAAAAATAACCCTTTAAACACCCCATAGCGCTCAAACGCCTCAAGCGCATACAAAGAACACGAAGGTTCAAAGCGGCAACAAGGCTTTTTTAATGGTGAAATCGCCCGCCTGTAAAATTTTATTAATGCAATGAAAATATATTTCATATAAACAGCCCAATTTCTAAAAAAGGCGGCAATTAATTATTTATAACCGCTTAATTTCCTTTGATAAACGCCAATACCTAAAAAAATCACCTATTTCAAATTGGCAAGGCGCTTTTAATGAAAATATAAAATGCTATTTAAACAGGTTAGCCCTTTTTAAAACCCCGCCAATTTCGTTATAATACTGACCAAACTCTGATAACAAAGCCTTTTGTTTTGCAACAATAACAATATCATGGCCGACTTTCAAAACAGGCTCATATAAACGGAATGCCTCATAAATCCTCCTGCGCACCTTGTTTCTTTTTACAGCCTTTCCAAGCTTTTTGCTGACTGTTATTCCAAGGCGATTGCAAGATAATCTGTTCGGCATACTGTGCATAACTAATATCGGGCTATGCTGACGCTTTCCACGATAATAAAGCCGTTTAAACAGCATATTTTGGTTAAGCGAAATAGTGTTTTTCACCCTAACTTATGCCGTTAAACGAGCACGACCTTTTGCGCGCCTGCGAGCAATAACCTTTCTCCCGCTTGATGTTGCCATCCTTTTTCTAAACCCGTGTTCCTTCTTCCTCTTTCTTTTTTTCGGTTGATAAGTTCTAACCATCTTAATATCCTCCCAATTGTTTGAGTAATAATAAACATCATGTATTTTGACAGTAAAAATATTATATAATAAAATGATGTTTTTGTCAATAAAATTTTTATACCCTTTGGTTTTACCAACCTAAAAGTAAAATCTTCGTTTAAGTTTCGATTTTTTCCTGTTGTACCTGTTATTTCGCTCACCAGAAAATGCTTACTATAAAATCGGCACATAAGGGCAAATTCACCGTTACAGCCCTTTGTTTTCACGATGCGTTAGGCTCGATCAACAAGTTATACATAACTGAAATTAAATAAGGAACTTTATTCGCCACATTTCTGATAATAAAGTTTTATCGAAAACGAGCTGCTTAAGCTTGCTATTTTATTTCGCACATCAACTGTCTGAATTATTACTGTGGAAAAAGTGCGGAAAACTTTTTGCGAAATATATGGTATAATATGGTATGGCAATAACAATGCAAAACAAACACCACGCAAGATTAAATTTATTCTACTTGGTGAATATCATTGTTTTGCAAAAAGGAGGTTAATAGCATGTCAACAAGAAATTCTAAAAAGAACATTTACGAAAACTTTGCACATCCTGTATATGGTAATACATCATTTCGGACAACCAAGCCGCCGATAATAGACACATTTAAGCGGTCTGCTGCGATTAACGAGGGGGTTGTAAAAAATGGGGCTTCCCATGTAACTTTGCCACCGCTTGTAAACAACCCGCTTGCAATGAACCTTGCCGCAAGAACTGATATTGAACGAACCCAGCCAATGAAATACTATGGCTCACCGAAAGAACACCAAAATAAAGTAGGTGACATTTATAAAAAACAATGGTATAATGCAAATGAAACCAATGATGTAATCAAAGCAAGGGATTATGGGGCATTAGTTAATAATGAGCGGTATAGCCTTAGCAGCAGCGGAAATTATTCATCTAATAATAGCTTAATTTCAAAAGAGGTTAAAACGAGTGTTACGCAACCAAAAGATAGGGATGAGTTTGGAGAGAACTCAGGTACCTACAAAATTCTGGTGGACTTAGGAAATCGGTGGATGAGTACAGACAGCCAGTCCAATAGAGATGAATTGCACAATACAGCAAATGAGATTAGACGGTTAGCAAGAAATGAAACGCCAATAAAATATGCGCAAGATGAGGTTATGAATCAACTTCATATCAACGCACAATCAGCGATTGACTATCAACAAAGCATGAAGACGGGTATAATGAAGTTTGCGCACCAAATTGGCGAAGGGAGTTATTTTGAAGATTCTGTAACCTTCCTAATCGGCATGTCTTACGGAGACTGGAACTATAAAATGCAAGAGGAATGGCGGGTTCCCATATACAGATTCATTTTGGGTGCAATACGGTATTGACTTAGCAAAGTCAGGAAGGTAGGTATTGGTATGAAAAGAAAAGCCACTGTAACTTTTGTTTGGTGCATAGCGCTATGCTTGTTTTTGCTAACAAGCTGTTCATCTGTAAAAGAAAACATCAACTTACAAAATCATCTGATAGGAAATACAAATGGCAACATCCAAAGGGGTGGTCTTGTACTAATTAATAATGGATGGATTTATTATACAAATCGGGATGATAACGACCATCTTTATAAGAAAAGGCCGGATGGCAGTGAAAATGAACAACTGGTCAGAGGGCATTACAGCTATCATCTAAACTATATGGATGGTTGGATATATTATACAGCCGGAATTCCCGGAAAGGTCTGGAGAATACGAGAAGATGGAACTAAAAATGGGAGAATTATCAATAAGAATGTCGATAACCTAATCGTTACTGAGCAAAATATATTTTATATACTTGCCTATGACAACGATTGGTGAAAGTTTTTTAGGACCGACATAGATGGGAAAGGTAGGGTTTTGCTTGCCAATAGCATAGTTGGATTTGCCATCGATAACGGATGGATTTATTATTCAAATGCAGAGGACAATGATAGCCTGTACAAAATGGATTTAAACGGAGAAAACATTACTAAACTTAATAATGAATATTCCTCCAATATTAATGTAGAATTGGATTATGTGTATTATACAGACTTTAACGGCGATAATAGTCTGTATAAAATTAAAACTGACGGTACAGACAAAACTTTGGTTTCACCCGAAGCATTTGGGTTGGAAAACCTGCATAATGGCTATATTTATTACTCAAACCGAATGCATGACGGGCGAATTTACAGAATGAAAACGGATGGCAGCGAAAATGAACTTATCATCGATAGTGAAAATTGTGTATCGTTAAATGTTGTTGATGATTTTCTTATTTATCGCACACTGGAATTAAACGACGGATACTTCAAGGCAAACCTTGATGGTAGCAATACCGAAAGGTGGGCAAGGGATTTTTAATACTGATTTTTACACAAACAAAATGGGGGCAAAAGGATAAGCTTTGCGAGGACATTTAGACTTCCGTGTAATTGGTAATAATATCCGATAAGGAGATGATCATCAATGAACGAGAAAGCAAACGAACTCGCAAGATTATTGGCGTAGGAATGTGAGAGTATGGAAGATATCCATGCGATGTTAAAAAGTTTATTCGGTGGAACAATTGAAGAAATGTTAGAAGCAGAAATGGAAGAGCATTTAGGCTATGATAAACACAGTTCCAAGGGGGATTTAAGTGGAAACAGCCGAAATGGTTACAACAAAAAAACGCTTCAAACGCAAATGGGGAAAACTGAAATCCGAGTACCACGAGACCGAAACGGCGAGTTTGAGCCGCAATTAATAGGCAAATATCAGACAAAAAGCAACAATTTAGAACACCAAGTGATAGCCATGTACCAAAAAGGAATGTCCACCCGCGACATAGAAGATCACCTTCGTGATGTCTGTGGAGTGGATGCATCACCGGCTTTAATTAGCAGAATTACAGACAAAATCCTGCCCCAACTAACAGAATGGCAGTCCCGCCCGTTGGAGAGCATTTATCCGATCATTTATTTTGACGGAATCGTGTTCAAAACTCGCAAAGATAATCAAATTGTCAACAAATGCGTCTACTCAGTTTTGGGTATTGATATGGATGGTCAAAAGGATATTTTAGGGATATGGATAAGCGAAAACGAGGGTGCGTCCTTTTGGGCGTCAATCTGTTCAGACCTTAAAAAACGCGGTGTCACGGACATTTTCATCGCCTGCCACGATAACTTAAAAGGACTTAGCGAGGCGATAAATGCGGTTTTCCCAAAGACCAAGCAGCAGCTTTGCATAGTCCATCAAATCAGAAATTCCACGAAATTTGTCTCATACAAGGAACGGAAAGCAATCTGTGTCGATCTGAAGAAAATCTATGGTGCGGTAAATCTTGATGATGCAGAGTATGCAAAAGAGGAATTTCGGGAAAAATGGGATAAGAAGTACCCGGCGATTTTACGTTCTTGGGATGAAAATTGGGCTGAGCTTACAACGTTTTTCGGGTTTCCAAGTGAGATACGCCACTTGATTTATACGACAAATGCAGTGGAAGCATATCATCGAATGGTGTGGAAATTCACAAAAGCAAAGGCGATTTTCCCCACCGATGATTCTATACGGAAGGTAGTTTTTCTTTCAGTTAGGGAAATCACGAAAAAGTGGACAATGCCAGCACGCGATTGGAGCATGGCGTATAGTCAGATTATGATATATTTTGCAGATAGATTTGTAGCATAAAATTTTGAGGGTTCCGCACCTGTGGGTGCGGGAGTTTATCCGCCGGGGCATTATCGGTGAAGTGGAAAAATGTAAAACGGCGAACCCTACAGTCCACCGTTTCACCGCCTAAAGCCACAGCACGCGTCGGGTCGCACTCCTGCGTTGCCCTGCTTGCACTGCGATAAAAGTATTAACAAATTCTTGGATAATTATTCCGTTTACACTAAAGCGTGTTCAGAAC
>JALOAJ010000027.1 GCA_023228885.1 Bacillota bacterium | reverse complement strand
TTGTTGACCTTGACACTTTCTTAAAGGCACAAAAGAAATTAAGTTTAAATCACAAAAATGAACCTCAGAGAGTATCATCCCCATATCTTTTGTCAGGTCTGCTAATGTGTGCTTGTGGCAGAAGAAGGAATGGCAGAAAAGACAGCAGAGATAGTAAGAAAACATATCATTATTATTATTGTAATAATGCTAAAGTCAGTGGTGTTTGTAACTCTAAAAATGTAAGGTGTGATATTGTAGATCGAGAAGTATTTGATGTATTAAGTGGATCTTTTGTTTTAGATTACATAATTCAGTTAGATAGAAAAATCCATGAAGATCTTAAAACAAGGGAACAAGAAAGAGAAGAAAGACTTAATGCAATAAATAAACTTATTACTGCTAATAATAAGAAAATAGATAATTTAGTTAAAACAATTTCTTTAACAGAAGATCTTGATACACAAAAAACTTTTATAAAAGAAATTGAAAAACTAAAAAGAGAAAATAAAACAGCACTTAGCAATGCTGAAGAAATAGAACTCGAAGAGAATACAGAAATTGCTGAAAGAGAAAGAATTGTTAAGATCTTTAAGCATATGAATGGGCAGTTGTTTGATTCTGTTTCATTTGAAAATAAAAGAGAGTTTTTCAAAAAGTTTATTGAAAGAGTAGTTTTTTTTGATAAAGATAATATAGATATTTATATTAAGTTTTCAAAAAAAATAATAAAAAAAGTTGAGGGGGCATTTGTAGAAAGTGAGTAATCAAAACAAAAAAAACAAGGAAAACAAATGGGAAACTGAGTTTTGTTGTTTTGTAGATGAACCCATGCAAATGCGGATATTTGGGCGATACATCCAGAGAATGCACCTGCACGCCGGCGCAAGTTTCGTGGTATAGAGGTAAAATCAGCGGACCGCTTTTAGACCGAATAGATATACATATCGAGGTTGCAGCCGTTAAATATTCCGATTTGGACAGCGCGCATACCGGCGAAACAAGCGCGCAAATAAAGGCGCGAGTTAACAATGCAAGGATGATACAGCTTAAACGATATGGGCAGCAAGGCATTTATTCAAATTCACAGCTTTATGCCTCAAAAATAAGGGAATATTGCGTTTTGGGTCTGGAAGAAAAAGAATTGCTCAAGGCGGCGTTTGAAAACCTTGGGTTGTCTGCCCGCGCCCATGACAGGATATTAAAAGTTGCACGAACGGTTGCCGATTTAGACGGCAGTGACAAAATAGGCGTAAAACACATAGCCGAGGCAATACAATACAGAAGCCTCGACAGAAGGTATTCGCAAGAGCTTTTTTAAAATAACGGCGCCATGCAAGCATTGCAGGCAATAAACCCTTTAAGGGAATCTGCAGGGAGGCTTTTTAATGCAGACGGTAAAAATTATAACGGACAGCGCAAGCGACTTGCCGGAAGAAATCTTTAAAAAATATAATGTATCAATGTTGCCTATGGGAATTGTAGTAGGCGACAAAACTTATTTAGACAGAACAGAGCTTGATTTACACACCCTGTTTCAAATAATGGATGAAAATCCAAGCTGTATGCCTAAAACTGTTATGCCGACAGCCGGCGCCATCGGTGAAGAATTTCGTAAAAACCTGCACCAATATAAGCATCAAATTTTTGTAAGCATATCATCAAAAGGCAGCGGCACATATAACATTGCCAACATGGTCAAAAACGAAATCGAGGAGCAAAGCGGCAAACCGTCTAACATTACCTTGGTTGACAGCTTGTCGTTTTCCGCGGGGTATGGTTTCTCGGTTGCCGAAATGGCAAGGGTTGCATATGAGGGCGGGGAATTTGACGAGGTAATGGAAGTATATTACAAAATTCGAGAAAAGACCGAAGTGTTTTTAATTGTTGATGACTTAAAGCATCTTCAACGAGGCGGGCGCCTTAATCCTTCCGTTGCGTTTGTCGGCGAAATGCTTGGCATTAAGCCTATTCTCACCATACAAGACGGGCTGCTGGACAGCTTTGGCAAGGCGCGCGGCAAACGGCGGGGCATAGAACAGCTTGCCGAAATATTGCTTGAAAAGGTAACGAACCCAAATAACACAAGGGTTTGGGTTGTGCATACAAGCGCGCCTGATGATGCCGAGCTTTTAAAGCAAATGGTGTTGAGCAAAATCACCCCTAAGGATATAACGACTGCCGAGCTTGGTCCGTGCATCGGCTCACACACCGGCAAGGGGCTTGTGGGGGTAGTATTTAATACTTAGCGGATGTTAAAGAATGGAGCGCTATTAGTTTGAAAAAACCTTCAGTTTTTCCCAAACTAATCTGTCTCCGACGGAATTTATGCGCGTGCGACATTTTCGCCTTTGGCGAAACGCACATGCGCAAAGTGCCATTTACACGCCTTATCCGGCTCACGATAAGCGAGTAGGCACAAATTTTAATATAATTTATGAGCCGGAAAGGCTAATGGCACTTAACATGAAAATACTAATGATTGTTATGGGATTGGAAATAGGCGGCGCCGAAACTCATGTAACGGAACTTTCAAAGGAACTTTCAAGGCGCGGCAACGAAGTTGTGGTGGTGTCAAGCGGCGGGGTATATGTGCCGGAGCTTACCGATGCCGACATTCGGCATGTTTGCCTGCCTACCGATAAACGAAGCGTCGGTAAAATGTTTCGGGCTTATATCGGGCTTTATAAGCTGATAAAACACGAAAAGTTTGACATTGTTCATGCTCACGCAAGAATTCCGGCGTTTTTATGCTCAATCATACGAAAAAGCGTAAAGTTTAACTTCATAACGACGGCTCATTGGGTGTTCAAAACCGGCCCGCTTTTAAATGTTTTAACTAACTGGGGCGAACGCACAATTGCGGTGAGCGATGATATAAAGGAATACTTAAAAGATAATTACTCCGTGCCCGAAAACCACATAACGGTAACAATAAACGGTATAGATACCGAAAAATTTGCGCCGGATAATAAATCAACCGTTGTAATTGATGAATTTGGACTAAACCCAACCGCGCCAAAAGCGGTGTATGTCAGTAGGATAGATACCGACCGCAGCGCAGTTGCGTTTTTGCTTGTTGAGGCAATGCCTCAAATATGCGAAAAACACCCCAACCTTGAACTTGTTATCGTTGGCGGCGGCAACGATTACAACCGATTGGAGCGCAAAGTACAAAAAGCGAACGAGAAGCTTGGTAGAAAAGGCATAATACTTGCCGGACCCAGAATAGACATCAACAATTTTATTTCGTGTGCGGATGTTTTTATAGGGGTAAGCAGGGCGGCGCTGGAGGCAATGTCGGCGGCAAAGCCGGTTATCATAGCCGGCAACGAAGGCAATATCGGGCTTTTTGACAGCGGTAAATTAGCTGTTGGGGTTGAAACAAATTTTTGTTGCCGAGGCTGCGAAATGCCGACAGTATCAGGGCTATACAAAGATGTGGTGTCCGTCTTAGACAAAACGCCGGCACAGCGAGAAGAAATGGGCAACTATAACAGAAGTATAATTATTGATATGTATTCCGTCAAAAAAATGGCAGATGATTGTGAGGATGCATACGCAGACTTGCTTTCAATCGATAGAGTGCGCCCGTATGACATAATGATATCGGGCTATTACGGGTATAAAAACACCGGCGACGATTCGTTGCTGTATGCAATAATCAACAATTTAACAAGCGAAAAACCTAAAGTCGATATAACCGTTTTATCCGCAAAGCCAACCGAAACGGGCGCCGCATACGGTGTAAGGAGCATGCACAGGTTTAATCTTTTAAAAGTGCTGCGGTATATGCGCCGCACAAAGCTTTTAATAAGCGGCGGCGGGAGTTTGCTTCAAGATGTCACAAGCACCAAATCGCTTATTTATTACCTTGCCGTTATAAACATGGCAAAAAATGCGGGCATGAAAGCCATGGTTTATGCAAGCGGCATCGGTCCCATTCGCGGTAAAAAAAATAAAATACGCACAGCTAAAGTTTTAAATAAAGTTGATTTAATCACCCTTCGAGAGCCGGAATCTTTTGAAGAATTAAAGCTGTTGGGTGCAAATCACCCCGCAATAACCATTACAACCGACCCTGCTTTTTCGCTGAGAGCAGAAAATGATGCATTGGTTGACAATGTTTTTAAAAGCGAAAAGCTTGACAATGGTAAAGGTTATTTTGCAGTATGCATTCGGCAATGGAAGGAAGCGGATAATGGTTTTAACACCAAACTTGCCGAGGTTTGCGATTATATAAACGGCAAATACGGGTTGACCCCTCTTTTTATCTCGATGCAAAGCGGCACAGACTACAACGCAAGCTGCAATGTTGCAAAGTATATTAAATCGGGCTATGAAATCATTAAAGATTGTTACACCGCGCCGGAGCTGATTGGGGTAATATCAAGGTGCAAGCTTGTAATCGGAATGCGGCTGCATTCGCTTATATACTCAGCAGTTGCAGGGGTGCCGCTTTTTGGCATTTCGTACGACACCAAGGTGGATTCAATGCTGTTATACTTGGGTCAAAACCACAAAGAAAATGTAAAAAGTATAGATGTTTCAAAAATGAAGACTAAGATTGACGAACTAATGGCTCATCATGGTGAAATTTCCGATGACATAAAACAAACGGCAGACAAAATGCGGCGCAAAACAAGAACCGATGCACGCTGTGCAATAAAATTACTTGACGAAAAAATAAAATTAAGCGATAATTCTTGACAAAATGAGCGTCATGCTTTAAAATAATTAGTGTCTATCAATAATTTGCAAATTAATATACGCGCCCGTAGCTCAGTCGGATAGAGTGGCAGACTTCGAATCTGTTCGTCGGGGGTTCGAGTCCCTCCGGGCGTGCCAATTATTGCAAATTGGATTTTTTAAAAAGGAGCGTACTTATGGCGGATTATAAAGCTATGTATTATCATTTGGCAGGGCAAATGTCAATTGCCATTGAGGCGTTGGAGGGGCTTGTTGCCATTACGGAAAGGCTTAAAAAGGCACAGCAAGCCGCAGAAGAAATCTTTATAAATTGTGATGACGATTTAGACGACAATTCCGAAGAAACCATGTAGTAGCTACGCTTATTGCATTCGTTTCGCCCATAGCATTTGCTATGGGCGAAAATTTTTTATGCAGACTGATGCAATTTTTATTCTATTTCATCTTTTTAGGCTCAAGGTATTCCACTCCGAATGTTTCTACCGTTACCTTTTTCATTTTCTGCTCATCAAGCGGTCTGTCGTTTTGGTCACGCTTTGCGCTTACTATTTTGTCCGCAACGTCAAGACCTTCCGTCACTTTCCCAAAGGATGCATATTGGTTATCAAGCGATGGATAATCGGCAACCATTATAAAAAACTGACTGCCTGCGCTGTCCATAACGGATGTTCTTGCCATGGACAACACCCCTCTTTTATGCTTTAAATCGTTTTTAAAGCCATTTGCGGTGAACTCGCCCTTTATGGTGTAGCCGGGACCGCCCATGCCGGTTCCGTCCGGGTCGCCCCCTTGAATCATAAAACCCGGAATTACACGGTGAAATATTACGCCGTCATAATAACCTTTGTTAACAAGCGATAAAAAATTATTAACTGTGTTTGGCGCAATTTCGGGATACAGCTCCGCTTTGATTATCCCGCCGTCTTCCATTTCTATGGTCACTATTGGTTTGTTTGTCAATTCTATCTTCTCCCCTTGTTTGTTTGGTGTTTCCGGCATTGCATTTTCATCGGACAATTTATCGGATGCCATGCAGCCGGTGAGCATGAATACCATGATTAAAAGTATATATCTCATATTCAATCAAAACCTCCTTGTTATTGTAGTCTAAGGATTTAAGCTTTTCTTTGCCCTAAAAATTGCATCAGTTACTTGCTCTGTCGCTGTTCCGCCTTTTACATTTCGTGCATCAACGCAAGCTTGGTACGATAAAATGTGGTATATATCATCTTCAAATAAATTGCTGAAGCTGTTAAACTCATCCATCGTAAGCTGTTCAAGGCGTTTGCCTTCCGCTATACAATGCGCCACCATTTCGCCGATTACTTTATGTGCATCCCTAAAAGGCAGCCCTTTTTTAACAAGATAATCTGCCGCGTCCGTTGCGTTTATAAACCCGCGCTTAACGCCGTTTTGCATATTTTTTTTGTTAATTTTCATGGTTGCAAGCATTTCAGTAAAAATGGGGAGCGTCATTAAAACGGTATCGACTGCATCGAAAACCTGTTCTTTATCCTCTTGCATATCTTTGTTATAGGCAAGCGGCAACCCTTTCATTGTAGTCAAAAGCGCTATTAAATCACCATAAACCCGCCCCGTTTTTCCTCGCGAAAGCTCTGCAATATCAGGGTTTTTCTTTTGGGGCATAATGCTTGAGCCTGTTGAGTACGCATCATCAAGCTCTATGAAATTGAATTCATCCGATGCCCACAATATGATTTCTTCCGACAGGCGGGAAATATGCATCATTATCATGCTCATAACGAAGCATGTTTCAATTGCAAAATCACGGTCTGAAACTGCGTCAATACTGTTTTTTGTAACCGCTTTCATGCCAAGCTGCGCGGCTACAAACTCACGGTCAAGCGGATACACCGTTCCGGCAAGCGCCCCGCTGCCAAGCGGCGATATATTTATTCTTGCAACACATTGCTCAAGCCGCTGCGTATCACGGCAAAACATTTCGCAGTAAGCCATAAGGTGATGCGATAATAAAATTGGCTGCGCCTTTTGAAGATGAGTATATCCCGGCATAATGGTATCAATATGCCGTTCGGCAAGAGATATAAGGGTTTTTTTAAGGTCGGCGATAAGGCGGCAAACCTTTTCGCACTCATCCCTAAGATAAAGCCTTAAATCAAGGGCCACTTGGTCGTTTCTGCTCCTGCCTGTATGGAGCTTTTTACCTGTATCCCCTATCCTTTCGGTCAAAAGTTTTTCGATATTCATGTGGATGTCTTCCGCCTCAACGCTAAAGGTTATTTTGCCGTTTTCAATGTCGTTTAATATTTCGCCGAGCGTTTTAACAATAAGCTTGGCATCGGGTTTTGGTATAATCCCTTGCTTTGCAAGCATTTCGCAATGCGCAATGCTGCCGTTTATATCCTGCCGATACATTCTCATATCAAAGCGGATTGACGAGTTAAAATCATCAACTTTTTTGTTGGTGTTTTTTGAAAACCGTCCGCCCCAAAGCTTTTCCATAAATTATTTTCCTCTCTTGTTTTCTTCCAGCATAAGCGACCTAACCTTTAGCGGAAGCCCGAAAAGATTTATAAAACCTTCCGAATCCTTTTGATTATACACCTCATCTTGCCCAAAGGTTGCCATTTCTTCGCTGTACAGCGAATAGGGCGATTTTGCGCCGGCGCTTGTGCAGCTGCCTTTGTATAGCTTAACGCGCACCGTACCGGTAACGGTTTTTTGCGTTTCGTCAACAAATGCCGATAACGCCTCGCGAAGCGGAGTGTACCAATTGCCGTCATAAACAAGCTCGGCAAATTTAATAGCGACTGCCTCTTTATATTGCAGCGTTTGCCTGTCAAGGCACAAGTATTCCAACGCCTTGTGCGCCGTATAAAGCACCGTTCCTGCCGGAGTTTCATATACGCCTCTGCTTTTCATCCCCACAAGGCGGTTTTCAACTATATCGGTAATGCCAACGGCATTTCTGCCCGCTATTTCGTTTAGCTTTTCCAAAAGCTCAACCGGTGTATACGAAACGCCGTCAATTTTTTTGGGTATCCCCCGCTCAAATTCAAGTTCAACATATTCCGCCTTGTCAGGCGCCTGTTCCGGCGTTACAACCAATTTTAAAATTTTATCATATTTCGGTTCGTTCCATGGATCCTCAAGGTCTGCCCCTTCATGGGAGAGGTGCCAAATATTCCTGTCCATACTGTAATTATCCTTTTTTGTAACAGGAATGGGGATATTTCGCTGTTGTGCATAGTCTATTGCGTCCTCTCTTGATTTTATATCCCAAATTCTCCAGGGCGCTATTATCTTCATATGCGGCGCAAGTGCTTTTATTGTCAGCTCAAACCGAACTTGGTCATTTCCCTTGCCTGTTGCGCCATGGCATATCGCTGTTGCACCCTCACTTTTTGCAATTTCCACCAACCGCTTTGCAATGCATGGGCGCGCATGGGAAGTGCCAAGCAGGTATTTTCCTTCGTACACCGCTTGAGCCTTTAGGGCAGGGAAAATAAAGTCGGTAACATATTCTTCCCGCAAATCTTCGATATACAGCTTTGCAGCGCCTGTTTTTAACGCCTTTTCCTCCAGTCCTTCCGTTTCGCTGCCCTGACCAACATCGCCGCAAACCGCTATCACTTCGCAGTCATAATTCTCCTTCAGCCATGGGATAATGATTGAGGTGTCAAGCCCTCCCGAGTATGCTAAAACTACTTTTTCTTTGTTCACATTTACCCTCCCGGTTATTTATTGTTTATATTTGCAAGCCGCCTGCCTATCCGACAGTTTAGCCTTTTCTTTTATCATATATTATCTTCAAGCCCAAAAGCGTAAGGCGATTATTTATTTGTTCAATTCCCTTGACCTCGCCTGCAATTAATCGCGCAAATCCGCCGGTGGCAATAACCTTTGTGTCTTTGCCAAGTTCTTGTTTCATTTTGCCGATTATGTAATCAGCTTGCCCCGAGAATCCATAAACGGCGCCTGATTGCATACTTTCAACGGTGTTTCTTCCTATAATGTTCTTCGGTTTTACAATATCAATCCTCGGCAATTTTGCCGCCTTAACAAATAGGGCGTCCATTGATACTTTAATTCCTGCACAAATTATGCCGCCAAGATACTCTCCTTTTTGTGTTATGGCGCAAAATGTTGTGGCTGTTCCAAAATCCACAATTATCAGCGGCCCGCCGTATAAATAAAAGCCCGCAACCGCATTTGCAATTCTGTCCGCGCCAACCTCGTTGGGGTTTTCATATAAAATGCTAAGCCCCGTTTTTGTTTTTGAATTTACCATTATGGGCTCTAACCCGATATATTTTCTGATTGCAAGCGTTAGTGAGTGCATTACAGGCGGAACCACCGATGATATTATAACATCATCGACCGTTTCCTTTTCAACGCCGGCAAAAGAAAAAAACTGCAAAATCAAAAGCCCGGTTTCATCGGAAGTTCTGTTATTGTCCGTTGCCAATCTCCAATCCGAAACAAGCTCGTCTTTAATAAATAAACCCATGCTTATATTTGTGTTTCCAACATCAATTGCAAATAACAATATAGACACCCCAGTCAATATATCTGCTTTGCAGATATTATACCATAAATCCGAAGGATTTTGGTATAATTGCGCATCGCTGTTTCCGAACATAGTGAGGAAAATACCGGCGGCGCATAAGTTCCTGCGGAGCAAATATAATATCTGCTGTGCAGATATTATATCATGTTTTTTTATGTTTGCAAATACCGATTTTTATTGCATTGGTTTTGCGAATAAGTAAAATGCCGCCGCCATACAGTATAATGTGAGGCATATTCGAAATAAACAAGGAGGTGATTATATGGCTGAAAACTTAGATAAGGCAATAGAACAGCTTAAAAATATGCTTGCTACCGATGAAGGCAAAAAGAAAATA
Organism: Bacillota bacterium; assembly: GCA_023228885.1. GTDB lineage: Bacteria > Bacillota > Clostridia > Monoglobales > Firm-18 > JAAZFB01. The sequence continues at coordinate 23,299 of JALOAJ010000027.1, read as the reverse complement.
GAGGGCATTTTAAACAATATAGCAAGTGATGCCAAACCCTTTGATGACCCACATATCAACCTGCTGTCCGCCCTTCGCCCGTGTGTTAGCCCAAGTAAACAAAAACACCTTGACGACGCAATTAATCTGGTTGCGATTTGCAAATTATACCGCTCGAAATAGGCGCTAAAAATTTAAACAGACCGGAGGTGAGCTTAAAAATGTATAAAAGATATTACAGCCCGTTTGAAGAACAGCCGATAACAAAATCATATCAAGCAGAAACAATCAAACCAAAAAAGATTGAAAATATTGATGAAAAGCAAGATGGTTACAATGCTCCTTCGCAAAAAAACAATTTGCTCGGCAGCCTTTCTTTTGATGATGCGATACTTATAATAATATTGTTAATTTTACTTACCGACGATAAAGAAAATAAAGATATGCCGCTTATATTGGCAATTTCGTTTTTGCTGCTTAATTCCCGCCAATCGGGTTAGACAAAATCCGTATGACAAATATTTAACGGCATTTATTTGTTTTTTGTTGAAAATTGTTGTAATTAGTGTTATCATTAAAGTAGGGTGTAATAGGCTTTTAAAAATAAATTGCACTTGCAGCAGGAACGGAGCTGAAAATGGGCGAAAATTCTTTAATTGAAGATGCAAAAAGCGGGAATAAAGAAGCTCTTGAGCGGTTAATTGAAAAGTATGCCCCACTGGCATTTAACCTTTCGTTAAAATTGATGCGCAATTATGACGATGCTTCCGATGCTGCCCAGGAGGCCCTTATAAAGGTGTATTCTTCCATAAAAAAATTTAAGGGAAAAAGCCTGTTTTCCACATGGGTTTACAGAATAACCTACAATACATGTATTGATTTGCAAAGAAAAAGGAAAAATAATATTATATACGAACCGGACGAAACGATTAAAGACCCAAAACCTTTACCTTATGACGAAGCCTTGAGCAACGAAAAAAAGGAAAATATAAAAAAAGCAATAAACGCTTTGCCGGATAAATACCGTGCCGCCGTTGTTTTGCGTGACATTATGGGCAGCTCATATGATGAGGTTGCCGAAATATTAAGATGCCCCGTCGGTACGGTAAAATCCAGAATAAGCAGGGGTAGGGATATGTTAAAAGAGATGCTTTCAGAATATATGGAACAAATCACGCCGAATTAGTGTCAAAATAGGTAGATAGCATAAATTGCGTTATCACTCGGAAAGGAGGTAACATTTATGAAAAACAACTGTGAATATATAAAAAGCTTGTTATCGGAATATATTGACGATATGCTCCCATCGGATAAAACGCAAGAGGTGCATCTGCACATAAGCCAATGCGCAAGTTGCGCCGAGCAACACAGGCTGCTTTGCGCTGTGGTTGAAGAACTAAAAGTGTTACCGACTGAGCCGCTCCCGCCTGATTTTTTAAGCAAGCTGTCTGCCCGCACCGATACTTTAAAAGGACGCCGATTTTCGCTACCGCCGTTAAAAGGTTTTTCTGCGGTTGCAGCGGGGCTGCTGCTTTTATTGCTTATCAGAACGGGCTATAATTATTATAGTTTAAGCCAAATAAAAACCGCATATATTGACGACGCTCCGATTGAAACACAAAATAATGAGCCGCTCCTGCCCGATAAACCTACGGAACAAGTAAAGGAGCAAAAAAATATAGAAGAAAATCAAGATAAAAGCCTTTCACTCGGTCAAAACGGTATAGCGGTGGAAAACAGTTCAAACGAAAAGCAAAAATCCAAACCGGAGGAACGGACGGGAGCTTTGCAAGAGCAGCCCAAAGATGACAAAATTGAGGAAAACTCAAGCCAAGAATCCCCACCGGACGAATCAGATGAAACAGAGGTTACATCCGAAATGGCTGAAACTCGCATGTTTTCCTTGCCTGTAGAAAATGACGCGGGGGAGGATGCTCAAAATTCTCCTCGGGCTGCAAGGGCTAATGCGCCTGCCGCGGGCGGCAGCTTTTATACAGCGGTGCATGACAACGACCAACCTTCTTTTGTAAGCGTTAAAATAATGGTGGACGATTTTGAGGGAGCTGCCGCGGCGCTTGCGAAGAAATATGGAGTGAAGGAACAAAACGGTGAAGTTTTGTTAGAGTTAAATAATGATGATTTTCAGCAAGTTATGAATTTAATGCTTGAATATGGGGCAAGGGTAGAACAAAGCGAAGAAAACGAATTGCTTACAGCAAACAAATGTATAATAATCTCCAAAAACAGGGACTGACGCATTATGCGTCAGCCCCTTTAATAATTATTTTATGAATAAATGCCGTATGTCTTGCCCACATTTTGAACAAATACAACGCCGCCGCCCGGCTTATTGGGTTTTGCAACCTCTTTTATTGCTGCTACAATGTTGTCGGTGATATTTGTTTTTGCCAGTATCATAACAATTTCTCTTTCCGGCTCTATATCCATTAAAAAGACCTTGCTTGTTTCATGAACTCCCGAGCCTCTTGCGTTAATTATTGTTCCGCCGCGCGCGCCTGCTTTTGTGGCTGCCTCAACCACAGCCTCCGCCTCGCCTTTTTCAACTATTGTAAAAATAACTTTATTCATAACCATACCCTCCTGTTTTTCCGCAACATCGCATGTATCTATTCCCAAGCCCCAAGCATTTGTAATCGGAATACAAAAAGCTATACCGTGATTTGGTTTTTGAAAGCTAAACCTTTTCACAAGCGCCTCGGCTGTATTTTCCGCAAACCTTTTGTCGGCAAGCATCCATATAATTTCTTTTCTTGAATCGTCCAAGCCCAAAAAGCTTAGCACAGCGCTTTTTATAATGCCCCGTCCATAAAAAACCGTTGCTCCCAAAACTCCGTTTTGTTTCGCAGTTTTGACCACCTTATCCGCCATTCCATAGTTTGCGACTACACACAACAATTCATAAAAACTGCATTCGCTATGCATCAGTACCCAACCTTTCTTTTCGAGACCTCATTTTAAATATAAAGCCTAATACTTGCAGCGCAATGATGGGCGTTAGCGCAACCATTGCAATTATACCAAACCCATCTATCAAAACTGTGGCGCCTTCAACCGCATCTGCCGTCCCATGCGCAAAAGCTAAAATAAATGTTGCCGCCATCGGACCTGACGCTACACCGCCCGAATCATATCCTATGCCGACAAACAGCTCGGGCACAACATGAGATAACCCCACAGAGATTATGTATCCCGGCAGCAGATAATGCCACAATTGAATTTGCGGCACTATTATGCGAATAACAGAAAGCATAATAGCAATCCCAACGCCGATTGACAGCGCAATCAGCACTATGCGCCGTTTAATATAGCCGCTGGTAACTTGCTCTATTTGGTGCGTCAAAACATAAACGGCAGGCTCTGCCAATATTGTAACGGCGCCCAAAATAAATGCCATGATGATAATATATGAGTATGTTTCAAGCGTTGCAAGCTTGTATCCTATAATAGCGCCCACCCGTATAAACCCGGCATGAGCGCCCATTAAAAAGATAACCAAGCCGATAAATGTGTACAAAAGACCTTTTAAAATTTTGCGAAATCTTTTTTTGTTCAGACGCAAGACCTTTATATGGAAAAACAAAAATATAACCGTTAAAGGTAAAAGCGCCATAAAAACTTCAAATGATGAGGATGGCACCAGCTTTAAAAATGCTTGGATAACGGTTTGCGTTTGAACCATTTCCGTTTCAAAAGCGCCGGTGACCTCGCCCGTTCGGGTAACAACGCTCATAAAAAGCACGCTTATAATTACCCCTGCCGATGCCATGCCAACCAACCCGAAGCTATCCTGTTCAGAGGCGGCGCTGTCTTTTTTCATAGACGATACGCCAAGCGCAAGCGCCAAAATAAACGGAACGGAAAGCGCCCCTGTTGTAGCGCCGGAAGCATCAAATGCAATCGCCAAAAATTCGGGCGTTGAAAAAAATGACAATACAAGGATAATACCGTATAAAATTGTAAAGCTTTTGTATAAAGGAAAATTAAACACAATTCTGATAAAGCCAAGAGCAAGTAAAATCCCTATTCCAAGCGATACCACAACAACGATTGCCAATTTTGGAATTATGCCGTTTGTCACGGCGTCTACTTGGGTTGCCAATATAAGAAGGTCCGGCTCGGCAACTGCTATAAAAAACCCAAGCAAAAAGCCGCCGATACCAATAATCCAAACCTTGTTCATTTTAGTCATTGCCGAGCCCAACAAATTTCCGATAGGCGCAATGCCGATGTCAACCCCTATTAAAAAGACTGCCAAACCTATGATAATAAATACCGAGCCTATCAAAAACTGAAACAGAACCGTCTTTTCAAGAGGTGCAATGGTGAAATGCAAAAACAACACAATTAAAGTGATTGGTAATACCGAATAAAGAACTTCCTTTAATTTCTCGCCAAAATTATTCAAATAGCACTCGCCTCCCCTTGAATGATTTTACCACAATACTCGATTTCAAGCAAGGGGGTGCAGACAAAAAACAACTTATGGTGTGCAAAAACAGTTTTTAATTCGTTAAAAGTTTAAAAACTGTTTACATTTGACGCGGTTATCCCTCTTTTCAAAGGTTATTTATTATGCTATAATGAGCGTAGGTGAATTTCAAGATAAATTACATATAGGGTTATTATTTTAAATAAAGTGAGGTAAAAATATGAAGCAACTGTTTTTAAAGATTAAGAAGTTCAGATTTAACAAAAAAATAGCCATATTGGCTATTGTTTTTTTACTTATTGCAGGCGTGATTTTTACATATTCGGCGCGTGGCAGAAAAAAAGGCAATGCCGAGCCTCAATATTCGTCCGCCAATGTGACGCGGGGTGATATTTCTTTAAAAATCAGCGGCTCAGGCACCGTTGAACCTATTTCACGGTATGAAATAATTTCTTTGGTGCGGGGCGAAATATTGTCCTGTGACTTTGAAGAGGGGGATTTTGTAAACGAAGGCGATATTTTATATCGCATAGACTCCACCGATATGCAAAATACAATACAAAAGCAACATAACAACATTTCAAAAACTCAGCTTACCGCCAAAACAAATGCCGAAAACATCGAAAACCTAACAGTTCGTGCCCCCATTAGCGGCACGCTTACCGATTTTCGCATTAAAGAGGGTGACACTGCACGAGCGGATGGCGTGGGCACAATAACGAACAACGAAACCTTTATTGCAACAGTGCCGTTTAACGCCAACCAACTTTCACAGATAAAGGTTGGCGACAATGCAACGATAATCAGCGCTCTTTACATGTCAACACTTAACGGAACGGTTACATATAAATCAAATGTTTCTTCCGTTTCATCGGATGGCAGCGCATTATATAATGTTGAAATAGAGCTGAAAAATCCGGGTTCCCTTTCAAGCGGTATAAGCGTGGGCGCAACTATACACACCAATGGCGGAGATGTTAAATCGGCGGCATCGGGCACAATTAAAAGCATCGACACAACAACCGTTATTCCAAAAGTTTCGGGCAAGGTGGTAAAAGTCTATGTTAGGGATAACCAATATATAAAAAAGGGCGACCCTCTGTTCCAAATAGACGACACGGAATACCGGCAAGCGCAACAGCGCACAAATTTAGAGCTTCAAGATTTGCAGCTTTCGTTGCAATCGTATATAAAAGAGCTTGAGAACTATAACATAAAAGCGCCGATTAGCGGCGTTGTCATTTCAAAAGAATATAAAATCGGCGACACGATAGGGGGCAGTCAAAACTCCAGCGCAACGCTCATGACGATAGCAAACACCTCGGCAATGGTGTTTAATCTTGATGTGGATGAGCTTGAAATATCAACCGTTGAGGTTGGGCAAACCGCCGAGATAACGGCTGATGCATTGCCCGGGCAGGTGTTTTCGGGAGCGGTCACTAAAATTGCAAAAGAAGGCGTTTCGCAAAACGGCGTTACAACATATAAGGTGGAGCTTACGATATCACAACCCGAAAGCCTAATTTCGGGTATGAACGTCAATGCCGAAATAATAGTAAAAGAATCTAAAAACACGCTGCTTGTGCCGGTATCGGCAGTAGCAGGGATACGAAACGGGCAGGGAATGGTTACGGTGAAAAGCTCGGTTGCGGCAGTCCGCAGCAGCGGTGAACGACAGCAATCAGCAGGGCAGCGCAGCGCTGCAACGGAAGAAGGCGAACGGCAGTTCCCACGCGGCGGTTCAGCCGACGGCGAAGCAAGACAGTTCCCGCGCGGCGGTTCAGCCGATGGTGAAGCAAGGCAGTTCCCGCGCGAAGGTTCAACCGGCGGCGAAGCAAGGCAATTTCCGCGCGAAGGCACAGGCGGCAACACTTCCGCCGGTGAACAAGCCGCAAGTAATAACGAATATACAATGATGCGAGTTTCGGTTGGAATATCAAACAATGACTTTATAGAAATTATAAGCGGCTTGGAAGAAGGCGATGAAGTGTTTTACACCGCTACATCGCAAAGTAATCAAAATGCTTTCGGTCGTAGCGGTATGCCTATGGGCGGCGGTATGCCCATGGGTGGGGGCAATGTTCGCGTGCAAAGCACAAACAGGTTTAGATAATGTGCCCACAGGCAGAAAGGCTACGGAGACTTTTATGATTAGAATAGAAAACATGTATAAAATATATAACATGGGCGACAGCAGCGTTCGGGCGCTTGACGGCGTTAGCTTGCACATTAAAAGCAACGAGTTTGTTGCAATTGTCGGTCCGTCCGGAAGCGGCAAATCAACTCTTATGAATATGCTGGGGTGTCTTGATACTGCAACAGAGGGGAAATATTATATCGACAAAACAGATGTAAGCAAGATGAGCGACAACCGCCTTGCAGATATACGAAATACAAAGATTGGGTTCGTTTTTCAAAGCTACAATCTTTTGGGAAGGCTTACCGTGCTTGAAAATGTTGAGTTGCCGCTTGTTTATATGGGCAAGTCTAAAAAAGAAAGGTATGAACTTTCAATAGCGGCGATAAACCGCGTTGGGCTGGCGGGAAGGGAACGGCATCGCCCAAATCAGCTTTCGGGCGGTCAACAACAGCGCGTTGCAATAGCGCGCGCGCTTGCGAATAAGCCGCCTTTAATTCTTGCCGATGAACCTACCGGCGCTTTGGACAGCAAAACGGGGGCAGAGCTGCTGCAAATGCTCAAGGAAATTCATAAAGACGGCAATACCATAGTGCTTATTACACACGATAGAGAAGTTGCCCAGCATGCTGAAAGAATTATAACAATACACGACGGCAAAATTTCCTCTGATGCGGAGGTAGCGGCGGTATGAATATATTTCAAGCAATAAAGATGGCGCTAAAAAGCATTTTAAGCAATAAAATGCGTTCCTTTTTAACAATGCTTGGCATTATAATCGGGGTGGGCGCCGTTATTATTATGGTTAGCCTTGTGCAAAGCTCAACGGCGCAAATAAAAGAGCAAATGGAAAGTATGGGCACAAATTTAATCACCGCAATGCTCACCGGGCGCAGCTCCACACGAAACTTAACCATGGCGGATATGCAAAAGCTTGTTGATGATAACCCCAAATATTTTATAAGCGTTGCGCCGTCCGTCACCGGCAATCCGACTATAAAAGTGGGGACGGAAAATAACTCCACAAGCCTTATTGGCACAAACCAAAATTATTCGTCAATTCATAATTACGAAGTTGAGTTTGGGCGTTTTATAACGGAGCATGACTGCACAATCAGAAATAAAACGGTTGTAATCGGGAAGTACATACAAACGCAATACTTCCCCGGAGAAGACCCAATCGGTCAGCAAATGAAAATTTCGGGGCAGCTTTATACCGTTGTCGGTGTTTTAAAAAGTAAAACCACAACAATTGCGCAGGGCTCTCAAGACGATACCGTAATAATCCCCTATTCTTCCGCCCAACGCCTTTTGCGCAACGCAATTATAAGGAGCTATTCCTTTCAGGCGGTAGACGCTGAAATTGCAGACAAAGCCTCGGAAAAGTTAGAGGAGCTTTTGCTAAAGCTGTTAGGCAGCACATCGGCATACAGGGTTATGAATCAGGCGCAAATGCTCGAATCGGTTGAATCCATAACGGGTACCATGTCGCTTATGCTGGGGGGAATTGCTGGCATTTCGTTGCTTGTGGGCGGCATAGGAATAATGAATATAATGCTTGTTTCCGTTACCGAGCGCACTCGTGAAATCGGTATACGAAAAGCAATCGGCGCACGCCGAGGGAGCATTTTAACGCAATTTCTTATAGAATCAATAGTGGTAAGCCTTTTGGGGGGCATTATTGGGATTGGGTTTGGTTTGGCAGGCACTAAAATGATTGGTGATGCAATTAATGTAAAAACCACCGTTTCTTTGGCTGTAATGGCGTTATCCACCGGGTTTTCGGTGGGAATCGGAGTCTTTTTCGGGTGGTACCCGGCTAACAAGGCATCGAAGCTAAACCCAATCGATGCACTACGCTTTGAATAATTATACTGAGGTGAAAATTTTGAAAAAGGTTACAATACTTATAGTTTTTGCAATTATTATTTCAATAACGGCATTCGGCGCATTTGAAGATGTGCCGCCCAACGGGGAGCATTCCGATGCAATAGAGCGTTTGGTGCGTTATGGCGTTTTAAACGGAAAAGGCAATAATTTATTCGACCCGAACGGGGTTATTACGCGTGCCGAAATGGCAAAGGTTTCAACAGTAATTGCCGGGCTTGACAGCGAGGCGGCGGCAAACAGCGGGATCAGCTTGTTTTCAGATATGCAGGACGGTTATTGGGCAAGCGGGTTTGTGAATGTTGCGGCAAAAAAACAAATAATTTTAGGCTACCCCGACGGCAGCTTTGCCCCCGAAAAAACTTTAACATTTTCAGAGGCAACAACGGTAATTCTTAGACTGCTTGGTTACAGCACGGAGGAACTTGGCAACAACTGGCCCGACGCCTATATGTTTAAGGCTTTTGAGCTTGGCTTGACAAGCGGCATAAATGCAGGATATTATGATTATATAAGCAGGGCGGATATTGCTCTTATAACAGACCGCGCATTGCTTATGGATATAAACAGGGCGGACGGACAATCTCAAAAAAAGCTTATAGAGCTTATGAATTATACCGTTTCGCAAGAATGTATTATACTTGCCACAAGCAACGAAAGTAAAAACCTGCTTTCAGACGAAGTAAGCACCACAACAGGGGTGTATAAAAAGCTTGACGATACGGTAAATAATTTTGTTACGCGAAAGGTTAGGCTTGTTTTAAACAACGACAATAAGGTGCTCGGCGTAATTCCGGCAGGACCGACTGGGCAGCATATAATTGTCCAAAGCGTTGTAGGCTCCGAGCTTGCATATACGCAAGACGGCAAAGCCGCCTCAATCAAGCTTGGCGATAATTCGGTTGTGTATCACTTGGGTACGAAAAAGACCTTTCAAGAGGTAAAGCCCGCCATGGAAACAGGAATGACAATGGCAGTTTATTTTTCGCAAAGCGGGGAATACGATTATTCCGTTATAAAGGATTTTGAAATGCTCGGTCCGTTTGTTATAAATTCTGATTTTAACGGAACTGAAACGGCAATCGACAATTACCCATTGAGCGCTGAGGGCTTGCGTGTTATACGGGATGGCTTTGACGCTTCGCTTTCTGATATTAAGGCGTTTGATGTTGTTTATTATAATCGGGTTTCCAATATTGTGTATGTTTATTGCGATAAGATTTCGGGCGTGTATCAAGAGGCGCTGCCCAACAAAGCAAGCGTGACGGGGATTGTTTTATCCGGCGTTACATACGAACTGGAAACACAGGCTGCGGCGCGCCTTTTGGGCGAGCAAAGCGGCGCATATAAACTAAATGAATATATGACGCTGTTGCTTGGCAAAGATGGCAAAGTGGTGAGTGTTGTAGATGTCAATGCGGTAGACTATACCGTTTACGGCATAATATTATCCGCCGGCAGCAAAATCAGCGATGATGAAAAAACAAAGGGAGCAACGCAGTATTATATAAATGCGTTTACCGTAAACGGAACGGAACAAACCTTTATAACAGACCAAAACTATTCTGATTATCGCGGCAGAATTATAAAGTATAATTTTAAAGACGGGCTTATGGTTCCGCAATTTATGCAGACTAAAAAGATTAGCGGCAGGATTGACGTTAAAAATAGAACAATAGGCGGACAACGGCTTGCAAAAGATGCGAAGTTGGTAGACCTTGTTTATGCACCGGCGATAAATGTTTCGGGAGCGGCAATGGCAAAATTGACCGACTTGTCCGAGATAGCCGCCGATTCGCTGACAGACGGGGATGTTGCGTTTGTTCTTTCCGATTCGAAATTTAACGAAATTCAGTTTATTGTGTTTAACAACATAACACTTTCACGATATCAATTCGGCGTTATAACAAAAAAATCCGGCTCGGAAACGGTGATAAATATAAAAGGAGTGGAAACATCCTTTCGCGGTAAAAACTTTGCGCCAAAAGAAGGGCAAGCGGTAATGGCAAGCATCCAAAACAATTCGCTGACTGAGCTAAAGGCGCTGACACAACTGCCAACGAAAGGCGTTTTTGAGGCAATTGATGTTCAAAAAATTCGAGTGGGCGAAGAAAGTTATCCCCTTTCGCAGGATGTTTCAATTCTTTTATATAATGATTTTAAGTATTTTGCTGTTCCGCTTGATGATATGGATTCGCGCGATATCAGCTCAATACAACTATATGCCGACAGGCTCCCTTCCGACGGCGGGCTTGTGCGTGTGATTGTTTTTAGGCAATAAAGTTATGTCAATAAATATTATGGGGGGGCTAAATTTTGGAGAAAACTGTTACAATCAAAAGCGATGACATTGCAATAGCGATAAGCACGAAAGGTGCAGAGCTGCAAAGCGTGACAGGCAAGGGAGGAACTCAATTTTTATGGCACGGGGATGAAAAGTTTTGGACGGGCAGGTCGCCGCTGCTTTTCCCTATTTGCGGCGCGTTAAAAGATGATAAATACATCTTTAACAACACCGAATATCATTTAAAAAAACACGGCTTTGCAATGAACTGCATTTTCAGCGTAGAAGACATCACAGATGACAAGGCTGTTTTCTTGCACCAATCAAATGATGAAACATTAAAAGATTTTCCGTTTAATTATCGGCTTTGGGTTATATACACTTTGCGCGGCAACACGCTTAATGTGGAATATAAGGTAGAAAACGCTTCGGATAAAACGATGTATTTTTCCATCGGCGCTCATGAAGGATATTATTGCCCCGAGGGGATTGAACAATATTCAATAATATTTGAACAACCCGAAACCCTAAAAAATTGCGTTCTTGAAAACCACCTGCTTACGGGCGAAACAACCACGATTTTGGAAAATGACACCGTTTTAAACTTGAATTATGAATATTATAAAACGATTGACACATTGGTTTTTAAAAACCTAAACTCAAAAAGCGTTACAATAAAGCATAAGAATAGCAAAAAGCAGGCAACAATTAATTTTGATGGTTTTCCATACCTGCTTTTTTGGACAATTCCCAATGCCCCATACCTTTGCATTGAGCCGTGGTGCGGAATTCCCGATTCTTCTGACACCGATTACGACATTACAAAAAAAGAGGGAATACTAACGCTAAAAGCAGGCGAAAAACTCACAAAAACACATACCGTTTCTTTTAGCGAATAATAAAAATGTGATAAAAAGCTGAATGTAGCGCCCTATATACGCGCAACATTAGTTTTTATTGCAGCATTTGCAACTGCGCTTGCAACGGCATCGGCAACTTTTTCATTAAATGTGTCGGGGATTATATATTCGCATGAAAGCTCTGCATCGCTTACAATCCCTGCAATTGCATGGGCGGCGGCGACTTTCATTTCATCGTTTATATCCCTTGCGCGAACCGAAAGAGCGCCCTTGAAAATGCCGGGGAATGCAAGCACATTGTTTATTTGGTTTGGAAAGTCACTTCTGCCGGTGCCGATAATTTTTGCGCCGGCAGATTTTGCAACATTCGGCATAACTTCGGGGATTGGGTTTGCCATTGCAAATATAATCGGTTGCGCCGCCATTGATTTTATCATTTCCGATGTGAGCACATCCGCTGCGGAAACGCCGATAAAAACATCCGTTCCTTGTATTATCTCTTGCAGATTGCCCTTTTTATTTTTAGGGTTTGATATTTTCGCCATTTCGGATTTTATGCCGTCAAGCCCTTCCCGTCCGCTATAAATTGCGCCTTGACGGTCGCATAAAATAACATTTTTAATTTGCATACTCATAAGCAGCCTTGTAATGGCTATGCCTGCTGCGCCTGAACCGTTTACAACAACCGATATATCCTTCGGTTCTTTTTTTACAATTTTTAGCGAGTTTATCATTGCCGCAAGGGTAACAACCGCCGTGCCATGCTGGTCGTCGTGGAAAATCGGTATGTCGCACACCTGCTTTAGCCGCCTTTCAATTTCAAAACAGCGGGGTGCGGAAATATCTTCAAGGTTGATTCCGCCGAACGAGCCGGAAATCAGGCTTATTGCGTTTACTATTTCATCAACGCTTTTTGAGCGGATGCAAATGGGGAATGCGTCAACCCCGCCGAAATGTTTGAAAAGCACACATTTGCCTTCCATAACCGGCATTCCCGCCTCGGGGCCTATGTCGCCCAACCCCAAAACAGCCGTTCCGTCTGTTATTACCGCCACCAAATTGCCGCGGCGGGTGTATGTATAGGATAGGTCTGCATCCCTTGAAATTTCAAGGCACGGCGCTGCAACGCCGGGGGTGTATGCGATTGATAAATCGTTTTTATCTTTCAATTCACAGCGTTTTGAAACTTCTATTTTACCTTTCCATTCCTTGTGCTTTAAAAGTGCAATTTTATCATAATCCATATTGTTTTTTATGAAATAATCAACGATTAAATCATTTTCTCCTCTCAGGTAATTGTAACCACTTAATTTTAACATTTGCTTTTTAACAAGTCAAGACAAAAAACGGCAAAGGCACAAAAACCGACAAGCGGCTGTGCCTTTGCAGCTTTTGCTCACTTAGCGGATTAGTATACCATGCTTTTATCCATTTCTTTTGTAAGCTGTGTTACAACTTCAGGGTGTGTTTCCTTGTATTTTATCGTTTGAAGCATCATTTCAGCCGACATGGCGCGTGTTATTTTGGCAAATGGCCGAATTGAACCATCGTCGTAGCCTTGAATCAGCCCGTATGCACTCATGTTTTGAATAAACTGCACACCCCAATCGGGCACCAAATACATATCGGTGTAATCGGTGTTGCCAACTGCCACGGCATCCGGCTTTATTGTGTTGTTTAACATTGCTATCGCCTCAAGGCGAGTCAGCCGCTCCGAAGCGTGCAGGTAAAGCTTTCCGTCTTCAAGAGAGCCTTTTATAATGCCGGCATCAAATGCCGCTTTTGCTTGAAGGTTCATCCATGAAGGGGTTGTGTCCGCATCGGCAAACGGCGATTCAACCTCTGCATATTCCGAAACATCAATCCCAAGGGACGCAACAAGGTAAAGCAAAAAGTCACCCCTTGTCAATTCTTCCTCCGGGTAAAAATAAAACTTCTGACCAATTTTAAAGCCTCTAAAAATATCCCGCTCCCCTATTCGGATTGCAGAATATTCGCCCCAATGACCAAACATATCTTCATATCTGAAAGAATATACCGGTTCTTCCGGTTCGGTGGGCGGTTCCTCCTCGTCATATTCTATTGTTACCGAAATGGTTGCTGTTTTTGTGTCGTCCTCACCTGTGCCTATTGTGGCGGAAAAGGTAAATGAATCCTCCCCGACCTCATCTTGATGCGGTGTGTAAATAAAATCACCCGTTGCGTTGTCCGTTATTTCAACAGCTCCTTTTTCCGGAGGGGTAACAATTTCAAACATAACATTGCTTTCGTCGGGGACGGTGCAATTTAGCGAGCCTTCCTCCGGCGTATTGATTTTTACCGTTAAAACACCATCCAAAGCAGCAAATTCATCTGCATTTGTTGTTACGGATGTTTCAACAGTGCCTTTGCCCTCGGAAGCATTCTCCTTTTTGCCCGGCTTTTGCTCTTTATCTTCCTTGGGTTCCTCTTTTTTGCCAAACAATGAAAATATGCTAAACTTCGGTTGCTCCCCATCATTGTTTTTTACAAATGTTGCATCATATGCCAGCGTTCCTTGGCAAAACATCAATAATGCTATTGCGACAATAAAAACTTTTTTGGCGTTGTTCATTTTTTTCATCTCCCATCAGTAAATATTTTCTCAAATATACAAAAGTTTATGCAGGTAAAAAATATTTACAAATTGGGCGTGTTAATTAAAGCCTTAATAACCTCTCCCGCCAACATAAATCCCGCAACGGGCGGAACGAAGGACACGCTTCCGGGAACTTGGTTTTTTCCTTTAACAGGGGTTTCATCGTTTTGCCGTGGTTTAATCGGCATCTCTTTTGAATAAACGACCAAAAGTGAGGCGATTTTTCTTATTTTTAGCTCCCGTCTCATAATTCTTGCAAGAGGGCACACCGATGTTGAAAAAATATCCGCCACCTCGAGCGCTGTCGGGTCAATTTTATTCCCCGCTCCCATACAGCTTATTATCGGGGTATTTATTTTATTTGCGTTTTCAATTAGCAAAAGCTTTGATGTTATCGTATCGATTGCATCAATAATATAATTGTATTTTGACAAATCAAATAAACCCTGGCTGTTTTTGTCATAAAAACAATAATGCGCCGTTACCGCCGCATTAGGGTTTATTTTTTTTATTCTTTCCGCCATAACATCAACTTTTTTTTGCCCCACGGTGTCGGATAAAGCAATCAGTTGGCGATTTATATTGGTTATATCGACAAGGTCGCCGTCTATAATCTCAATGTTGCCCACGCCGCCGCGGGAAAGGGCTTCCACCGCAAACGAGCCGACACCGCCTATTCCAAAAACCGCAACGGACGATTTTTTAAGCTTTTCTATGGCGGCGCCGCCAAGCAATGCCTTTGTGCGCAAAAAACGATTAGGCAAATTTGTCACACCTTTTTATAAAAGCTATATCTTTAATACAATCGGCTAAGACAGCTCCGGTTCTTCTTGTTTTATCATATGCTTTTTTATTACAGGCTGCACTATAAAACTAACGGTGTAGCCGATAATTGTCGGAACAATAATAATGCCCAGCAAAATGCCCACCATTATGCTGTAACCAAAGCTGAGCCCGGCTATAACAACAATAAGCGCCAAAACGCCAATGTTTCTCGGCAAGTGTGAAAGGGTAAAAATCAATGAGTTTTTTATTATTTGCCGCAGCTTCATATCGAAGGTAATCATAATTTGATAAATATAAAAATGCATCATAAAATATACCGCCGCAAACATTGCAACAAATGTTCTTGCTACAATCGAAATGTTTTTGATAAACTCGCTTGCCTCGACCGCAGGGCTTGCAATATTTGTGTAAAAGCTGAAAATAAAAGGAATAATAATTGCAATCGCGCTGTCAATTAAAAACAAAAGCCCCGCCTGCTTAAAGTTTTTTCTGATATGTTCAAAAAAATCGCTAAAAACCCATGCATGCCTGTCATCGGTATAATTTCGCAAAACATATGTAAACCCGGTTATAAACGGCGCGACCCCCACAACCGAAAGGTATAACAAACCAATAACGCACACTTTATACAGCTGCATTAGCGAGTCGTCCCCAACCGGCACAAAGGCAAGCAAAACCGCTATAAGCGGTATTGAACAAAACACATGCAGCAAGTTTAACGAAATCAGCTTCCAAAACCTTTCAAATAAAATTTGGAAAAAGGTTTTAAAGCCGGGAGCAAAATCAACCTTTTCAACACCTTTACCCGGTTTTGTATAATCAAAAAACCCAAAAAACCCCGCCATTGTATCCCCCCATTACTCAATCTTCTTTACAATAATAACACATTTTCAATAAACCGTCAATTATTCAAGCTTATCTTATTGAAAAAGGTTATTTTATAGTGTATAATATAAAAGATAAAACATGTCTAACTGCCAAAATCCTCTAACATCAGCGAAAGCTCGTATGGGGAATTTAGAGTTACGCCGTTTAAAAAACGAAGTCGGTCATACTGCCGAAGGGTTGAAACGTCAATGTCTAATATCCTTTGCGGCGTTGTACTGCCAAACTCAAATACTGCAATTTTGCCGTTATATTCTTTAACGGTGTAGAGTGCGGCAGGTTCTGTTTGTTCTGCTTTGCCTTTTATATCGATGCCGCAATGCATTCCGATTGCAAAAAGAGTGGCAGAATAAAACATTGCAAAAATTACCGCTCCGATAACTAAAAAATGTTTTTTGTACTGCATGGCAATCCCCCTTTTAGGGTATTATTCCACTATACAGGTAAAAATATTCATTTTTTTATGTTTTTTAAAACGATATAAGCTTTTATACGATAAATTACCCTTCTTTTGGGAAAGGAATGGTTATAAAAATGTCCGATACTGCAAAGTTGTTTTTAAAGGTGTTCGTAGGAATTACCTTAGTTGGCATAATTGCCGCCTTGGGTATTATGGGCGGCGCTTTTTTGGGCTTTATGGGTTCCTCCAAAGATTTAAACATTGACGAACTTTCATTAAATGCCACCTCCTTTGTTTATTATACCGATGAAAAAACAGGCAATCAGGTTGAGTATGAGCGTCTTTACGGTGAGGAAAATCGTGTTTGGGTTGATATTGCCGACACACCCGAGTATTTGGGTAAAGCCTTTGTAGCAATTGAAGATGAGCGCTTTTACAAGCATAACGGCTTTGATATAAAAAGTACCGCAAAGGCGGTTTTTGATTATATTTTACGCCGAAACGGTCGGGGCGCAAGCACCATTACGCAGCAGCTTGTTAAAAATGTTACCGGTGATAAGGAAGTTAAGCCAACACGCAAAATAAAAGAAATTGTGCGTGCGATAAGCCTTGAAAACAGACTGACCAAGAGCCAGATTTTAGAGCTTTATATAAATACCATTTATCTAAGCCAAGGCTGCTACGGTGTTGGCAGCGCCGCCGACTTTTATTTCGGTAAGGATATAGGGGAGCTATCCCTTGCGGAATGCGCCGCTATTGCGGGCATCACGCAATACCCGTCTAAATATGACCCGGTAATGCACCCTGAAAACAACAAAGAAAAGCAAGAGCTGATTCTTGCCAAAATGCTCCAGCTTGGCATAATAGACGAGCAAACTCACGATAACGCCGTGGCGGAGCAGCTTGTTTTTATCGGTAAAAGCAAAGAGGCGCAAAGCCGACAATCATATTTTGTCGACCAGGTGGTTAGCGATGTTTTAAAAGACTTGTGCGACAAAAAAGGATATACTGAAACGGTTGCCGCTAAAATGCTTTATTCGGGCGGCTTGCAAATTCATTCCACCGTTGACCCGGTTGTGCAAAACGCAATGGATAAAGTATATACCGACCCGTCAAGCTTTCAACAAGCGCCTGTCGGCATATTCCCCGAATCGGCCATGGTGGTTATTCAGCCGCAAAGCGGTGAAATAAAAGGGATTGTCGGCGGTCGTGGCGAAAAGACGGCAAGCCGAACGCTAAACCGTGCGGTGCAATCTTATCGGCAACCGGGCTCGGCAATAAAACCCATTGCTGTATATGCGCCGGCGGTCGAAAATAACATTATCACCCCTGCAACGCTTTACACCGATAAAGCGGTAACTTACGGCACATGGTCACCCCGAAATTATTATGCTGAATTTAAAGGACCCGTTGCAATAAATTATGCCTTGGAAATTTCAATTAACACCATACCGGTTCAGGTGCTCGAAAAAATGGGCGCAAATGTTGCTTGCAACTTTTTGCAAAACAATTTGGGGATCACATCTTTATCCAAAACCGATAACAACCTTGCGCTTGCTTTGGGGGGGCTTTCAAAAGGCATTTCGCCGCTTGAACTTACTGCGGCTTACGCTACATTTGCCAACAGGGGCATTTATATAAAACCGATTACCTACACAAAAGTTTTTGACAGCGCGGGCAGGCTTATAATGGAAAATAAAAAACAAAACCACAAGGCTATGTCGGAACAAACAGCCGCAATTATGGCAAATATGTTAAAGGGTGTTGTAGACTACGGAACAGGCGCTTCGGCGCGGTTTAACTCGTCATATGCAACAGCCGGAAAAACAGGAACAACCGATAACGACGTTGACAGATGGTTTGTTGGGTTTACGCCGTATTATGCTGCAACGGTGTGGGTTGGCTGTGACAGCCCGCGCTCTATTGCATTTTTTAGCGGCAATCCTTGCATACCTGTTTGGAAAAAGGTTATGCAACAGGTGCATTCCGAGAAAAACCTTGCATCAAAAGCTTTCACACCCGCATCCGGCGTAGTTTCGGCAAGCTATTGCATACAAAGCGGAAAATTACCCGGTGAACGCTGCACAAGTATACGAACCAGTTATTTTAAAGCGGGCACGCAGCCGTATTCAGTTTGTGACGAGCATTTGCCGGAAGAAACAGAAGACCAAGATGAAGATGAAAATGAAGACGATGACGCCGCCGCCGAGGTTGAAGTTCAAGAGGCTCCGAAAACCGAAAAACCCGAGCAAAACCCCCAAAAAGCTCCGCCCGTTGATTTGGGAGAGCCTAATGTTTAAATAATCGTGTAAAAATGTTTGCAAATGCCATAAATAATTTAGCCAACCTTTAAATTCACCTTCGTATTTTTTTATGCATATTATGTTAGTGCAAAGAATACGGAGAGGATTGATAGTAATAATGAGCAGAATGGTTATCGAAGGCGGTAAAAGGCTGGAAGGAAAGGTAGAGGTGCACGGCTCGAAAAACGCTGTTTTGCCGATTCTTGCCGCTACTGTTTTAGGCAACGGAATTAGTGTTATTCACGACTGTCCCAAGCTTAAAGACGTTGCTTCATCAATCGAAATTTTAAGGGGTTTAGGCTGTAAAGTAAGCTGGCAGAATAATACGGTGATTATCAACTCAGAAAATATTTTCACTCATTACATACCGGAAAAGCTGATGAGGGAAATGCGTTCATCTATAATTTTTTTGGGTGCAATAATTTCCCGGTGCAGAAAAGCTACAATATCAATGCCCGGCGGCTGTGAGCTCGGTCCCCGACCGATAGATTTACACATCAAGGCATTTCGCCAACTTGGTATTAAAATTGATGAATCCCATGGATATATATCATGCAGCGTTGATAAAATTGCCTGCGGAGATATACATCTTGACTTTCCGAGCGTGGGCGCAACGGAAAACATAATGCTGGTTGCTTCGCTTGCAAAGGGAGTCACAACAATAAATAATGCCGCAAAAGAGCCTGAGATTGTTGATTTGCAAAACTTTTTAAATAAAATGGGAGCAAAAATCAGAGGTGCGGGTTCATCGATAATCACCATTAACGGTGTAGATAAACTTTCGAGCGTTGAGTATCGTGCCATACCGGACAGGATTGTTGCCGCAACATATTTATCCGCAGCGGCTATAACAGGCGGATATGTTACGGTTAACAATTTAATTCCGTCGCACATTTCATCCGTGTGTTCGGTATTGCGTGAATGTGGGTGTAAGCTTCAACAGGAGGCAAACGCAATTACTATAAAAGCGCCGAAACGCCCCCTTCCGGTTGATTTTGTGCGCACCCTGCCGTACCCCGGTTTTCCGACAGACGCGCAATCGCCCCTTATGGCGGTGCTGTCCGTTGCATCCGGAACAAGCATTATAGCCGAAAATATGTTTGAAAACCGTTTTAAGCATGTGGCGGAGCTAAATAGAATGGGCGCCGATATTAAGGTTGATGGGCGCATTGCTGTTACACGCGGGGTGGAGCGCTTATCGGGCGCTAAAATATCCGCAACCGATTTGAGAGGGGCGGCAGCCCTTGTAATTGCGGGGTTAAATGCCGATGGCATTACAGAAGTTGACGGAATGCATCACCTTGACCGAGGCTATGAAAGTTTTGAAAAAAGCCTTTCAAAACTTGGAGCAAAAATTAAAAGGGTGGATTGACCTTATACAGGAGTGTTATCAAATATGGGTTATGTCAGCAAGACAACATCTGACGGAAGGCTCGTTCGTGTAAAGGATTACAAAAAACGGATACGGCGAAACCGTCTAAAAAGAAAGATTTTGTTTTTTACCTTTTTGCTGTTTTGTTTTGCGCTGTTTTTGCATTTGGCGCCGATATTTAACATCAAAGAAATTTCGTGCGATACAGGAGAGATTGTTTCAAAAGATGAAATTATAACCGCCTCCGGTATCGGCTATGATTTTAATATTTTTCGTACAAACATTAAAAAAGCCGCCAAAAAAGTTGAAGACATTGCTTATGTCAGAAAAGCCGTTATAAAGCGAAAGTTTCCCAATGTTGTAAAAATATCGGTGAGCGAGTGCAAAGCTTTCGGAAACTTGCCGCTTGGCGAAGGTTATGTTTACATAGATGAAGAATGTAAAATGCTTGAATATTCAAGCATTCGAAAAGAGGGGCTGCCGTTGATTTTAAACACCGGCATTATCACCTTTGAGGCGGGCAAAAAATTACAAAGCGATGGAGAAGGTAAAAACAAGGCGCTCAAGGAGTTATTTAAAACATTGACCGATACCGATTTAATCGGTATAATAACCACAGTTGACATATTAAGCGATGACATGCTAACTCTTTTCTACAATGATGCTCTTGAGATTTTAGTAGGTAAAGCGGAAGATTTGGATTATAAAATGGGCTTTGCAATAAAAACAATAGTTGAAAAGCTTGGCGATAACCCCAGAGGTTATTTAGATGTCAGCAATCCGAAATACGGGTTTGTTTACAGAGAAAGAAAGTAGCGAAAGGTATGTGGAATGGTGCGAATACTATGATTTCGACCGTTCTGTGCCATATAATATTTTAGAAAGGAACACAGCATCTATGAAAAAAACTCATGCTCAAATTGCAATTGGCCTTGTTTGCCTTATTATGGCGTTTGCCATAACATTGCAAATAAGAAGCGTTAGCTATAATAGGGCTAACAATGCCGATACGGCGCGTGCGGCGGATTTACAACAACAACTTCGTGTCGAACGGGAACGCACCACAAACCTTTACGAACAAATTTTGGAGCTTAGCAGCGACCTTGAAGAATTTAAAGGCGAGGCGGCAAAAAGCAGTGATTATTCAAAGGTGCTTGCAAAACAGCTTGAAAGGGCGGAAGTGCTTGCGGGGCTTACAACCGTTGAGGGGCCGGGCGTTATCGTTACATTGCGCGATAGTTCGGGGCCAAACACGGGGAATATTGACCCAAGCCTTTATATTGTTCATGATACCGATATTCTATGGCTTATTAATGAGCTTCGCGACGCAGGCGCCGAGGCGATTTCGCTAAACGGCGAACGGTTGATTTCAACATCGGAAATTCGTTGTGCGGGTTCAACGGTAAGCGTTAATAACAACAGGCATGCCGACCCTTATGAAATTATAGCAATCGGCGATTCCGCCAACATGGAAAACGCCCTGTTAATGCGCGATGGGGTTTACGACACCCTTCGCGGCTACGGAATAGGCATAACAATAAAAAAAGCAAGCAAGGTTACTGTAAATGCGTATAAGGGGAATATACTGTTCAAGTATGCTTTTCCTTTGCAACTATCACCGGCTAAGGAGGCGGAATAAATTATGCTTATAATAATACTTTCGCTGCTTATAGGCGTTTCAATCGGGCTTTTTATGCCGTCCGGTCTTTCGCCGGCAACTACCCCCTACATAGCAATAGCAATTCTTGCCGGTCTTGACTCGGTTTTTGGCGGCTTTGCGGCAACGATAAACAGCAATTTCAAAATAAAGGTTTTTATTACTGGCTTTTTTGGCAATGCGGCGCTTGCAATAATGCTTACTTATATCGGAAAGCTTTTGGATGTTGATATTTATTTGGCGGCAATCATTGTTTTCGGAACAAGATTAATGCAGAACTTTGCTGTAATTCGTCGGTTTTTGTTGAACCGATACCTTCCCGATGTGCCTTTAAAAAAACAATAGCTCTTTTGGCAACATTTTTACTTTTATTGCTTTACAAATATCATATTATCCGATATAATAGATAAAAGGATTTTTAATTATTACTTGCGAAAAAGGAGGATTGCTCCGTGTTTGAGTTGGAAATAGAGAACGAACAAGTGGCTCATATAAAAGTTGTTGGAGTGGGTGGCGGCGGGAACAATGCCGTTAACAGAATGATTGAGGTTGGTTTACAGGCCATTGAGTTCATATCGATAAATACTGACAGACAGGCCTTAAAGGGCAGTAATGCCCAAAATATAATCCAGATAGGTGAAAAATTAACGCGCGGCTTAGGCGCCGGTGCCGACCCGGAGGTTGGCAAAAAAGCGGCGGAAGAAAGCCGCGATGATATAGCCCAGTCAATTCGCGGTGCAGACATGGTTTTTGTTACTGCGGGAATGGGCGGCGGAACAGGAACAGGTGCGGCGCCCGTTATTGCAAGCGTGGCAAAAGAGCTTGGCATTCTTACCGTTGCAATTGTTACAAAGCCATTTACCTTTGAGGGTAAAAAGAGAATGTTGCAGGCGGAAACAGGTATAATAGAGCTTAAAGAAAGCTGTGACGCGCTTGTTATTATACCAAACGACAAGCTGCTTGAAGATGATTTGGGCGTGTTAGAGGCGTTTAAACTTGCGGATGATGTGCTAAAACACGGTGTGCAAGGGATTTCAGAATTGATAGTTGTTCCGGGGCTTATTAATCTTGACTTTGCGGATGTTAAAAGGGTTATGAAAAACACCGGCTTTGCACATATGGGCGTGGGTCGTGCAAGCGGCAAAAACAGGGCGGAGGAAGCCACCAGAATGGCTATTAACAGCCCGCTTTTGGAAACATCCATAGAAGGTGCAAAAGGAATTTTACTTAACATTTCGGGCGGCAGCGATATGGGTATGCTTGAAATCGGGAAAGCAAGCGAAATTGTTCAAGAGCTTGCCGATGTTGATGCCGAGTTCATATTTGGCGCATCGATAAAAGAATCGCTTGGCGATGAGCTTGAAATAACGGTTGTGGCAACAGGTTTTGATAATGAAATTTCAAATAAATTTGCTCCTATTGCAAAAGCTGCAAGTGAATCGGGGGCAGAAGATACAATTACAATTCAAAAACTGTTGGAAGATGATGATGTAGATATCCCGCCCTTTTTAAAAAATAAAAAACTTTAAAAATTAAAAGTGCGCAAACTGCGCACTTCAGACTGTAGACAAAGGTCCGCCGCAAGGCGGATTTTTGTTGTAAAAATGTTGAATTTTGTAACAAAAAATGATATAATAGAAGCATAAAAGTCAGTCGTAACAAGGGGTTGAAAATAATTATGC
>JALOAJ010000026.1 GCA_023228885.1 Bacillota bacterium | reverse complement strand
ATTATTTTCAACCCCTTGTTACGACTGACTTTTATGCTTCTATTATATCATTTTTTGTTACAAAATTCAACATTTTTACAACAAAAATCCGCCTTGCGGCGGACCTTTGTCTACAGTCTGAAGGTGGCTCTTATGCCACCTTGTTGTTTTTGTCATGGTTCTGCCAGTTGCTCGAAAAAATATGCAGTATCCGCTTTCTAAATCGCTCAAAATTTCTGTATCCATAAGCATTTCGCTTTAACACCTTAATTTTGTTGTTGACACCTTCTGTGAAACCATTGGTATAAGGGCAATCGAATGAATTTAGTATTCCTGCCGACCAATTCTGCATTGTTTTTGCACAATCAGCAAATGATTTTAGCCCACTATCTTCAGCTAACAGCGCCCACCTTGAAAGCTTATCCCTTGCAATCTTTGAATTTGGACTGTTCAAAAAATCGAAATACTGCTCCTTTAACGAATAGGCTTTCAATATGTTTTCAGATGCATACAGCATATTATCAACCTGTTGCTTTTGCTCTATACTAAGGTGTTTGTATTGCTTTGATAACAACGACTTTGACCGTTTAAAGTAAACTCTTCTCGTCTTAGCAAACTTCTTTTGTTCCTCTTTTCTAACCGCTTCAAATGCCCAAATTACTTGTCTGATGAAATGATATTTATCTACAACAAAGGTTGCGTTTTTGAAATATGTATTGGAAATATCCTTGTATGTCGACCACATATCACTGACAAAATGGGTTGTTTCGCTCCTGTCAAACCGTTTAAAATAATCGGATAAGGTGTGCTTGTACCTCGCCGGCAAGATATCAAGAACCCTCTTGCTTACAGGGTCGGTTATGATACATTGATACTTTTCTCCGTTAGTATTGCCCTTGAATTCATCAATTGAAAGAACTTTAGGCATTGATATTGACGGTGCACCTATCTCATCAAAAATCCGTATGACGGTCGATATTGAAAGGTTTACTTCCTTTGCCACCGAGGTGAACGAAGACACCTCAGACAGCTTGTTTAATATATGAAATGCAAGCCGGTTTGTGATGCGATGATAGTGAGGAAGCCAGCTGTTTTCCTCGAAGAAACGCTTTTTGCAATGCTTGCATATGTAACGCCTTTTATTTAGTATTAAAATAACATGCTTGCCGAAAGCAGGAATATCTTTAATAACCTGTTTGCGGTAATCATGAATAGTGCTTGTTGTGGTGCCACAACAAGGGCAGTTATGGGGCTTTTTCTGCATTTCAATTAGGATGGATTTAGATTTATCATTGTCAAATACTTTTTTAACGATTATCCCTTGCAATCCAATGAGTTTTTCTGTAAAATGATTATAGAGCATATTGATTCTCCTTTGAAATTGGGTTTTAGTCAATTCCATTTTACAGGATTTTTTCAATATGCTCTACCTTTTTTAAAAATTATTTTTGTAGCCCTCTATCTATACCCCAACATTTATTATAGAGCCTTTTTATCAAGCATTAAATTCATGTATTTGCCCTTTAAACCATCTTTTAATATTAATTTGTTTTATGTCTTGGGGCAAAGAAGGTTCAAATTTTATGCCATCAATAGTTGCCTTTACACCGGCAATTTGTTCAATGAAAACCCACAACAGCCAAGAGGTAGTGCCTGTGCCGTAATGTAGGCTGGAGCGCCCAAAGTTAGCGCTATCGCTCAGTCCAAAATAATAGTTTGGAACGAAAAGAGGAACCTGAAGGTTTTTTTCGGGAGCGTTTTGCGGGTTGATGGGCAAAGTTTGTATGATGGATTTGAAGGCAGCATCAACATCGCCTACTATGCAATCGGCAAATGCCTTAAACATTGTGGCGTGGCAATATACCGAACCGTTTTCCGTTGTTCCTTTTTGTTTTATACTAAGCCTGCCCCATATAGGGTTCCATTGCGAAAAAGCGGGAGTAAGCAACAAAGAACCAAAAGGAGTATCGCACTTGGCGATAGCCTCTTTGCATTGTTTAAGCCTTTCTCCCGTTGCGCAACCGCTGATTATTGCCCAAGTTTGCGCATTTAAAAATATTTGCCCCTCTTTGTCGTTTTGCGTACCAAAGGGAACGCCGTTATCATCATATCCGACTATGTACCACTTACCGTCCCAGCAGTGTGTGTTTATTGCATGTTCAAGCCTCTTAGCAATTTCTAAAAGCTTATTTTTATTTTTGAAATCATTTTTCCTTTCGCATATAGCGGCAAGGCGTTTTGCACAATATACAAGGGCCATAGAAAGCCATGTAGATTCTCCCTTGCCAAGACGTCCTGCTCCGTTTATTGGGTCTGTCCAATCGCCATCTTTCATAAGGCATAAGCCACGAGAGCCAACAGATTCGTTTAAATAGTACGCCGCTTTCAGCAAATGTTGATAAATACTTGTTTTTTCATCGCTATCAATATATCCTTCTAATCTTTCGAATATTTTTTCGTCGCCACAGTTATCTATAATTTCGAGCATACATAAAATTAACCATATACCACCATCTGAATGGTTTATCAGACATAGCTTTTCATCAGGGCTTCCATCTGTCATATACCACATTTTTAAAAATCCGTCCTTACGTTGCCGCCTTAACACCTTTAGCGCATACTCAAGCGCTTCATCGGCATCAATCAACGAATATCCTAATGCATCTTGAAGTTGATTACGAACGGGGCAATATGGAGTTAATCTATTTAACCGAGCAAGCAATATAACTTGTTTTTTTAACCAGTAATTAACTAAACTGTCAAAATCTTTTTTACCTGTTTCGATAAAGAAACTTTTTGTTCTTTTATCCCAAAGGTTTTTAACAGCCTCAAAAGCATTTTGTATGCTAACTTCATCACTGTATTGTTTTTTTATATTAAATATTTCTTCTTTACTTTTTGCTGCACCAAGGATAATATTAAATGAAAAAGATTGTCTCGTTTCTAATATAAACCTGTGTTCTAAAACGCCTTCAAAAGCATTTTCACCTTCTCCGTCAATAGAACTGCATTCACCGTTTTTAATAGCCAACGGTATTTCGGTCACATCATCACAGCCGTAAAAACGTTGCAAGCTCCCATCGTAGGAATGAATTTCTTTATCAGAAAAAACATACGAGTATGCAATATTGTTTTCAACCTTTTCTTTATCATTATAAAACACATGGTAAGGAAAAGCATATTTGTATAATATTTGTTTATCATGAATAAAACGACACTCACCGCCCATCGTTCCGCCGCCTCTTAGGGGAAAGGCAGAGAAAAACGACAAATCCTTTGTTTGGTTTGTGCGATTTGTCACTGTTATTGTCCAAATTTCGTTCATAGAATCTGTGGGAACAAACACGCGTATTTTTGTATCAATTCCTTTATATAATGCCCTAATGCCACTGTGCCCCAATCCGTGGTTACATTCAAAGCTTTCTCCGTAACTTTTTAGCGGCTGATAACAGGGACAAAAAATGTCGCCACTTGCTCTATCCAACCAATAAAAATGCCTGTGATTTCCGGTGTGTTCGTTGGTGCTATCATTTTCAATAAAGCTACCGGCTCCTTGTAAGGTTTGAGACACGTTTAAAATATATTTGTCGTTAAACAGATAATTATACCACCTTGTGGGTGTTTTAGGTGTGTCTATTCTATATATCTTTCCATCCGAAATAAATTTACCCAGCTTTTTGTTTGCCAATTTAACTCTCCTCCAAATTTTTATTCATTACCTTTTAGTTTTCTGTATTTCCCCGGTGACACTCCCACGTTTTTGCCAAAAGAACGTACAAAAGAATTGTATGTACCTATCCCAACCTTTTCCGAGATAGCTTTTACGCTGAGGTCGGTTGTAGTTAAAAGCGTTTTTGCTTCCCGGATGCGTTTATTTAAAATATAATCTGAAAAATTAATTCCCGTAATCTTTTTAAATGTAGTGGAGAAATATGGTGTAGATATTTTAAAATGAGCTGCCACCGAATCAACACTTAAACTGTGGGAATAATAATTTTCGTTAATATATTGAATAATATTTTCTCTAATACGTGTTTCCGCATCATAATTTGCACTTTCTTCTACCGAAACACCTTTAAACAATCTTATAATATAATTAATAATCTCTTGTATTTCGTATTCCCTTGCGAAAAAGCTTTCGACATCTACCCTGCTGGGTTTTAACACATTGTTCCCCATAAGCCCGAAATATATATTTAAAAACTCTGAAACAAGAAATCCAAGCTCGTAAAAGGTTAACTTATTCCCATTCTTTTCAAAAACGTTCAAAATAATTTTGCCGATATCATCTTTTTGTTCCTGACCGATTTTCATGCGGATAATACTTTCGAAATCATCGGGAAAGTAAATTGTTTTTCTTGAAACATTGTTAGTGTAACGGATTATTTTGTCAATTTCATAACAGCTGGAGCTATCTTTCGCCAATTGCGCCCTTTTGTAAAGGGAATGCAAACTTTCAACACTTTTTTTTACATCACTGACTGAAATAAGCGCGGTCTTACCACAACAATCTTCAATATATTTTTTCATGGCAGAAAAATATTCTTCAGTCAATTCATCGTTTATCATGTCGCCGTTTAATATAACAACAAATTCGTTCGAACACAAACGCACACTTCTAACGTTACAATTTAGTGGCTTGTTGTTGCCGATATACCACACTGCAGCATCGAACAAATCCTCACGATTATATCTAACTATACCTAGGCAAAACATTGAGCCATCAAAAAACGTATTCATATTTGCATTATATTTACCATTTTTAATAAATTCAAACAAGTTTAACATTTCATTGTAGGTAACGTTTTCAAGCTTAAGCTTATCAAGCACATTTATCATATAATTATATTCGTTGTCAATAATTTCATTATCATTAAATATGTTTTTATAATAAACAAGTATATTATAAAGGGGCATGTATGAAACTTTAATCAAAAAAGGTAATAATAAAATTCCAATTAAAACAAAAATCGCAAAGTTAAAAATTAAAAACAAACTTATGTTCGAAATAGATGTCAATACCCGCTTTTTTGGAATAACGCTTACATAACACCCATCAAAAAAGTTTGATTTTTCAATAACTGCTAAAGAATTTCCAAGCTGTACAGTGTCTTTTGATGAACCTTCAAGTTTTTTAAAAAAAGAGTGGTCAATGCTATCGGTGTCGGAGCGTTCAAAATCATAAATAATATTGCTTGCCTTATCTATCATGTATACATTGTTGTGATTAACAAAATTGACCGACCCAATAAATTCTTTGATTTTATCTCTATTTATACACATTATAATTTTTTGGCCGTAATCCATTTCATATCCTGCTATAACGAGTATAGAATGTTCTGAAACTGCATTCGGTGCAAAACTTACAACAGAGAGAACATCAAATTGAGAGCTACTTTCTATTGTTTGGTTAAGCTTGAGGTTTTCTTCCTTTGACCATCCATCACTCTCAACAAAAAAACTGTCTTTATCAAAGAGACCTATATTTGAAATCACTTTATCGTTTTCGGCAATATATAAAAATGCTACATCGCAAATGTTAGTGCTAAGGCTTAAGGTTTGTAAACCTAACATAATATTATGCTGTGTTTTGATACTTGTTAAGTCGCTAAAACCATCCATAGCTTTTCTATTATTAAGAAAATTATATGCCGATTTTTGCAAGCTGCTTATTTCGGTATCCATAAGCTGGCTTAAATATTTTAAATAGTTGCTGTTTATGCTGCTTTCTTTTTCTATAAGAACATTCTTAATGTATAAGTAAGATGAGAAATTTAATGCTGATAAAAACAGCAATACTGTTAAGTATGATATTATTAGCTTAAAAATAATACTTTTCCTTCTTATTTTCATTATTTCGTTAAATTTTATTTTCTCGCCCATAAATATCCTCCTCCCCGGTATTGCTGCAAATTTTATTAATAGGGATAGACAAAGCCTATTAACGGCTTATCTTCAGAATAACCCCCCGTTGGGTTCGTAACGGTTTCCAAACCATTATATACTATCAGCACCTTTGGCGAGCCTGTATCTGTGTGAAAAATTATCCAGGATGCACCATCTCCAAATGATTTATAATCCTTTATTTCGCTCGCCTTGCCGCTTCGTACAAACTGTTTTTTGCCATGGTTATAAAAGTCAACAATAATTACAGGGCAGGCGTTGTCTTTATAATGCTCATAGAGTGAAACGCCTTGGTGCAATTGACTGTACAAGTTCCCGTTTTTTACCGAAAGCAAACCTTTTGAATATTCATCAATATAACCTCCGGTAATTCTGGTTCGTGTTCGCATTGCACTGTTTGCGGTGGGGTTATAAAACTCCCTTGTGTCACTATCCAATATCATTTGTATTGAATATGCTGTGTTACTTGGGTCGGTCAAATATCTTACAGTATCCCCGGGTTTCACGACTACATTTCTGGAAACTGCCCCTCCGCTGGCATAGGTCTGTGCGTAAACTTTGTTTTCTATAACAAGAGTTGGGTTGGACGAGCTAGGATTTTTCAAAATAACGATTTCATCACCTGAAGCTGTTATTGTGTGAAGGTTTTTGAAAATATTTCCGTCATTATCCACCGTATCGGTTATGCGCACAACTACTCCAAGATTAGATTCCGGACCATAAGAAGACGGGGCAAACACTGCTTCCATAACAATAACATCGGACAATCTATAATCCGCTCCCAAAGAATATGCTTCTATGATGCTCTCATATCCATCACTAAGGCTGCTCACATGCCCAACTTTATACGCGCTTTCTTCGGATAAATCAGAAAACGGTATATAAAACAATGTGGTGTTGTCATCTAAAAACACTCGATAGGAAAATGAGGATGTATCTTGAATGTAACTCATTGAACCGGTCTCTCCCCTTGATAAACCGCCTTGGGGGTAGTAGTCTGCCTTCACATATGGGTTTTCATACAAACTGTCTCTACCTGCTTCCGCTGGGGTGTTTTTAGCTGTGTCAACCATTAAAAGAGTTCCGTCTGATCTAAGGCTGTAATGAATAAGTTGATTAACGTTAGAGTTTGTTTTAACTGCATTTTCCACTTTCGCATATTCGTTAGTTTTGTAGGTCACTCCGTCAATTTCAATGTTTCTTACAGCTTGTTTTATCACAAATTCGCCATTTTGGTTAAAAATTTTAAATTCTATGTTGCTGTTTAAACCAGGTTTTGAATTCATAGCAATTAAATATCCAAAAAGGTTAGATGTAGAAGCCTCGGTTTTTATTCCTGCAACCTTGCCTGTAAAATCAAGGTAAACGCTTATAAAATCTCCGGGTTTTAGTTTGCTTTTCAGATTTTTTGCGCGATGTGCCAAAAAATAACTTTCTCCGTCAATTACAAGCTCGCCTTCATCTTTGTTTAACATTTCCAAAGTACCTTTTTTATTTTCCCTGTGTAAAATAACTTCATGATACTTTCCATCGCTGCTTACAGCCACGCTAACAACATCATTACTGTGAATTCCCGCAAGGTTGTGGGTTTGCCCATTTATATCATATATAAAATGACGATAATCGGGTTGCCCTGCGGAAAGTTCTATGTTAAGGAAGCTTTCGTCTGCATCATAAATTACACCGTTATCAACATCAACACGGTTTACAAAACATTGCTTGTAAGATTGAATTATAACAACATTGTATCTGCCATTCTTGGAATTGTCAATTAGTGTGATGTTTCCCGAATTAGGCAAAAAATCTTCACTATCTATAGCAGATGCCTTTCCATTGAAAATAATGTCAGCATCAACAGTAAAACTTGTAATTTGGTTTTTACCGCTTGCATCTAAATATGTATATTCACGACTTAGAAAATCAAAGCTAACAAGGTCATCTGACGTAATAACTTCAACTTCGTTCCATTTTTCGGCGTTATAAGCGTGTAAAATCCTTCCTGTGTTATCGTTCTGGTTT
The DNA here is from genome assembly GCA_023228885.1 of Bacillota bacterium. Lineage (GTDB taxonomy): Bacteria > Bacillota > Clostridia > Monoglobales > Firm-18 > JAAZFB01. The sequence goes on along the minus strand of JALOAJ010000026.1, from coordinate 25,431 downwards.
TTATGAACAAAAACTTCAACGAAATGCCCTAAAAATTTACCGGCGCCGGAGCTACCCTCTTGATACACAGTGTTACCAATCATAACACACCCTTTGTTTAGCTTAGAGCTGCCTGCTAACATTGTTATGTCGTTTCCTGTAACGATACCCGTATCGTGGTATACATCGCGCATCGAAAGCATTGTTCTTTTGGTATCATTGCTGTATTTTATACCGTTGCCTGTTCCTACTACGTCCATAACAGGCACAAACATGGAATTAAAAATAAGTTTTGACAAAAGAGAAGAGGATAAGGGCATGTTTACATAATCTTGAATACCTCTTAAAATATCACGTGAAACAGATTGATTGTAATACCCAAAAGCATAGCCCCCTGTATTGTCAGAGATATCACCGTAACCTAATGCCCTCATTAAGGTGATAAAAGCCTGTTCTAATGTAATGGCTCTGTCCGGTGTAAAAGTTTTTTCTGAAACACCCTTCATGTATCCGGCATCGGTAGCGGCATTGATATATTTTAAATGGGCGCTGCCCAGCGCAACATCGTTATAATAACTTTTGCGTGTGTTGCCCTGTACAAAGGCTTCGTCTAAAAATAAATCTGTTATAACATGGGCATATTCCGCCCGTGTTACAGCCCCTTCTGTTGAATATTCGTCTTTCCATAAACCTAATGCTTTTAGCGCTTGATGTTCAGGGGAAAGTTCCGGATTTACAGTGTTTTGCGCAAGGGTGGGCAACATTGTGTATGTAAAGCATATTATAACTACAAAAACAACCAATTTACTTTTCATCAATGTTTACCTCCTGTATAAATTTGTTTGCATACTCCATTAATGTGCAAATAACTTTCGCCGCCTCCGCCCTTTTGGTGTTCAAATTAGGTGCAAAGTCACCATTTGGCATTCCGCTGATAATGTTAACGGATTTAAAGGCATACACTGCCGTAATCGCATAATCTTCAATTAAACCACTGTCTGTAAAATCAATGTTTGTGTTAATTTCAAACTTTATTCCTAATCTTGATGCTAAACGATATGCCATAACAGACATATCCTGCCGAGAGATAGCATAATCAGCGCCAAATAAACTGCTGCTCATACCCGTTATGATGTTATGGTTTTTTGCTGAAGCTATGTACGGATAGTGCCAATCGTTTTTTTGCGTATCGGTAAATTCACATTCTGCATATGGGTCAAGTAAATTAAACGCCTCTATCAGCATTTTAACATATTCCCCACGAGTTACTTCACGTTGCGGAAAGAAAGAAGCGCCATCACCCTGTACCACACCGCTTTCCGAAAGTTTTTTGATATATTCTTCAGCCCACTCGAAACCATCTAAGTCGTCAAAGAAAATATCATCAGCGATGACTGCAACAGCCTTCGGCTGCTCAGCAACGGAGGATTGGCTGTAATAACTCACCGAACTGCCCCCCTTAGCGTGACCGTCTGAAGAAGAATTGGTGGAAGGAGGATCATTGTTGTTTTCCGCTTCTTTATCAATCCACTTTTTCATCAATCCCTTTATTTCAGAGGGGGAGTTGATATTGGCAGAAGTAAACTTTTTAAGCACCGCTGCCTTTTTTGTGTCGCTTAAAACTGAAAATGTGCTGTCGTTTTCCAGGTTATATTCGGTGTACTGTTCGCAATGTTTCAAAATAATACTTGCTTTTTGATAAAGAGATTTTTTAAGAGCCAACAAAATTGTTTTAACATCAAAGGATTCTACAAGCTCATTTATGTTTTTATAGTCTCCCCCAAGAACAGATAGAAGAATTTCGTTTTTCAAATCCGCTGATAGTGCAACTTCTTCAGAATTATATATTTTTTGCAAAACATTACTTTCTGCCATTCGATTTAAAATAGTTTCAGCAAGTGTATCCGAAAGCACGTTAGAGTTATTTATAACATACATATCCATTGCTTCATCAAATGCTTTAGAGAAATCATTTAACCTTAGAAAAGCGTCATCCTCCATTTCAAAACGAAGGCGTAATATATATTCGCATATTTCAATTAAACCCTCGCCGGAATTTAAAAGCGAAAGATACGCAGTGTTTTTTATATTCAAGATTTGGTAATTCTTATTTCCTATTTCGTCTTCTCCTGTTAACACTGCTTTTAAATCACTTGGCGTCTTTGTTTCGTTTACCTTTTTAAACACATTTTGTGTGTCGGCTGTGCTGAAATACAAAAAATCATTACTAAAGTAAGGTTGCGAAACATTTAGACCGCCTGCGGCAATGGCATATCTTCCGGATGTACCTGGCATAATTTCGTCTATGCTAAACCTGCCGTCTTGCCCACTATATACCATGCCGTAAACTTGATTCTCGTTTGCATAGTCTTTAGCGCTGTCTGTCGGGTATATCCTAAACAAAATAGCGCAATCGGCATTGCCGTCTATAGTTTTACCTGAAACCCTTAAAATTCCTAAATCGGTATCTATAATTTCATGGTTAAACTCCTCAAAGCCGACAAATCGGGCATTCCTTTTATCGGTGGAAGCGCTGGCTGGCATACGAACATAAGGGTTGTTGATAAGGTGCATATTTTCAATATCGTAAAAGGAGTAGATATTTATCCTAAAGCCCGTTATATCCGGTGGCAAGGCGTTTGTAAAAGCTAAGTTTATTGTATGAAAAGCCGTATCCATCGCCGGAATAAGCGCCGCCGAGGTTGCAGTATCATACACATTACCTTGCCCGTCTTTTATAATGCCTACACAAGTAACATTGGCATCCTCGGCATTGTTATATATTCTGATGTTTGCAGACGGAACACTTTCAACTTTGAAATTAGCAACATCTTGATTTCTAATTTCCGTTGCAATATTGCTTGCAATTAGCACAGCAGGTTTAAAGGAGTCTATGTCTGCACTTAGATTATAAAATTGCATAACCGCACTTTCTCTGGATATACTTCCCCCTGCCTGCATCAAAACGATAGTGCCTTCGCTTTGCCCCTCTGTGATTAAATCATTTACAAAAGGAGTAATGTCAAAATAATATGCGGTATTTAATGCGGATGTGCTGTCAAAAGAAACCTTTGATAAATAGCCCAGCTCTTTGCTTTCTTCATAAGTTAAAGGGTTTTCGTCTAACTCGTTTACATTAGGACGAACCCCCTCTCCGCGGGCGGAGCTGTAAGTAATGTTGCTCGGATTCCAGTTTGAAGCCAAAGAACCGAATGCGTAAACATCGCAGGTAGGCGTTTCCTGTTCCGATACCACACCCGTATTGCTTGGACGAACTTGCAACGTAAGCCGAAGCTGAGCCTTACGAATTGGCGCAATACCTCCAAAATCGTTAATGTTGATTTTGACATAAGCCTCACGAAGGTTTTGTCCCCGGTTTTCAGGGTTAGATGGTTGTCGGTTATTTCTAATTTCTAAAATGCCTGAATTAGTGAAGGTATCTGCCCGCGTACTTGCCACTTCTGTTACAGTTAGGCTTTCTGTATAATATTCCATGGCAAAAGCAGGCTCTATGATAGGCAAACTGATACATATCGCCAACAGGCATAATAATAGTTTTTTCAAAATTTCTCCACCTCATTTTATGATAATGCACGGCTCTTGCTCAACGTCTTCCCTGCTGCTAAAGCTGATTTGGTTTTCAGCGCTTGGACTTCCGTCATTTACCAGTTTAATTGAAAAGATTTTTCCGTAATGAGTTCTTACATACTCCGATAAATCAATTTCTATCCACTGTCTTACGCGATTAGCGCTAAACGTTGCTAACATTTCCTTGTTTTCGGGTTTGTTCTCCCAAATCAATTCCAACTCTGACCAATCATTTGATGTAGCGTAAAGTGATAATTCTCTGTTGTCTTTGCCTATATTTGAGATGTAAATCTTTAGCTTGGCGCTGCTGAAGTTATCTAAAATAGTGTTTGATGTATCAAACTTCAAATATGTCTCGCGGTTATAACCTGTTGCGTCTGACTTTACAGTCAGCACCGACTGGTCTCCAAAGTTTGACGACCGCGCAGAACCATCACGCACAAAAGCATCCTCTATCGGATAGTAAACAACTTCACCTTTTTCACCTTTTACAGGGATAGAGCCATCTCGTATTTCTTCACTTCTTTCAACGGGATAATCCACAAGTTTAGGGGGAGTTTTAAGACCGTCAAAAAGAGTGTGTTCGTCGGGAATACTAAATAGCTCCACATACGGCTTTATTAGTTTTTCCGCTTCCTTATATTTTTCTTCCGCTATCAAGTTACAAGCCTTTTTTGCATCTGACAATGCATTTAGGTCACTTGTTGTTTTCCTAATTTTATATATCCAACCGGGCAGGTTTAGGTTGCCATCGTTTGGGGTGATGCCTTTATAGGCAGCCGCATATTTTCTTGTTAATTCTATAAATAGATTACCATACTCCAAGGCAGGCTCAATGGTAGAGCCTTCGCACCAATCGTCCCATGTTGGAATAACAACCATAGGGAACTTGTGGTTTAAAACTTGCTCCCACTTAAACTTATAAAGCTCGGCATCTTCACCTCGTTCGATCTTTTTCGGGCTTGTACCCCAACCCCAAACGCCAACATCATCAAAACCGGGAGAAACAGACGCCGCATAGTAATCGGTTGCTTCGCTTTCCAAAATTCTAATTGCCCTGTTAATATCCACTGTATGGTTTTGCATAGCTTCTTCTAAGTTGTAATAGCCTGAATAAGGTCGAAGGACACTTGCTTTTATTTGATACTCATCTCGCTCGGCTCCCACCCAATCGTATATACCGCTAACACGCTTTGTCCACTCAGAGCCGAAGGTGTTGATTACCCAACGCATTAAAAACGGTTCTGTTTGATATCGATTTTTCCAATCTATATAATGCTCATTGTCTATCCCTGCTGTATCAAATAGCGTAAACACTTGTCGTCCATCTATTTTAAGCGCCACAGGCTCTAGAATTTTCATGTATTTATCCATATGGTTCATCATGTCTTCTGCTCCTACTTGCTTTTCAACAGTTCTGAAGTATTGGGGTGAGCTGGTGCGCCCAACGCCTTCTATGTTATATTTTTTCATTAACGGAACGGTGATGTTTTCCAGTGTATTTGTGTGCCAATCATCATCTTTTATAAAATAAAAGCTGATAGAATCAATATAAGTCATTTTAAAAAGCTGCATTTGATACTCTACATAATCAGGGTCTGAATTGTCATATAACCCGACAGACGGATAATGAACCGCTCCTATATCTCTTTTCCCATCAGGATACGCATTGTCGGGGATATGAGCGCCTTCGCGCCCTGCATCGCTCCATTTGCGCCACCGACCGCTCACCTCAGGGTTACGCATAACGCCCATGACAAACGCCATAACCCGTTTTTCACGGTTGCCAATATAATCCTTGCCGTTGCTTTGGGCAAAAAATTTACTATAATTTTTTTCGTCTGGGTTGATTGAAGTTCCCGGCAACGCTTCTGTCAAAGCGCCGCCGGACGATAATTTAACAAGGTTCATATTACCCTGCCATTCAACATCATATCCAAATGTTTCGGCTAAAACTGTAAGGGGAATATAAGTACGTCCTTCAATAAGCACAGGGGGAGTATCTATTTCCTGCTGAACACCGTTTATAATTACCTCTTTTTTACCTAACGAAAATATAACCTCAGAGTCTTCCGAAGCCACTACAACTTCCTTGTTTAGAGGCTTAAAATCTATCTTCATGCCAAGGTTTTGTGTTGCAAATCGAACAGGCACCATAGTCCTGCCATTAGCGTTAATAAAGGGCAGATTATCAAACGCTACAATGCGTTCATCAAGGGCTATAATTACATGTTCATTCCCAACGGCAAACATTGGTATGGAAACTAATGAAAAAACAATCATTATGGTAACAAGTCTTTTTAAAACAACCATAACCACATCTCCTATCCCCTATTGGAATAATGTTGTAACGTTCGGAATGCGAAGTTCAAATGCATGAGGCTCCACCAATGCCTGTGCGGCAATAAAATCGCCCCTTGCGATAGCAGCTGAGGCAATTTCCATGTCGTACAAAATTTTTGTATTTGTTGTTGATTTTCTAATTTTATATATCCAATCCGGCACGTTAAAGTTTGCCGTGTTTTCTTCTGCGCCCTTATATTTGGCGGCATAATGTCTTGTGATTTCAAGGTACTTGTTGCCATATTCCAGTGATGGTTGAATAGTCGTGCCTTCACACCAGTCATCCCACGTAGGAATCATTACCATGGGGAATTGATTTTCCACAGCGTGCGCCCACTTGTATTTGTAAATTTCACCATTTGTTCCCGCTTCAGAAATATATGTTGAAGAACCATCTCCCCAACCGTTTACATAAGTATCGTCAAATGCAGGCGCAACGCCGTCGGCGTAGTAATAACCTAAACGGTTTTGAACCGTTGCCTTAGAACTTAATATCGTATCAATATAATTGGATTTAGTAGCAGAAACAGAATAATAATTAGTTGCAAGAGAGTTTTGCGTGGCGTCTATTCCATTCAAATTTACCCATGAGAACATTCCGTTATACCACTCTTCCGGAATGTTGCTTGGTTTCCATTGCCATTTTAACACAAAAGGTTCTTCGTCGCAAGATGCAATCCATTCATCCAATTCACTTTTCGAAAGGTAGGAATGAAAAAAGCTAAATACAGGCTTATTATCTATTTTCAGCAAACTTTCACCAAAAATGTCCATGTATATATTTAAATCCTGATAAATTTTTTGCAAAACACTTTCGCTTTTTGTTCCATATGCAGAGCTATCCACACTTGCCCGTGGGAAGGCCTTAATACCGTATTTCTGAAGCAAAGGAACTGTTATGTTCCGTATTGTTGTCTCTTTCCATGCGTCTTCGGATATGGGAGTAAAATAAACGCTTACAACATCAACACCTGTCATTTTTAAAAGCTGCATTTGGTATTCCACATAATCCGGGTCGGAAGCATCATAAAGCCCAATTGACGGGTAGTTTGGTGATGGGATATTTCTTTTGCCTTCCTCATTTGTTGTTGCAGGGTTATAATCAGCAATATTATTGCTCCACATTCGCCACATACCGCTATATGTGGGTGTTCTTTGATTACCCATAACCGCTAAAACAACTAACTTTTCTCTGTCTTCCCCTATATAATCATAACTATCACCTACTAAATCAGAGTTGAGGGTTACTTCATAACTTCCGACAGGCTCTCCGTCGTAATAATCTTGCTGTAAATCTTCCGCAACATCAATAATAGCGCTTTGCGTTTTGAGGGGAACTATATTAGCTAAACTGTCCCAAACAAAAAGCTTTACATCTGCTCCATACACGCTTTCAAGGGTAACGATGTGATTTGTATATTCTTTGCTAAGAGAAAGGCTATCCGTCAATATTTTTAATAACCTACCTTCGTTATATGCCGCCACAGTTACAGAAGCTTTCTGACCTCTGCTTGGTACAAAACCTTCAAGGCTTGCACCGCTATCATCAAGGGCTAACCACATAGACACTTTTGTATCATTGCCCACATTTGTTTCAGTGTAATTTGCTATATTAATAGAACGCTGAGGGTTATCCAACGCCAGCATAGGATAAAAACCACTCTCTCTTGCATAAAAGGTAACACCTTCGCCTTCATTTGCGCCGACGATTTTAAATGTGATATTCTTTATAGAATTGTCCCAATTAAATTCTATAACATTTTTCACATAGTCTGAAACATTAATGGCAACATATTCCTCCATTTTTACGTTTCTTATGGTAAATGATGTAATAAAATCCATATTATTTGTTAAAAGAGAACCGCTTACAAAGTTTCCGTTTAGAAAATTCTCCGTCCATTCAGCATCATAGCTTGCATAAACCTGACCTGTAAAATCAGTGCCTAATATATCGCTTACACGAATTAAAAGGTTTATATTTCCATCGTAATTATCAGGAATATCTGTTATGCCAACCTTTAAATATGTCTCACGGCGGCTATCAGCTTCAGCTGTATTTCTTACTTCAAGGTTGTTTGCTATGCTGTAATTCGTTCCCGAATAAGAGCCGTAACGAACATATCCGTCCTCTAAAACAGGGGCGGCTATATATCCTTCAGGAATGTCTTGCGAAATAACCAATTTTGCCCCCCGATCAGAACTGCTTTCCTTTGATGTAAAGGCTATACCACCGTTGTTATGTATTGCCGGCTCTGTTTGAACAAGCATAAATGTAATGTTTTGGGTGTAATGTTCATTAACCTTTTTTCGCACAAAATCAGTAATGTCAACCTTTTTATACCCTGAATTGCCAACGCTTGATTCAAACACAACTGTGGTAACTAAATTTTCGCTTTTTAATGCTTTTTGAACCATACCCAAGGAATTTTCGCCGTTTAAAACACTTTCCTCCCAGTTACTATCGGGACAATAGTAAATGCCTATAGTACTATTTTCTACACCTGTTCCTGATTTTTCCATTTGATATAATTGAAGCTCTGCCACTATATTTTCAAAATCCACATTCGCACCGCTAAGGTCGAACTTTACAAAGGCTTTTCTGTCAGAAGATGAAGAATATTTAACTACAAGGTCTTTCTTCAGGGATTCGGTAGATACATTGTTCATGTTTTCTGATGCGTCTGTGTCGTATCTTGCAAATATATCCCCGTCTGCAACCCTCGTATAAGCGGGGTTTTTAGTTCCCGAAAGGGTTTTTCGTATAACAATATGCGGTGTTACCCTTCCCATCCCTTTTAGGTGTTTTGTTGCGAAGCTAAGCCCGCCTCCGAAATCCCCAACCTGCTCTGCCATAACTGCAAGTATGCTACCTGCACTGCTTTTTACAAGAGTCGTTGCATCTATATCCAACCAGTATCCCACGTCTTTTTTAGAGTCAACAATATAATCTGTTTCATAACCCTCTTTTGAGAGGGGTGTTGCTCCTGTAACATCAGCCTCTGTCCAGTCAGCTTCATTTATTTTTGTTAATTCCAGCATTGTATTAAAGTACCGGTCAGCCTCTGTAACAAAAAGACGAATACCGGCTCCCGCTATTTCTTCAGCGCTGTATTTTGATAAATCAAATTTCATAACCGCTTTAAACATTTCATCTATGTTTTCATTGTTTGACAAACGAATGGTTTCATTTTCGTGGTAATTAGAAGAACTGTTTGTTCCGTAGCGTAGCTGTGCCGCCTCGCTTGCCGCTACCGTTTCACCGTTTTCAATATGTGGGTCGGGCGCAATGGCTCCTTCCCCGGGGTGAAACGTCAGTTTAGGAGCGGTGTCAGCCCCGGCCTCACGAGAGGCAAAGTCCATACCGCCGCTGGAAAGATTATGTGTATCCTGTCGCAGTACAAATGTAATTTCCATATTCCCTAAGTCGGCATTGTCTATAATTGCGCCTGTTACATCAAAATTATAATATTGGTTTGTGCTTGGGGATGTGGTGGGGATATTAACCGCATTATTACCTATTTCAGTCAATTCATGGGGCAATGCGGAAAATGCTGTGGTAGATTCATTCCAACTAATATCCGTTGTCCAATATAGCCGTGCAAGATTAGGGCTCCCTCCTCCAACCGCCCCGGCAGTATGTATGTTATATACGCTTAAATATATATCGCCCATTTCAGAAATATTAACATCATTATAATCAAATTTTAGAAGAATCACGCGTTCCGTTGCGCCTTGCTGATGTTTTACACGAAGCATAGTGTTGGGGCTGTATGCACTATTATTACTTTGTAACGTGGTATCTTCTTTAGCAATAAGAACCGTATCTTCCGTATGAGTGTAATCTCCTTCAATAAAGGTAAGCTTCGGAGCATTTCCGCTTGTGTGAGTTCGAGAGGCAAAGTCCATTCCACCGTTGGAATTTGTCATAAGGTCTTGTCGGATAACAAGTGTGATTTGGTTGCTTCCGATGTTTAAATTATTATGGGCAAAAATTGCTCTCGTTACATCAAAAACATAGTATTTATTTGTGGCAGGAGAATTTTCATTTTCTACTTTAGGTATTTCGATAAGGTTATCTCCAATTTCGTTTAGCTCTGTTGGTAGTGCGGAAAACGCTGTGGTATTTTCATTCCAACTGATGGTCGTAGTCCAATATAGCCTTGCACGACCGGGGTTTTCCTGACCGGCGCCGCCGGCAAAAATGCTGTAAAGGTTCAGCTGTACTTCCCCTATTTTAGAAAGGTCGACACTGCTGTAATCAAACTTTAGCAAAATAACGCGCTCCGTGGCGTTTTGCTGGCACTTTACACGAAGGGAAGTGCTGGGAGTATATGCCGCATTATTGCTCTGTAGCACCAGATTTTCCAATACGGTTACGTCAACATCTGCATTTGCAGCCGCAAGGGGGAGCGTTGCCGCTAACATACCAAGGGTAAGACAGCCCACTAAAAAACTTGCTAAAAAACGTTTCATCTAAGCTTCCACTCCTTTATAAGTATATTTATTTTAATTTTCGCCGTTTACTTGATAGTTAAAAACACCACTAAATGGTTTCATATCAGATAGAGAATCCCACATAAATAACCGAACATTTTCAAATTCGCCTACGTTTTCAATAGCAATATTGTCGGCAAAAGCTCCCGTAGGAATAACTGCATTCGGGTTTGTCGGGTTATATTGATAATCAAGGGGCAATTCTGTGCTTGCCATTATTCTATCAAATATTAGCCGCTCATTGGACCAGCCGTTAACGCCTATTTGAAATCGGTTAATGCCCGTATAGTTTTCGTCAAGCCCACTCGTAGGATAAATTTGCTCACCGTTAACAAGAGCCCTAAACCCGTTGCCGGATGTAAAGTCAAAAGCAAACTTATTCCATCCCTTAGTGCGGGGAACTGTTGCAACTCTGCTATTGCCCACATGAATACTTATTGCACTGGCAGAATCTCTCAGCGTTATATGAATTTGAATATTATCATCTATAGTGCGAACCCAAAGACCACCGTTTCTTGGCACTGTAGGGTCATCATCGTAAAACCACCCTTCAACATAAGAATTTGCTTTGCTAACGTCAACAGGTTCAAGGGTGTTCATAGTGTAATTACCAGTCATTTTCGGTCTATAGCCTCGATTGGAATTATTTGGTTCGCCGGGAATTCCATCTGGTGCATCAACAAGTTCCATGTTGCCGCTAATTGTGCTCCAGCCCGAAGCGGAAAGGGTAGGGATAGAGTCGTAGTTGGCATCGTCATAGAACCAGATAGGCGTGTTCACAATTTTTGTTTCTATACCGCTAAGCCTTTTGTTTTGATATTTTCCAATAACCATTTCAGGTTTATTTTTAATAAGAAACTTTTCACTGCCATATTTAAACAATGGCACAGCGGTAACGGTGTCGGTTAAATCTTTGCTAAAATCCACCGTATAAGTTAGGGTAGAATTAGTTGTAAATATAATGCTTGGCAGGGGACTTCCGGTTGTTGAAAACACCTCCGACATATCAATTTCATAAACGCCGGCTCCTTTTAACCCGTTCATCGCTACTGTAACAGTATCACCGTTATAACTGGCAACTGCATCTATCTGTGTTTCATCAGCAGGGTTTGATATGTTATTTATAACAATATTTTTAAAAGTATCTGTGTTTGGCGTGAATCCAACACAAGTAAAAGCCACCTTAGAATCGGAAATTCCATAACGTTTCAAAACTGATATTTCTTCAGGCTTTGGGGATTTACTAAATATCAGCTTAGGAGGATTTGTATTAGTGCGAGCGTGAAACTCCAGCCCACCGTTGGAATTTTGCGTTCTGTCTTGCCTGAGAACAAATGTTATAACCTTTTCACTATTTACAGCATCGTGAGCAAGGATTGCATCGGTCACATTAAAAGAATAGTATTTATTCGTTTCAGGTGAACCAATATCTAAATACGGTACGTTAATGATGTTGTCTCCAACCTCGGTTAATGAAGCGGGAAGGGCCGACCATGCTGTCGTTTCTTCATTCCAACTTATATCTGATGTCCAGTAGAGCCTTGCACGGTTTGGATTATCCCTCCCTGTGCCAACTACAAAAATACTATAAAGGTCTAAATATACATTATCTATATCCGAAGGGTCAACGCCATTATAATCAAATTTTAAAAGAATGACGCTTTCCGTTGCGTTTGGTATGCTCTTTACTCGAAGTTGGTTCGGCGTTCCATATGCTGAGTTATTACTTCGCAATACTATGTTTTCCGAAACAATCATATCAAAATTACTTACTTCGGGAGCTATCATTATTTCATAATCATGTGTTTCGTTAGTGTCCTCGTCTTTAACTTCCAATACCATGTTAGCTGTTACAGCTGCATTATCGTCAACTACATTTGTTTTTTCTTTGCTTGAAAAAACAGTTATAACGCCATCAGAGTGAAGGGCGCTGCGCAACTCGCCAACCGTTATGGCTTTTTCCACTAAAATTGAATCGACGGCAAGGTTTTTGACAACAAAAGGGTCTATTATTTCAAGCATAAAAGGATTCCATTTGTATGTTTTTATATAATCAATATAAACACTAAACCGGTCTCCCAAAGTACCCATTTCGTTAACATTTGGGGTGTAAGCATCAAGTTTTATTGCGTTAAAAAGCGGGGCATCCATATTTTCAGATAAGATATACTGAGACGATACATATTTATCGCCGGTGTCTTCATCTAAAATAGTGGTGATTAGCCTTACACCTTTTGAAATTAACTCCGAGGTGTCAAAATCAACAAACACTGTGTACCATTTATCATACTCATGAGTTAATCCCTCAACAGCGCCGTTTGCAGAAGTGGAGGACGAATTTGACGTATCGCCGCACCTAACAGCGCCGCCATTTGCAAATTTTATTAGTTGACCATGGGTAGTGCGAGTAGCGTTAGATGCGTTCGATGAATCGGAATAACTGCCTAAAACTACGGCGCTGCTGTATGTTTCTGTTGCATGTTCATCGTTAATGTTAATTGGGGCTGTGCTTTTTATCCTTAGCTCAAGGCGATTATAAATGCCGCTTACTAAAAGATTGCCCATATCTGCATTAAAGGGTGACCAAAACTGCAAATGACCGATAGAGTTCCTGTTTGAACGACGTGTGAATGTAAATTCCAAAGCTTTGCCGTCTTGACATTCGGCATCGTCCACCGATGAAATTAATCGCTCATACATATCATTGGTGTTCGTGCCTGAGCCATTGGCCCAGCCCGTTTCCGCACCTGTAATAAGATAGAGGGGTTCTCGCTCTATAATCTCAATTAAATAATTATAAATTTCGCCAAACTCGTCCGTCACTTCAATTACCATATCTTCCGAAACAAGCTTGTTGTTATCAGCTTGCATTTGCTTTGTGCCATCGTCAAACACTAAAAAGCTACCGTCTGTGTATAGGGCTTCCTTCAAAGCTTCGACAGTGGCGCCGTCGCCGAGCATAACTGTGTCATTTTTCAAATCGGCAATAACGTTTTCATAACCTTTTCTAATTGACAAAACTTGGCTTGCGTTAACAGTTGTAAATTCGCTTAATATCTTTTCCGTTACAGGAATATTTTGTTGGTTTTCTGTTGTTGTATTAATGGATATTTCATACTTTTCTCCTTGTAACAGCCGCCCTTCCGGTATCCATGTGAAGGTAGTATCTTGCAAAGATACATTCCAGGAACCGTTTGCTAAAGTTCCATCTGATTTTGTGATGTTCGTGCCGGATTTTACAGATTGTACATTCATAGGTACCGAAAATTTAATTGTCACAGAACTATCGCGGGAGACATTTACATCCTTGTCTATAGGTAGTGTGTAAATAGGTTTCGGAGCAATGTCGCTGGTTAAATGCTGTTCAAAATAATCAAAGCAGGCAAGATATCTGTCTATGTCAAGTTCTGCATCGTAGCCATAAGGAAAATCGTGCCCAACGCTTTTCATCCACAATGCCATATGATTCAAATTTTTATCCAAGTAATATTGAGTTTGGGCATTCCAATATTGGGTATGATCCTTATCATTTTCGCCGCACGCAATTATGAAAGGACCATAGTCACCTGTAATAATGCTTTTATAAAACCTTGTTCCATCTCCCATAGACATATAAGCAACAGATATATCCGTAGGTATTGGTTGCCCCACTTTTGGGCCGTCGCTGTAGGTTAGCCATGGTTGATTTGGAGCATCGCCGGACCCATTGCCATAAGTATTACTGTAAGTTAAAACGTTGTCTCTTTCCGGTTTTTCTGCATTATCAGGGTCTATTAAACATGCAGGCCCCATAGAGCCCTTGGAATGTCCCCATGCGCCAATTAGCTTATCGCTATATCCATATTTGTAAGCCTTATCTTTTACCAGACGCAGCGCCGCCCTAATTGACTTATAACCGTTAACGCCGTCCATGCTATAGCTACGGTCGGTATATTCGTAGTGGTCAGCACGCGCAATAGGTGTATAATTAAAATCATAAATAACGTAGGCATAGCCACGCAGCATAAACCCTAAATAATGAGGGCGTCTTATATTTTCTTCTGCCATTCTTCTCATATGGGATGAATTTCTTAGCATGAATACAGGCGCCGTCTTATTTGGTTGTGATGGATATACAATATCTAATTTTTGAGTGAAGTCCATAGGTTCGCCATTTTTCTTTTTCATATCCTGCCATGTGTCGGCTATAGGCATTCCTGCTTGTTGCACAAGGTAGGTAGGGTCATTGTACTGCTGTAATATATAGCCCAGGCTTCCGTCTACCCCGTGTTGGCTTATGTCCCAAAAAGTTAAGTTTCGTGCCAATCGGCAACCTGCAGGCACTACGTACAGTTCAAGATTAGAAATTTTAAGTGTAGTATCTGCGAAAATTGAATTGTTTGTGTTGCTGTAAATTGCATTACGTAAAGCCTGCAAGTTCCAATCCAAAGCTGGCGACACTGCATCTTGCACTTGGGAATAATCGGCTGTAATAACTATAAAATCCTCTCCCAAATCCTCGTCTTGGGAACCGTTTAGAAAGTTGTTAATAATTTCAACATCACTTTCCGTTCCAATCCTCTCCATTCCATGGTTCATAACATAAATCACCGTAGGAGAGCCGGCAGAGCCGCTGTTGGCATTTTTGGCGTAAAACTTCAGCTCTACCTGTCCTTGCAGTGTAGAATAATCGGAGCCCGAAAACACACCGCTATGTGTCCAGTGCATGGTTTTTTGAAGATATTGGTTTAACTCGGAATAGCTTGAAGCGGAAATGTTTTTTTTAATATTGCAAGTGAAATTCGTTGTAAACAAAAGCGCCGCTAACAATAGCAAAGAGACAGTTTTTTTAATCATTATTTTCACTCCCCTAAATTTTTAATACTACTTACTTTTTCATGTTGTTTATACGTTCCGTAAAGCGTGTGTACGCATCATTATATATATCAACAAGCTCATCGACACCTCTTGCCTTGGTTTCTTGCAGAAACTCGTCATATTTATCAAGGCTTTTGCTGCCTGTAACAAATTCTATTGACCATTCATTAACGCATGTATTTATATCACTTCTAAGCCTACCGATAGTTGCAGTTTCCTCCTCGGTAAATGAAAGTTCAATCCCATTGTTCACCGGGTAATTATATTGATTTTCTATATACTGTTTTAAAATAGCTTCACTATTTTGCGTATATTCATCTCTTTCTTCATATTCCAAATCCTTTGATAGGCGTATAATATGAGGCAGCTTAATGCCGTAGTCTTTTTGAATATCTGTTGAGCCATCAGGATTGTAATCCGCTATGATGTTAGGAAGAAATTTGTATCTGCCATCTTGCTTTGCATACGTTACATTTTCCGCACCAAACTGCACTATAATAGAACCCTCGTCAGAATAAAGCCAGTCAACAAATTGGATTAACTTATCAACCGCCGGTGATTTTTTAGATAAAACCATAGAGGTGTATAGATTTGTTTCGGGCATTTGCTGAACGATTTTCCTTTTATACACATCGGATATAATAGGCATAATCGGCTCTAACCTGAAGGCGCTGTCTGAATTTAGCGAATCATGTGTGCGCCAATAATTATTACTGTTTTCTTCCCAATCTATTAAAAATACTCCAAGGCCGTTTATAACCTTTGCTTCATATTGCTGGGTAGATGCAGTAAATAATTCCGGGTCAGCAAGGCCTTCTTTCCAAAGCTTATTCAAATAAGAAATCATTGCTTTATAATTTTCACTTTCGGGACCGAAAACATACTTTTCTTGTTCATAATTATATGTAATATCCGGTCTGGTGCCGAAGCTATATCCTAAATCTTTAAAAATGTCTGTTCCTGTTCTGTTAACAAGCCCCACTGTTTCAGGATGTTTTGATTTAATTGCTTTTAGCCCTTTATAAAGCTCGTCAAACGTTTCAGGAACTTCTAAACCAACACTTTCCATAAGGTCTGTACGCATTGTAGGAATGTATCTAAACACCTTGTGAACATTTGAAAATTCGCTATATTGCGGCGCTATGTAAATATTACCGTCTGCCGCGTACATAGACGCATATGATACGGGGTCACTTTCCATCATTTTTTTATAATTGGGCATTTTGTCAAGATGTTCGTTATAAGGAACAAGCGCGCCAAGGGAGCCGATTTTGTGCGCCGTTTCGCTAGGAACCGGAGACATCAAATCCGGCAGGCTGTTTGCTGCCACTAAAAGCTGTAATTTTTCCAAATGCGCCCCTTGAGCCGCCATTGAAAATTTAACACTAATGCCAAACTTCTCTTGAAGCAGGTCTTTTAAAATGAATTGCTCATCAGAAGCTGCCGGCGAAGAAACCAAAAATTCAACGTTAACCACCTCTTTTGGTTTATTGCCATTATGTGCGCTTTCCTTACATCCTATAAACGTGCCTGCCAGTGTGGCGAAAAGTAAAATAATCATTGCCTTTTTCATAGAAACATCCTCCATTATAAATTTTATTTTTTGATTACCCCTTTACAGACCCTATCATAACTCCTTTTACAAAATACTTTTGCACGAAGGGATATACGCATAACACAGGTATAATAGAAAGTACGATTGATGCCGCAGTAAACATTTCAGAAGTTGGCATTTCATCTTTTAAGTCAGACATTCGAAGCCCCAGCCCCTCGATGTTTTGGTCAACAATCATTTCTTTCAAAATAACTTGCAGCGGCTGAAGGCTTTTGTCACTTAAATATATCATCGGTCCGAAATAACTGTTCCAATGACCGATAAAATAAAACAGCCCCACTGTGGCAAACGCCGATTTAGAAAGGGGCAAAACAATCCTTGAAAAAATTTGCAAGTCATTTCCACCATCAATTCTTACCGATTCTATAACTTCTTCAGGAATGCCTGACATAAAAGTTCGTACGATTATCATGTTGTACGTGGATATTGCGCCAGGCAGCACCACTGCCCATATACTGTTGTATATACCAAGCCAGTTTACAAGCAAGAAATTTGGTATCATGCCACCGGAAAAAAACATTGTAAAAATAATAAACAGCGTAATTTGTTTTCTAAATAGCAATTCGCGTCTGGATAGGCAAAAAGCCAATGTGCTGGTTAGCGTCAGATTAATAAGTGTACCAAGTACGCTGTACACTATCGTATTTTTGTATGATATCCAAAAAATCCGGTATTGAACGAGATTTTTATACGAATCAAAATTAAAGCCTTTTGGAAAAACTGAAATTTTGTTTGCCTGCACATAGCTGGCGGAACTAAGTGAAATAGCAATTTCATAAACAATTGGATACAATGCCACACCCATTAAAAACAGCATTAAAATTACGTTTACCACATCAAACGCCTGTATTTTTGAATTATTTTTCACCACAACCCAACCTCCGTGACATTTTTGCTAATATAGTTGGACATAATAACGAGAGCCAGCGACACAGTAGAATTAAGCAACCCCACCGCCGTGCCAAAGCTGTAATTTGCTTGACGTATTCCGTTCCGGTAGATATAAGTTGAAATAACATCCGAGGTTTCATAAATGCCTTCGTTGTACATCAGCAATATTTTTTCATACCCTACATCTAATAAACTTCCCATCCTTAATATAAGCAAAATAACTACTGTTGGCATAATTCCCGGAATTGTTATATGCCAAATTTGCCTAAACCGTCCTGCTCCATCAATTGATGCTGCTTCGTAAAGTTCCTGTCCAATACCTGATATTGCGGCAATATATACAATAGCTCCCCAACCAAAGTCACTCCATATTGCGGATATAACATACAGGGGAACAAACCATCCTTTTTCCATGAAAAAGTTAATCGGATTTCCGCCTAACGTCATTATAACTGCGTTGATAACTCCGGTCGTCGGCGATGTAAGTTGCTTTAACAAGCCCACAACAGTAACAATAGAAATAAAATGAGGTAAGTATGTAACCGTTTGAATTGTTTTCTTAAACTGAGTATTCTTAACTTCGTTAAGCAAAATTGCAAATATAATTGGAACGGGAAAAAACCAAAATAATGAGTTTATACTAATAATAAAAGTGTTACGCAGAGTTCTGAAAAAATATGGATTTTGCAAAAATTGCTTAAAATACTTTAACCCAACCCATTTACTACCCCAAATACCAGAAATAAAATTATAATCCTTAAATGCTATTATAACGCCATACATTGGAATATATCGAAAAATAAAATAATATAACAAAGAAGGAAAAAGCATCATAAACAAATACTTTTGCTTTATAAGCGTGCCAAGCGTTTTACTTTTTCTTTCCTGTCTTTTAATCATCGACCTGTTGGTCAATCGACTATATACGCCCAAAATACAACCTCTCCCTACCGTGTTTATTCGTATGCTTTTGTAACAGAGCGATACTTTAACAAAAGCATATCACAGCAGAATCCATAAGTATATATTCTATTATTCAATAAGTATTCAGCAAGTATGATTGGGGTATTCTTTTTTTAATATCATATTCATTTATTATAATTAGATTTTAATATTTTAGTTTAGGCATCAGCGAGTCGAACTAATATTAGCAGTTTTACTGTGCACTTTCCCTTTGGTAAAAACTTTTTTGTTTGGTTTTCAAAAATCAGAAGATATCGGCAACAACACCATAATATCTAAAAAGATTCCCCAGACAACAAAAATAAAGCTGTGAGCTTTTGCAGAAATATGGGAGCGACAACTTGGTTTAGTTATCAACTATCAATACTACATCCAAATCGTAAGCTTGAAAACAAAGGGAGAAATGTTTTTATTTCATCTTCCGAATTCGAATTTGAATGGGTGGGGAATAATGAACTTGTAATAAAAGTTAAAGAAAATAAACGCATCACGCACCAATCTTCTCGTGTGGGTAATGTTAATATTACATATGTGTATGAATACAAGAACATACAGCATTAGTTTTGCAAGATAAAGGGGCCATTTTTAACAAGCAGCTTTAGGCGTTCACCTTCTATCGCGTTCGGTAATATTTTTTTACAAACTTAATTTGTTCTTCTGAATACAAAATATCCCGTGAAACGATAAAGTAAAAAAACTCAAATCCTAAAATCCAAACTATGCTAGGTAACTTTTCAATCGTTATAATAGTGAGATAGCCGGTCAAAATAGGAGGGATTGCTTTCCATTTCAATATAACTACAGGCATAGGTAAATCTTCATGTTGTTTAAATATAATTCTTTGGCTTGGCGGTGTGACATTTATTGAAGCTTTTGTCAGGCTTTAAATTCGATTTGCGATACATTCTCCTAATTTAGGTTTAATTAGATAGAGGAGTGATAATCAATATTTATACATTTGAAAAATGCTCAGTAATCTCCTTCTTAAATTGATATTCGACAATTTAGCTTCTATACAAGTTTTATTTCCAGATACCCTCCCTCCAGATTATCTGCTTTTACATATACTTTTAGGATTCCTGAACTTGTGCCAGCTCTCACTGCTACACTGCATAGACCTGCATACATTTTTCGCGTACAACTGTTTACAGGAATATGGTCAGAAACATCTGAACCCGTTCCTATTATTTCACCATATTCGCTTGCTGTAAATTCAACCATAGGGTCTGCATCCGGCACAAACCGACCTTTATCGTCTACACAGTAACAGGTTATTACTGCCACATCGCGTCCATTTGCGGTAAGGTTTGGCGTTTCTAAAGTTAGAACAAGTTTTTGCTGTATATTTGTAGTTTCAATTGTTTCCGAGGCTATAATCCTGTCCTCACGCCAACCGTCCGCCCTAATTGTGCCATTAGAATAAGTCAGTTGATACATAGCATGGCCGCATGGCTCAATTACCTGCTTTCCTTTAGAAATTCCATCTTGGAAAAGCTCTACCTCATGGCAGTTTGTGTATACCCACACATCTATTATATCGCCTTCCCTGCCATTATGATTCCAATGGGGCAAGATATGAACCATTGGGGCATTCGTCCAGTGAGCAATATTCTGATAATATCCATCTTTTTTTTGAAGAAACAAATCAAGAGCGCCGGACTGCGAGCATAATCTTGGCCAAACTGTTTCTCCGCGGTGTTCAATCCCAGCCCATTGATATCCGCCTGCAATCCAGTCGTTTGTTGAGATAATTTGCCATGTGCTTCTTCGGGTATTTGCAAAGGCATAGGTTGCGGCATCATATGATTTCAAATATCCCTTTGTTGGGTCGTCGGCAAAATACCATCCGCGTGTAGAACCGCAAGCGCAATTTTCGGAAGAAACTAAAGGTTTATTAGGAAATGACTCTCGCGTTTTTTCCAACATTTGAATATTATAATTAACACCGATAACATCCATCACTGTATGTACAGGAGCTGTATCAACACTTTTATCTACCGCGTTAGTAATGGGGCGGCCGTTATCTAACCGTTTAATAGTTGCAATCATGCTTTCGCTTATACGTTTTCCTTTATCGCAGGTATGCAAAAACTCTTCGTTTCCGATACACCATAGAATAATTCCGGGGTGGTTACGATTGTTTTTAATCATCACCTCAAGCTGATGCAGACCTTCGGGAGTCGATTCAAACCAACGCGTTTCGCATAATACCAAAAAGCCCATTCTATCAAGCAAATTCATTGTAACATCGCTATGAGGATAATGGGCAGTTCTATAACCGTTTGCGCCCATTTCTTTAATTTTTCTTAAACGAAGCTCTTTAACGGTATCAGGCACTACTCTGCCTGTTATTCCATAATCCTCATGGCAGCAAACACCTTTTATTTTTACTTGTTTGCCGTTGAGTAAAAACCCAAAATCCTTATGAAATTCCGCTGTCCGAAAACCAAAATGTACATCAGTCATATCAATCAATTTTTCATCCTTAAGTATGCGAGCGTTTAGCTTATAAAGAAAAGGGCTTTCAATGTCCCACAAGCGAGGATTTGTAATTTGTATAACCTTTTTAACTGTATGTTTTCCTTTGCACCGAATAGCAGCAATGGTTTTTGCCGTTCCAACCACAAGGTCATTGTATATAATATCAGATACAATATTTACTTTCTGGTGATAAATATCATCGTTTCTGATTGTTATTTCAACTGTAACATTCCACTGGGTTTCACTTGTTTTCTGTGGGTTTGCAAAGATACCATACAAATCTACATTGACCAAGGCTGTTTTGCACAGCCAAACATCACGATAAATACCCCCGCCTCCATACCACCATCCTTCTGTGGGTGTGGAATCTACAAATATGTAAACTGTATTCTCAGCGCCATAATTAGCAATATCGCTTATATCAACTTCAATTGGTGTATAAGCAGAGTAATTTCTAGTCATTAAACAACCGTTTACATAAATTACGCAACTTGTGGCAATTCCTTCAAAATATAGTGTAATTCTCTTGTTATTATCTTCCGAATTAAGGATAAATCTTTTTTTGTAGCACGCGCTATGATAATCAAAATATCCCCAAGCCTCATTTTTTGTTTTATCAGGCGTTTGCGTTATGATGTAATCATTTGGAAGCGTAACATCAACCCAGTTATCATGGTTACCCCACACTGTTTCATCATAATTATTCGATGCGTAACCCCACTGGGCGCGCTCGGTTTTTGCACCAAGGTATGCTCCGCCTTTGTTAGTGGGAATTGGCTCAAGTTGTTTAGTGAAACAAATTTTCCATCCATCGTTAAACAGAAGTTTTTCTCTCATATTATTAATCTCCTTATGTTTTGACAATGCATTATTTTTAAAAAGGAATACCCTTAAATGAAGATATAATTCCAAAGTCCGAATGCTGAAATATCCTTGCATTTTTATCCGGGTTTATGGCAATAATTGTGCCGACGCCCTCAATTGCGCAGGTGTGATGAATTGCGCCGGAAATTCCGCAAGGGATATAAACCCTTGGGCTTATGGCTTTGCCCGTCAGACCTACCTGCATATGATATGGAGCAATCCCCATATCCACTAAACCCCTTGATGCCCCAACATCCGCACCAATTTTCTTGGCAAAGGCTTTTATTAAATCAAAGTCACCCTTTACACCTTTTCCTCCAGCTATGACCACATCTTTGTTGTCAGGTTTTGATACCCTAACCGTTGCCATTTGTGGGTTTGTACTACATTTTATTTTTGCCATAAGATTACCGCTATAAGTTGGACGGTACATATATAATCTGTCCCCGTCCGTTTCAAGGTGGGTACAGTCTGCACACAACCCCGTTTTTAGGAGAACCGCTGCACGTGGCGCATTGGCTCTGCCCCACAAATCTCCCGGCCAAAGTATTACTTTCGGATTGTGTTTACTCGCAAAATCAACTATTTTTTCTACCCTTTGTTTTGGTAATACTTTGATGTTTTTTCCTATTGAACGTGCAATCTTTTCAAGCTCTTCTCCTATAACCCAAACTTCATCAAACCTTTTTGCAGAGGGAACATATTCTAATTTAGTTGACCTTTTTTCCCTTTCGACATTTATAATTTCCATTAGCTCATTTGGGTATATAAATTTGCACTTTCTGCCTCCAACGCTGTTTTCGTAGGTTTTTAACACTTTTGTGGGGGAGCCATTAGTACCGCACTTTTCTATATCTGCACCTATTTTTTTGGCATCCCAAATTTCAACATCTTTCGTCTTTGCCCTTACACTGGGAAAACGAAGATTAGCAAATTTTTCTACTGTAATAAGGGCAGGCAAATCAACAGAAACAGAACCTGTTCTTGTATGGCAAGATATGTTTCCTCCCACGTCATTTATTTTTAAAACATTAGTAATTTGGCTAATTTTTAGCATTTCTGCAAGTGACGGACCTGTTTGGGCGGTATCTCCATCAGCGCTTTGCTTGCCGCATATAATTAAATCCGGATTTAGCTGCCTGATTGCCATCGACAAGGTGTAGCTTGTTGCCAAAGTATCTGCCCCTGCAAATGCAGAATCTGTAAGTAATATAGCCTTGTTTACATTTGGCGATGATGTGGTGGCTGATACTAAGATTTTTGCAGTGTGCATTGCCGACGAAGATGTTTACACTATTGAGGCGATATCCTTTGACGCTTTGAGGTTTGGCGAGGTTATTTTATTTGAAGCCAATATAAACACCTATAAAAACGGAAAGATTTATAAGGTAAACGAAGCAACGAGAATTATCGTGGATAAGGAGGAGAACTTAATTTCAATAGGAGCGGGCACAAACAAGCTTATGTTTGAGAATATTAAGTTTTCTGACGGAAAAATGCCCTCTCCCCCTGCAAAGCAGCCTTTTGAGGAATACGAGGCACAGTGGGGCGGCGGAAATTACATTATCGCTTCCAAATTGGGACTTTTTAAGGGTGATGGATTTGAGGTAGGTTTTAATGACTACATCATTGGTTATGTGCAGATACAATATAACAACAAGGAAAATAATATAAAAGTAGTTTCGCAGATTTTCGTTGATGATGAATCAGGTATGCAAAATATATATCAAATAGAAGCGGCCCAGGTAAAGAGTATCACAAATTCCGAAGTTGCAGGCTTATTCAATATCAAGTGCAACGGAGAAATTGTTGCGGAGGGAATTTCATCTAAATTTATCGGCACGGATGCAGACTTAGGCAAGAAAATGAAATTTGTATCCGATGACGGTGTTTGGGATTTGGAAATGTACATTACCGAAAAATCTGGCTAAGGGAAATGTTTATTGTTAGATAACGATAAAACATTCCTGCCGATTTAATATTGTTAGAAAACATCAATTAGCCCTATCAATTCATCACCTGAAACAGCATTCATTAAGTAGAGTTTGCGCTGCGATTTAGCCATTTTCGACCAGTGGAAAAAGTCATCAAAGGATAACTGAATTTTATCCCTGCCGTTGGTTAAATCGGCATAATCGTAGCGTTCGGCACGGGTATAATATCGGTTATAAATCCTATCATATTCCTTTAAATATTTATCTTTTTCTTTCTCTGCGTTAAATTTAATCTTTGCACCGACTTGCTTGCAAGTGCGGTTATTACGGACAATCCTGTCGCAAAACAGGGTTGTCTTTTTTGTTTTGGGAATAAAGAATTGTTCACAAAGCCAACATTTTTGCAGATGTATTCCCTGCTTAAAAAGCTCCAACAATTCAAAAAAGTATAAGTCGAAAATATTTCCTGCAATCGCACAATCAGCGATATTTATACGGTCTAAATCCTTATGGGTTTCGGTAAAATAATCGTTAAAAACAGAGCCTGTTTCTTCAAATATTTCCATTAGCTTATCAGTATCAAGAGCGCCTTTAGTAGTTGGAAAAAAGCCAAAGGCAGCAGTGAACTGATAATCAATAAGGTCTTGATTATGTGAAAAGAACGTTAAAACCTTGTTAGAATATGTATTATTATTTTCATGAAAACAAGTATGAAGTGCATTGATAAAAAACCTTTGTATGTTGATGATATGTGCAATTCTCACTATCAGGCTATCGGCATTTGTTAGCAAAAACGATGCACTTCCATCGTCTTGTGCGGTCATTATTTCGTTAAAAATAATTGTCATATAGAAGGCAATTTCAAAGTTTATTTCACCAAATGTTAAAATCTTTTCATCGAATTTCATCATAAAATCATCATAATCATCTTCGGAAATATCTATGGTATCACCGTCAAAAAGCTTATGGCTACTCATATTCTGTAAGAATATTTTCCATTCATCAAAATCAATTTCACAAAATTTTATTAAATCCTCACCAATTTTTCGTGTACCTTTAAAAATAGATGGGACTTCTTCGGAGGAATAATACAGTTTCATTAGTTCGCCATTACTGTCACGAAATATATGGCAACCGTTAAAGGATTGCTTTTCTTTTATCGGTAATTTCATTGTACCCCTCCTGTTAAGAATTGAAAACCCATTAAAAAGGATTTTTCAATCCTGCATTTAACGTATGCCATTCATATAGTAAGATTATACCAAAAGGAATTGAAAATATCAACATTAATTCCGGGTAGTGTAAAGTAAAGATGAAAAGTTGGTACAAAATTAATGCAAGAAAGCCTACCCCTTGCTTTAGTAGAGTATAAATGCTCGTTTATGAATTGTCAAGGGTAAAATGAACATGCTAATGCACGCC
>JALOAJ010000068.1 GCA_023228885.1 Bacillota bacterium | reverse complement strand
AAAAAATATATTGTGTATGTTTTTGTCAGCCTTGACAATGCTTTGCTTTATTTCTTGCACTGAAGCTGATTTATCAACAAGTCGTATGGAAGATATTTTGAAACCATCTAATAATATACCGGACGAAATTGTATCGGAAACAGAAAAAATAGCGCCTGCAACTCAATATATAGATGGAGTAACTTATAATGCACATTTAGGCGAAAAGACAAAGGAAGGAATCGTATATACTAATAATAAATGCAATTATTCGATTACCTTTCCCTTAGATTGGGAAGGTTGGTATGCGATTAATGAATTTGACGAAGGGTCTGTCGAGGTTAAATTTTGGGGCAAAAGTAAAACTGGCAGTACCTTGAACTTTGACTATAGCCATGGAGGATTATCATGGTTTTTCATTTTAACGGAACAAGCATTAAACGAAGGTACCTATGATAGCATAAAACTAATAGGCACAATTAATGAATCAAATTATTATTATGCAACAGGCACAAGCACATATATCGGCGCGTTAAATCTTAATTCATTAGATGCCCTTGAGTATGATTTTGATGAACATGAAATGGAACTGATTGCTAAAGATTGGGACAAGGTAAATCAAATGGAGTTGCAGGTAAATGGCATTTTAACAACATTTGCTCCACTTCCTGATAATGCGACAAAAGGAAAGACGGAAAGTTGATATTTGCTTTCTTAAATCGGAATAGTTATGATGTGTTGGGAATTGATATGAAAACAGAGGGCAAAAGCATTAATTATCAACTGCTACAGTTGCGAACTTTGCCAAAAAGGCGGCAGGGGTTGTGACCGCTTACCTTGGCTTTCGGCAGGCGATAGCCTTTGGTAAAGCGCGGCAGCCGAGGCGGCTACCTTTTTCACCGATGAAACGGCTATTAAAAGCATTATGAAAACGGTGACCGACTATGCGGCGGGTATGTCGGGCGGGCGAATACCAAAATCCCTGCCATAAGAAAGATGATTGTTTCAGCCATAGACAAAATACAGATTTCGGTTGATTGGTTTAAAAAGAATGCCCTTGAACCGACAAAAAAGGTATTTACTGCTGTTTGGGAATACGGAGTATCGGCATTTAACAATATCCGCTCTGCCGTGGAGCGCAATATGCCAAAGTTTAAGACACTAAAAACCGTACTCCTTGACGTAAAAGAGTTTTTGTTTAATGCCTTTGAAAAATCAAAGCCCACCCTTATTTGGTTAAAAGATGTGGGGCTTCCTCTTTTGGTTGATGCGGTGGGGACTGTTATCCAAAAGGCAACAGAACTGTATAACTATATCAAGGACAACTGGGAGCAAATAGGGCCTATTGTTTGGGGAATTACAAACGCAGTACTTGCATACAAAGCGGCGCTGATTATAACCAACACATGGACTAAGATTGTAGCTACCACCACAGCTGTCTGGACGGGTGCGGTCAATCTTTGGAAGGCGGCAAAGGCGGGAGCGCTCGGTGTTGAAATCGCATACTCCATTTGGCGTACCAAGGATATTATTGAGACGGGGATTTTAATTGCGCTGTATGCCAAAGATGCGATTGTGAAAGGTGTTCACTCTGCCGCCACATGGGTGCAGGTAGCCGCAACAGGTGCGCTGACCGCAGGGCAGTGGCTGCTAAACGCCGCATTTTATGCAAGCCCCATCGGCTGGATTGTGCTTGGGATTGGACTGATTGTCGGGGCATTTATCTTGCTTTGGAACAAATGTGAGCCGTTTCGCAACTTTTTTCTGGGAATGTGGGATGCGTTTAAAGCGAAGATTGACGCTTTCGGCGGCGGGTTTAAGGGGTTTATTAATATATTAATCAACGCTATGAACTGGTTGATCAGCAAATACATCGGAATGTATAACAAGTTAATAGACGGGGTTAACACAATAACCGGGGTTGTCGGCATTCCCGCCATTCCACATATTCCAATCCCCCAAATCCCCATGCTTGCCCAGGGCGGTATTGTTAGACGCGCGGGTTCTGTTATCGTGGGTGAAAAAGGACCTGAACTGTTAAGTTTAAATGCAGGGGCAAAGGTTACCCCGCTTGGTAGGACTGCGAACAAGACGGAAAACAACATCACAATCAATGTATATGCAGACGGCAAGTCAGCGGAGGAGATTGTGGATGAGGTTGTTCCAAAATTAAAACTGGCGCTTGCTAATCTGTAACGGGAGGTAACGGCTATGGATATATATTTAAGTGTAAATAACAGGGAGCAAGTTATCTGCCTGCCCGTCCTCCCTGCAGAATTTACAATAACCAAACCGCAAAACAATGAGGTTTTTGAAACGGTGTCGCTGGGCGAATTAAAGTTAATCGGTAAACCGGGATTAAAAGGTATTGTTATAGAGAGCTTTTTCCCTGTGCGTGATTACCCTTTTCTAAAAGATAGGTCGTACAAAGGGTTTGAATATGTATATATCATTGATAAATGGATTGAGGCAAAGTATCCCGTCCGGCTTATTATCACTGAAACTCCTATTAATATGGTGTGCTGTGTGGATGATTTTGAGTATTCGGTAAAAAAGGATGGGGACTTATATTATACCCTAACTTTATCTGAATTTAGGTTGGTGAACACAGTATGAAACTATTTGCTGACGGGGTTGATATAACCTCTGCTGCAGGAAACCTATCATGGCAAAACACAATAGATGAACTTGCCACCACCATGAGTTTTGATATGGCAAAAAGTGATGCAAAGCATACGAATATATATTTGCCCAAAGAGGGTAGCATTATTCGGCTTTATACTAATACTGAAATATTTAAGGGCATAGTGCTGTCTATTGATGATGGGGGCGAAAATGTTAACGAATACACGGTGTGCGACTTCGGCTGGTATCTTAATAAGTCTAAGGAAACATACCAGTTTAATGCCATGCCTGCGTATAAGGCAATCCACAAGGTATGCAGTGATTTTAATATTGAAATTGACAGCATTCCCGACCTTACAAAAAAGATTACAAAGATATATTTTGATAAAACAATATCGGATATATTAAAAGATATTCTTGAGCTTTGTGGAGGTGGATACAATTTTGATGTTACACCAAAGGGGCTTAGAATATATGCAGTCGGCAGTATTTATGCCTATCCTGAGTTTAAGATATCACCAAATACACAACTTATTTACTCGCCACTGCTTCGGGGGAATGTTTCTCATTCGGTTTCCATCGAGGATATGAAAAACAGCGTTAAGGTTATTACTGAAAAGGACGGAAATTATTCGGTGCGGGAAACTTTAAAGGATGACGGGAATATATCAAAATATGGTCTGCTGCAGGAAGTTGTAAAGATTGACCCTGAAAAGGAAAACGCAAATACCGTGGCAAACAAGAAACTTTCCGAACTTTCAAAACCCAAAGAAAACTACTCCTTTGAAATCATAGAGGCGGTGGACAGCTATACACGGGCGGGATATATGATTACAGTTGACGGGGTGAATTATATTATTGAGGGGAGCAGCCATAGTATAAAAAACGGTATTCATTATGCAAAACTTGATTTACAAAAATTTGGATAGTTTATCAATAGACAAATGACATATTTTGTGTTACAATAAAATAAAATATTTGCGGGGGTGGATAATCTGAAAAAATTGTTATCAATATCACTGCTGTTAGCATTAATTTTAACGTTACTTTCATTTTCGGTTATTGCAGAAGATACCGTTAAAGTTGTATTAAATGGCAATGAAATAAACTTCAACCAACCGCCTATTATAGAAAACGGTAGAACTCTTGTTCCGATTCGTGCAGTATTTGAGGCATTAGGGGCAGATGTTTATTGGGACGGACCGAATCAGATTGTAGGTGTCATTAAAAATGATGTTAAGATTTTTGCTAAAGTTGGCGAAAATGATATTATGAAATTTACAGGAAAAGATTTTGGTGTCTTTGCGGATGCGTTACAAAATGAAGAAACTATACCGATGATCACTTTAAGTGATGATGTTCCTGCAAGACTAATCAACGGAAGGGTTCTTGTGCCTATTCGAACAATTAGCGAAGGCATGGGGGTTGATGTTCAATGGGATGAGCATAGCAAAACGGTATTACTGAGTTGTGACGAAGAATTCATTAGTCAGCAAAACGAGGATAAGCTTTTTTTCAGTATGTTTATTTTGTTTTTTGATAGTGCAACCGGCACCGACAATGTCAACCATTTAAAAAGAACGAAAGAAAGTTACAAGGATTATTCTAATGTTGCCACAATAAAAATTACAGGATTTTCAGATTTTGAAACATATGTACAGGATCGTGAATTCATCGAAGCCAAAGCCACAATAATGGATGCTCAGTATACCTTTGACTTATCACAAAAGGATATAATAACAATAGTGCTTGGGTATGAAGATGGCTTTGACATATATAGTTTCACAGAAAGTTTAACCTCTGAAGTTAAATTTTATTGTACCGATGCAGATAACAACAAAGTATTAGACAGAGTAGATGTTGAGAGTGCAAAAGCTGTTTGGAATGGCGAAATGCAGGCATTTGACTTAGTAATAAAATTAAACAGTGAAGGCCAAAAGAAATTATCCGTTGCTACGGAGAATATAACAAAAATGCAGGATAATATTTTATCAATGTATTTTGACGACCAATTAATAAGTTCCCCTCGCGTAATGGATCGAATTGATTCGGAGGAAGTAATAATTGCAGGGAAATTTTATGGCTTTAAAGCGCACAAAATGGCATACCTTTTATCTAATACACACACTCCAGAAAACTTAAATATTGAACTTACAATAGATACGAATTGAATTATGTTAATGAATTTTTAAGGCGATTACTTCGGTAGTCGCTTTTTTCATGCCCATTTTCGGAGGTGGTTGCAGTGAGTGGTATAACAGAACTTGCAAAGATGTTGAAACAGCGGGATAATTCAGACGGCTATTCTCCTGTTATCGGAACAATAATCGAACTGCCGAATATAAAAATACGACTTGGGGATAAGGTTATTTTAACCTCTGCTCATATAAAAAGCTGTGTTGATTTATTTCAAACTAATGAGGATGGGCAATATATTAATATCGGCAAGGAAGTTGTTTTACTTCCTTATGCCGACAGCCAAAAATTTATAGTGATTGGGGTGTTGATTTGATGTTTCCCAAAACGGAAGAAAATATAATAATTGAACACGGTAACAATTCGGAGCGGACATCACGCTCCTTTTTGTTTGACTTTTCTAAGGGCGATTTTATCATCCAAGACGGAAAACTAATTGAAACAGATGATATAACGGTGTGGATTGAAAAAATCCTACGCACCGAAAAAGGGCGGTTTAAGATTTATGAAGGCACCGATTACGGTTGTCATCTTGAGGATTTAATCATCGGGAGCAACTACCCCATATCCTTTGTGGAATCGGAACTAAAAAGAGAAATTGAAGATGCCCTTTTGCAAAACCCAAATATAAGGGCAATTTCAAACTTTGCTCTGCTGCGTACTAAAAGCGGAATTACAGTCAGTTTGGAGGTAGAATCAAATGACACAGCAAGAAATACTGTCACGGTTGCTCTCTAATATATCCTCGGAGTTCGACAAATCGGTCGGCTCCTTTTTTTATGACACGCAAAAGCCGCTGGCAATGGAACTGGAAGGGATTTATACAAAGCTGTCCGAAATCCTTCTAAACGGTTTTGCTGCAACCGCAAAGGGTGAATACCTGGATAAAAAGGTAGCCGAGCAAGGCATCACCCGAAAAGCCGCTACCTATGCAAGCGGCACGGTTACCGTTTCGGGAAATGTGGGCGCCGTAATATCAAGCGGCGATAAAGTGGCATCGGACACCCTTGTTTTTACGGTAACACAAACAAAATATATTGAAAGCACGGGAAATGTGTCCGTGGGTGTTATTTGCGACACGGCAGGCAAAGTTGGAAATGTACCAATCGGTGCAATAAACAGATTCCCCGTTACAATCAGCGGATTAATATCGGTCACAAATACCTCTTCTACAAGTGGCGGATTTGACGAGGAAAGCGATGATGAACTTCGTGAGCGGTATTTTGAAA
>JALOAJ010000002.1 GCA_023228885.1 Bacillota bacterium | reverse complement strand
CTATTTTAGTGGTTATATAGGGGGTGTTTCTGTTTCTATTCCTACTCATACCAATGGGAAAGCCTGTAATCAAGGGCAATCGTTTTGCATGTCAAGCAAGCACTCTAACCTACTGAGCTAATCGACCTAAAACCAAATTATACAATATATGAAACATGTTTATGAGTTGCGATTGAGCATTTTAATTAACAGTATTGCCAAACCGCCCCCGATTAAGGCTGTGATAATTTGGGGGGTATTAAACGAGGCGGAAATAGCGGCGGCTTTTTGAGCCGGAAGGTCGGGAATAAACAGTTGTAGAACAATTTTAACTCCGAACCAATACATCACAACCCACTTCACAAAAGCGCCTATAATAACGCCTAAAACCATGTTAAAAGGTTGGCTAAACTTTGATTTTAAAAACAAATAAAAACTAAGCGCAAGCACGAAATTTCCAAGGGCCGTTACAGGCGCCAACAGGGGGTGGGGCAAATGCGCTTGGTACAAAGCCACCAAAGGGGTTACCAAAGAAATGACCAACCCGGATAAAAGCCCGGTAAATCCCGTTGCCGTAACGATAACTAAATTAACTAAGGAGCCTATTATTAATGTAGAAAAAGGAAGCGCGCCGATGAAATACCGAAAGTTTTGAAAAATGATAGCAAGCGCAAGCAATATGGCGGTTCTTGTAATAGTTTTTGTTTTTGACATTATATTCACTCCTTTGCCCGAATTATATCACATTGTAAAATCAAATGCAATACATAATTTTCTATATAAACTGTTATTATACTAAGTGGGTGATATATAACAAATTTAGCATCCAAATTAGCGCGAAAGAGGAGTGGAGTAATGGCAATTTCCTTTGTGAGAACGATAATTTTGTATTTGCTTGTAATAATTGTGGTTAGGATTATGGGCAAAAGGCAGGTAGGCGAGCTTGAGCCGATTGAGTTGGTGGTTACCATAATGATTTCCGAACTTGCAGCGATACCTATGCAAGAAACGGGAATACCGCTGACAACCGGAATTGTTCCGATATTTACTCTGTTGGTGCTTGAAGTATTATTGTCTTTTACCGAAATGAAAAACAAAAAGATAAGGCGTTTTATAAAGGGCGTTCCAAGCATATTGATATATGAGGGGAATATGTTGATTGAAGAAATGAAAAGCATTAGGTTTAACAGGGATGACTTGATGGAGGAGTTGCGATTATCGGGGTATGCAAACATTGCCGATGTGCAATATGGAATACTTGAAACAAACGGCAGATTAAGCGTTATTCCCAAAAAAGAAAACAAACCGCTTGTGCAAAAAGACATTGATACAATGCTACAACAGCAGCAACAGTTAACGGAACAAATGCAAAAAAAGCAAAAAAAAGAGCAGGAACAAAAAGCAAAACAAAAGGAAAGGTTAATAAAAAAGCAGCTTGAAAACAAACGAAAGGATTGAATTATATTGAAAACGGTAATATTTGCCGGTGTTATTCTCATATTAATAATTATGTCAATAGTTTTTGCCAACTTTTATATTTTACAAAAGGTGGACAGTTTCAAAACGGTTTTGAATGACATTTCAAGAGCGCTTGAGCTTGAGGATTGGGAGCAAAGCATGGAGTTGATAGAAACCGTTGAAGGCGCGTGGGATAAACTAAGCTCACAGCTTGCAGTGTTTTTCAATCATGGCGAGTTGAGGGATATGGGGGTTACTATGGCAAGTTTAAAAACTTATATCATGCAAAACGAAAAAACCGAGGCAATGGCTCAAGTTTCTATTCTTAGCTTTGGAATAAAGCATATTACAGAAAAAGACAGTATAAACATAAAAAACATATTTTAATATCCCTGCCGTTATTACTTTTGTATTATGCCGAATAATACAAATTTAACGAAATGTTACAAAAGTATTGCAATTTTGTTAAAATTATAATATAATGTCAAATGTCGAGGTTATTATTTTGAGGTGATAATTTGTTTTATTGCAAAAAAACCGCGCGTTTGACTTTTGAGGTGGCTGATGTTATGTTGCAGCGAACAAGACCTGCAAGAAGCAGAAATATTATTGCTGTTGCCGAAACGAAATCAAAACTTCAAAAGAAAAGTAATGTAAATCAAAATATTTTGCATAAGCGGCTTAGTGATTACAAAATTAAATTTAATTTAGACAGAGAAAAGCTTATGGTAAAACGCATAAAAAACACATGGGAAAGGCTTGGTTATTTAAAGGCGGCTTCTTTATACACCGTTGCGGCCTTAATTACCGGCTTTCTTGTTTATGGGTCTGTAATAGCGGCAGATGTGCATTTTGCTAAAGAGGCTTTAGTTAATGGAAAGACGGTCGGAGTTATTAAAAACACATCAAATTTTGAAATGTTGGTTGAGGATATGAGAAAATCCTTATCAACAACGCTTGGCAAAGAGGTTTCGCCCATTGGAAAGCCTGTTTATATATTACGGCTTGTTTTCGGAAAAAGCTTAACCGGCGAATACGCCTTGCGCCAAAATGTGCTGTCTGCTTTTGACGATGTTGAAGAGGCTTACGCCGTTTATGTAAATGATTCTTTGATTTGTGCGGCGTTGAGCGAAGACATTGTAAAAAATGTTTTGGATAAAATCAAAAGCCAGTTTTCCGAAGACGATGTTAATGCAGAAATCGGCTTTGTTGAAAACATTTCAATAAGAAAAGAATTTATTCCGGTTGGGTATGTGCGTTCGGCAGACGGTGTTTATGCGGCGCTCACATCACCGCTTGAGGGTCAAAAAACATATGCCGTTACAGCAAACGACACTATTTGGGGAATTGCGAATAAGTTTGCAATGAGCGTAGATGAAATATACTGTTTAAACAAAGATTTAAATGACATAATTCACGAGGGCGACGAAATAATCATCAACAAAAGCGAACCGCTCGTTCGTGTGCAATCCAAATATATTTACAAAGGCGAAAAAGCAATACCGTATGAAACGGATGAAGTTCAAGATTTTGACCTTCAAAGCGGCAAAAAAACGGTAGTTACCGCCGGTGTTGAAGGTAAAAAATATGTTGTGGAAGAAGTTGTAAAGCAAAACGGTGAAGTTATAGAAACAAATGTTATTTCAGAAGAAATTTTATCACAACCGGTTGCCGCAACAGTCAAAGTAGGCATGAAAAAAAGCTTATCATCCGTTGCAACGACAGGGAGGCTGTCTCGACCTGTTTACGGAACCATATCATCCCGTTTTGGCTATCGCGCCAGGGGCTTTCACAGCGGTTTGGACATAGCCGCCCCAACCGGGACGCCAATAACGGCAGCAGACGGCGGAACGGTCAATTTTTCCGGATGGAATGGCGGATATGGGTATCTTGTTAGAATAGACCATGGCGGCGGTTTTGAGACATATTACGGACATTGCAGCGCAATGCTTGTGTCGGTTGGCGATAAGGTGTCTAAGGGTGATATAATAGCAAAAGTCGGCAATACAGGCAACAGCACAGGTCCGCATTGCCATTTCGAGGTAAGGGTAAACGGAGTTGCGCAAAATCCGAGCAATTACCTTAATTAATATAGCTTATAACTTGGGTAAGGCTTATAGATTTGTTTTGCACTTTTAAAGAAAGGAATTGTTGTTAAAGTGGAAAGAACTATTTTGGTTGTTGATGACGAGGAGCCTATTGTAGATATTTTGCGTTTTAATTTGAAAAAAGAAGGGTACAAGGTTTTAGAGGCATATGACGGGGAGACGGCGCTAAAAGTTGCGCTTGAGTCAAACCCGGATTTGATTTTGCTTGATGTTATGCTGCCTAAAATGGATGGTTTTACCGTGTGTAAAAAATTAAGAGAAAGGATGTCAACTCCAATTCTCATGATAACCGCAAGGGAGGAGGAGGTCGACAAGGTTTTAGGGCTTGCCATCGGGGCGGATGATTACATTACAAAACCTTTTTCAATAAAAGAGCTTATGGCAAGGGTCAAAGCAAATTTACGCCGGGGCGCTCATGATATATCGTATCTTGGGGCAAACGCTGATACTGCTTGTTTAGTTCATGGTATTCTTGAAATAAACATAGAACGCTACGAGGTAAAAAAGGGTGACAAGGCTTTAGACCTTACACTTAGGGAATTTGAACTTTTAAAGTTTCTTGCATTGCAGCCGGAAAAGATTTTTTCAAGGGAAGCGCTTTTGGAAAAAGTGTGGGGCTATGAATATTATGGTGATGTCAGAACGGTTGATGTTACGATACGCCGCCTTCGTGAAAAAATAGAGGATGATGCATCAAACCCCAAATATGTCGTTACACGACGCGGGGTGGGATACTTTTTTGCAAAACAAGATGCATAATAATTTCGGAATATTAGAATGTTTACAAAAAGCAGCACATTTTATTGGTAATGTTATAAGGTTAATTGATTTGTCTATGTTGAACATTTAAATATGTCCGGAGCGTTTATACAGTATGAAAAAAGATAAATTAAAAGCCATCGATATACGCCTGTTTCTGTTTCCTTTTCTTGCCTTAGCCATGCTTTTTGCAGTAATTACCGGCATAAGTGTAAATAAACACATCAAAAACACCTACGCAATGATTGAAAAGCATTCTATGGGAATAGTCGAGAATTATAGCAAAAGGATTGTAAATTCCAATGCGGCGACAGACATTATAACAAACTTGATTGATGAAAAATTGTTATCCGCAACTAAAATTATAAATCAATTGGAATCCCCAAAAAAAACTGTAAATCTGACAGAGCTGTCTGAGGAACTTTTTGTAGATGAAATCAACATTTACAATGAGTTTGGCGAGATTATAAACAGCACATCAGAGCAAATCATTGGCTGGAAAGCATATGAAGGTCACCCGGCGCATAATTTTATGATAAGCGGGCAGGAGACGCTAATTGAGGATATAAGGGCTAACAGCGAAACAAAGGTGTTTTATAAATACGCATTTGCAAGGGCAAAAGATAACACAATTGTGCAAATAGGCGTTTTGGCGCGCAAGGTTTATGATTTTTTACATATGTTCGCGTTTGGAACCTTGATAGAAGATTTTGTTATAGACGAAAATGTTGACAATATTTTCTTTACTAATGCTGACCATGAAATAATAGCCGGCAGCAGTGAAGAATATGTTGGTATGGCTTTTGCCTCGGAAGATATTTTCAAGCATTTCACATATGAAAAACCCAGGGTGGGCAAAGATTTTGCAGTGGGTGACAGCACATTGCATGTTTGCGCTCCTGTTTTTTATAATGGCGAAAAGATAGGAACACTAACAGTAATTTGGTCGCCGCGACTTATTAATACTGAAATAAAACAAATCATTATAGAGAACGGTTTTCGTCTTATTTTAGTTTTTATTGTGTTGGGCGCTGTTTTATATTATGCATACAGTAAAAACAAAGACAATATCAAGATAGCTTTTTATGATGAGCTCACAGGGCTTCCAAATAATGAGTATTTAAACGATTACCTATCGCAAAAAATTAAAGACATCAAAAATAATAAAACCGCCGTGTTGCTTTTAGATTGCACAAACTTTAAACTTTTAAATTTAACATACGGTTTTAAATACGGCAATATTATTTTAAAGCAAATGGCAAAAGTGTTTGCCGATAATATACCTGCGGGTGATATTTTATTTCGTTTTGAGGCGGATAGATTTGTTGCGGTTATAGACGACTATAAAAGCTTGTCCGAGTTAAATTTTATCTCCCAAAAACTGTTTAAGGAGTTCAAAAGCTCTGATTTTAACATGTCAAAGCATGAATATTTAACCTTGAAGATTGCTTTGTATGAAATGCAAGACCAGAATATTTCCCCAAGCCAAATATTACATAATGTTTTTATTTGCATGACTTCTTTAAAAAACAGCCTAAGCGAAAATTATATTGTTTATAACCAAGAGATAAAGGATACATTATTGCGCGAAAAGGTGATAGAAGAAGCGCTCATGGGCGTTATTAGCGGTGAAAATGAAGACGCCCTGTATATGGTTTACCAACCGTTATTTGATATAAAAACAGATAAAATCGTTGGCTTTGAAGCGTTGGCAAGGCTAACCGTTCCGAATATCGGAAATATATCCCCTTTGGAGTTTATAGCCTTAGCCGAAAAGCGGAATTTGATTTTTTCTTTAGGCAACATAATTTTAAAAAGGGTTTTGAGTTTTTTAAAATTGCTTGAAGAAACAGGGTATTTAGGCATATACATAACCGTTAATATTTCCGTAACGCAATTATTGAGGGATGATTTTGTTCACGCAATTAAAAAAAGCATTGGTTTTTCGCACAAAAATCTAAATCGCATAGTTTTTGAAATCACCGAATCAAGGTTGGTTGAAAACTTTCAATTGGTAAACGAAAGGCTGGCGGAACTAAAAAATATGGGCAGCTTGGTTGCCTTGGATGATTTTGGCACCGGGTATTCCTCTTTAGCCGAGCTGCGCAACTTAAATATTGATTTATTAAAAATTGAACAGTCATTTATCGATAAAATCAATCAATATGACCGGTATCCTTTAATAGTGTCGGACATAATTTCCGCCTCGCATAGATTGGGCTTAAAAACGGTTGCCGAAGGAATTGAAAGCGAGTGCCAGTTAAACTATTTGAAAGAACACGGCTGCGATATTGCCCAGGGCTTTTATTTAAGCAAGCCCCTATCCGAAGCGCGAGCAATAGGGTTTTTAAAATCATATAGCGGGCAGCGGCGACAATAGTTTTACGCCCCAAAAGGCTTATTCTTCAGCGATTCTTTTAAATTGGCTTATATACAAGTTATAGTAAAAGCCTTTTTTATTATACAGAAAATCGTGGTTTCCTCTTTCGATTATTTGTCCATCGTTTATAACCAGTATTTCTTTTGCGTCACGAATTGTGCTGAGCCGATGTGCAATTACAAAACTTGTTCTGCCGCTCATAAGGGTTAGCAACGCCTGTTGAATTTGCTTTTCTGTGCGCGTGTCAATACTGCTGGTTGCCTCATCAAGTATCAAAACAGACGGATTTGCCAAAATCGCACGCGCAATTGAAATAAGCTGGCGCTGTCCTTGGCTTATGCCTTCGCCGCCGTCTGTTAAAATTGTGTCGTATCCGTTCGGTAGGTGCATTATAAATTGATGCACATTTGCAAGCCGCGCAGCTTGTTCAACTTCGGCATCCGTTGCGCTTAGCTTTCCATACCGTA
This sequence comes from Bacillota bacterium, assembly GCA_023228885.1. Classification (GTDB taxonomy): domain Bacteria; phylum Bacillota; class Clostridia; order Monoglobales; family Firm-18; genus JAAZFB01. Next base: position 122,657 of record JALOAJ010000002.1, on the reverse strand, counting down.
TATTCTCTTTTATTGATGATGAGAACAGGTATGTATCTTGCAGCACCATACCAAGGCTTTTGCGCAGTGAATTTCTATCCAAGGTTCTTATGTCTTTGCCGTCTACCAAAATAGAACCTTCGTCTACATCATAAAACCTTGTAAGGAGGTTTACTATGGTTGTTTTTCCCGCCCCGGTGGGACCGACCAGCGCAACAGAATCGCCCGGCTCTGCATTTATCGAAACGCCTTTTAAAACAGGCTCATTGCTGTTGTATCCAAATGTTATATTTTTAAATTCAACTCTGCCCTTTATGTCAGCAACCGAAACGCCTTCCGATTGCTCGGGAGTTTCGTCAATAACCTCGAAAACACGCTCGGCGCTTGCTATTGCGGATTGTAAGGTGTTAAAAAGATTTGCAATTTCGTTTATAGGTCGCGCAAGCTGTTTTGAAAAAATCAACATATTTGAGATTTTTCCGATTGTAATGGTCGTTTTGCCGCTAAGAAGCAGTAAACTGCCTGCAAAAGCAATCAATGAGTAGCTTAAATTATTAAGTGAATTCATGGTGGGCCAAATAATGCTTGAAAGAAACTGCGCCTTTGTACCGGCTTGTTTTAACTCGTCATTTTTTTTGGCAAACTCGTCTATTATTATTTTTTCTCTGCCGAATATCTTTACAACCTTTTGACCGCTTATTGTTTCTTCAATCAAGCCGTTTAGCTCGCCCAAACTTTTTTGTTGTTTTGAAAAAAGCTTTTTTGAGCGGGATGCTATTGTTTTGGTAATAAGTATTCCCGTTGGGATTATTAAAAAAGCAACAAGAGTTAGCAAAGGGTTTATAATGAGCATTGCAAAAACGGTCATAATTATAGACAACACGCTCGAAATAAGCGAAACGATGGACTGGCTAAGCGCCTGACCTATATTATCAACATCGTTTGTAAGCCTGCTCATAAGCTCGCCGTGCGGTAGCGAGTCGAAGTATTTAAGCGACAGTTTTTGCAGCTTTGCAAATAAATCGTTTCTTACATTATACATCGCTTTATTTGCAACGCTCACAGTAATGCGTGTTTGCAACCATCCCGCAGCAGCTGATACGACATAAACAGCGCCGAGTAAAACGGAAAATCGCGCAAGACCTTTAAAATTAAAAACTGTAATATATTTGTCTATGGCTGTTCCCACCAGCGTTGTTCCGTATACTACGCTGGCAGTTTGAATTACCACGGCAATTGAAGTTAAAATCAATGCAAGTTTTTGCATTTTGATATAATACCAAATCTTTTTTATTGCGCCTTTCGGGTTTTTCGCTTTTTTAAAAGGCATTGCACTCCCGTGCCTTCTTCCTGTCGGTGGTGGCATTATATCCCCTCCGTTCCAAGTTGTGATTTATATATGTCGGTATATATACCGTTTTTTGCAATAAGTTCGCTGTGTGTGCCCTGTTCTGCAATTTCACCGTCTTTTAAAACGATAATTCTGTCTGAGTCTAAAGCTGAGCTAATGCGCTGGGCAACTATTATAAAGGTGCGGGTTGAAAGCTGTTCTTTAAGGTTTTGTTGAATTTTAGCTTCCGTTACAACATCCACAGCGCTTGTGCTATCATCAAAAATAAGGATTTTAGGATTTTTGGCAATGGCACGCGCTATTGCAACACGCTGACGCTGCCCGCCGGATAAGCCAACGCCGCGTTGGCCAACAATTGTATCATAGCCATCGGGAATGGCGTCTAAAAATTCGCTGGCCTGTGAAATGGAGGAGGCATTCTTTATTTCATCGTCTTGCGCATTTGGATTCCCCCATTTTATATTATCCGCAATGGTGCCGGTAAATAAAACAGTATCCTGCGGAACCATGCCTACAAAGGAACGCAGCGTTTCAATGTCATAATCTTTAACATCAACGCCATCTATTAAAACTTGACCGGATGAAACATCATATAACCGCGGTATAAGATTTACAAGAGTTGTTTTACCCGAGCCGGTTTCACCAAGTATTGCAACCGTTTCGCCGGCAGCTATTTTTAAATTAATATTTTTTAGTTGGCTGTTTTTATCTGCTTTGTTATATTTAAAAGAAACATTTTTAAATTCTATAACGCCGTTGGAAATCTCTTTTGTTATAGCGTTTTGCGGGCTTTGCATTGTGCTTTCCGTCTCAAGCACTTCGTTTATCCTTCCCGCCGAAACATATGCTCTTGAAATGTTAATAAACAAAAAACCGAGCATCATAAACGAAAATAAAATTTGAGTTGAATAGTTGATAAACGCTATAATTTTGCCAACTTCAATTTCGCCCGATTGCGCTAAAAACCCACCGTACCATAATACCGCAACAACTGTAAAATTCATAATAATTATCATTGCGGGCATTGAAAGAGCCAATAGTGAACCCGCCTTGATGCCGATTTGGGTATAATCGCTGTTTGCGCTATCAAACCTTTTTTGTTCATAATCAAAGCGCACAAATGCCTTTACAACCCGAATCCCGCTTAAGTTTTCACGCATAATCAGGTTGATTCTGTCAAGCTTTTTTTGAACCTTTCTAAAAAGAGGAAAGCTTTTGTAGATGAAAAATGTAACCGCTGCCGCCAAAATCGGCAACGCAATTGCAAGCACAAGCGATAATTTTAAGTTTAGCCTTGCAGCCATAAAAAACCCGCCAAAAGCAAGGAGCGGAGCGCGAAACATCATTCTAAGCCCCATAAGAACCATAAGTTGAACTTGTGTAACATCATTCGTAAGGCGCGTTATAAGGGAGGATGTTTTGAATTTGTCTATATCGGAAAAGCTAAAGCTTTGGATTTTTTCAAACAAGCTGTTTCTAACATCAGCGCCAAAGCTTTGCGAAACCCTTGATGAAAAAAAGATGGAGCTAACACCACCTGCCGACATGGCAAATGATATAATAATCATCTTAATAGCGGTGGTTATTACAAAAGACATGTCACCTCTTGCAATGCCCAAATCCACGATATTTCCCATAAGGCGCGGTTGTTGCAGCTCAAGAAAAACTTCAATCATCAACAATGACGGCGCCAATACGGCATATTTTGTATATGGTTTTAAATATTTAAGCAATTTTTTCAAGTTTAATATGCCCCTCTGTCTTAGCAAGTTTTGCAAATATAATAAAAAAAAGTTAGCCAATCAAGTAAAAGATAGCTAACTAATATTATAATACTATTTAGAAAAACTGTCAAGGACACACAAGCCTTATTTTGAAATTTCTGTTCTGCATTTGGAACAAACTTTTTTCTCTTTAAAAGTTTGAACATCCTTTGCGCTGCCGCAAAAAATACAAGCCGGTTCATATTTTGATAGAATAATCTGCGGGCCATCGACTGAAATTTCAAGAGAATCTTTAATATCAATACCCAAAGTTCTTCGCAGTTCTATTGGCAAAACAATTCTTCCCAACTCGTCAACTTTTCTAACAATTCCTGTTGATTTCATTTTCCTACCTCCCTTGTATTGTTCGACATTATTCTACCACGACTGCCAAAATAAGTCAACCCTTTTCGGCAAACTTTTCATTGTCACTTATTACTAATATTTTGCCTCAAATCGCCGTATAAATATATATAGGGTCTAACTTTAAAAGAGAGGATGATAATGTTGTTAAATTACATATGGGGAGGTCTGATGCTTGTTTCCCTTGCAACCGCTTTGTTTTCCGGAAATTTAAAGGAAGTTACATCCGCTGCAATGGCGGGTGCGGCGGAGGCGGTTTCAATGTCTTTTTCGCTGCTTGGGATGATGTGTTTTTGGACGGGTATCATGAAAATCGCGCAAGACGGTGGATTTATAGGGTTGTTCACGCGGGCAATGCGCCCATTGATACGGTTGCTTTTTCCCCGACTTCCGAAACATAGCAAGGCAACCGATGCCATTGTTATGAACATAACGGCAAATCTTTTTGGGATAGGCAATGCTGCAACTCCGCTTGGGCTAAAGGCAATGAAGGAGCTTTCTTTGCTGAACAAAAGCGCTGTTGCAAGCAATGAAATGTGTATGTTCGTTGTGATAAACACCGCTTCTCTCCAGTTGATACCGTCAACGGTGATAACGCTTAGACAAGGCGCGCAAAACCCTTTTGAAATAATAGTGCCTGTGTGGTTGGTAAGCATTGCTGCGATAACTGTGGGAGTTACAGCCGCAAAGCTTCTTGCGTTGAAAGAGTAGCATCATGGAAATCATTTCAGTTGCAATAATACCGCTTATGATTTTTGCAATAATAGCCCATGCAACGGCCAAAAGGGTTAAGGTGTTTGACGCATTTATAAACGGCGCTAAGGATGGAATAGACACTTGCTTTAGAATTTTACCGTCTTTGATAGGGCTGCTTACCGCTATTTCGATGTTTCGGGCGTCCGGCGCGCTTACAATTATAACGAATTTTATTGCACCGGTGCTTTCTATGATACAGTTTCCGAAAGAACTTGTTCCGCTTGCGTTTATGCGGCCTATTTCGGGCAGCGGCGCACTTGCTATTGTTAGAGAGCTTTTGTCAAAACATGGGCCTGATTCATTTTTGGGCAGGGCAACCTCTGTTATGATGGGCTCGACCGAAACTACATTTTACACCATAGCAATTTATTTTGGAAGTATAAATGTTAAAGACATCAGATATACCGTTAAAGCTGCACTGCTTGCAGACCTTACAGGTATATTGGTGAGCGTGTATGTGGTTAGATTATTACTTTGTTAATATTTATAAACCCTATTTATTAAAACAGGCTTATTTGTTGTGCTTTGCTGTCTTCCTTGCGTAAAAAACAACCGGAGGCGGGAATGTTTTTTGTTTTGTAGTATTTAGCGTCAATTAGCTTCATATCCTCTGTTCGCTTGACATCGGAAAGCACAGCTGTTTTTCTAAGCTTAATTACATTTACACCCTGTGAGTTGCGGGTTGATTTTAGCGCAATGGAGGAGGTATTAAAGACCAACACCTTGTTATTGCTTGAAAGGGCTGCCAAATCAACTTCCTCATTAAAATGCAGTACCTTTACAAGCGGTGAAGCGTCACTATATGCGTTGGCAAGCTTTTTTCTGTTTTGTTTCGTTGCATAAGCGTTGATATTAACCTTTGCCATTTTTCCGTTTTCAAAGCAAAACAGCGCATACCCGTTATAATCGGTTGTCATAATGATGCCCGACACATTTTCATCATCATCCATATCAAGCAATGCGGGAAGAAACTCGCCAAGCTGGCTTGCTTTACAATCGCTGATTTCATGGGTTTTTGCTTTATAAACGGTAGACTTATCGGTGAAAACAAGCATTTCCGATTTATTAACGGTGTCTAAGCTGTATACGATTTCATCGTTTTCCTTAAGTTTTTGCTCGGAGGCGGCACGCAAAGAGGCATGCGTAATTTTTTTAAAATAGCCATCACGCGTTAAAAACACCGTTATGTTATAATCCTCTATAAATTGCTCCTCAACATATTCTTCGACTTTATCCGACTCAATTACCGTTGTGCGCCGTGGTTTTCCGTATTTTTTTGAAATTTCTTTTAATTGTTTTATTATAAGCTCTTTTATTTTAGCTTCGTCGCCAAGAGTGGCGCGAAGGGAAGAAATTTCATCTATTATGTTTTCAATATCCTGAATTCGTTTTAATATGTATTCTTTATTAATATTACGCAGCTTTATTTCGGCAATATACTCCGCTTGTATTGCATCAATGCTAAAGCCATCCATAAGGTTTTGCACAACTTCACTTTCTCGTTCGGTATTGCGTATTATTTTTATTGCCTTATCAATGTCTAAAAGGATTTTTTCAAGCCCCAAAAGCAGATGCAGCCTGTCGCTTTTCTTTTGTATATCAAAAGCAAGCAGCCGTTTAATGCAGTTTATGCGAAAGGCAGTCCATTCGTATAAAATTTCCCTAATGCCCATAACTTTAGGCATACTACCTACTAATATGTTAAAGTTGCAACCGAAAGTGTCGGTAAGCGGAGTAAACTTAAAAAGAAACGCCATAAGCTTGTCAATATCAGCGCCCCTTTTTAAGTCAATGGTCAGCTTTAAACCATGCAGGTCCGTTTCGTCACGCACATCCGAAACCTCACGGAGCTTTCCTTGCTTCATTAAATCAATAATCTTATCTATTATTGCCTCTACCGTTGTGGTATACGGAATTTCTGTTATATCAATGCAGTTGCTTTTTTTATCATAAGAATATTTTGCCCTAACTTTTATGCTTCCTCTGCCCGTTTCGTAAATTTCGTTGATAATATCGGCATCGTAAATAAGCTCCGCACCTGTCGAAAAATCGGGAGCTATGAGCGTTTTTGCGATGTCACACTTCGGATTTTTTAAGTATGCTACTGTTGTGTCGCATATCTCTTTTAAATTAAAGCTGCACAGGTTAGATGCCATGCCAACGGCGATGCCTTGGCTTGGGTTAACCAATATATTCGGAAATCGAGTGGGCAGCAATGATGGCTCTTGCATTGTGCCGTCATAGTTATCGACAAAATCAACTGTGTTTTTATCTATATCCGAAAACACTTCGCTGCAAATATCGCTTAATTTAACCTCTGTATAACGAGAGGCGGCATATGCCATATCGCGCGAATATTGTTTTCCGAAGTTTCCCTTGCTGTCAACAAACGGGTGCAAAAGGGCATTGTTGCCTTCCGTAAGGCGCACAAGGGTTTCATATATTGCCGCGTCGCCATGCGGGTTTAGCTTCATTGTTTGCCCAACCACATTTGCCGATTTTGTTCGGTTACCGCTAAGCAGCCCCATTTTATACATTGTATAAAGGAGTTTTCTGTGTGAAGGCTTAAAACCGTCAATTTCGGGTATGGCACGCGAAATAATAACGCTCATGGCATACGGCATATAGTTTTGCTCAAGCGTTTGTGTGATAGGTTGTTTGATGTAAGACATTGTCATCTCCCACTTACTTTATTACAAAAAGAATAACACATTTAAATACAATCTTTCAACTGTTGAACTTTATCGCATTTTTCCCATGGTAATTCGATGTCTGTTCGCCCGAAATGCCCGTATGCTGATGTGTCTGCGTAAATCGGGCGGCGCAAATCAAGCGTTTCGATGATAGAGGAGGGGCGAAGGTCAAAAACATTTAATATTCTCTTTTGGATTTCAACGACCGGTATAGTTTCGGTTCCAAAGGTTTCAACCAACACGCTGAGCGGTTTGGCAATGCCTATTGCGTATGCAATTTGTATTTCGCACTTTTTGGCAAGCCCGGCAGCAACAACATTTTTTGCTATATATCGCGCTGCGTAGCTTGCGCTACGGTCAACCTTTGTAGGGTCTTTTCCGGAAAACGCGCCACCGCCGTGCCGGGAATAACCGCCGTATGTGTCTACAATAATTTTACGACCCGTAAGCCCCGAATCGCCGTTCGGACCGCCCGTTACAAACTTTCCGGTAGGGTTTACAAATATTTTTGTTTTATCATCCAAAAGATTTTGCGGTATTATCTTTTTAATAACATGCTCGATGATATCCTTTTTTAGCGTTTCACGAGAAACCTCTTCGCTATGCTGCGCCGAAACGACAACGGCATCTACCCTCAAAGGGGTATGCCCGTCGTATTCTACCGTTACTTGCGTTTTTCCGTCCGGTCTGAGGTAATCAACCACCTTTTCCTTTCGTATGTCCGAAAGGCGCTTTGCAAGCTTATGCGCAAGCGAAATGGGCAGCGGCATAAGTTCCTCCGTTTCATCGCAAGCAAAGCCGAAAACCATCCCTTGGTCACCTGCGCCTATATCCAATCCGTCACATTCGCCTAATTTGCATTCCATTGATTTGTTTACGCCAAGCGCAATGTCGGGCGATTGTTCGTCAATCGCGGTTATAACGGCGCATGTATCGGAATCAAAGCCGTATTTTGCCCGTGTGTAACCCACATCGCGAATTGCTTTTCTTGCAATTTTTTGAATGTCAATATAACAGTTGGTCGAAATTTCACCCATAACAAGAACAAGCCCTGTGGTGCAAGCCACCTCGCAAGCTACGCGCGCGTATTTATCCTGCGCCAATATGGCATCTAAAACAGAGTCGGATATGCGGTCGCAAATTTTATCGGGATGCCCTTCCGTTACAGATTCGGATGTAAAATATTTTTGCATAATTATTCCTCCTATATACCAAAAAGATGTATTGTGCCAAAACTTAAAATAAGCACTATAACGCCAGCCGTAAGCACGCCGGCACAAATTATCGGTATTGCATATTTAAGCCGCAGATTAAGGACTGCTGCAATTAAAGAGCCTGTCCACGCCCCCGTTCCGGGCAAAGGCGCCGCAACAAGCAAATAAAGACCAAGCGCAATGTAGCCTTTAATTTTATAAGCTTTTTTTGTTGCATTTTGTTCAATGGAAGTGAGTATTTTTTCAAATATTGCAAATCTTTTAAAAAATTGTATAACCGGTCGCGAAAAGATTATTAAAAAAGGAATAGGAAGAATGTTCCCTATAATTGATATAAAAAACACTTTAAACGGTGGCATACCAAGTGCAATGCCCAGCGGTATTGCACCGCGCAGCTCCGAAATAGGCGCCATTGCTGATAAAAAAACTAAAACGTTATTTGTCATTAGTCAAACTCCATATAATCTTTTCGATTCAATACCCCCAAGCGGCTAAAAACCAATTGGTGGGCTTAGGTGGACTCGAACCACCGACCTCACGCTTATCAGGCGTGCGCTCTAACCGGCTGAGCTATAAGCCCTAATATGCAACACGATATAAATTATAGCATGCGGCTATGTTGTAAGTCAATCATTTTTATACAATTCTTTTATAATGTTGATTGCATTGACCTGGTTTGCCGTCTTTTTTTGTTTTTTTTCATCCCCCTGTGTGAGCACCCTTATGGCAACATATATTTGGGAATCATTTTTAATTCCTAACTCTTGCAAAATAGGGCTGTCATATGCATCGAGCCCATATGTCGGCTCGTTTGCGTCAATATACGGCGAAATATCAACGAACAAATCTTGCTTTGCATACGATTCATAATATTTTTTATCCAATAAGTATAAATAACTGTCCCCTACCGCAACTTCAAGCTGCATTTTTTGCTGCATTGCAAAATCCTGCTCTGATTTCATTTCATCGGAAATAAAAATGGGTGAAAATTGCACCTTTATGACCCCGTCATTATTTATATCTTCGATGCAATCGGAAAGCCGTTGTTCAAGCTTGTCCGCAAATTCATTATCAAAATAAGTGCTTCCAATGTATAGAACAGATACATCCGGGTCTACATTTTTTGAGCATTCAACTGCTGTATACGAGATAATAAACAATATAAATATGCCTACGAATGTATGCTTTTTATAATAATACCAGTAGTTTTCAAACCATTGCTTGTCTATTTGTTTGCCAAATACTTTCATGACTGTTCACCGATTTTTTTTGGCTTCATAGTGGGGAAAAGCAACACATCCCTAATGGAAGGGCTGTCGGTGAGCAGCATTACAAGACGATCAATGCCCATACCCATACCGCCTGTGGGAGGCATTCCGTATTCAAGAGCTAACACGAAATCATCATCCATCATATTTGCTTCTTCATTACCTGCTGCCCGTTGGCGCACTTGTTCTTCAAACCGCTCTCGTTGGTCTATCGGGTCGTTAAGCTCTGAAAAGGCGTTTGCAATTTCTCGTCTTGTAATAAACAGCTCAAACCTTTCGGTTAGTCTTGGATTTGATTGCATTTTTTTTGCAAGCGGAGAAACTTCAACCGGATAATCAATAATAAAGGTGGGAGAAACAAGGTGCTGCTCAACCTTTTCTTCAAAAAGCTTATTAAGTATCGTTCCCCAAGTGTCGGTATTTTCAATAGCTATATTGGCATCTTTTGCGGCGTTGCGCGCTTGTTCGTCAGTTTGTATAGCGCTAAAATCTATGCCTGTGTAGTTTTTCACCGCATCAACCATAGTCATTCTGTTCCATGGCGGCGTTAAATTAATCTCTTCGCCCTGATATGTAATCTCAAGGGTTTCGAGAACTTCTTTTGCAACATGGCAAACAAGGTTTTCAGTAAGAGTCATCATATCATTATAATCGGTGTATGCACCATACACTTCAACCGTTGTGAATTCAGGATTATGCCGCGGGCTCATCCCCTCATTCCTAAAAATTCTGCCTATTTCATACACCTTTTCCATTCCGCCAACTATAAGCCGCTTTAAATGAAGCTCCGTTGCAATGCGAAGGTACATATTCATGTCAAGGGTATTATGGTGTGTGACAAAAGGCCGCGCGGCAGCGCCGCCGGGGATGTTGTTTAACACCGGCGTTTCAACCTCTAAATATCCTTGCGAATCAAAAAAGTGTCGCATTGAGCTTACAATTTTACTTCGTGTGATGAAAGTATTTTTCACTTCGGGGTTGACAATTAAGTCGACATATCGCTGACGATAACGCAAATCTTGGTCTTTTAAGCCATGAAATTTTTCCGGGAGCGGTTGCAACGACTTAGAAAGCAGTGTAAAGGCGTTAACCTTTACAGAAATTTCACCCTTGTTTGTTGTAAAAACTTCTCCTGTCACTCCCGCAATGTCGCCTATGTCAATCTTTTTTATCTTTTCGTAGGAGTCTTCGCCTACTTCGTCTTTTCGTATATAAAGCTGAATTTTGCCATCACGGTCGCTTAAATCACAAAACGAGGCTTTTCCCATACCCCTTTTGGACATAATTCGCCCTGCAAGCGAAACAGCTTTACCCTCAAAATTATCGTAATTTTCTATTATTTGTTTTGCCGAAGCATCAACTTCATACTTGGTAACGGCATACGGGTTTTCGCCGTTTGAAACAAGCTCTGAAAGTTTTTTTCTTCTAACTTGAAGAATTTCGTTAATGTCTTGCAAATTTTCGTTTGAATTTTCAATCAATTAAGTGCTGCCCCCTATTTGCTAATTTTAATAACTTCAAACTTAACCGTTCCCATAGGGACGGTTGCTTCCACAACATCCCCAACTTTTTTGTCCAAAAGCGCGCTTCCCACCGGCGATTCATCAGAAATTTTCAGTTCGGCAGGGTTGGCTTCCATTGAACCGACTATAACATATTCGATTTGTTCTTGTAATTCTATATCCAGCACCAAAACCTTGCTGCCAAGCGACACTTTATCGGTTGAAACATCATCTTCATCGATAATTCTCGCGTTTTTTAGCATTTTTTCAATTTGAACAATGCGAATTTCCATTTGCGCTTGTTCTTTCTTAACCTCATCGTATTCGGAATTTTCCGACAAGTCACCGAAGGAAAGGGCTTGCTTAATTTTTTCGGCAACCTCTTTTCGCATTACAGTTTTTAAATGTTCTAATTCATTTTCTAATTTTTCCAATCCCTCATATGTTAAAATTACTTGTTTTGCTAATGTCATACAAACCACTCCTTTTATTTGTCAACACTCATTTGTTTTATCTTTGATTATTTATATGGTGGCTTTGAAAAACACATTATAGTGTCTAAAGCGCGGCAAACTCATTTCTAACAGTTTTATGGCGTTTATTATATACAATATTTTAAGTGTTGTCAATCCTTTTCCCCATATCGAAAATGGTTTTATTTTTTCCGCACCGAAAGGCGCTGATTTTGAAATGGGCTTTTTTGCCGGTAAGTTGCTGTGTTGCTTGTGCTATGCTAAGGCTGTCAACATCAAATGGGATGTTATAGCAAAGAGAAAGGTCAACCCAGTTGATTGTGTTTTTTCTTGTTATAGTATGCTCAGCGCAGCCATCAATTAAAATGGTATGTTTAGGCACAGAAAGGCTTTGATTTTCTATTTTTACAGCTATGTCGCACTTAACCCTTGATGATGAGTTTGACATAATGACAGGTATTCCAAGTTCGTCTAAAAATTTTTCTGAAATTTCAGACACCTTTTTTTTGTTTTTAGATATAACTTTAACATATCTAAAGTCATTACAAAGTTTTGTCATCAGCGAAAATGCAAAGTCGGCATCATCCCCGCATATTGCAAGCACGCGCTGCTGCTTGGGTGAAAGCGAGAGTTTTGACGCTTTTTTAATTATTTCCGGTAAAAGTTGTTTGTACAGCGGCAAACCGTCAATAATTTCTATGCCCTGCAATTGTAGCTTTCCAAATTTATCGGTAAATTTTTTTGTGCAAACAGCATAAGAAATGTTGTTTTGCAACAGCGCTTTTGAAAGGCGCTTTATGTTTTTTTCGACATAAACGGCAATCGTTTCAAGGTTGTCTGATATGAGGCATTTGTCAACTCTTTTGCTTCGTCCCAAACAAAAAAAGCCGAGTGAAGCCAGCCGTTCGCATTCCAAAGCGATGATTCCCAACCTCTGCAATGTTAAACATCCCTTCTTAAAAAAATGCTTTTAAATTAAGAAATTTAAAACAAAATAGCTGCAATGTGTGCCAACTCGCAAAAAACGGCTTTGAATTTAATGCGAATTAGCATAAAGCAGCTTTAATGCTTTTGCTCATTTGTCTTAATTATACGCAGAGATTAATTGTTTTATGACATCAAATTTTTTATAACTTCTTCTGCCATTTGGTATTGCTCGTCTTTATTTGATGAAAGCCCTACCTCGTAATCGGGCTTTAAACCGTTATTGTTGATATCATTGCCGTTTGGCGTAAAATATTTTTCAACCGTCAATTTTATAACGCTCCCGTCGGAAAGGGGATATGTCATTTGCACAACGCCTTTGCCGAAAGACTTTTTCCCGATAAGCGGCGTTGCTTTGTTGTCGCGAAGCGCGCCTGCAAGAAGTTCGGACGCGCTGGCGGTATTTTCGTTAATCAATACCGCAATCGGCAAATCAACACCGTTGCCTGTTGATTTATGCACAACCTTTTTGCCCGCCTTGTTTTCGGTATAAAAAATCATTTCATCCTTTTTTAATAATTGATTTGAAACGGAGGTGACAGACTCAACAAGCCCGCCGCCATTATCCCGAAGGTCAAGTATAATTCCTTTTGCACCTTGATTTAGCATATCGTTTAAATGCTGTGAAAATTCTTCCCCTGTGTGCATGTCAAACATTGAAATTGTGATGTGACCGATATTTCCCCGAAGCTTGGATGCAACCGATGGAATTTGTATCTCATCGCGCGTAACCTCGATTGTTACTTTTTCGCCCGAGTCGGCTTTTAAAACTGTTAAAATCACATTTGTTCCGCGTTCGCCTTTCATTTTTGAAACGGCGCTTTCAAAATCAATGTTTGCAAAATCCTCCCCGTCTATTTCTATTATTTTATCACCTTTAACAAGCCCCGCTTTTTCGGCGGGTGAATTTTCAAAAGGATTTACAACGGTAACCGCTTTTAATTCATCATCCCATAGCACAACCGTTCCTATGCCGGCGTATGTGCCGGTTATCAGCTCGGCAAATGTTTTATATTCATCCGCATTCATATAAGCGGTATATGGGTCTCCAAGCGAGCTTAGCATTGTTTTAAGGGTGCTGTCAACCAATTCTTCCTCGTCAATTCCATAGTAATAATGCTTTTGCAACGCGCTTACCGTTTGCAATATCTTTGCACCGCTTTGCAAACCGACACTTGATTTTCCGTTTAGCAAAAACGCATAAAAAGCTGTTGTTGCCAAAAATGTAAGAAATGCAGTTATAATAATGGTGACGGAAACTACAATGCCTATTTTTTTGTTTCGCATAATATGATACCTAATACCCGCATTATTTTACACGCAAAGTTTGTAATTTTCAAAAACACAACTTATAAACGCTGATAATTAAACAGGGATATCCTTTCCGATTTGTTGTATGGTAAGCCTCATGAAAGCATCAGTAATACGATGCAGGGTCAACATTACTTCCGTTCACTATAACCTCAAAGTGCAGGTGCGGACCTGTTGAAATGCCTGTTGACCCAACTTTTGCAATTTCTTGCCCCCGCGTTACCTTGGCGCCTTCAGAAACGCACAGTTTGCTCGAATGCGCATACAGCGTGGCAATGCCGCCGCCGTGGTCTATCATTACATAATTTCCGTATGAGGAATTATATGTTGCCTTGATAACCACGCCATCGTTTGCGGCAACTATCGAAGAACCGTTCAGAGCGCCTATATCAAGCCCGGCATGCCCGCGATTTACTTTGAGCACCGGGTGATATCGCATGCCGAAAGGAGAGGTTATGGTATAACAACCCGGGGCGGGCCATTCCAGCTGACCGCCGGCATACTTTGCCGTCTTACTCATTTTTGCTGCGGCCTCCGCCTTTAATTTGGCTTCCATAGCCGCAAGTTCATTTAAAAACTTTTCAAGCTGTGCAACCTCCATGTTGTTTTCATCTAATATGCCGTCACGCTTTCTTTGCTCGTTGTCAAGCTTTTCTTTATCCTTTTGCTGTGCCGCCATTTTAGTTGCTTTTTGTGCCTTTATTTTTTCGATTTCTTCTGTTTTAACTTCTATTTGGTTAACTGCTTGTGTAAGATTTTTAAATCTTTTATTATCATATTCAGTTATCTGCTTTATTATTTCAAATCTGTTTAAAAAGTCTGCAATGCTGCCTGACGAAAGTAAAACCTCAAGATAGTTGTCTGCACCCTGTTCGTACATAACCCTTATACGCTTTTTTAATGTTTTGTATTGCGTCTCTGCATCCGCTTGCGCTTGTTTAAGCTCACCCTCTAAAATATGTAATGCCTCATTGTGGTTATCTATTTCAACTTGCAATGCATAAAGGTCTTTTTCAATATTTTTAATCACTTCATCCGCTTTTTTCTTTTGAGACAAAATGTCTTTATTTGTTTTTTTAATTGTGTCTATCTGCCCTTGAGTTTGTTGTTTTTTTGCTCCGATATCACTTAATTGGTCTGCCCTTACCAAAAGGTTTGCCAGCAGAGGAAACAAAAAAGCAAAAACAAAAAAGGCTATCACCAAAATTGCAGTAATTTTTTTAGCTTTCGCGCTCATGTTAAAGATATCAAACAACTCCTTTGTTTTAAACATATAAATGTTTTCGTAGCGATAGTGAACTGCCTAAAGCGCCAAGCACAATGCCGCCGCCGGCAAGGTATGCTATGAGAATTCGGGTTACTTGTCCGGTTTTCAAAAGCTTAACCGTTGTTTCAATCAAAACACCTGTGGTGGATAAAAAATACCCATATGCGCTTGAAACGATAATTGCTGAAATTATTGCCCCCACAATGCCTATTATTATTCCTTCAATCATGAATGGCAACCTTATAAACCAATCGGTTGCACCGACAAACTTCATAATGTTCACTTCGCGCCTTCGTGCAAAAACTGTAATTCTTATTGAGTTGGATATTATAAAAATTGAGATAACCGCAAAAAACAGCATAAAATAAAAGCTTGACTTTTTAATTTTGTCGGTGATGTCAACAAGCTTATCCACCACATCTTTGTTGTTCTTTATGTATGAAACACCTTGTATTGCCTTAATTTCGGATAGCGTTTCGTCTGCATATTGTAAGTTTTTAAAGGTGATTCTAAACGAATCGCGCAGGGGGTTGTCATCCTCCAAGCCCTCAAGCGCCTCGATATTATCCGCCATGCTGTCAATCCATTGCTTTAGCGCCTGCCCTTTGGCAACAAAGGTGATTGTATTTATGTTTTCTATTTCCCCCAAACCTAACTCTATTTGCCCTATAAGAGAAGAATCGGCATTTTCGTCAATAAATATTTGAATTTCGTAGTTTGTTTCAATCTGCATTGCGGCATAGTTTAAATTCATTGAAAACAAAACATAAACGCCAAACAGAATAAGGCTAAGCGAAACTGTTATCACAGATGCCGCAGATAAAAGACCGTTTTTAAAAAAACTTTTTAAACCTTCGACAATAAAAAATTTAAAAGTTTTGGAGTTCATATGTTGTAGCCCCCAACCCCATCGCGGATTATTTTACCATTATCTATTTCAATTACTCTTTTTTTCATTTTATCTACAATATCGCACGCATGCGTTACGGTGAGCACGGTGGTTCCCCTTTTATTTATATCTTCAAGCAGTTGTATAATTTCAAAAGCTGTGGCAGGGTCTAAATTACCCGTTGGCTCGTCCGCAATAAGAACGGGAGGATTATTTACCATTGCCCGCGCAAGGGCAACCCGTTGTTGCTCGCCGCCGGAAAGCTGCCCCGGCTTAACTTTTGATTTGTGCGAAAGCCCCACCATGCTTAAAACATTGGGAATGGCGCGCCGAATTTCCTTTGCCGTTGCATTTCTGACCTGCATTGCAAATGCAATATTTTCATACACCGTTTTGTTCGGCAAAAGCCGAAAATCTTGAAAGACCATGCCAAGCTGACGCCGATAGTACGGCATTTCACGGTGGCTCAAACCCTTTAGGTCAATTCCGTTTATAAGCACCGAACCGTTTGTCGGTTGTTCTTCACACAGAATAAGCTTTGTTATGGTTGATTTGCCCGCTCCGGACGAACCTACGATAAAAACAAATTCTCCTTTATCTATAAAAAAACCCACATTGTCTAACGCAACGGTTCCGTTTTCGTATTGCTTTGTTACATTGTTAAAAAAAATCAAAAGGCTCACCCCTGTTGGGCATTAAATGTTTATTTCGCCCGATTTAAGATATCTGCTTACCATCATTGCAACTTTAAACACAATCGCATCGTCAAACCTTCGCAGGTCAAGACCGGTTAATTTCAGTATTTTATCCAGCCTGTAAACAAGCGTGTTTCTATGCACATAAAGTTGACGGGAAGCTTCGCTGACATTTAGGTTGTTTTCAAAAAACTTTTGAATTGTTACAATTGTTTCACTGTCTAATATATCAATAGAGCCTTTTTTAAAGACTTCAGCCAAAAACAGCTCACACATCTTTGTGGGCAGTTGATATACCAAACGACCGATGCCAAGGTCATTATAACTTATAATGTTGCGCTCGGTGTCAAAAACCTTGCCGACCTGAAGCGCTATAATTGCATCTTTATATGAATGACCGATTTCGTTTATTGTTTTAACCACCGAACCGATGCCCACTTTAACATTGGTCATAAGTTCCGAGCTTAATGTATCAACAATGGAGGCGGCAATCTTTTCCAACTCCTTGAGGGTAACATCTTCTTTTGTTTCTTTAATCAAAACAACATCCGTTTCGTTAATGCTAACGATAAAGTCTTTGTTTTTATCGGGGAAAAGCCCTAATATAACATCATGCGAAGCGTACTCGTCGTCAAGCGTTCTGATTAAAAATGCCACCCGATGCGATTCGGTGTTAAGATACAAAGCCTTTGCCTTGGGGTAAATATCACCCACCATTATGTTGTCTATTAAAATATTCTTTATAAAGCTGATTTTATCATGCTTTTCATCGTAATAATGCTTTAACTGTGAAAGGGAGACGCTTATTAACCCCGCAAACCCTTTTGCACAAACATCTTCGCCCTCGCAAAACACAATGTAATCAAGCTTACTTCCCCGACCAAGGCGTTTAAAGGTTTTGCCGCTTATAACAAAGGCATCCATTGTGGTGCCGGCAATTTCGGCAACCTTTTCCCATACCCTTCCTATAACAGAAGCGTCGGTGCTGGCAATTACATTGCCTGCGTCATCCAAAACGCCCGCGGCTCTGCCGCAGAGCGCGCCTTGCATCTGATATATTACAGTTTGAAATAATCGTACTGGCATATTTAAGCCTCCTATTTTTTATCAGGTCAAAAATTCGTTAAGTATTTTTAATATCATTTTAATTAAATAGCGCAACAAAAGCAAATTACACAAGTATATTTTAACTCTAAACCGCAAAAAATGCAAGTTAATTTGCAATTTTACATAAACATTTGTTAAAAAGCGATATTAGCTGTTGAAATTGCACAATTTATGTCAAAAGAAACGCCATTATAAGCTCCAATGCCGTCCATCCGTCCATAAGCCCGTTTTTTATTTTATCGTCATACTCGGCGCACTTGCGCATTCCGTCTTGAAGCTTTTTTTCGCTATGGCGAGCGCTTTCCGACAAAAGCCTTCTTGCTAAAAATTTTCTGTTGGAGGGAAGAAACTCAGCCCCCTTTTGCTTTATTTGCCGAAACATATTAAGCATCGAAAGCTGTGAATATATAAGGGATATTATAACCACCGGCTGCTCTTTTGCAGTTTTGAATTCCTTAAGCATTTTATAAGCCTCGGCGCTGTTTTTTGCTAAAAGCTTGTCTGCCATAGAAAAAATCTTGTACTCAAGCGGCATATAAACCATCTCATCGATAAGCTTTGCGGTTATCCTTTCAGCATCTCCTGCGGCCGCCGCAAGTTTGTTACATTCCACTTCCAAGCGTGAAAGGCTGCCGTCGCATATGCTAATTAAAAATTCGGCATCTTCGTTTGAAATTTTTTTACCCAGCCGTGCAAATTGCCTGCCAACCCATGGACGGAGTTCCCTCAACTCTTGTTTTGCAAGCGAGACTACTGCACCATTTGATTCAATAAGCCCTAAGATGCTTTTTTTTATTTTTTTATTATCCTGTTGTGAAAAAATCAAAACTGCATATTCGGGGAGGTTTGCAAGGATACCTTCAATTTGTTTTTGATATTCCGCCGCTGTTAAAAAGTCGGTGTTTTTAGCTACAATCAGCTTTTTTTCTGCCATTTGAGGGTATGTATCCACCTGCGCGGCAAAATCTTCAAACACTGCATTATCCTCGTCAAAAAGCGAATAATTAAACTCCGAAAGCGGACCTTCCAATATATTTTGTTTAATTCTTTCGATATAAACGGTATGAAGAAAAGCCTCCTCACCAAAGAAAAGATAAACATTTTTTATTTTGTTTTTCAACTGCCTGCTAAGTTCCGTTGCAGTGAGTATCATGGTATAAACTCAAGCCCTTCCGTATAATATTTGCCCTTTTAATAAAAAGGCATTCTTGTTTTTTTAACTGCCGCAATTCCTTTTTCGTTTATCCTAAAGGTAATGCTGCCAAGGTCGCATATCCTCAATATTTCTGCCCCATCCGTTGCTTGCGCGGGCAAAAATTCCCGCTTGTATTGCATACCTAAAACGGCGTAATTTGCATTTACCGCATTTTTTTGCAAATCAGACGCGATAAAAACAATGTCGGCATCCAACCGGTTGCTTGAATACCTGTTTTCGGCAAAGATTGCCGTGGAAGATAAAGACGCTATTTTCAAGTTGGCACAACCGTTATCGGCATAAAGCAGTTCCAAATTGATGCCGTCCTTTGATATTGTTTGAGCCTTATTGTAAAACAAAACCTCGGTATTCGGCAGGCTTAAGCTAACGCCAAGCGGCGCATAGATTGACGAAACTTTTACTTTATCCGTTAGGTAATTTAATGCGCTTATATTTTTATCGCTTGTTAAAATAACAGTATCAAGCTTTTTGATGTTTTTCTTGCAAAGAAAGTTAGCGATATCATACCAGCCGGATTCCGCCGCAATTATATTATAACAATTCGGGCTTTTAATGTAAACACCGTTTGAATATTTAG
The DNA here is from genome assembly GCA_023228885.1 of Bacillota bacterium. Taxonomy (GTDB): domain Bacteria; phylum Bacillota; class Clostridia; order Monoglobales; family Firm-18; genus JAAZFB01. Next base: position 103,249 of record JALOAJ010000002.1, on the reverse strand, counting down.
TTGCTATAAAGGTTATCTCTGCGTTTTTGTAAGCGACCGCATAACCGACGCTGCCCGCGATTATAAATAGCAACATAAAAGTTGCAATAACTGCAAATTTTAGCTTGCTGCCTTTTTTTACAAGCAGCAGATACAGCAAATAAAGCCCCGCAAAAGAAAACATCATAACCAACAGGCTTGGAGAGGGAACATCAATTGTCAAAAATTTTATTGATGCAAAAACCTTTGAAATTATAATCATAACATGGCTGATGCAAAACAATACAGGGGATATTAAAACGCCCAAAGGAGGAAGAGCGCACATTAAAAGCCCTAACAGCAACGCCATTACAACCAACGGAGATATCAGTATGCTTGTAAACAATGCAGCAAGCGTTATTGTGTTAAAGCTGTATGCAATAATCGGGGCGGTAAATAAAAACGCTGCAATGCCTGCGTTGGCAAGCTTATATTTGGTGAAAGCGCCGCCCAGCAGCACAATACCGAGAGTTGCCAAAAACGAAAGTATAAAGCCTATATTGCATATTAAAAATGGATTTATAAAGGACAATAAAAGAGTTGCCCCCATAAGCGCACACAGGGAATCCTTGCGCAATTTTGAAAGTTCGATTGCAAGACCATATGCCGCCATCACCGCGGCACGAAGAATTGATGGCTGAAAATCGGCAATCACAACATATATAAAAATCATTAAAAGCATGATAAACGCTTGTAGCTTGCGGGATGAAAAAAGTGATGTGCCAAAGCTTATAAACATAATAAATATACCGATATGCAAACCCGAAACGGCAACAATGTGTGACAGACCGCTTAGCCGAAAAGCATTGCTCAAATCAGTTGAAAAATCCTGCTTATCTCCTATTAATATGCCTTTGATAAGCGCTCCTTCATCGCCCGGCAGGTATTTGTCAATTGTGTTTTTTATATGCTGGCGGGCGTTGCTGCCCCAAAGTAAAAAGTCTGCCCTTATGTGATTTTCTTCGATAAGCTCTGCCTTGTCGGCAGTTAAGCTTGCAAAAATGCCCTTTGAAGCATAAAACCCACGGCTGCCTGTTTCGCCCCAGTATGGCATTTGTTCGTAAAGCCTGATTATTCCGTCAACAGCTATTATATCCCGAAAATTAAAGTCTTGATTTATTTTGGTTGTGTTAATTAAAACTTTTGACTGCGCTTTATGTAAAACATCTTCTTTTAAAATGCCAAAACACTTAACGGTTGCATATTGAGGAGCAATCGACACAACCTCGCCAAGGATGGTAACCTTTGTGTTTTCAAAGGCAAGATATGGATTAAAGCCCGAATCCTTGACATAAGCGCCGCGAATAAGACCGACGCAAAAAAGCAAGACAGAAATTGTAACAAGCAAGCTTTTTGCGTTAAAACGCTTTATCATGATTGCAATAAGCAAAACAGCAGATATGCGAATTAAAATTTGCGGTTCAAGCGTAATGCCAAGCCACACGCCGAAAACCCCGGCAGCAGCCAACATTGGAAGGGGTCTTTTCAAACGCAATCACTCCAAAAAATCAGCTATTATGGTGTTAGAAACGGTCAAACCGTTTAAGTTTAAATAAAACCGACCATCTTTAACGGTACAGTAATCTTTATACTTTAAAATTTGAGCATCGTATTTTTTTAAAAAATCCTCACAAAAAATTGCGTTGTAATCTGCAAGCTCTATACCGTTTGTTTTGCGCAAAGCTAAAAATATGTATTCATTTTTTATTTCGGATTGCGAAAGAACAGTTCTTTCCGCTACATTGCTATCTATATATTCGCATACATTGTTGCTGTTTTTGTAACGAATATTTTGCAACAACGAATGTGCACCCGCACCAAAACCGTAATATTGCTTTCTTTCCCAATATTTCAAATTATGCTTGCATTCAAACCCATCTTTTGCAAAATTAGAAATTTCATAATGGTTAAACCCATGTTTTTTAAAAAATTCAACGCACAAAAGATACATTTGGCGCGCCGTTTCTTCATCAGGTAAATTAAGCGGCATATTATAAAAAGGGGTGCCCTCCTCGACAGAAAGGCAGTAACACGAAATATGCTCCGGCGCTAAATCCGCAACGGCGTTAAGGCTATGCTTTAGGCTGTCTATCGTCTGCTCGGGCAAGCCGAACATCAGGTCGATGTTAATATTGTCAAAGCCTGCCCGCCGTGCATTTTTAAAGGAATTTAAAAAACCGTCAAAGGTATGCAGCCTGCCAAGCGATAAAAGCTCTGAATCGTTTGCCGATTGCAGCCCCAAGCTTATCCTGTTTACGCCTGCTTTTCTAAGCAAAAAAAGACCTTTCTCGGATATGGTGGCAGGGTTCGCCTCAATGGTGAACTCACAGCCTTTTTTGGCTACAAGCCTTACAACATCCAAAAGCAGATGTATTGGAACGCATGTGGGCGTTCCGCCGCCAATAAAAACGCTGTCATAATCATGCATACTGCTGTTTTTTATTTCGTAAATAAGAGCATTTATATATTTTTCTTTTAAATGCTCAATATTATCAAAAGAATTGAAGTTGCAATAGTAACATTTTTTTTGGCAAAAGGGTATGTGAATATATACGCCGCTACTCATCAAGCTTTAGCACAGACATAAAGGCTTCTTGCGGAATATCCACCGAGCCTACTTGCCGCATTCTCTTTTTGCCTTCTTTTTGTTTTTCAAGCAGTTTTCTTTTTCGGGAAACATCGCCGCCGTAGCATTTTGCAAGCACATCTTTTCGTAGCGCTCTCACCGTTTCGCGCGCTATAATTTTGTTACCTATTGCCGCTTGGATTGGAATTTCAAAAAGCTGGCGGGGTATTATATTTTTAAGCTTTTCACAAATTTTTCTGCCGCGCTCATAAGCCTTTTCCGAGTGAACTATAAGGCTTAGCGCATCAACCGTTTCGCCGTTTAGCAAGATGTCAAGCTTTACCAGCGAGGATTTTTGATACCCGGAAAGCTCATAATCAAAAGAGGCATACCCTTTGGTTCTTGATTTTAACGCATCGAAAAAGTCATACACTATTTCGCCAAGCGGCAAATTATAATGAATGGAAACACGCTTATCATCAAGGTATTTCATATCTTTAAAAACTCCGCGCCTTTCTTGGCAAAGCTCCATAATATTTCCTACCGTGTCGGAAGGGGTCATTATATTTGCGCTCACTATCGGTTCTTCCATATGGTCTATTTCAACAGCGGGGGGAAGGTTTGTGGGGTTGTCGATTTCAAGAACGCTGCCGTTTGTTTTTGTAATTTTGAAAATAACGCTGGGAGCTGTTGTTACAAGGTCAATGTTATATTCACGCTCTAAACGCTCTTGGATTATCTCTAAATGCAAAAGCCCTAAAAATCCGCATCGAAAGCCAAAACCCAACGCTATTGATGTTTCGGGTTCAAAAGAAAGAGAGGCATCGTTTAATATCAGCTTGCCAAGCGCATCGCGCAAATCGTTATAACGGGCGCCGTCTGCCGGATAAACCCCGCAAAATACCATGGGGCTAACCTTTTTATAGCCGGGCAGGGGCTGCGTTGCACCACCTTCAGCGGTCGTTACGGTGTCGCCTACATGAGTGTCCGAAACATTTTTAATGCTTGCCGCTATATATCCCACTTCGCCTGCGCATAGCTTGCCGGACGGCGTCATGGAGCTTGCGCCGAAAAAGCCGATTTCAGTAACCTCAAAGCATTTTCCCGTTGCCATCATTTTAATTTTGTCACCTGTTTTTATACTGCCTTCAAAAACCCTGCAATAAATTATAACCCCTTTAAAGCTATCATAAAAGGAATCGAAAATCAACGCTTTAAAGGGAGCGTCTTCGTCTTGGGTAGGAGGGGGTATTTGCTCTATTATTTGGTCTAACACCGCTTCAATGCCGATTCCCTGCTTTGCCGATATTAAAGGCGCATCCTCTGCCGACACCCCTATTATGTCTTCAATTTCTTTTTTTACAAGCTCGGGTTGCGCGCTGGGGAGGTCTATTTTATTTATAACAGGAATAATTGCAAGGTTATTCATCAGGGCAAGGTATGTGTTTGCAAGCGTTTGCGCTTCGATGCCTTGCGCCGCGTCAACAATAAGAATTGCGCCTTCACACGCTGCAAGCGAGCGAGAAACCTCGTAATTAAAATCGACATGCCCGGGCGTGTCAATTAGGTTCAATATATATTGCTTACTATCCTTTGCATTGTAAACAAGGCGGACAGCGCGCGCTTTTATGGTTATGCCGCGCTCTCGCTCCAACTCCATATTGTCGAGTATTTGTTCTTGTTTTTCACGCTGGGACAAAACACCGGTAAACTCCAAAAGTCTATCCGCCAAGGTGCTTTTTCCATGGTCAATATGCGCTATTATGCAAAAATTTCTTATGTTATTTTGGTTTGTCATATACTACCCCCGGAATTCAATAATGGCTTTTAAGCCGATTTAGCCAAATTAATTATACAGAATTAAAGGAAATTCGTCAAGCATTTTGCTTTACAATAATGAAAATTGATGATACAATGCTTGTTGGGAATCGTGTATTTATTAAATACCGTTGCCGTTGTAAAACATTTCATCTATGGTTTTTACATAATACTTTAAAATCCGGAGGGATAAAAAGCTATGTATTTTACCGAAGTTAAACAAAAATTTATAAAAATTTATGGGGGTGAAGAAAAGGATATCCGCTTGTTTTCTGCACCGGGCAGAGTTAATTTAATGGGTGAACACACCGATTATAACGGAGGATATGTTTTCCCGGCGGCGCTCACAATGCGAACGGTTATTGCCGCAAGAAAAACGGATAGTAAAACAATAAATCTTGCCGCCACCGATTTGCCCGACCGTGTAAGCCTTGATATTGAAAACCTTTGTTGCTACAAAGATTTATGGTGGGGGAATTATCAAGCCGGTGTGGCACATATTATGCAGCTTGAAGGTTTTGATATATCAGGTTGCGACTTGTTATATGATGATAGCGTTCCGCATGGCGCGGGTCTTTCATCATCCGCGGCGATTGAAGTTGCCACGGCATTTATGCTTGAAACATTTTCAAATGAAAAAAGAGGTATCGACAATAAAGATATAGATTTAGTGAGGTTGGCAAAAATAAGCCAAAGGGCAGAAATAGAATACGCCGGCGTAAATTGCGGTATTATGGACCAGTTTTCATCTGCTTTGGGTAAAAAGGGGCACGCCATTTTTCTTGATTGCAGGGATTTGTCGTATGAATATGTGCCTATTTCATTAGACAATAAAAGAATAGTAATTGCAAACACCAATAAAAAAAGAAGTTTGCAAACATCAAAATATAATGAGCGCAGGGCAGAATGTGATATAGCGTTAAAACAGCTTAAATCAGTATTGCCCGATAAAGCGTTTTTGGGTGAAATTACAGTAGAGGAATTCTTGCAATACAAAAAAGTTTTAACAAACAACACCATAAGCAAGCGCGCCGAGCATGTAATTTACGAAACTGACAGGGTTGTAAAAAGTGTTGCTGCATTAAAAAGCGGTGATATGAGCACTTTTGGCAAACTAATGAATAAGTCGCATAATTCGTTAAGGGATTTATACGAAGTAACCGGAACAGAGCTTGACACATTAGTTGAGGAAGCACGCAAAATGGAGGGGGTAATAGGCTCTCGCATGACGGGTGCGGGGTTTGGCGGGTGTACGGTGAGTATAGTTGAAAACGATGTGGTAGACGAGTTTATCAAAACGGTGGGCGAGGCGTATAAAAGTAGGATTGGCTACGAGGCTGACTTTTACATAAGCGAAATAGGCGATGGTGCAAAAGAATTAAGATAATTTTAAAACAATGAAAAAACGACGAAATTTTGTTTCGCCGTTTTTTTTATGTTATTTTATTGATAATTTTATTATTTTATTGTAACTTCAGTTTCCTTATCAAACATCAACATTTTATTCATGTCAAAGCAAATTTTAATTGTATCGCCCGGTTTTGCCAATGTGCGTGGGTTAACCCTTGCGGTAAAGGGCAAGCCTTCGATGGTTAGATACAAGAATGTTTCCGCGCCCATCATTTCGGTTACCTCTACATGTGCATCGACGGTACTGTCCGCCATTGATGAAATATATGCTTCCTCATCGTGTAAATGCTCCGGTCTTATGCCGACAATAACTGTTTTGCCAACATAGTTATCAGCGGATTTCGGAACTCTGCCGGCAGGAACTTTAATTTTATATTTATCGTTAAAATTCAGAACATATTCATCGCCGTCTTTGAACAACCCGGCTTCAAAAAGATTAATTTGCGGGCTTCCGATAAAACCGGCAACAAACACATTGCACGGATTTTCATAAAGCACCTGCGGGCTGTCAACCTGTTGAATAAACCCATCTTTCATGACAACAATTCTTGAACCCATGGTCATTGCTTCGGTTTGGTCATGCGTAACATATATAAAGGTGGTTTCTAAGTTTCGATGAAGTTTGCTTATTTCCGTTCTCATTTGAACCCTTAGTTTTGCGTCAAGGTTTGAAAGCGGTTCGTCCATCAAAAACACTTTAGGGCTACGAACGATTGCACGACCTAATGCAACACGCTGACGCTGACCGCCCGAAAGCGCTTTGGGCTTTCGTTGGAGCAAGTGTTCAATATCAAGAATTTTTGCCGCCTCTGTAACACGGCGTACGATTTCGGCTTTAGGCGTTTTTCTGAGCTTAAGCCCGAATGCCATGTTTTCATAAACCGTCATGTGGGGGTAAAGCGCGTAGTTTTGGAAAACCATTGCAATATCCCTGTCTTTCGGCGCAACATCATTTACCACCTTGTCATCAATGTAGAGCATTCCTTCGGTTATTTCCTCAAGCCCTGCAATCATGCGTAGTGTTGTAGATTTTCCGCACCCCGACGGACCGACCAATATCAAAAACTCTTTATCTTCGATATCAAGAGTAAAGTCGCTAACTGCGGTAACTCCACCCGGGAAAACCTTATACATTCCGTCTAACTTTAAACTTGCCATTTATTAACTCCCCCTAAACAAATAAAACATATCTCATACGAGCACACTTATATCATAGCATATTTTTTTCTTTAATGTTACTACCTAAATAGACAAAATTAAAAATGTGCTTTTAGGTATTTTGCATAAACGGCTACATTGTGCGGCAAAAAATGCACAATACTTGCCTTTTTATTTCATAAAATGCACTAAGTAGTGCGCATCGAAAGCGCAATTCTTTTTCTGTCGATATCTACATCAAGAATCTTGACATTGACAACATCGCCCACCGAAACAACATCGGTAGGGTGCTTCACATAGCTGTTTGAAAGCTCTGAAATATGGACAAGCCCATCTTGATGCACCCCTATATCGACAAAAGCGCCGAAGTCTATAACATTTCTGACGGTGCCGCTTAGCGTCATGCCCGGTTTTAAATCTTCAATCCCTAAAACATCAGTAAGCAGTTTTGGGGGTTCCGATTCGCTGCGGGGGTCTCTGCCCGGCTTTAAAAGCTCGTCCGCAATATCGCGAAGCGTCGGAACTCCGACGCCGCATTCCTCAGCCAATTTATCGATGCTTGACGAAACCTTTTTATGCAGGCCTTCCAACTTGTTGTTTTTTACATCATCAAGGGTGTATCCGGTTAGCTCAAGCAGTTTTTCCGCCGCCTTGTATGATTCGGGATGGACGGCGGTGTTGTCCAAAATGTTATCGCTGTTGGGTATGCGCAAAAAGCCTGCACATTGTTCAAAAGATTTTTTACCCAGCTTTGCAACCTTTGTAAGTTGTTTTCTGCTTAGAAACATTCCTTCTTTTTCCCGATGCGCCGTTATATTTTTTGCAACCGTTTGGTTTATCCCAGAAACATACGAAAGCAGCGGTGCGGATGCGGTATTAAGGTCAACCCCTACGCTGTTCACACAATCCTCAACAACACCGCCGAGCGCCTCGCTTAGGCGTTTTTGGTTCATATCATGTTGGTATTGCCCCACTCCAATTGCTTTGGGGTCTATTTTTACCAATTCGGCAAGCGGGTCTTGCACCCGCCGTGCAATGGAAACAGCGCTTCGCAGCGAAACATCAAAATCCGGAAATTCCTCTGCCGCCAGTTTGGATGCGGAGTATACCGATGCGCCCGATTCGCTTACAACTATATAAAAGACTTTTTTATCGATTTCTTTTAGAAGTTGTGCAATAAAAATTTCGCTTTCTTTCGATGCAGTTCCGTTGCCTATCGAAACAAGACTGACATTATGTTTTGATATAAGCTTTTTAAGGGTTGTTTTTGCCTCATCAACTTTATTTTGCGGCGGCGTGGGAAACACAACAGTAGTGTCAAGAACCTTGCCTGTTGGGTCGATAACGGCAATTTTACAGCCGGTTCGATAAGCAGGGTCAAGCCCTAACACCACCTCGTTTTTTATGGGCGGCGTAAGCAGCAGGTTTTTGAGGTTTTTTGAAAACAGTTTAATGGCGCCTTCTTGCGAATTGTCCGTTAAGAAATTTCGTATTTCATTTTCAATGCTTGGCGCAACAAGCCGTTTATATGCATCTTGCGCTGCCAACCGCACATACTCGCTTGTTATGGATTCTTTTTTTGGAATCAGCTTTTTATATAAATAATTTGTTATGCCTTCCGACTCAATCTCTATTTTAACGGTTAAAAACTTTTCTCTCTCGCCTCTGTTTAGCGCAAGAATACGGTGCGGTGCAATTTTGCTTACCGGTTCGGAAAAATCATGATACATTTGATATACATCACGCTTTTTTTCCGTTTCTTCCTGCTCGGTTGTTTTAGACGATATTATGCCGTTTAAAAGCGTGTATTCTCTTATATATTTTCTAAAATCCGCATTGTCCGAAATGTTTTCCGCTATTATATCAATTGCGCCTGCAAGCGCATCGTCTGCTGTGTTTACTTCCCTTTCTTCGTTAATATATTCGGCGCATATATCATCTATAATTCCATCATAAATGTTTTGCTTAAAAAGTAAATCCGCAAGCGGTTCAAGCCCCTTTTCTTTTGCTATCGTTGCCCTTGTTCTGCGTTTGGGACGGAACGGACGATAAATATCTTCAATTTCGGTGAGCTTTGAGGCATTATGGATTTTTTCGCTTAGTTCGGGTGTCAATTTCCCTTGCTCGTCTATCAGGCGCTCAACCTCGTTTTTGCGCTCATCCACAGAGCGAAGGTACAAAAGACGGTCGCTCAGTTCCCGTAAAAGCTGGTCATCAAGCTCACCTGTCACCTCTTTTCGATAACGCGAAATAAAGGGAATGGTATTCCCTTCGTCAATCAGCGCAACGGTGTTTTCAACTTGCCATTGTTTTATGCCGAACTCTGATGCCAGCACTTTTTCTATATCCATTATTTTCATTTCCTCCTTGGTACAAGCTAACTAATCAGCGTTTTTTCAGCGGAATCATAAACCCATCAATTGCAACCGTCATTAAATCGCCCCCAATTACCCTGCCGTTATACATCAGCACATTTGCCCTTACGCCTGTTTGCCCTTCAAAGTTTTTCACCGCAAAGGTGTATCGCGTGACCTTTTTGCCCATGTACCCCGACAAATCAAAGCCGGCTTGCCGTTGCAGCTTGTTATATTCGGCGTAAACATCGTCAAATTCAAACGGCAGATTGACTATTTCGGTTTCAATCGGCTTTTTGTCAACTTCCCAGCCGAGTACGGTAAGATAATCTGCGGCAGCGGACGGACCTATCGGCGTTTGTGCCGCTATTAAAATAACTAAAATTATTAAAAACACAAAAGCTGCTGTAATAATGTAAATTTTCTTTTTCAAAACCATCACCCCACAGTAATAAATATTCCAAAGCAGGGGCGTTTATGCGCTTTATGTCAGCGTTTATATTTTTTAACGAAGGTGTCCATACGCTCAAGCGCCTGATTTATCACAGGAATCGAATATGCATATGAGCATCGAATAAATCCTTCGCCGGAGCTGCCGAAAGCATTGCCGGGGATTACGGCAACTTTTTGCTCGGTAAGCATCTTTTCACAAAACTCGTTTGAAGAAAGACCGGTTGATGTTATGTTCGGAAATATATAAAACGCACCTTGCGGTTCAAAGCATTCAAGCCCGATTTGGCGGACACCGTCTAAAATAATTTTCCGACGATAATTATATTCCGCAGCCATGGCCTCAATATCCGCATCGCCGTTTTTAAGCGCATCTATTGCCGCAAATTGGCTTGTTGTTGGGCTGCACATTACGGAATACTGATGTATTTTTGTCATTGACGCTATTATATCGCTATGGCCGCATGCATACCCCAACCTCCAGCCCGTCATGGCATATGCCTTTGAAAAGCCGCTTATTACAACGGTGCGTTCTTTCATTCCCTCAATATTTGCAATAGATGTATGCTTTCCGTTATATGTCAGTTCGGCATATATTTCGTCTGACAACACGATTATTTGCGTGTCGTTTAACACCTTTGCTACCTGTTCAAGCTCGTGTTTTGTCATGATAGCGCCGGTCGGGTTGTTCGGGAAAGGCAATATAAGCAGCTTGGTATTTGGGGTTATTGCTTTTTTAAGCGCCTCGGCGGTAAGTTTAAAATTATCCTTTTCCGTTGTGACGATAGGCACAGGGGTTCCCCCTGCAAGCTGCGTACATGGAGAATAGCAAACAAAGCTTGGCTCGGGGATAAGCACCTCGTCACCTTTGCACACCAAAGAGCGCAGGCAAAGGTCAATCGCCTCACTTCCGCCAACCGTAACCAAAACTTCCGTATCGGAGTTATATTCAAGTGAAAACCGCCGATTCATATAGTTGCATATTTCTTCCCTAAGCGGAGCCATACCGCTATTGGAGGTGTAATATGTTTGACCTTTTTCAAGCGAGTAAATGCCGGCATCTCGTATATGCCACGGAGTTACAAAATCCGGTTCGCCCACGCCAAGCGATAAGGCATCCGGCATGGATGAAACAATATCAAAAAACTTTCGTATGCCGGACGGCTGTATGCTTGATACAACAGGTGAAAGAAGCTGTTTCATATTCACAGGGTAATCACACGCCTTTCATCCTTTTGGGGTTTGCAAAATATTACCCCGTTTTGCTTATATTTTTTTAGCACAAAGTGGGTTTTGGTCGAAACGACGGATTCCATGGGCGCAAGCTTTTCAGCAACAAAAAGAGCAACCTCTTTCATAGTTTTACCTTCAATGGTAACCCCTAAATCATATCCGCCCGACATAAGATAAACGCTCTTAACCTGCGGGTATTGGTAAATCCTTTCGGCAACCTTATCAAAGCCTTCACCTCGTTGCGGGGTCACACGAAGCTCAATTCGGGCGGTTACGAATTCCCTGTTTGTCTTTTCCCAATCAATTATCGCGCTATATTTAAGTATTATTCCTTTTTCCCTCATCTTGGCAATTTGCTCCGCAATCTTTTGCGGTGTAGTATCGAGCATTGTTGCCAATTGTTCGTTGGTGTAATTTCCGTCGTTTTCCAACAACCTAAGAATTTTTTCCTGCATGCTTGTTCACACCTCGTTTTAATATTGAATTTTATAACAGACATTGTAACATAATTTGCTTAAAAATACAAACACATTTTTGTGTAGATTATCACAATATAAGATTGTAATATGCGTATTGCAGAAAAAAAGGCAAACCTTAAAATTTTCATTGACAAAACGGTCGAACAATTATATAATATCACTTATGAAAATCGATTTAACTTTTTTAATTGGCAATGATGGTTTTAAAACCCCTTTTGACTTTGAAATAACCCAAAAGGAAAAGGATTTGCGCATAAACGCAAACGCTTTGGGCAAAGTTACTAATGTTTTGGGCAGTTTGCAGCTTGATATGCGTGTTTCGGCTGATTTATCCGCTGTTTGCGCAAGGTGCTTAGGAGAGGCAGTTGAAAAAATCGAATTTGATATTAAAGAGAAAGTCGAGGATGACGAAAACCTAAAGGGTTCTTTGCTGGATATTGGAAACATAGCGTTACAAAATATCTACCTTAATATGCCTTTAAGGTTTTTATGCCGTTCTGATTGCAAAGGTCTTTGTTCCGAATGCGGAATGGACTTGAACAAGGGTCAATGCAAATGCAACGATGAGGCAATAGATGAAAGGCTTTCGATATTAAAAAAGTTGCTTGATTAATGGTTTCGGAGGTGAAATTAATGGCAGTACCAAAAAGAAGGGTCTCAAAACAAAAACGAAACAGCAGGCGGGCTCATTGGAAGCTTTCTTTGCCGGGTCTTGTTTCTTGCCCGCAATGCCACGAGTTTAAATTGCCTCACAGAGTGTGTGGAGCTTGCGGTTACTACAAGGGCAAAGAGATTTTAAAAAAAGATGCTTAAATTAAAGGGGCCGTTGCAAAAAAGCATTACGGCTCTTTTTTCAAGGCGGAGATAGCAATGCGAGCACTTATTAAAGGTGTAAAAAGAGGCAGTATTGCGCATTTGGCAGGGATAAGAAAAGGTGATACGCTATTAGCCGTTAACGGCGAAGGCGAATTTGATATTTTATATTACAGATTTTTGTCGGAAGGCGAAGATGTAACGCTAAGGGTGCAAAAAGCAAGCGGCGTTGTTGAGGAAATTGAAATAGTAAACAGCGAATATGAAAATTTGGGCATTACATTTGAGGAAGACCTTATCGACCGCCCAATGTCTTGCCAAAATAAATGTATATTTTGCTTTATTGACCAACTTCCAAGAGGTATGCGCAAAAGCTTATATTTTAAAGATGACGATTACAGGCTTTCTATGTTGACCGGAAGTTATATTACCCTTACCAACCTTTCGGACGGCGATATAAACAAAATTATAAAAATGAGACTTCCGCGTATTAATATATCGGTTCATTCTACCAATGAAAAAACAAGAAGTCATATGCTAAGCAACAAAAATGCCGATGTGTTTGCAATTATGGAGCGTTTTGCAAAGGCGAAAATTGCGATGAATTGTCAAATTGTGTTATGCAAAGGCATAAATGACGGGCAGACACTCCATGACACCGTTTGCAAGCTATTTTCGCTTTATCCGCATGTTCAAAGCGTGTCGGTAGTTCCTGTCGGGCTTACTTCGCACCGCGAAGGTTTGCCGCAGCTTGAAATTTTTGATGAGGGCGCTTCAAGCGCTGTTATTGCTCAATTATCAGCATTGCAAAAGGATTTTTTGTCGCAGAAAAAAACACGGTTCGTTTTTCCTTCGGACGAGTTTTATATCAGCGCCAAACTGCCGGTTCCCCCTTTTGAGGAATATGAGGATTTTTTGCAAATTGAAAACGGGGTAGGTCTTGTTGCTTCGTTTAACGAAGAATTTAACAATGCGTGCAAAAATTCTGCAAATAACACGATTTATCAAAAATTATCAATAGCAACCGGAAAAAGCGCAGCACCTTTTATTAAAGGGCTGGTCGGCATGCTTTCGGGCAATGAAAAGGCAAAGGTTTATACAATAAAAAATGAGTTTTTCGGTGAGAATATTACAGTATCCGGTTTAATTACCGGGTGTGATTTAATAAAGCAACTAATAGGAAAAGACTTGGGCAGTATGCTTTTGATACCAAAAAGTATGCTAAACATTGACGGATTGTTTTTAGATGACATGACGCCTTTGCAGGTGCAACAACAAATAGGTGTTCGGCTAAAGGTAGTAGAAAATGACGGAGGCAAATTTTTTAAAGCCTTAACGGCACGCAAGGTCGGCATTAGGGAGTGGATAGCAAGGTGAAAAAACCAATTGTAGCGATAGTTGGCAGACCAAATGTTGGTAAATCTACACTATTTAATAAAATAGTCGGCAAGCGCATTTCAATTGTGGACGATACCCCGGGCGTAACGCGAGACAGAATTTATTCCGATTCGTCTTGGAGCGGGAAAAACTTTGTTTTAATAGACACGGGCGGCATTGAGCGGGATTCAAAAGAACAATTTTCGCACCAAATTATATCACAAGCGCAAGCGGCGATTGACAGCGCCGATGTTATTGTGTTTGTTTCGGATATAAGGGAGGGGGTAACATCAAGCGACAAAGATGTTGCGCTGCTGCTGCAAAAGAGCGGAAAGCCCGTGGTACTAAGCTGCAATAAGGCTGATACGCCGGGTAAGCCCCCTGTTGAAATGTACGATTTTTACAGCCTCGGGCTTGGAGAACCGTACCTCGTTTCGGCAATACACGGCATGGGTATTGGGGATCTGCTTGACGAGGTGATAAGGCATTTTCCCGAAGAAGTTGCCGATGAACAAGAGGATGACACAATTAATGTTGCGGTTATCGGAAAACCGAATGTGGGGAAATCATCTCTTATAAATTATATTTTGGGTCATGAAAGAGTTATTGTAAGCGAAACGGCAGGCACAACGCGGGATGCCATTGACACATATTATACACACGGCGATGATAAGTATCTTTTTATAGATACCGCCGGTATGAGAAAGCGTGGAAAGATAGACGATAATATCGAAAGATACAGCGTTATAAGGTCGCTCTCCGCGGTTGACAGGGCAAATGTTGTTATAATAATGATTGATGCGAACGAGGGCGTCACCGAACAGGATACAAAGATTGCGGGATATGCTCACGAAAACGGCAAAGGCTGTATAATTGCGGTAAATAAATGGGACCAGATTGAAAAAGAAACTCAAACGATGGATAACTTTCGATTGAATGTTCAAAAAGGCTTTTCTTTTATGATGTATGCCCCGGTTATGTTCATATCGGCAAAAACAGGTCAGCGCGTTGAAAAATTGTTTGATATGATTAAGCATGTGGCAGACCAAAATTCCATGAGAATTACAACAGGAATGTTAAACGATGTTATAAACGAAGCTGTTGCAAGGGTGCAACCGCCGTCCGATAAAGGCAGACGGTTAAAAATATATTATGCCACACAGCCCTCAACACGACCGCCCACATTTGTATTTTTTGTAAACGAAAAAAAGTTGATGCATTTTTCGTATCTTAGGTATCTTGAAAATCGTCTGCGGGAAACCTTTGGTTTTGAAGGCACACCGATACGGTTTATAACAAGGGAAAGCGCGCAATAGACGCATTTATCTTATGAAAAGGTGGAAAGCTGATGTTAAATGTTATTTTATCAATAGCAGGATATTTTCTCGGTTGCATCAATTCTTCAATTATTTTAACAAGGCTTATTGAAAAAAAAGATGTGCGCCAGTTCGGCAGTAAAAATGCAGGGTTTACTAATACTTTGCGCAGTTTTCGGATGCGTACCGCCATATTGGTTTTTGTCGGCGATGCGCTCAAAGCAGCTGTTGCGCTGAGTTTAACCCTTTTATTTGCGCCGCAGGCGTTATATTTTGTGGCAATTAGCGTTATAATCGGGCATAACTTTCCAATCTTTTACGGTTTTAAAGGCGGCAAAGGCGTTTTGGTGTCGATTGTTTCCATCCTTTTTTGCGATTGGCGCGTAGGTCTTATCATTTTTGCAGTATCTGTTGCAATAATGTTTATCAGCGGGTATGTGTCGCTCGGGTCTGTAATCGGGGCTGTTTTGCTGCCCATAATGGCGCTGATTTTTCGATTTGGCGACATACAGTTTTTATTGTTTTCGATTGTTATTTCAGCGCTAAGCATCTTTATGCACCGACAAAACATTCATCGCCTTTTGTTAGGGACAGAAAATCGGTTTGGAAGGAGGAAGAGCGGTGGCTAATATTTCAGTTATAGGCTCGGGCAGTTGGGGGACTGCATTTTCCTATATGTTGGGGGAGCAAGGTCATAAGGTTCGTCTTTGGTCTTTTTTGAAGGAAGAAAGCGCCGCATTGCAGTTGCATGGGGAAAATAAGCAGTTTTTACCCGGCGTTATTTTGCCCAAAAACATATCCTTTACCGATGACATTGAAAAATGCGTGTCAGATTGCGATATTATAGTTATTGCCGTGCCGTCACAGACAGTTCGTGAAACAGCAAAAAAACTTGCTCCTTTTGTAAATGACGGTAAAGTTATAGTAAATATTTCAAAAGGGTTTGATGAAAAAACCCTTCTTCGCTTATCGGAGGTTGTTAAAAGTGAAATCCCAAATGCAAATGTTGCGGCAATGTCCGGCCCTTCGCATGCGGAGGAAGTGGGCAAGGGGCTGCCTACAACAAATGTTGTGGCGCATCCGGATATATCAATAGCGCAGTATGCTCAGGATTTATTTATGTCTCCGAATTTTCGGGTTTATACAAGCAGTGATATAGTTGGCGTTGAGCTTGGCGGCTCGCTGAAAAATGTTATTGCGCTTTGCGCCGGGATTATCGAAGGGTTAGGGTTTGGCGACAACACAAAAGCCGCGCTTATGACAAGGGGGCTTGCCGAAATTATCCGCTTGGGAAGGGCGATGGGAGGAAGGCTTGAAACTTTTGCCGGGCTTACCGGAATAGGTGATTTAATTGTCACCTGCACAAGTATGCACTCCAGAAACAGGCGGGCGGGAATTTTAATCGGGCAGGGGAAAACGCCGGAGCAAGCTTCACAAGAAGTGAAAATGGTTGTTGAGGGAATTGTGACAACCCGTGCGGCATATGCGCTTTCAAAAAAATATAATGTGGAAATGCCGATAACTCATGAGGCGCACAAGATATTATTTGAAAATAAAAACCCTTCCGATGCCGTTGACGATTTAATGGGAAGGGCAAAAAAAGGCGAAACTGAGCATGTTGATTTGAACTGTTTTTAATTTGGATGATAAATTTAAAACAGTTATTTTGGAATTCTTACTATGTATTCAATATAGTTGTCATTTTCCGTTTTTTCCGAGGTGGCATTTATTCCCGATTGATTCATCATATCAACAGCCTGTTTGATTGTATTTGCGAAAATTCTAATGTCTTTAAATATACGAATTGTATTTTTTTTATTTTTTTGCCGTCTGCTTTGCTTGGGAGAAAGCATACTATCTATAAGTTCATCCGTTTGTTTCACATTAAGGTTTTTAGAGCAAATAATGTCAAGCGCTCTTATATGGTCATGCTCTGATTCAAGCCTTACAAGCGCCCGCGCGTGCCGCTCGGTAAGTTCGTTGTCTCGTAATATCTTTTTAACCCGAGGGCAAAGGCGAAGTATTCTCAGCTTGTTTGCAATAGTGGCCTGGGATTTACCCACCTTTTGCGCCAGCTCCTCTTGTGTGAGCCCAAAATCAACAATAAGATTGCTGTAACCTTCCGCTTCGTCCATATAATTTAAGTTTTCTCGCTGGAGGTTTTCTATTAATGCAAGCGCTGCGCTGTCACAGTTAGAAGCCTCAATAATTATTGCAAGGATTGTTTTTAAATCGGCCATCATACAAGCTCTCAACCGTCTTTCGCCGGCGATAAGCTCATACTTTCCGTTGCCTGTGTTCCGAACGGTTATAGGCTGAATAAGCCCATACTGCCTGATTGATTCCGCAAGTTCGTTTATTGATTCGTTGCAGAAAACCTTGCGCGGCTGATGCGGATTGGTTAAAATATCTTTAATTGGTATTTGAACAAGCTTGTTTTTACTTTCTTTGCTTTTAAATATTGATAAAACCTCCAAATTTGTCACTTCCTTTTAAATCTTTATGTTACGCTCATTATACCATAAATCCGAAGGATTTTGGTATAATTGCGCATCGCCGTTTCCAAACATAGTGAGGAAAATACCGGTGGCGCATAAGTTCCTGCGGAGCAAGTATAATATCTGCTTTGCAGATATTATACCATAAGAAAGGACAAGGCGGTGATAAATCGTTCTAAAACTTTTGACAAGATAGAAGAATTTTCGTTATTTTTTTGCAAGTTTAGCTTTAAAAATCAATAGCCGAAAACATTTTCAAGCGTTTCGTCATTGTCAACCCAGCTTTGCACCTCTACAACCGTATAGTTATCGGCTGTGTTCCGAATAACAAGTTTGTCTATGCCGGAATTTATTATAAGACGCTTGCACATGGCACAGCTTGACGCATCTTCAATAATGCTTTCGGTTTTAACATCAATTCCGGTTAAATACATGGTTGAGCCCAACATATCATTTCGCGATGCGCTTATTATGCAATTTGCCTCCGCATGTACCGAACGGCATAACTCGTACCGCTCTCCCCGAGGGATGCTAAGCTGCTCACGACGACACACGCCAATATCTATGCAATTTTTCCTTCGGCGCGGCGCTCCGGTATATCCCGTTGCGATTATTTCATCGTTTTTTACAATAATTGCACCATAGTTGCGACGCAGGCATGTGCCTCTTTTAAGCACTGTTTGCGCAATATCTAAGTAATAATTATGTTTATCTCGTCTTTTCATTGTTGCATTCTCCAATACTCATGATTTTATCAACCCGTGCTTGATGCCTTCCCCCTTGAAACTTTGATGTCATAAACACATCAAGCATTTTAGCTGCGCTATCAAAATTTGTTGTTCTGCCGCCAAAACATACCACATTTGCATTATTATGCTCGCTTGCCATTTTTGCAGAAAACTCATTGCAAATTAAAGCCGCTCGTATGCCTTTAATTTTGTTTGCGGCAATGCTTATGCCAATGCCTGTCCCGCATATCAAAACCGCAAAGCTTGCCTTCTTTTCAAACAGCCTGTTGCATACAAGCTGTGCAATGTCGGGATAGTCAACCGATTCTTCGTTAAACACGCCGCAATCAATGACCGTTTTCCCTTTTTCCTCAAGAAAGTTTTTAAGTTCTCCTTTAAGTTTAAACCCGCCGTGGTCGCTGCCTATTATTATCATAATAAGTGCCATTAGCCTTTCCGGCTCACAAAATTATATTAAAATTTGTGCCTACGCGCTTATCGTGAGCCGGATAAGGCGTATTAAATGGCACTTTGCGCATGTGCGTTTCGCCAAAGGCGAAAATGTCGCACGCGTAATAAATTCCGCCGAAGGCAAGTTAGTTTGAAAAAACTAAAAGTTTCCTTTCGTTATTTATGTGTTTTTTCAAGGTATTCCCTTTCGGCTTGTGATTTTCTCAAATACAGCGGCGTAAGCAAATGACAGTTTATTGCAAGATTTAAATCAATATGTTCTTTTGCAATAGCCGCAACGCTGCCCGCCCGCAAATGCTCAAAATTAAGCGGAGGAAAATGCGCAAACTCTCCCATAAAATCTGTTATTGTTTCACGAAAAACAGCAACCCCATCGCCTACGAAAACGGTGTTTTTCCCTTTTTGCTCCGCTAACAAGTCAGTTAGGGCAATTGCTCTGTCTTTTACGATGTGCTTTCCGTTTTTAAATGTTGCCGTATAAACCTGCTCACGGCGGGCATCCATAATCGGGCATACAAAGAAATCAGTTAACGGCACATTATGCGCTAACGCCTCAAGCGTTGAAACGCCGACACACTTTTTACCCGTAGCATGGCAAAGCCCTTTTATTGTCGAAATCCCGATTCTTTGCCCGGTAAACGAGCCGGGGCCAACCGTAACAGCGTAATAGTCAACCTCAAAAATATCGGTGTCGGTATCTTTTAGTAGTTGGTCTATCAAGGGGAGTAGCTTTACAGAGTGAGTTTTTTTATTGTTAATTACTGATTCGCCTACAAGAATTCCGCTTTTAACAATGGCGCAGGTTGCAACATTGCTGCAACTGTCAATAGCCAATATATTCAAAGCTTTGCCCCCTTTATTAAAAAAAGCCTGCTGTTATCGCCGCATTGTGTGTTAGGAGATATAGAAACATCAATTATGTTATCGGGCAAAATGCCTTTAATGTTCTCTCCCCATTCTATCACACAAATGCCGTCACCGTATAAATATTCATCAAACCCGCAATCCATCCAATCAGATTCGCTTATTCTGTATGCATCAAAGTGATAAAGCTTTACATCGCCTTCGTACTCGTTTAGCAAGGTAAAGGTTGGGCTGTGCACATTTTTTATATTAAACGCCGAGGCAATACCCTTTGTCAACGCTGTCTTGCCGCTGCCAAGCTGCCCGTTGCATATCACCACATCGCCAACTTTTAAGGATTTGCCTATTTTGGCGCCTATGGCAAAAGTGTCGCCCTCCGAGTTTGAAATTATTTTTACCATTAAAACAACCCCGTAATTTTGCCGTCGTGGGAAATATCAATGCCGCATGCCGCGGGAATTTTCGGCAAGCCGGGCATTGTCATAATATTGCCTGCAATCGCCACAATAAAACCTGCCCCCGCCGATACATTCACATTGCGAACCGTCACGCTAAAGCCTTTGGGTCTGCCAAGCAGCGTTGGGTCATCGCTAAGAGAATACTGTGTTTTAGCCATGCATATCGGCATGTTTGAATATCCAAGCGCGGAAAGTTTTTCAATACTTTTTTCTGCCGCAGTTGTATAAATAACATTTTTACCGCCGTAAATTTGCGTTACTATTTTTTCAATCTTTGCTTTGATGCCGACACTATCTTCATAAAGCAGTGTAAAGTCAGATGCCTTGTCAGCCTCGATTTCGACAGCTTTGGCAAGCTCGATTGCGCCTTCGCCCCCATGGGAAAAAGCATTTGAAAGCACGCATTTTACGCCGTAGTTGTTACAATAATCAAGCACAAAATCAACTTCGGCGCTTTCGTCTGTTTCAAAACTATTGATGGCTACCACGCATGGCACATTATATTTTTTTATATTTTCAATGTGAGCGCCAAGGTTTGAGATACCCGATTTAAGCGCCGACAAATTTGGTTTGGAAACATTTGCTTTATCCACGCCGCCGTTATATTTTAAAGCGCGCAGCGTTGCCACAATAACCACGGCATTTGGCTTTATGTTGCCAAGCCTGCACTTTATGTCAAAAAACTTTTCCGCTCCTAAGTCTGCCCCGAACCCCGCTTCCGTAATGCAGTAATCGCCTAATTTTAAGGCAAGCTTTGTAGCCCTGATGCTGTTGCAGCCGTGAGCAATGTTTGCAAATGGTCCGCCGTGTATAATACAAGGGGTGTTTTCAAGCGTTTGAACAAGGTTAGGTTTTATTGCATCTTTTAAAAGCATCGCCATTGCGCCGTTTGCCTTTAAATCCGTCGCTGTAACAGGTTTGCCGTTTTCGTCATACGCAACAACTATTTTACCCAACCGAATTTTTAGGTCTTGTAAATTTTCGCACAGGCAAAGCACCGCCATAATTTCAGATGCAACCGTTATGGTAAAGTTATCTTCCCTTGGAATACCGTTTATTTTGCCGCCCAAACCAATTACAATATTTCGAAGCGCCCTGTCGTTCATATCAACAACACGCTTGATTTGAATACTGTTTATATCAATTTTAAGTGAATTTCCATGGTGTATGTGGTTATCAACCATAGCGCAAAGCAGGTTGTTTGCAGCAGAAATTGCGTGCATATCGCCTGTGAAGTGAAGGTTTATATCTTCCATGGGCAAGGCTTGCGAATATCCGCCGCCCGTTGCGCCGCCCTTCATGCCCATAACCGGTCCGAGTGAGGGCTCTCTGATCGCGATAACCGCTTTTTTGCCGATTTTGGGGAAAGCCTGCCCCAAACCGATTGTTGTTGTGGTTTTTCCCTCTCCGGCAGGGGTTGGATTTATTGCCGTAACCAAAATCAGCTTTCCGCTTGGCTTGTCCTCCAAACGCTTTGCAAGGCCGTCGGAAAGCTTTGCCTTATATTTCCCATAAAGCTCAAGCTCGTCATGTTCAATCCCGATTAGAGCCGCAACCTCGGTTATTGGTTTTGGATTTGCTCTTTGCGCAATTTCAATGTCACTTAACATCTATGTATCTCCCTTCATCCGTCTTGGTTATAGCCGCGCTCCCGTTTGTAGCCTCATTTATAATATTGCAAAAATTGTTTAAGTTAAACGGAACATAATATTGCAACCGTACAATGTCGGTGTATTCTATATTTCCCGCAATGCAGCCGTATTCGGCAGCCGCATTTTGCACCTTGCCAAGCAAGGTATATTCGGTTTGTATGTTATATAATAAACAATAAATTCGGCGCACAACGCCCGCATTATCTATAACGCTTTTAGTTGATTTGGTATAAGCCCTTACCAGACCGCCTGCACCCAACTGTATCCCGCCGAAATATCGCGTAACCACAACGCATACATCCAAAAGTTCCTCTTTTTGGATTACATTTAATGCTGGGATTCCGGCAGTTCCGAGCGGCTCGCCATCGTCTGAATAGCGGGAAATTGAATTTTCTTTTAACACATAAGCATAGACATTGTGGCTTGCATCCCAAAACTCCGTTTTTTTTGCGTTTATAAAAGAAAGGGCGTCATTCTCATTGCCAACAGGCATAA
Organism: Bacillota bacterium; assembly: GCA_023228885.1. Lineage (GTDB taxonomy): Bacteria > Bacillota > Clostridia > Monoglobales > Firm-18 > JAAZFB01. The sequence goes on along the minus strand of JALOAJ010000002.1, from coordinate 81,091 downwards.
CATGCGCTATAAATCGTGACTTTTTTTCTATAATTTCAAAGGAATGTCGTTGTTTTATTGTTTTATACTCATACAATATAATCACTCACAATCGAAATCAGGCTTTTGTCAATAATTATATCAAGCTTTGTTCCGTGCTCCTCATGCTGTTCGGAAAAAACATGGGCATTTTTATAAAGCGTTGAAACCATTTCACTTTTAGCGTATGGAATAACAACAGTAACTCTTTTGTTTATTTTGGGCAGCATATTGCAGACAGTATTTAACATATCATCAATGCCGGCGCCTGTTTTTGCGCTTATTTCAACTTTGTTGGCGACAAAATTAGATGTCTTTTCAACCAAATCAATCTTATTATACACCGTTAGCACAGGCTTATCCAAAGCGCACAAATCGGCAAGAATTCCCTCGACAACCTTAATGTTATCCTCCAAATGCTGTGAGGATGCATCAGCGACATGCAAAAGCATATCGGCGTTTATCGTTTCTTCCAATGTTGCTTTAAATGCTTTTATAAGGTGGTGGGGAAGTTTTCTGATAAACCCGACGGTATCGATTATAATAATGTTTGTGCCATCAGGCAAGGTCAGTTTTTTTGCAGTAGGGTCAAGTGATGCGAACAATTTATCTTCCGCAAGCACGCCGGCATTTGTGAGATGGTTCAAAAGGGTTGATTTGCCCGAGTTTGTGTAACCCACAATTGAAACCTGTAAAATACCTTGTTTAACGCGTTGCCTTCGCTGTGTGTTGCGATGCCGATGCACCTTTGAAAGATGCTCCGTAATCGTTTGAATTCGGCTTTTTATATGGCGTCTGTCCGTTTCAAGCTTTGTTTCGCCGGGTCCTCTGCGCGCCCCGCCTATTGAACTGTTGCCCACCTGTCTTGACAAGCCCGTAAAAGAGCCGGTAAGACGAGGGAGGAAGTACCTGAGCTGCGCAAGCTCAACTTGAAGTTGACCTTCGCGGGTTTTTGCGCGTTGCGCAAAAATATCCATAATTAAAGAACTTCTGTCTATAACACGGATATCCAAGGCATTTTCTATGTTTTTAACCTGTGTTCCGGTAAGTTCGTCATCGCAAATAACTATGTTTGCATCGTTTGCCTCACAAAGCGCTTTAAGCTCAAAAATTTTACCCTCTCCAAGGTATGTTGCATTGTCCGGAGATGGGCGGTTTTGAATAATGACCCCTGCAACCTCTGCACCTGCCGTTTCGGCAAGCAGAGCAAGCTCCTGCATGGAGTCTTCCGTACAGTCTTGTATATAGTTTCTGTTATCGGTGTGAACCCCGAAAAGAACAGCCGTTTCCTTTTTGGCTGCAGTATTTATCAAGGCTTTCATTCCTTTCGTAAAAGCTACATCTCACGCCTTCCCTCAATTGCTCTTGAAAGGGTGATTTCATCTGCGTATTCCAAATCGCCGCCTACCGGCACGCCGTGGGCTATCCTTGTAACCTTTACCCCAAGCGGTTTAATAAGCTTTGATAAGTACATTGCAGTCGCTTCGCCTTCTATATTCGGGTTGGTCGCCATTATGACCTCTTTAACGGTGTCGCTGCTAAGCCGGGAAAGCAACTCCGCAATTTTTATATCTTCCGGACCGATACCGTCCATTGGCGAAATTGCGCCGTGCAGCACATGATATAAACCGTTATATTCCCTTGCTTTTTCAAGCGCCATAACATCTTTTGGGCTTTCCATAACACAAATAACGGAGTTATCCCTTTTATCGTCAGCGCATATTAAACAAACTTCCGCGTCCGTCATGTTTTGGCAGATATTGCAATATCGCACAAGCTTTTTGGCATTTATCAACGCATTGGCAAATTCCTCCGCATGTACATCAGGTGAATCAAGAATATGAAAGGCAAGGCGCCTTGCCGTTTTATGCCCAATGCCGGGCAGTTTTTCAAACTGTTCTATCAAGTGCGCAAGGGGCTTTACATAATAATCCATATAATCAGAATAGCCCAGGAAGGCTTATACCGCCGGTGATTTTGCCCATTTCATCAGCCAACATTTTGTCTGCTTTTAAAACGGCTTCGTTAACCGCAGCCATTATTATATCTTCAAGCATTTCAACATCGTCCGGGTCAACAATATCCGGGCTTATTTTAATGGATTTCACTTCTTTTTTGCCGCTCATTGTTATCGTTACCGCACCGCCGCCTGCCGAGACCTCGATAATGCGGTTTTCAATGTCTCCTTGCATACTTTCCATTTGTTGCTGCATTTTTTGCGCTTGTTTTAGCATATTGTTCATGCCGCCGCCCATTTTTGGGAACTTATTTTTTGCCAATCTTTATATCCTCCTCAAAATATTGTCATTTGGTCGCCCAACTCGTTTTTTTTCTGTAATAATTCGTCAATAGGGTCAGGCTGTTTGTCAGCCGATTTATTTTCGACGCCCTGAAGCTCATTTTGTTCCACAAACCGCAATATGCGGTTTTGTGTTTTTTTCGATAAAATATTTTTAATATTTTCGTCTTTGCTTGCAATGTCACGAATTGCCGCGCTTTTAAATATTATGTAAAAAGCATTATCGTCTATTTTACATTCGGTGTTGCAAAGTAAAGCGGCGGCAGCCTCATCTTGTTTTTTTACAGCATTTATTATTTGCGACCATTCATCGGGCATTTCCTGTTCTTTTTGCGGTTCTTCTTTTTGCTCCGCCGCACTTTCCGTTTGTTTTTGCAAAACGACATTTTTTGTATCGGCTTTCAACCCCTTGCCAAGCATAAGCGCCGATTCTAATTTTTCCAAACGAGCCGCAAACGCTTCACTTGTTGTGTCAAGCTGTGGGCTGCATATTTTTATCATAGATGTTTCTAATATAACTTTGGGATTTGATGCCCATTTGCACATGTAAATCGCATCCGAGAAAACTTTTATTGAGTGAACAAGCATTTCGGTAGTTGTTTTTTCGGATAGACTTTTTAAAAGAGCCAATTCCTCGTCTGATTTATCCAAAATATCCGCCGATGCCAATGACACCTTGCAAATTAGCAATTCTCTGAAAAAGTTGAGCAGTTCCTCTGCGAAATAAGTGATGTCCCTGCCCGCTTTTATCGCCTCATCGGTAAATAAAATTACGCTTGAAATATCTTTATCTATAAGTGAACCGGCTATTTTAAAAATAATTTCGTTGCCAGCCATTCCTGTTAAATTTTCTACATCGCTTTTTGTTATTTCACCCGGCTTGCCAATAAATAAATCAAGCACGCTAAGGGCATCCCTCATTGAGCCGTCGCCTATCGATGCAACAAGCCTTATCGCATCCGATGACATTTCGATGCCTTCTTTTTTAGCTATTTCACCTATCCTGCCGGCTATATGATGGTTTGAAATCCGCCGAAAATCAAAGCGTTGACAGCGTGATTGTATTGTGGCAGGTATTTTGTGCGGCTCTGTGGTTGCCAATATGAAGATAGCATGCGGCGGAGGCTCTTCAAGGGTTTTCAATAACGCATTAAATGCGCCCATTGAAAGCATATGAACCTCATCTATAATGTAAACTTTATATTTCGTGGTTGCAGGGGTGTAAATCACTTCATCACGCAGTTTTCTGATATCATCAACGCCGTTGTTTGATGCGGCATCTATTTCGATGACATCCATTATGGTGCCCTTAATAATGCCCCGGCAGCTGGAGCACTCGTTGCAGGGGTTGCCGCCAAGTTTAGGCGAGATGCAGTTTACCGCCCTGCTTAGTATTTTTGCCGCTGTTGTTTTGCCCGTTCCCCTTGTGCCGCAAAACAGGAAGGCATGAGCTATTTTTTTGCTGATTATTTCATTTCCCAGTGTTTCGGTAATGTGCGATTGCCCAATGACATCTTCAAACACCATTGGACGCCATTTTCGATAAAGCGCCTGATAAGCCACAAATATTCAAACCCCCGATTTTATAAAAAACATACCGCACATCTCAAAGTCGATACGATTACATAAGCGTTAAGAACGAAAAATATTCAAGCCCGGCAGCCCCACGGCACACAAAGAAAATTACTTATCGCTGCTTCGTTCCCGACCTGACGAGGTTCATAACCCTTTGTTGCGCGGGACCGGACTCTCATCATACTGTTCGTTAATGCAGACCTTACATAACCCATACCTCAAAAGAGCATTCGTCCCCATTATAGCGGATTAAGGGTTCAGGGCGCCGCTAATTCCCCAACTAGTGCGGTATGTATCTTATTATAATATATTTTTGCCCTAAGTTCAAGGAATTATCAAAAAAACATTGCTTTTTTGGTAAGAATATTATATAATGCATATGTAAAAATATAGTATCGAAGTGATAATTGAATCGGAGGTCACTATGGTTCTTACTGTAACTCTCAACCCATCGGTTGATAAAACATACATTTTAGACAGCTTTAAACCGGAGGAGCTAAACAGGGCAAACAAGGTTTTGCTTAATGCCGGAAGCAAGGGAATAAATGTTTCGCGCGTATGCGGGCTTTTGGGGCGCGATACATTGGCTCTTGGGCTTATAGGCGGCAACACAGGAGAACTTTTGATAAAAAAGTTAAACGAGGAGGGCGTTAATTTTGACCCTGTTCGCATAAAAAACTTTGAAACTCGGCTTAATGTTAAAGTTATGGATTTGTCTGCGAAAGCCATAACGGGAATTAACGAAACAGGAGAGCCCATTTCGAGTGATGATTATTCGCTTTTTATTGAAAAATACCAAGAAAAACTGCCCTTTGCGGATATTGTTGTTTTGAGCGGAAGTTTGTTGCCGGATATGGTTTTGGGAACATATTTTAATTTAATAAAAATTGCTAAACAATATAAAAAAGATGTTTTTTTAGATTGCGGCGGCAGCGTGTTGCGAGAAAGCATCAAGGCTTCGCCGTTTTGCATAAAGCCGAATTTGTTTGAATTTGAAGATATGTTAGGCAAGACGGGGCTATCTGAGCAACAAATATTAAAAGAAAGCATGGCATTGATTGAAAAATACGATATCGAACGAATTGTTGTAACGCTCGGAAAAAACGGGGTTATAGGTGTTACGAAAGACGAGGCAATTAAAGTAATTCCGCCTGCGGTTGCGGTTAATTCAACGGTGGGAGCCGGCGATGCATTTTTGGCAGGAATGTGTCATGGGCATTTAAGCAATATAGAGTTTTCAAGGCAATTAGTGTTGGGCACATCTTGCGCAAGCGCTAAAGTAACAAAGGAAGGGAATAATATCCCTTCCATGATAGAGCTTTTAGGTTATACCGATGGGTGCAGAATAGAAAGCTTGAATATATAACAAAACATTGCCTCAGCTTTATTTCTTGTCTTTCCAATCAATATTTCCGATAACCCATGCCGTTAGCTCGTTTAGCGAAGGATGGATTATCATTGAGTCGTTTATCGGCATATAACTGCCCAATTGGGGGCAAGCTATGTTGCCGATTTTTTCAATCTGACGGTTTTCGCATTTATGGTTCGCGTTCATTAAATATACAAATGGTTGTACAAGTATCGAGGCATGCGGCCCCACCACATGAGCGCCAAGTATTGTTTTTTCTTTTCCAACGATTATTTTAACAAAACCGTTGTCGGATGAATCATCCGTGATGCCCATGGCTGTGCCGCCCGCAATTTGCGAAAAGAAGTTTTTGCCCACCCAGTACTGTATTCCAAGGTTTTTTGCTTCGCGTTCAGTCATCCCCACATGGGCAACCTGCGGGTTGGTAAATACTGCCCATGGAACGGCATTATAGCAAGCGGCTTTTTTCGCGCCGTCTGAAAACAGGTTGTGCATAAGAATTTCCGCTTCGTAGTTTGCCTTATGCCTAAGTTGATATTTTCCGTTTATGTCGCCTATTGCATAAACATCCTTTTGCGTTGTTTCCAGATATTCATTAGTTTTAATCCAGCCTCTTTCGTCTGTTTGTATATCGGTGTTTTCAAGGCGGAGGATATCACCGTTTGATTGTATCCCCGAGGCGATAAAAATTTCGTCTGCCGAAATGTCGACAACTTCTTTTGTTACGGTGTTTTCAACAGTTAAGGTTTTGAAGGCGTTTAGCTTTTTTGAGCTTATAACATTGCTGTTTAGCAATATATCGATTGAATTATTTTTAAATTCAGCCTCAACAAAGGCGCTTATTTCTTCTTCTTCGGAAAATAGAATTCGAGATTTTGTTTCAACAATGGTGACTTTAGTTCCAAAAGATGAAAAAATGTGTGCAAATTCAGCGCTTACGGCGCCGCCGCCCACAATTATAACGCTATCCCAAAGCTTTTTTGGAAACTTTTCTCCAAAAAAAGTTTCGGATGTCACATACCCGGTTTGTTCTATGTTTTTAATAGGTGGAACAAAAGAGCGTGAACCGGGTGCAACAATTATGGTTTTTCCTTTTATTTCATGTGAATAACTGCCGTCATTTTGTTTTACCCGCAGCGTTTTTTCCCCGGTAAATTCTGCCGTGCCGTTAAAAACTTGCAAATTTTTTAGTTGCTTTAGGTTAGTTTCCATCTTTTCGCTATAATTGATTTGCTGCCACATTCGTTTTGAAACCTTTTCCCAATCTACAAAAGGTTTTTTGAACGAAACGCCAACTCTGTCGGCTTTTTCTGACTCGCGAATTAAATCGGCGGGGTAAACAAGCATTTTGGAAGGGATACAGCCTTTGGTGAGGCATGTTCCGCCAAATTTTGATTTTTCAATAATTGCACAGTTTAAACCGTTTGCAAGGGCGGATTCCATAAGCATAAGTCCCGCCCCGCTGCCTATAACAATAATATCAAATGATTCTTTCATATTAGTAAGGATTAAGCCTCCTTTTATATTTGGATTTACAGTATAACTTATAAAATATTTACCTTTCTTTCGGGTCCCGCTTTTGATAAATACATTGCACGGTCTGCCCGGTTTATCGCTTCGTAAAAGTCGGTATCGGTGCTTTTGAAATACGAAATGCCGATAGACACCGTTGGTCTTATTTTTTTGCCGTCTAATTCAATTTCCAAGTCTAAAACGGTGTTGAGCATCTTGTTTGCAAAAAAGCCCGCATTTTCTTTTTTTATACCAAAAAACACCCCTACGAATTCATCCCCGCCCCACCGAAACAATTTATCTTCGTTACGAATAGTTTTTCTTATTGCAGCAACAACTTTTTTTAAAACCCTATCACCTGTGTAATGACCGTAGGAATCGTTTATTTGTTTAAATAAATCAATATCAAACATAATGATTATGGGGGAAGGCGCGCCTATTTTAAAATCGGAAAACACCTTTTCAAAAAATTCCGTGCCGTAACGGCGGCTCCCTGCTTTTGTCAAAGAATCAACATTAGCCTCTGACGCTGCTTTCCCAAGGGCTGCATTTGTGATTTCCAATTTTTTTAGTTCCTTTTTTGCAAACTGCACAATATTTAGATGAACCATAATGATGTAAGCAAGCAATATGCAAGCAAAAACTATGCATGCCTGAGTTCCCAAGTGGTTTACCATCGAAAACATCTGTTTTTTGCTTTGTTCAGCAACAAAATAGGCGTTTTCGTTTATCGGAATGGATACATAAAATGAGTCGGGCATACCCAACAGCAACATTCCGTCAAAATTTTGATATATTTTAGAGTCGTTAATTAGCGTCTTATATGCTGCGGCGTTTATTATGCTTACATCAAATACATTGCCGGAAAGCAGGTTTACATCCTCCGTTAAATCAAAAACAAGCATATCGTGCCCAATTCTTTTGCTATCGTGAACAATAACAGACTTTACAATACAGTATATGCGGTTGTCTTTTAAAAGTATATTTGAATCCGCAGCCTTATTTTTATCAAACATGATATCCGACATGTCCCATTCATCAAGGCTAACCTTTGATTGGGAAACTTTTGCGATTGGAATGTCATCAACAAAACGATTTGCCGAAATTAAACCGCCAACGCCTTGCAAGGCTTCTTCATATTTGCTTTGAGAAAACAACGCAAGCTCCTCAATGCCTATTTCCTCGTTTTTGTAGTTTAATATAGCATTTTTTAGTGCTATACGAGTTGATAAAACTTTGCCGCTTTCCACACATTTAAAAATATCGTTTTGAAGTGTTTGATAGCTTGCAGATGAAAGATGTCTAAAATTATTGATTAAGCTTTTTTCAAGTGCTTTATTTAAAGGTAAGTAGATTAAAATAAACACTGAAAAAGCGCCAATAACGAGCAAGGCTGCGAAAGTAGTGCTAACCCTTTTAACAAATGGTTGCATAGCACGCCCCTTGGCAACCGGACGAGATGCGGTGTGCAAGGTTTCGCTCATAAAATTCACTCCCTTAAAACAAGTTGGGTAGGAATTTAGTATAACATTGAAAGATAAAACTGTCAATGTTCGGTAAATTTAAAGTTCACATTTCTTGTTGACAAAATGCTACAAAGTTTGTAGTATGTTACCAAAGAAAGGCGAATACAGTTAATACCAAATGATTTTGTGAAAAAGAAATAAAGTTTTTAAAACTTTTTTGCGTTCACAACAGTCTAAACAAATAGAAGGGGCGAAAAAATGGACAAAAACAAACTGTTTAATGATTACTTAGTTACCAACTTGGATTTAGCATACCGCTTCGCGTTTACATTTGTAAAAAACGAAAAGGATGCAGAAGATATTGTCAGCGACAGCGTTTTAAAGGCGTTGAAATCCATAAATCGTTTGAAAAAGCCTCAGCATTTGAAAACATGGTTTTACAAAATAATTGCAAATACCGCATTTACGCATTTAAAGAAAAAATCAAAGCTGTATTTTATTGAAAATAACAAGATGGATACGCTTTGCGAGTCTAACGATGATTATTCGCACATCACTATTCAAAGTATAGTAAGCCTGCTTGACGAAAACCATCGTGTTGTTATTGTTCTAAGGTTTTTGGAGGATATGAAAATAAAGGAAATATCAGAGGTTTTAAATATCAATGAAAATACTGTAAAAACAAGGCTTTATAGTGCACTAAAACTATTAAAAATAAGTTTGGAGGATAAACATGAAGGGTTTTGAGCATGCCAAGTCGGAATATGAAAAAATCAAAGCTCCCAAAGCTTTAAAAGAAAGGATTGAAAAGTCGATGGAAAAAAAACGGGGAAAAGCAATGCTTTTTAAAATAAGCGGAGCAGCCGCGGCTATTGCAGTTACAGCATGCATAACATTGTTAAATTTAAGCCCAAGCTTTGCATATGCTTTTGAAAGGAACTCTGTGATAAACGCTATTATTAAAGTTTTCACCTTTGGAAAATACGAAACGCAGGAAAACGGGTATCAGGCAAAGGTTGTTACGCCTGCAATAGAAGGGCTTTTAGACAAGGATTTTGAAAAACAGCTAAACGAGAGCTTCAAGGAAAACGCAAACGCCGTTATAGCAGCCTATGAGAATGACTTAAAAGAATTAAAAGCATTATACGGTGATGAAACTATTCATATGGGGGTTGAATCAAACTATATTATAAAAACCGACACAGACGATATTTTGGCAATAGATGTATATTTGCTCAATATCGCCGGCTCGTCCTCTACAAAGCATACTTTTTATACCATAGACAAAAAAACCGGACAGCTGTTGTCGCTAAACGGTATATTTAAAAAAGGTACAGATTATGTTGGTATTTTAAGCAGTTATATTCAAGGTGAAATGTTGCGGCAAAACAAGGAGGAGGATGGGCTGTTTTGGGTTGAGCCCCAAGAATATATTACAGAAGTGTTTGAAAATATCAATGCAGACCAAAATTTTTATATAAACAGCGACGGAAATATTGTTATATGCTTTGACAAATACGAGGTTGCCGCAGGGGCGCAAGGCAGCCCGGAATTTATAATCCCAAAAAGTATAACAGCGCCGCATACAATAAGATAAAAAAATTAAGGCTGTTTTGTTATTTTTCAAAACAGCCTTAATCTAAATTATTCCGGAATCGGAGCGTCAACAGGGCACACATTTGCACATGCACCGCAATCGATACACGATTCGGGATCAATTACATACTTATCATCACCCGGCGTAATGCATGATACCGGGCATTCCGGTTCGCAAGCGCCGCAGCTGATGCAGTCGTCTGTTATGACATAAGCCATTTTAACACCTCCGTTTAAGTTTTATATATTATTTTTAACTAAACCTTGCACCATGAGATATTTAAGTAAGGTGCAAGAAAGGGTATTGCCTTACCTTATGAGCAGGCAACGCCATTACAAAAGCAAGTGTTAGTTGCTTATTTGTCATCTTCCAGTTTTCCCAACTCTTTTACTTCTTCCGGTGTAAGTTTAATGTCGGCATCTTTTATTATAACTAAATCCTTCACATCGTAGATGTGGTTGACGCTATCATCATTTTTTTTAAGGTTCACCTTTATTTTTCCGGTAAGCAGATTGGTTTCAACAACAGTGCCCTTTCCATCCGGGGTTTGAACGATTGCGCCTATTTTTGGCGTGTATTTGAGCAAATGCTCGTAAGTTTCTTGTTCATACTTCAAGCAACACATAAGCCGCCCGCATGTGCCGGAAATTTTAGCAGGATTTAATGACAATCCTTGCTCCTTAGCCATTTTAATTGACACAGGTTGGAACGAATCCAAAAACCTTCTGCAGCAAAGCTCCATCCCGCATACGCCCATGCCGCCTAACATTTTCGCTTCGTCACGAACACCTATTTGTCTAAGCTCTATTCTTGTTTTAAAAACAGCTGCAAGGCTTTTTACCAGCTCACGAAAATCCACACGCCCATCGGCGGTAAAATAAAATAAAATTTTGCTGCAGTCAAAGGTGCATTTAACATCTATAAGCTTCATATCCAAGCCATGCTCCTTTACCTTTGCGTTGCAAACATCGAAAGCCTCTTTTTCCAGCTTTTCGTTTTCGGCAAGTTGCTTAAAATCCTTTTTTTCCGCCTTGCGCATAATGGGGTTTAACGGCATAACGACAGATTCGCGCGGCACCATTCTGTTTGAAAGCACAACTTCACCCATTTCAACGCCGCGTACGGTTTCAACTATTACCTTTTCACCCTTTTGATAGAATTGATTTTCAGGGTCGAAATAATAAATTTTGTCCGCATTTTTAAAGTGTATTCCAACTATATTAACCATGCAAGGCCCTCCAAGCGCCAAGTAGCAATTCATTTACAGCAATATTGTAATTTCTGTGCCGGGCGATTGCTCCTTTTGTTTTTTCAATGTTATCCAATATTTCCACCATAGCACCTTTATTTACGCCCGGGGCGTTGTCTTTTTCAAACAAGAAATCGGAAAGCATTATGCTCATAACATCGAAATAAGTGTTATATTTATCTTTTTCTTTTTCAAAAAACTCTGCCGCTTTGTAGATGGACAGTTTGTCTGTGCCGATAAATTCTTTAAAAACTTTGGCAAAGTCATTTGCACTGTTGCGCAAACCTTCGTTTGTCATCAGCCTGTCTGCCATTTCAATGCTGCCGTTGCATAGGCGCATGGTGATGTCGTCAAAGGATGAATTGTATTTATCCTTTAGATATTGAGCTATTATAAGGTCAGGCAACGGTGAAAACCTAATTGCAAGCGCACGTGACCGAATGGTAGGCAAAAAAGCCCGTTCCCCACATGAAATTAAAATTATAACAACATATGGAGGCGGCTCTTCAAAAACGGTTAAAAGTGCGTTTTGCGCCTCAACAGTCATGGTATCTGCTTTTGGAAAAATAAAAACTTTTTTATCGGCAATATACGGCTTTACATACATATCAAGCCTTGCGGCGCGGACCGTATCAACAGAAAAAGATGCTTTTTTAACCCCGTACCGCTCATTTGTAACGGTAATCATATCAGGCTCGCTGTTGCCGGTAAGGTGCTTCGCAAACTTGCGGGCAACGGAAGTTTTGCCGATACCGCTGTTTCCGCAAAATATATAAGCATGGAAAACAGCGTTATTGCTTGTTGCATCGGCAAGTTTTTGCTTTACATCATCATGCCCGTATATGCCGTCAAAAATCATACCTTTTCAAACCTGTCAACATCCAAAACAAATATTGTCGCACCGCCGACAACAACCTCCACAGGCCATGCCGATGCCCCCATATACATGGCGGCGGGCGCTGCAAGCTCCGTTCTTGATTTGCACTTATTTTTTATTATGTCAATTATATTATCGATATGTTCTTCATCTGTACCGATTAAAAAGGTAACATTCCCTGCTCTTAAAAAACCACCTGTGGAAGCAAGCTTGGTAACATTGATTTTGTTTTTTGTAAGTTCTTCTGAAACTGCCGCACTATCCTCATGCTGGACGATTGCCAAAATTAATTTCATTCCAAACCACTCCTTCACATATAATATCATATACATTATACACCGTTATGATAATATTTACAAGGAATTTTTTATCTTTTAAGATATACCGGCAGACCGTTTTCAAATTTTATTTTAACCTCGCCCTGAATCAACGGAAGCATGTAGTCAACAGCCGCTGGGAGTATATCGTTGCCTTCTTCATTTATCCATTCGCGGGGAACAGTTTTTTCAACATTGGCAATAGCTGAGGCGTTGTATGATAAAATTTCGGTTTTGTAGGGATTTTCCGAAACCCTTTTAAAATACATCATTTTACCCGTTTCACCATTGACAGCCGCCATAACGCCTGCAGTTCCGATTTGTTCCGCCTCGGTTAAATCCGTTTGGGATGTTATGTGCGCCGCACAACGTTGCAAAAGGCTAAATTCGATGTCTCTAACCTTCCACCCGAATTTATCGTGAACAATGTCGGATAAAAACTTTGCTGTTCCGGAAAGCTGTTTATGACCAAAACTGTCAACTATATTTACCGTGGCGCTATCGCAGACATAATCTCCATCTTTTGTTTTAACGCCTTCCGATACAACCGCGATTACATTTTTATGAGTTTTGCTAACCTTTTCAATGTCTGAAAGAAATTTATCTGTGTCAAAAGGCAGCTCCGGCAGGTAAATAAGGTGCGGAGCTTGCTCATTGCTTGTCCGTGCAAGCGCTGCCGCCGCTGTCAGCCATCCTGCGTTTCTGCCCATTATTTCAATTATTGTTACGGTGTTAGAATCATAAACTTGCGCATCACAAGCAATTTCGCGCAAGCTGGTTGCAATGTATTTTGCAGCAGAGCCAAAGCCCGGAGTATGGTCGGTAATTGCAAGGTCGTTATCTATCGTTTTCGGAACCCCTATGATATTTATGGGAAAGTCAACCGATTTTGCATACTCGGACAGCTTGCTGACGGTGTCCATTGAATCATTCCCACCTATATAAAAGAAATAACATACATTATTCTTTTTAAATATTTCAAAAATTTTGGCAAAAGTATCGTCACAATCCTTGGGAAGTTTATAGCGGCATGAGCCGAGGTATGCGGCAGGTGTATTTATTAAAAGATTTAATTCGTCATCATTTGCAAACCTTTCGGAAAGATTAACAAAATTTTCGTTTAAAACACCTTCGATTCCATGCTCCGCACCAAAGACCGTTTCTATTTTATCGCTGCTTAGGCAGCCTTTAATTACGCCTGCCAAAGAAGCGTTAATGACGGATGTCGGTCCCCCTGATTGTCCCACTACTGCATTTCCTTTTAACATAACATTTCCCCCTTTTAAAAATTCGCAATTTTATTATACAATACTTTTTAAAAAAAAGCAAAATAATTTTAGAACTTAAAAGAATTTTATGTTTTTGTGTTGATTATCGTGTATTGCAATTTCGCAAGGTTTGTATTATAATAAATACAATGGTCATTTTAAAACCTGTGGTTTTATGATTTAATAAATGTGGGCGAATTTCAGCGGGGGTGCAGATTATGCTATGCAAACGGTGCAATAAAAATATTGCTGTTGTATTTGTTACAAAGGTTGAAAGCGGTGTGCAAAAAAACGAAGGTTATTGTTTAACCTGTGCAAAGGAACTTGGGATTGAGCCGCTTAACGATATAATTGCGCAAATGGGAATAGACGAAAAACAGTTTGACGAAATGAATAAAGGGATTATGAAGTCGTTGCCGGAGTTTACGCAGGAAAAGTTTCAAGAAATGATGCCTATGATGGAAGGCTTGTTTTCAGATTCAAGTAATGATAAACATGGCGGCAATACAGATGATAGGCCTAAAAAAGCAAAAACCAAAGCAACGGAAAAGGCGGGTGGCAAAAAGGTTTTAGAACAGTTTGGCACTAACCTGACCGAGCGGGCTAAAAACAATAAAATAGATAGGGTTGTGGGGCGCAAAGACGAAATTAAAAGAATAACGCAAATACTTAACCGCCGCACAAAAAACAACCCTGTATTGATAGGCGAGCCGGGTGTTGGAAAAACTGCGATAGCGGAGGGGCTTGCGGTAAAAATTGCGGAAAAGGATGTTCCGTCCAAGCTGCTTGAAAAAGAAATATATTTGCTTGATTTTGCGGCGATTGTTGCAGGCACGCAATTTAGAGGTCAATTTGAAGCTCGGGTTAAAGCTATTATTGACGAAGCAAAAGCCGCGGGTAACATTATCTTTGTTATTGATGAACTCCACAACATTGTGGCTGCCGGTGATGCGGAGGGCGCAATGGGGGCGGCAAACATTTTAAAGCCAGCGCTTTCAAAGGGCGAAATTCAGGTTATAGGGGCAACAACTCTTGAAGAATACCGCAAGCATATTGAAAAAGACAGCGCGCTTGAGCGGCGTTTTCAACCTGTTATTGTAGAGGAGCCATCGGTGGGCGAAACGATTGAAATAATAAAAGGTATAAAAGAATATTATGAAAGACATCATACTGTTATAATTACCGATGAAATAATAAAAACAGCAACGCTTTTGTCAAAAAGATACATTTCGGACAGGTTTTTGCCTGATAAGGCAATAGATGTGATTGATGAGGCGGGCTCCAGAGCAAATCTCAATAACATCAACCTAACCAAGCTTGAAAATTTAAAGAACGAATTAAGAACAGTTCAACAACAAAAAGAAAGCGCTGCCTCTGCCGATTCGATAGAAGACTATCAAAAGGCGGCTAATTTAAAAATAAACGAATGTCGTTTAACCGAAGAAATTAGCAAACTCAAAGAGCAATGCGCACCAACAGTTCTCACGGTGGATGATATTGCCGCCGTCATTGAGATGTGGACAAAAATTCCCGTCCAAAGAATAACCGAGTTGGAATCCGACAGGCTTATTAATTTGGAAAAGCGATTACACAAGCGCCTGATTGGTCAACAGGACGCTGTAAATGCGGTGTCACGGGCAATAAGAATTAACCGAGCGGGGTTGTCAGACAGCAGGCGTCCGGTGTCGTTTATATTTGTAGGCCCTACCGGGGTGGGTAAAACGGAGCTTGTCCGCACCCTTGCAAAAGAGCTTTTTGATGATGAGAGCGCCCTTATAAGGCTTGACATGAGCGAGTACACGGAAAAACATTCAATTTCTAAAATGATAGGCTCGCCTCCGGGGTATGTGGGGTATGACGAGGCGGGCCAGCTTACCGAAAAGGTGCGCAGAAAGCCGTACAGCATAATTTTGCTTGATGAAATTGAAAAGGCGCATGCTGATATTTTTAATTTGCTTTTGCAGATTTTTGATGAGGGCAGGCTTACCGATAGCCAAGGAAAGTTAGTAAATTTTGAAAATTGTATAATAATAATGACATCCAATGCAGGCTCTGACCTCAAAACAAACGCCATGGGTTTTGCAACCTCACGAGCCGATGGTATAAAAGCAAAGGTTGACACGGCGCTTAGCCAAATCTTTCGTCCTGAGTTTTTAAACAGAATTGACGATGTTATCATTTTTACAGAGCTTACCAAGCCGGAACTGCTTGACATTTGCAGTTTAATGTTAAGCGATTTAGCAAGTGCGGCGGAGAAAAAGGGTATTGCTATAAGCTTTACAGACAAGCTAAAGGAATATATAGTTAAAAAAGGATATGATGTTAGGTACGGCGCTCGTCCCATGCGAAGGGTAATAACAAAGGAAATTGAAGCTACAATTTCTGAAATGTTTATAACAAATAAAATTAAAAAGGGTTGTTGTGTAACGGTTACCGCCAGCGATGACAATGTAATTGTAATATCGGGCGGGGCAGGTAAAATCGCCAAATGCCCTCAAACAGAAAGGACTGATAAAAATGTCTAACGAATTTATTAAACCGGATGAAATGCAGGTGTTTTGGCACACAACCTCTCATATATTGGCTCATGCCGTTAAACGGTTGTATCCGGAAGTTAAGCTTGCGATAGGTCCTGCAACGGATAGCGGCTTTTATTATGATTTTGATACAAAAACGCCTTTTACCGCTGATGATTTGGGTAAAATTGAAAAGGAAATGAAAAGAATAATAAAAGAGGGACTACCCATCGAAAGGTTTGAACTTGAAAAAAGCGAGGCGCTTGAATTTGTAAAGGGCGAGCCGTATAAAATCGAGCTTATTGAGGGAATCCCGGCTGGGGAAGCAATAACATTTTACAGGCAAGGGGATTTTGCAGACCTTTGCGCAGGTCCGCATCTTGGCAAAACTTCTGCCGTTAAAGCATACAAGCTGCTTAGCGTTACCGGCGCATATTGGCGCGGTGATGAAAAAAACAAAATGCTGCAAAGGATATACGGTGTTTCTTTTCCGGACAGACAACAGCTTGATGAACATTTACACCGTCTTGAAGAAGCGAAAAAGCGTGACCATAATAGGCTTGGGCGTGAATTAGAGCTTTTTACAACAAGCGAATATATCGGGCAAGGCTTGCCTATTTTAATGCCGAAAGGCGCAAGAATTATGCAAATATTGCAGCGCTTTGTGGAGGACGAAGAAGAAAAGCGAGGCTATCAGCTTACTAAAACCCCCTTTATGGCGAAAAGCGATTTATATAAAATATCCGGGCATTGGGACCACTACCGTGACGGTATGTTTATTATGGGCAAGGAAGGCGATAAAGAGATTTTTGCACTTCGACCGATGACTTGCCCTTTTCAGTTTCAGGCGTATCTTTCTAAAATGAGGAGTTATCGTGATTTGCCCATTCGGTACAACGAAACGGCAACGCTTTTCCGCAACGAGGCCTCGGGAGAGATGCACGGGCTTATACGCGTTCGTCAATTTACCTTGTCGGAAGGGCACATTGTGTGCACGCCCGAACAGCTTGAAGATGAATTTAGGGGCTCTCTTGACCTTGCATCCTTCATGCTTAAAACCTTGGGCTTGGACGAAGATGTGTCGTTTCGGTTTTCTAAATGGGATGCGCAAAATCGGGAAAAGTATATAGGTTCACCCGAGCAATGGGAAAACACTCAAAATATAATGCGAAGTATTTTAGACCGGCTTGAAATAAACTATGTTGAGGCGGAAGGCGAGGCGGCTTTTTACGGACCTAAGCTTGATATTCAAATTAAAAATGTGCACGGCAAGGAGGACACATTAATCACAATACAGGTTGATTTTCAACTTGCCGAGCGTTTTGAGATGGAATATATAGATGCGGATGGGCAAAAAAAACACCCATACATTGTGCATCGCTCGTCCATCGGTTGCTATGAAAGAACGCTTGCCCTTTTGATAGAAAAATACGCCGGCGCATTCCCGCTATGGCTTGCTCCCGTTCAGGTTAAAGTGTTGCCTATAAGCGAAAAGCATTTTGATTATGCCGAAGCTGTTGCAGCGCGGCTGCAAGCTTGCGGGTTTAGGGTTGAAAAAGATACTCGAAACGAAAAAATAGGTTATAAAATTCGTGAGGCGCAAAAGCAAAAAGTGCCGTATATGCTGATTGCGGGCGATAAAGAGGAGGAGCAGGGCACCGTGTCTGTTCGCTCAAGAAAAGACGGAGAGTTGGGCACTCTCACCCTTGACGAGTTTATCACAGCAATACAAGAAGAAATTAAAAATAAAACAATCTAAAAAGGTTCGGCACACCAAAGGGTGTGCCGAATTTATTATTATACGAGTGGGTATAAAATAGTTTCCTTTACTTTCATATTTAGTGCTTTTGAAAGCCCCATTGCATACAAATCAAGTTGTTTTTGAAACTCCGCCCTATCGGGGCGCCCTGTTTTGTAATCGACTATTACAAGCTGCCCGTCTTCGACAAAATAGCAATCCACAACTCCTTGAAGCAAAATTGTTTCGTTTGCAACGCTTTTGTCTAAATCGTTTATAATTTTATCTGCCGGAATATCAACAAAAAACTTCACCTCACGCTTTACTTCAGGCGAACTTTTCATCCTGAAACCAATATCGCTTTTGAAAAAAATAAAAAGTTTTTCAATATCCACAACATTGGCAAAATCCTTGCTTAACATTCCTTTTGCAACCATTTCATACAATTGGTTTTGAATTTGCTGTTTGCTGTCTGTTTGCGACAAATCTATATTTTGCAAAACAAAATGTATTATCGTTCCGCGAAGGGCTGCGGTCATTTTTGCAGGCTTTTGCAAAAATTCCGGTGTTTTTAAATTTACTTCATACATAACTTCACCTATTGCACGGCTAACGGGAAGTTTCGAGGGAATATATTTTGCATCTTTATACGGGTATTCATATTCCAGGCGCTCGGCAATTTCTTTGGAGTAAGCAGTGTCGCTTGCTTTGTCGGCAGCGTAGGTTTCGATTGCGGGCTTTTCCTCGTTTTGAGCCAAAATTTCATGCGGGACATGGACTTTACCAAGCATTCTCATTTGTTCGCCCAACGCAATGCCAATCCAATCAATAAATGTATTTTGCAGTGCAACGGTATATGGCAGCGGGCTGCTGTTTTCCCAATCGCATAACTTTTTTTCAATGTTGTTGCAGCTTGCCGAAACAAAAAGCAAATGCTGGGCTCTGGTGAGCGCAACATACATAATTCGCATTTCTTCCGATAAAAGCGAATACAGCTTTTTTTGCGATATTGCCGTCTTTGACAAGTTTGGGTATTTTATGCCGCGCCGAATATCAATAAAATCACAGCCTATGCCAAAATCAATGTCATATTGCAACGGAGAGCGCAAATCCGTCTTATTAAACATTTCACCGCATCTCACAAAAAATACGGCAGGGAATTCCAAGCCTTTGCTTTTGTGTATGCTCATGATTTTTACTGCATTGTCATTTTGCGCCGAGGTTTTTGAAACGCTGTAACTGTATGAATGCTCTTTCATTGCGCTTAAATAGCTTAAAAATTCAAATAGCGTTTTATGCGTATCCGATTCAAACCGCCCCGCTCGTTCGCAAAGCAGTCTTAAATTGGCAATGCGCGTTTCGCCGTCGGACAGCGTTGCAACATATGATAAAAACCCCGTATCGCTTAGTATTTTTCGTATAAGATATTCGATTTTTTCATCTTTTGATACCTTTCGGTATTTATCCAGCGCTTGCAAAAAAGCTTTGCTTTCAAAGCTGTTATCGGCGCACACCGCATTATAAAAAGGTCTTTCGCTTACCATGTTTCGTATGCGCACAAGCTGTTCGTCATCAAATGAAAACAGCGGGCTACGCATGACGGCAATAAGCGGAATGTCTTGGATGGGGTTATCAATTACGCTAAGAAAGGATAATATGATTGATACCTCAAACGACTCGGTGTAATCCCCTTTTTCGTCTTCACAATAAAAAGGAATGTTAAAAGCGTCAAGCTGTTGTGAAAAAACATCAGAAATTCCTTTGTTTTTGCGCGCTAAAATTGCTATATCCCTATACTGCAACCGCCTTGTTTTGCCGGTGCTTTCATCAGGTATTAGCGGTTTTTCAACTTCAACTAATTTTCTTATACGCCGTGCAACAAACATTGCTTCGCGTTCCATATCGTTTGACAGTTGCTCCTCGACGGAATATTCATCCGAAAATTCAAACTTTTTTTCTATCAGGTTGATTTCAACCTCCGATTGGGTTGAACTTTTTCCTACCCCTTTTAAGCCATGTCCATCCGTGTAGTTAACATTTCCGATATGCTCGCTCATAATTTTATAAAAAACATTGTTTGCAAAGCTTATTATATTATCGTCACTTCTAAAATTGTGAAACAGGTTGATAAGCGTCCCTCTTTTTGGGTCTTTGCGGTAACGCTCTGCTTTTTGGGTGAAAATGGAGGGCTGTGCATTTCTAAACCCATATATGCTTTGTTTAACATCCCCAACCATAAAAAGATTGTCGCCGGTTGAAACAGCTTGAAACAAGCCCTCCTGCACGCCGTTTGTATCTTGATATTCATCGACTAACACAAAAGCGAACTTATCTTTTACCTGCTTTGAAATTTCGTTATCCTCCAATAATTTTAAGGAAAAGTGCTCAAGGTCATTAAAATCAACTAAATTCCGGTCACGCTTTAACTCGGAATAAAGCTGTGTAAAATCCCAAACAATGCTGCACAATTCACCTATTATTTCGGATAATTCAATGTTGTCCGCCTTAATGCTTTGGGCTGATGAATAAAAAGTGTCGCAAGCATTTTTTATGCTTTTTTTAACATTATCACGAATTTTTTTAGCAAAATTGGCTTTCGCATCATCTGCATTTTTACCTTTTCGAGGCAATGTGACAAATTTGATACTGCAAATAAATTCCCTCATCTCGTCCCAGCCGCCGCTGCATTTAAAAAGTATATTTTCCAACAATCCGCGCTCTGCCACAAATGTATCATGATACGCATGCAAATCAATATCGCTTATTATTGCATCTATTGCGCTGTCGTACGACTTTATCATCCCTTTTATTTCTTCCTTTAACGAAAGCAGTATGTATTTGCTCCATAAGTCAAAGCCTTGGTCGCAAAAATTATCTTTCGCAGTTTCAAGCCATTGTTTAGGGTTTGCAACGCTTTGTGTGAAATAATATAAATTCATGATAATATCGGAAAGGCTTTTATCGTCTTTTTTGCCGCCAAACCCGTCAACCAACCCTTCAAAGGCTTTCGACGAGTTTTCATATCGCATTTCCAAAGTTTGTGCAAGCGCTTTTTCTCTGAGTATTGAAAGCTGTGTATCGTCCCCTATTTCAAAAGAGGCGTTAAGCCCCAATTTAAGAAAATTATTTCTAATTAAATCTTGGCAAAAAGAGTGTACCGTTGTGATGGTTGCCTTTGGCAAAAGTACAAGCTGGTTTGCTATATGCTTGTTTTCTTTCGATTTTTCAAGCAAGTTTTGCAGTTTTTTATGTATTTTAATTTGCATTCCGTTTGCTGCAGCGTTTGTAAACGTTACAATCAGAAGGCGGTCTATCGTTATTGGGTTTTGCTTATCGGTTATAAGCTGTATAACGCGCTCAACCAATACGGCGGTTTTCCCCGAGCCCGCCGCCGCCGAAACAAGAACGTTTTTGCCTTTTTCGGTTATTGCCTTTTGCTGCTCATCCGTCCATTTTATCGACATGGTTGAAAAACTCCTCCTTGCTCAATTTTTTAAAGCTTTTATATTTATTGCCTCCAAGAGAGGTGTCAAACCTGCATATTGGGCGGTACGGACAATAATCGCAGGCGGTATAACCGGAAACCCTAACCGGGTTTAAGCTGATATTTCCTTTTAAAATTCCTTTGAAAGCCGCTAAAAGCTTTTTATGCGCAACAGAGCATATTGTGTCTATATTCTTGCCGGTTGCGGTTGATTTAACTGCATAAACGGTGTTTATCCCTTCGGCAATTTCATCTCGCTCCAGCGTTAAGCCTTTCATTCGCAAGTTTTTTTGAACGCCCTGCCAAATCTGCTCGTCTGTAATGTTTTTGTTTGCCGTTATAAGGGGCGAATCAAATTTATAATATAACATTGCAGCGGGCACGGACACAACCCCTTCACGCTGTGAAAGAGTTTCGCAAACAGCTTTAATATATGTCGGCAGTTGTATTTGTATCCCGCATAAAACTTGAGAATAATCAATATCCTTGCCGCTTGATTTATAATCAACAACATTTATATAGTTGCCGCTTTTGGTGCGCCATATGTCCACTCGGTCAACCTTCCCGCGCAGCTTTACCGAAACGCCGTCAACATCAAGGGTAATAGGCGGGAAATTGCCCCCCTCACCGAAAGCCACTTCATATCCAAGCGGAACAAACGGAGAGCTTTTATAAAATTCCGAAATGCTTTTTGCGGTGGTTGACATAATATTTTTAATTTTTTTAGAAAGGTAGTTAAATCGAGGAGAGGAGGTGTATATTTCGCTTAAATACTTTTTAAAAACATTTTCGGTTATTTCACTAATTTTTTGTTCAAGTTCGTTTGGCGACACATTATCCCACCCGACTTCTTGCGCAAAGTTGGAATATTGTTCGATAATTTCGTGCATAAAACTGCCCGTTTGAGCAGGTTCTATAACATGTTTTTCGCGTACCTTTGCACTAAGCCCGTATTTTAAATAGTATGCGAAAGCGCAGCCGTTATATTGCTCCGCCCGAGATATGCTTGCACTCGGCATATTGCCGAAAAGAGTTGAAACGGCTTTGGGGGACAGCGGGGCAGGCATGTTGGTGTATGATAGGGCAGTTAACGCATGACTTAGCCTTTGCGACTGGTTTTTTTCAAACCATGCTTTAACCTCAGAAAATCTGATTATATCGGTCAACATTTTGTTAAAAGAAGGCAGCGTTCCTTCAACCGAGGGCATAATATCACTACTTTTATATAAGTTACTTTGTTCTTTTAGTTTGGGAAATAAATTTTTAACCCTATCAATAACAGTAGAGGGGTACAGCGCCTCGCCTTCGTTGTTTGCTGACGGATAGAATAAAAATAATTTTTCAACAGGCGAAGTCAATGCCGAATATATCGAATAGCTTTCCCCCGCCTGTTTTATTTTGGTGTTGTCGCCAAGCTCGACCTTTACATCGGCAAGCTGCTGCCTGTCGTTGTCTGAAAGGAAACCCTCGTTTTTATAGCTTGCAGGAAAAACGCCGTTTGAAACGCCCAATATAAAAACGCATTTTTTATCACGATTATAAAATCGGTTTACATCGCAAATAAGCACCTCGTCAACCGTCGGCGGTATTTCGTTTATTTTATAACCTTTAAGCCCGGTTATAAAAATTGAACGGTATTTTTCAAATGTTATATATTTATCCTTAAAGGATAAAGTAAAAGAATCAATAGTTGATATAATTGCGTTCCAAACCATGGAAAGCGAATTGCTTTTTTCAATGAGCCCGTCTTTTCGATATTGGGCTATTTTTTCACGCACGGTTTTTTCTGCGCCCGATTGATATAAAAAATCAATAAAGGCAGATGAAATTTCATATACTGTTTTCCTGCCGCTAAATTTTGATTCAAAGGCAACAATGTCTGCAATAACCGTTTTTCTAATATTGTTTATTTGCTCCAAATCCGTTTCGTCAAAACCATACGGCAAAAAGGTCCATTCCTTGTCATTTTTCCACATTGCCGATGTAACGCCGCAAGCAAGCACATAGTTTTCCAAAAGAAAAACATCGCCCTCTTTTGCATTGCTGTATTCCGACTTTAGCCATGTGAAAACAGGCTCGTATTCAAAATTGTGAATTATAATGTCGAGCGCCGATAAAACTGCCCTTGTGAAGGGGTGCTGCATGGTATTTTGTTTCTCGTCTATATGATATAAAATTTCAAAATCCTCAAACATATTTCGAATGAGCGGCGCATACACATCCATTGCCTTTGTTATTACCGCTATGTCTTTAAAGCGATATTTTTTTTCTCTGCAAAGACGCAATATATTTTGCGCAGCCGCCTCAACCTCGCCAAAGTGGTTATCGGCAGAAAAAATTGCAACATTCTGCACATTATCTTCAAATTTATCAGAGCTGTAATTAAAGTAGGTTTTCTCTAAAAACAGCAATTCACTATTGTTTTCATATTTTTTAAAATTATCGGTGTATATATTGGGCAGAACCGAAACATTATTATTGCGGGCAATGTCGAATAATTTATTTGCGCTTTTTTTGGCGGAATAAAAAACATCCGATATATCGTCCGGCGGGAAAACGGAATCGGTGCAAAGCGAAAGGGTAACGGTATCGGCACGGCGCAAAAATTCCTCTATCACCAAAAACTGCACAGGTGAAAAGCTGTTAAACGAATGGATAACAACATTTATGCCACTATATAAGTTGTGCTCTACTATCTTTTCAAGGGCGGTCGGCAAGGCATCTTCTTCGTTTGAAAGGGGGTGTTCGAGCAATTTATTATACTGCGCATATATCAAAGCAATGTCTGACATTTTAAGTTTTATAGGACCATCCAGCATATCAACCAAACCGGTAACAATTTCCGGCGTGATATTGCATCGCTTAAGTTCATTTATTGTTTCGGCAATAACGGAGCCAAAATCTTCCGTTTCGCAAGCCCCGGTCAAATATGTAAACTTTTTATTTAGCTCAAATAATAGTTGTTGAATAAGCATATAATTTGCAGAGCTGTCGACATATTGAATGCCCACGGGACCAACGGTGGAAAAAACGCGCTGTGCAAGGCGTTCAAAGCTTAAAACCTCTACTTTGCTTTGAGAAAATCTTTTTGTTATTTCCTTTTCCGTTATAAGCGAGATTTGTTCCGGAACAATAAACAAGGTTTCTCGTGCGGAATGTTTTTTAATTACATCAAAGCAGGCATTTGTTTTACCGCTTCCTGCTCTGCCATATATTATTTGGAGTGACAATAAAAACGCCCCTTTTTATAATAAATGCCGGATAATCAAGCGGGCAAAATTTTTCGCAAAAAAGCCTTTTTACAAACTTTTTTTGCGATGACCATGCTACAATGCCTTAAAAGGGTTTAATTTTTAAGGCTGCCCTATATTATCCGGCACCCCTTTGGATTTAAAAGTAAGGAGAAACACAAAATGCGCTTCTCCCTAATTTATTGCTGTGTTTATACTACCTTTGGTTTTAGAATAAAATAGTTGCGCTTATGTTTAATTTTTATTCTTCCGGCGAAGAGGCGGTATCGGCTTCCGTTTCTTTTGAATCTTCAAAATCTTTTACCTCTTCGTATTTTGAAATGATAGCCGACTGCAGCACTTCCCTCATTTCAGAGTTAATTGGGTGCGCAATGTCTTTAAATTCTCCGTCCGGTGTTTTTCTGCTTGGCATTGCAACAAACAGTTTTTCCTGCCCCTCGATTACTTTGATATCGTGCACAACAAAGCAATTATCAAAAGTAACCGAAACAACAGCTTTCATGCGCCCTTCCGAGTTGATTTTTCTTACCCTGATATCGGTAATATCCATGCCCTAAAGACCACCTTTCGCTTTTTGAATTATGATATATACATATTTTACTACATATCTGTTAAAAAATCAAATTATTTTTGATTTTTTTCAAAAAATAGCATATAATATAGTTAATACGGTAAAATAAGACTATCTTATTTGCATTTTCAAATGAAAAACAGTATACAAACCTAAAAGAAAAGGGGTTACAAAGAATTGTCAGATAAAAAGCTACATAAAAATGTTCATTTTATAGGCATCGGGGGCATAAGCATGAGTGCGATTGCCCAAATTCTAATAAACCGCGGCATAAATGTGAGCGGTTCAGACGCTGTTGATTCGCAAATAATTTCACATCTTAGAGAAATGGGCGCTGAAATTAAAATAGGGCATCGCCCTGAAAACATAGCAAATGCCGATACGGTTATATACACCGCTGCAATAGCTGCCGATAATGCCGAGCTTATGCATGCAAGAAGCCTTGGACTTGATGTTTTTGAGCGGGCGGATTTTTTAGGCGTATTGATGAACGATTACAATGTTCCCATTGCCGTTAGCGGCACTCATGGAAAAACCACAACCACCGCCATGCTTTCATGTGTGTTTGTGCATGCAAAATGCGACCCTACCGTTTTGGTTGGAGGGGAATATTCTCTCATAAACGGAAACATTTGTATTGGCGATTCTAAATATTTTATATTTGAAGCATGCGAATATGTTGACAGTTTTTTGAAGTTCAATCCTTTTGCGGCAATAGTTTTAAACATTGAGGCAGACCATTTGGATTACTTTAAGGATGTTGACAGTATTGCAAATTCGTTTGGAAAATTCATTGAAAAAATACCGGCGGGCGGCTTTGCTGTGTTGAATGCCGATGACGAAAAAGTTTTAAGCTGTGCCAAAAACGCCGCTTGTGAAATAATTACATTCGGAGCAAGCGGTAAGTATAGCGCATCTGATATAGTAATACAAAAAGATGGTTCAATAAAATTTACAGTATGCTATAACGGTTTAAAAGAAAAAATAAAGCTTGGCGTAAAGGGCTTGCATAATGTGTCTAATGCGCTTGCTGTTTTTGCAACGGCGCATAATGTGGGAATAAAGCCGCATATTATTGCACAAGGCATTGAAAAGTTTGACGGCATAGGGCGTAGGTTTGAATATATGGGGGAAATGAACGGCGCTTTTGTTTATGATGATTATGCCCACCATCCAACAGAAATTTTGGCAACGCTTAAAACAGCAAAAGGGATGGCAAGCGGCAAAGTTTGGTGTGTCTTTCAGCCGCACACCTACACGAGAACAAAGGCGTTTTTCAATGAATTTGCAACTGCATTATCATTGGCGGATAATATAATCGTTACCGACATTTATGCAGCAAGAGAAAAAGATAATGGTGAAATTAGCGCCGAAATGCTTGCTAAAAAAATTGAAGGCGCATTATATATAAGCGACTTCAATGATATTGTTAAATATTTAAAAGGAAATGTTGAGGAAAACGACATTGTAATAACGATGGGTGCGGGCACAATTACAAATGTTTCAAAGCTTCTTTTCCTTTAATAGTTTTTTAAGCTCGTCCATAAATGAATTGACATCTTTAAATTGTTTGTAAACGGAGGCGAAACGCACATATGCAACTTCATCAATCTTGCGGAGCTTGTTTGTAACAAGCTCGCCGATTTCAACCGTTGTAATTTCCCTTGCAGGGGCGCTTCGCGCAACCTTTTCTACTTCATCAATAATTCCTTCAAGCTGTTCTAATGAAACAGGGCGTTTTTCGCAAGCCCGCAGTAAACCGTTCAAAAGCTTTTCGCGGTTAAAGGGCTGTTTTGACAAATCTTTTTTAACAACAATCAGCGGCATATTTTCCACCCGTTCATAGCTGGTAAAGCGTTGGCCGCAGCTTAAGCATTCGCGTCTTCGTCTGTTATATGTTCCATCCTCCGCACAACGCGTATCAATAACCTTGCTTTCAAGATGCCCGCAAAAAATGCACTTCACATTAAAACCTCCTTAGTAACAATCAGAACCTTTCGGTTGGTTGTTTACAATAATAATATCGTTGCCGATTTTGCAAATACTGCTCCATGGAATAACATAATCCTCCGTTTTGCCGAAAAACCCGCCAAATCCCTTTTTGCCCGGAACCACAATGGCAATAATGCGCCCGCTTTCTATGTCAACATCTATGTCGCAAACAAAGCCCAACCGTTTCCCGTCACTTAGGTCAATAACCTCTTTATTTCGTAAATCTTGAAATCTGTCCACATTAAACACCCCCATAATACTATATGTATAGGGGAGGTATCTATTCTGAAATTTTTGCTATTTCCTTGCCTAAATATTTAAACATGGCGTAAATTATCATAATTTGGAGCGATGCATATATGGGCAGAGTTGCAATTTTTGAAAGAAAGACAACAGACATTTTCGTTCCGTACAGCATATTAATCCATATAGAGTTAATTGCCAAGTCCACCAGCACAGCCGCTGATAAAATAGCAGCCGCTATATTCCTAAGGCTTTTTGGTCTTTTAAACAAAAACAAACCGTAAATCAGCCCTTTTAAGATTGAGCTTATTGTAAAGCCCGGGAAATATGTGCCGTCTTGCTTAATTAAAAAACCCACAATGTCAGACAAACCGCCAACAGCCCCCCCGATAAAAGGACCAAGAATGGCAGAGCCTAAGGCTTCGGGAACGAAAGAAAAGCCAAACTTTGTTGAGCCGAATAAAAAGAAGGTTGCAAAAGTTCTCATTATCAATATAAGCGCCATAAAAAGCGCCGCAAGCGTTATTATTTTAGTCTTTTTCATATGTGCCCCCTAAAATTAAATAAAAGGGTCGCTGTTACGCCGACCCTTTTAAAAATTGAAAAGTTACTTTGAATCAACCTCGGCGATAAAATTGGCAAGGTCGATAACTTTATTGGAATAACCCCACTCATTATCGTACCATGCAATCAGCTTAACAAAATTGTCGTTAAGGGAAATGCCTGCATCTGCATCAAATATAGATGTTCTTGCGTCATGAATAAAATCGCTTGAAACAACGGCGTCTTCCGTGTAACCAAGAATTCCTTTCATTTCGCCTTCCGCAGCTTTTTTTATAACATTTTTAATTTCTTCATAGGTTGCAGGTTTTTCAAGCCTAACGGTAAGGTCAACAACCGAAACATCAGCTGTTGGAACGCGAAACGCCATACCTGTCAGCTTGCCGTTAAGTTTGGGTATAACTTTACCAACCGCTTTTGCCGCACCTGTTGAAGAAGGAATAATATTAAACGCCGCGCCTCTGCCGCCTCTCCAATCCTTCTTTGAAGGACCATCAACCGTTTTTTGCGTTGCGGTTGTAGCGTGTACAGTAGTCATCAAGCCTTCTACAATTCCAAAATTGTCGTCTATAACCTTTGCAAGGGGCGCCAAGCAGTTTGTTGTGCAAGACGCATTCGAAACAACCTTCATGTCTTTTGCGTAAGAGCCTTCGTTAACTCCCATAACAAACATTGGTGCATCTGACGATGGAGCGGTTATAATAACTTTTTTTGCACCGCCGGTGAAATGCGCGCTTGCTTTTTCCGTTGTTGTGTATATGCCGGTGGCTTCTATAATGTAGTCTGCCCCCACGCTGCCCCATTTTATATTGTTTGCATCCATTTCAGCAAACACTTTAACTTCTTTGCCGTTTACAACGATAGAATCGCCTTTAGCTTCAACCGAGCCGTTAAAGCGCCCATGGACCGTATCGTATTTAAGCATGTAGCACATATAGTTTGGGTCAACAAACGGGTCGTTTATAGCTACAACATCCAAATCCCCACGCTCAATCGCCGCCCGAAAAACCAAACGACCTATTCTGCCAAAACCGTTAATACCAACTTTCATAAGTTTATACCTCCTGCATTTTAAGTTTCGCTACTATTTTATATTATAATTTTACCAATTACAAGTATTAATTTAATTTTTATCAATTTTTTCTATACATATATACCAAAACACCAATCTTTTGGCTAATTTCATCATTTTTAACGCCAAACTTTTCATGCCAAGCCTCAAGCGCATCTATAATTTCGGTCGGAATTTGGGCGTTGCTGCTTTTAATTATGTCATCAAGCAAAAATTTTGCCGCTTTTCTAAGCTGCCACACAAATAAATCTGCCTTATCACATTCTGTGCATATATAATGAAGGATATTCGCCGTATGTATCGAAGTTTTTACCTTTGTCTTGACAAAGCTTCCGTTTGCACGCTGCGATTTTATTATTTTTAAAAAATCAGTTATTTTGGATTTTTTCTTTGGCGTTTCACGCATATAACTCACCGGTGATTCCCAGCCGGCGGGAAGCATGGAAGGCACAACCGCATCAATCACTTTTGCTTTTCCTTTTTCGCCCATCGTAAGGACAAAAGCCGTTTCCTCAGAAAGAATGCCGCCGTCAACCGATAGGCGATAAATTTGTTTTCTTATAAGGCTGTCGCTGACGCTGTCCCCGGTTAACATAAGCGTTAGATGATTAATTTGTTCTTTTGCAAAATAATATAATAGTTCTTCACCTGCGCGCAATGGGTTTTCGAAGAACACCTCGGTAACGGATTGTAGATTTACATATTCACCCGTAACCATCAGTTTTTTTGGAGGCGCGCCGCTGAATTTTGCCACAACGGTAACACGCTGACCTATGTGAATTTGTTTTATCATTTTCGGCGTAATATTTTGAGCGTTGGCATCAAATGTTATTTTCGCATTTTTAATCGCAGGAACGGCTATTTTGTTAAACAGGTGAATTATTGCCTCATCAATGCGCTCATCAGGCGTTATAAATCGAGCAAGCCCGCCTGTAAGGTTTGCAAGAGAAGTTAAAAATTCTGTGTTTACCGCTGTATCAATGCCAAAAGTGTAAAACACCGAGCGGCACTTGGATTTTACATATGAAAGAATATCACTGCAATTGGCGATTTGTCCGTCTGTGAACAAAAGCACGGTTGCGCCTTTTTGTTCGCCTGCAATCATAACTGGGCGCATAAGCTCGGTGCCGCCCTCGGCAACAAGCGAATCAAGCCATTTTTTAGCTTCAAAAAGCGATTGTTCTCCGAATTTTCTGGGAGTGTGCGAAAAGTATTGGTATGAGGTGTTAAAAGCAATTATATTAAAGCTATCTTCCTTATATAAACTGTGAAGACAAATTGACAGCGCATTCTTGGCTTGTTTTAGTTTTTCGCCCCCCATTGAGTCGGAGGTATCAATTATAAACCAATATTCGCGTGGAATTCGCTTGTAAACATCAATTTTGGGTGTAAAGCAGTAATATGCAACATCGTTTAAATAAAACATTGCAGGTCGGTTTTTACCCCGCAGCTTTATGTCTATCATAATGTCCCTGTCGGCGTATTCTTCTTGCTTTAGAGAAATATTTGCGCCCTCATCTGTGCTTTCAAAAGCGATATCATGGGTCGGAGATGAAATATCAGCAACATTTTTGCCTTTATATTTCATCATCAAACTTATTTTGTAACCGGTTTTCACCACCGCGCTCTCTATTGCGACTTGTTTCCCATAGGACACATAGCGAGGGGCTATTACAGTTGGTATTATAAGCCGAGCGAAATTGTCTTCAATTTTAATTTTTGCGAAGTATTTTATTTTAACTACGATATAAGAACCGGGGGCGGCATATCCAAGCCGCATTTCAAGCGTTCCGGCAGAATGTTTTGAAAGAATTGCACAATTTTCTTTGCTTTTTAAAGCCTTTCTTGCATAATCTTTGTCCGTTATTTTTGAAACTATTATTTTACCATTGATTATTGCGCGAAAATCAATTACCGCACTATCGGCGGGAATGGGAAATACATACCTAACCGATAATGGCGCGTTAAATTCATTATAATAATGCTGCGTTAACGTATATATGCCAAAATTTTCGGTTATGCTTGCGTTGCAATCTATTTTTTTAAGAGGCATAACGGTACCGTCAGGTGCAATAAGCCCGCAGGACATATAATCCCTCCGTTGCATTGATTATACAAAACAGAAAAATGCTTATTTGAAGTATATCAAAATAATGGTCTTTTTTCAACACAAATTTAAAAAATATTGCAAAAGCAACCTAAAAATGCTAAAATGTAAATGGAGGTGATTATGAATGAACAGTCACGATAAAAAGAGTATAACTAATGACATAGCATTAATTGCACACGAATTTCGCACGCCGATAGATATAATATCCAAAAGCGCCGAGTTGGTAAGCAGAGTACAAAAACAAGGAGATATCGAAAAAGAAAAGCTGCAAGTCATTATGGAAGGAATTTTAAAGAACTGCCATCGTATGAACCTTTTGACGGAGCAAATTATCAGCGTGGCTCAACATGAAAACAAAAGCCTTAAGGTAATAGTCGAAAAGGGCAATGTCGAACAATTTATTAATGACATTCAAAATGGTTTGGACAAATTTAAAAGTCAATTTAACATTGATTTCATATTTGAAGTTAATTTTGAAGACCCATATGCCGTGTCTGATTTTAAAAAGCTTGAAACAATACTTTTGAACCTTATATCAAATGCGGTTAAATACAGCAAAAAGGTTGATAGAAGTGTCACAATAAGGGCATACGATTCAAAAGACAGCAGCCGCATATTTTTTGCCGTTAAAGACAAGGGAATCGGAATCAGCCAAAAAGAGCTTGGGCGTATTTTCAATAAATATTACAGGATTGAAAATTTTAACACAAGGCAAACGGAGGGGTGCGGGTTGGGGCTAACCATAGTGAGAACCTTTATTGAAACATTGGGGGGAGAAATCACGGTTGAAAGTGAAGAAGGCAAAGGCAGCGAATTTGTCGTCATGATACCGCGGTTCCAAAAGGCAACAAGTGAGCCTTTAAAGTTTTTTGAAGCTTCCATAAAATACACCCTTCACAAGACATCAATTGAAGAAAGTTTTGCAAACATTAAGGGACCGGAGTAAATTTTTCGTACAAGCGGGTAATATACATGTATAAGATGTTAATTTTATGGGCGGAAAGGCTGTGGAATTCTTATGGAAAAGTTGATGATACTTGACGGCAACAGCATTGTGAACAGGGCTTTTTATGGCATTCGGCTGCTTACCAACAGCGAGGGGCTGTACACAAATGCTGTTTATGGGTTTTTAAATATATTATTTAAATATATGGATGAAGAAAAGCCTGATTACCTTTGTGTGGCTTTTGACCTTCCTGCGCCAACCTTTCGCCATGTTCAATACAAGGAATACAAAGCGCAAAGAAAACCGATGCCGGAAGAACTTGCCGTTCAAATTCCGGTTCTAAAAGAAGTCTTGTCTGCAATGAGGGTAAATATGTTGTCGCTTGAAGGCTATGAGGCGGACGATATTATCGGAACTGTTGCCCGTCATTGTGAAGAAGGCGATATAAACTGCGTTATCCTAACGGGCGATAGGGATGGGCTCCAGCTTGCTACAAAAAACACAAAAATAAAGCTTGTGACAACAAAAGCGGGAAGCACAGGCACAACTGATTTTAATGCTGATATGGTTTTTGAAAAATACGGAATTACCCCAAATGAATTCATAGATTTAAAAGCGTTAATGGGAGACCCCTCCGACAATATACCCGGGGTTGCGGGGGTGGGAGAAAAAACTGCATCCAACCTTATTAAAAAATATAAAAGCATTGAATATATCTACCAAAACCTAAACGAGCTTGATGTTACGGCGGCGGTTAGAAACCGCCTTGAAAACGGCAGGGACATGGCTTTTTTAAGCAAACAACTGGCAACCATAGATGTTAGAACACCGATAGAATTTGATTTTAAAAAGTGCGCTAAAAGCGATTACGACAACGACCGTTTGTTGGATATTTTTAAAAAGTTGAATTTTAACAGCTTTATTCAAAGATTTCAGCTTGAACAGTCGCCAAAACAAATTGAATTTAAAAATATACCGGAATGCGATGCCGATAAAACCTTTGAAAATGCAAAAAAAGTCGGCATGTTATTTTATTATATTGACGGCGGCAGTTGCGCGGCTGCAACAGGTGAAAATGACATTGCAATTTTTGATTCGGCAAACAAAAATTTTGCATCGCTTCTTGCCGACGGCTCAATAAAAAAAATCGGGCATGACATTAAAGCTGACCTTGAGCTGGGAAATATTATAAACAGTGTTTATTTTGATACCTTAATTGCCGCATACATTGCATCACCCTCCTCCAGCAACTATGATTTGTCGGCTCTTACATCGGAGCATCTTGGATATATTTTTGACGGCACGCTTAAAAGCGCCGTTTTGTCCATTATTAGCTTGTATGAGCATTTTAATAGACAAATAATTGAATGCGGGCAAGAAAAATTGTTTTACGAAATAGAAATGCCGCTTGTTTGTGTGCTCTCCAGCATGAAACAAAGAGGAATCGCGGTTGACCGTGAGAAATTGGCGGATTTTTCAAAAAGCTTACAGCATAAAATTGATTTGCTGACAAAAAATATTTATTTTTTGTCAGGCTGTGAGTTTAATATAAATTCCCCCAAGCAACTTGGAGAGGTGCTGTTTGAGCGGCTTGGATTGCCGGCAATTAAAAAAACGAAAACAGGTTACTCAACCGATGCGGGGGTTCTTGAAAAGCTCAAAGGTCAGCATGAAATAATAGATTTGCTTATGCAGTTTCGACATATAGCAAAACTCAAAAGCACTTATGCCGATGGACTTACAGCGGTTATAAACCCCAAAACAGGTCGCATTCATTCAAGCTTTAATCAAACAGTTACTGTTACGGGGCGGATAAGCAGCACCGAACCAAACCTGCAAAACATACCGGTGCGCACAGAGGCGGGTCGCCAGTTTAGAAAAGTATTTAAAGCCTGCGACGAAAACTTTGTTTTGGTCGACGCCGATTACTCCCAGATAGAGCTTAGGATTTTGGCACACATCTCAAAAGATAAAAACATGATAAGCGCATTTGAAAATAATATAGACATACACACCCAAACCGCATCTCAGGTATTTAATGTAGGCTTATCCGAGGTGACGGATGAAATGCGGTTTAGGGCTAAGGCGGTAAATTTTGGCATTGTTTATGGTATTGGCGATTTTAGCTTGTCACAAGATTTGGGCATAACAAGAGCGGAAGCGAAAAAATATATAAATAACTATCTAAATACCTATCAAAATGTGAAACAATACATGACGGACATTGTGGAAAAGGCAAAAAAAGATGGCTTTGTCACAACGCTGTTAAACCGAAGGCGATATATTCCCGAGCTTAAAACGGGGAACTTTATAACCCGCTCATACGGCGAAAGAATTGCTTTAAACACCCCTATTCAAGGTAGCGCAGCCGATATAATAAAAATTGCCATGGTAAAGGTTGACGCCCGGCTAAGGCAGGAGACCGCTCGGTCACAGCTTGTGCTGCAAGTTCATGACGAGCTTATTGTAGAGGCGCATAAAGACGAGGTTGAAGTTGCAAAAAGCATTTTAAAAAGCGAAATGGAGGGCGCTATCTCCCTTAGTGTTCCGCTTATGGTCGACATTAGCGTTGGCAACACATGGTATGATGCAAAATAGTCGGAGGTGATAAAAATACTTATAGGCGTGACGGGTGGGATAGGGAGCGGCAAATCCACCCTTTGTAAGGCTGCTGAAGATTTAGGATATTGCGTGATTGACGCTGATAAGATAGGGCATGACATTCTGCTTTCAGGCAAACCTGCATATACTGAAATAACAGGTCTTTTTGGTAAAGAGATTCTTTTGCAAAACGGCGAAATTGACAGGAAAAAGCTTGGAAACATTGTGTTTTCAAATGCCGAAAAACTAAAACTTTTGAACAAAATAACTCACGAAAAAATTGCAAAAGCAATTGATGATAAAATAAAAAAATGTAAAAACAAAAACATTGTGCTTGAAGGCGCAGTGCTTTTTGAAAGCGGAATGAACGGTATGTGCGATTATGTTATTGCGGTTATTGCTCCAAAAGACGAGCGTATAAATCGTGTTATGCAGCGGGATTTAACAGACGAGCGCTCTGTGCTTTTGCGGATGAGCCGACAAAAAGACGATGAATACTACACAAAAAGGGCTAATCTCATAATAACCAATAACGGTGATTTATCAAGGCTTTATAATGAGGGGATTAAAGTTTTTTCGGAGGTTGCAAATGGCAAAGTTTAAAAAAATAATTTTGATATGCGCAATTTTATTTGCCGTTTTTTTAACATTCAATGCTGTGTTAAAAAAGCTGTATCCCGCCTTATATATGGACATAATAATCGAGAGTGCAAAACAATATAACTTAGACCCTTTGCTTATCCTATCTGTAATCCGGGCGGAAAGCAACTTTTCGGAATATGCAATATCGCATAAAGAGGCAAAAGGGCTTATGCAGTTAAAAAGCGATACTGCAAGGTGGTGCGCCCAGCAGATGGGTGATGGCGGCTTTACCGAAGAAAAAATATACGAGCCAAGAACAAACATTCAAATAGGGGTTTGGTATTTGAACTATTTGATAGAACAGTTTGAAGGAAATTGCAGGCTGGGCATAACGGCGTATAATGCCGGCATAGGGAATGTGAAAAAGTGGCTTGAAAATACCGATTATTCCGCAAACGGCAACGAGCTTGATAAAATTCCGTTTCGTGAAACAGAGCGATATATAAAACGAGTTTTGAATAATTATGCAATATATAAAATGCTTTATTAAATTACCAAGGAGGACTGTAAATGCAAATTAAATATCAACCTAAAAACGGATGGGAAGTAATTAAAAAAGGAGAAAAGGACGAAGTTTTTGCTTTTTGCGAGCATTACATGGCATTTTTAGATGAGGGAAAAACCGAACGCAAAGCA
Organism: Bacillota bacterium; assembly: GCA_023228885.1. Lineage (GTDB taxonomy): Bacteria > Bacillota > Clostridia > Monoglobales > Firm-18 > JAAZFB01. Next base: position 45,181 of record JALOAJ010000002.1, on the reverse strand, counting down.
GCTGCAGAGGCGGTGAGGCTTGCCAAGTTAAACGGGTTTTCGCCAATCGAAAATATGAAATCATTAAAAAAAGGCGATAAAATATACGCCGAAAATAAAGAAAAAGGTGTTTTACTTGCAATAATCGGTTCAGACACCACAAAGGGCGCAAACATTGTTGCCGCACATATCGACAGCCCGCGTATTGATTTTAAGCAAAACCCGTTGTATGAGGACTTAGACATGACCTTTTTTAAAACACACTATTACGGGGGAATAAAAAAATATCAATGGACAACAATTCCCCTTGCTATTCACGGGGTTATTGTAAAAGCGGACGGAACAAAAATTGAGGTAACAATAGGCGAGCATGATAGCGACCCCATCTTTTGCATAACAGATTTGTTGCCCCATTTGGCGGAAGAACAAATGAAGAAAACAATGAAGGATGCGATTACCGGCGAAGGGCTCAACATTCTTGCAAGCAGCATCCCGAATGATGACGAAAAAGAAAAATTTAAAGGAGCCCTATTAGAGCTGTTAAATAAAAAATACGGCATTACGGAAGAAGATTTCATCAGCGCCGAGCTTGAAGCGGTGCCTGCCCATAAGGCGCGAGATTTGGGCTTTGACAGCAGCATGATAGCAGCGTATGGTCAAGATGACAGAGTTTGCGCATATACAGCCTTAAAGGCAATCCTTGATGTAAATAATCCGAAAAAAACCGCTGTTTGTATGCTTGCCGACAAAGAAGAAGTAGGAAGTATGGGCAACACCGGGATGCAATCACGCTTTTTTGAAGACACAATAGCCCACATATTATCTCTTGAAAATAAAAATTACAATGATTTATTGATTAGAAAAACATTTAAAAATTCTGCCTGCTTATCGGCTGATGTAGGGGCGGCAATGGACCCTAATTTTAAAGATGTGTCCGAAACTCAAAACGCACCAAAAATAAATTATGGGGTAATGCTTACAAAATACACAGGTTCAAGGGGTAAATCGGGTTCAAATGATGCCTCTGCTGAGTTTGTTGGAAAAATCAGAAAAGTTTTTAATGATGAAGGCATTGTCTGGCAAATAGGCGAGCTTGGAAAGGTTGATTTGGGCGGTGGCGGAACGGTTGCCCAGTTTATTGCAAACTTAAACATTGAAACGGTCGATTGCGGAGTTCCGCTGCTTTCGATGCATTCGCCATTAGAGATATCCGGGAAGTTTGATGTTTACATGGCGTACAAGGCTTACAAGGTTTTTTTAGAAAATAATAAGTAATTATATTCTGTTTGTGTAATATAATCAAAAACAAAAGCATAAAACTGGTTACTTTTTTTTCAAAATAATATTGATATTATTTGCCTTATGTGTTAAAATATATCTAATAATATTGGATTGTAGTAATTATTTTGATGTGTTGCAGAGGTAAAAACATGAAAATTAAAGAGGGTTTCATTTTAAAAGATATTGCAGGAGAGAGCATTGTGGTTCCGGTCGGAGAAAACTTGGTCGACTTTGGGGCTATCATTGTTTTAAATGAAACCGGCGTGTTTTTATGGAACCTCTTGCAAGAAGAAAATGACGAGGCAGGGCTGTTGCAGGCAATATTAAGCGAATACGACATTGACGAGCAAGCGGCAACAGAAGATATCAACAGTTTTTTAGCATCGCTGAAAGAAAATAAATTGCTAAACGATGCTCATGCAGATTAAAAATACAAGCATAGTTGATCTTTGCCCGCTTATTGAACAGTTGCTCCCCGACAGAAACATAAAGTTAACCATAAAGGGCAACAGCATGTACCCTCTTTTGCGCAGCAATGTTGATTCGGTCATTTTAACACAAGTTAAAAAAATTAAAAAATATGATTTGCTTTTTTATAAAAGAGATGATGGCAAGTTTGTAATACATCGAGTGGTTGCATTTAAAAACGATGCAATTTGTATGGCGGGCGATTTTGAAACGGAAACAGAATATCCCGTGTATCCGCACCAAGCAATTGCTACTGTCAAAAGCTTTTATCGCGGCAAACATCATATATCCTGTAACGGGCTGTTGTATAAGACATATAGTTTTTTATGGGTGTTGCTGCTTCCAAAAAGGCATTTCATAATAGTTTTGTTGAAAAAGCTAAAGCAAGCGTCATCATTAAAAAGGTGGATGCCGCTTTGAAAAAAGATATAATAACATTAAAATGGGTGTATTTGCAAACTAAGCGCTTTCTGTTTCACTTGATTATATTATCATTGTTGGGAATAATGCTTTCGGTTTTAGGCGTTACTTTTGCATTGGCGTCAAAAAATGTGCTTGATGCTGCAACAACAAAAAATGTTGCGAACATCGTAAAGCCGGTTATATATTTAGCAGTTTTAATAGGCTTGCAGCTTGTTTTTCAAATTGCATTGTCAAAGTTAAATATCATTGTTTCAGGAAAATTGACAATGTCAATGCGCAGCAATATTTTTAAAGAACTGCTTTATAAAAGCTATTCACATGCAAGCAAGTTTCATTCAGGCGAGCTGATTAACAGAATTAATAGCGATGTTCAGGTAATTACAAGCGGAATAGTTGGAATGCTTCCAAACACAATTTCGCTTTTTACAAGAATAATTTTCAGTTTTTGGGCGCTTATTGTATTAGACAAAGCTTTTGCATTTATTTGCTTGGTTATTGGGATTATCGTTTTGCCAATATCACAAATATACCGTAAAAGAATGAAATCACTTTATAAAATATGCCAAGAAAGCGATGGCAAGGTGCGTTCTTTTATGCAAGAATGCATTCAAAGCCTGTTGGTGATTAAATCCTTTAACAACGAGCAATTAATGGTAAGTCATTCCGATATATTGCAAAACAACAACTACTTACATAATGTAAAAAGAAATAATATAAGCATCATAGCAAATATATTATTTTATATAGCTGTAACAATAGGTTTTTATTTTGCTTTGGCATGGGGGGCATACAAGCTTTCAATCGGCTTGATATCATTTGGAACACTCACCGCAATGCTTCAGCTTGTTGGGCAGATACAAGTGCCGTTTAGGGGTTTATCATCGGTGATACCGCAATACTACTCGGTTATAGCATCTGCCGAGCGGGTAATTGAAATAATGGAATTGCCGAATGAATTGTCTCACAACGCAAAAGAGTTTGAATGCAAAAGCCTATATCATGATATGGAAGAAATAGTGCTTGAGAATGTTTCTTTTTCGTATGATGGCGCTAAAGTGCTTTGCGACACAAACTTAACAATAAAAAAGAATGATTTTATAGTAATATCAGGCAGTTCCGGAATAGGTAAAAGCACATTTCTAAAATTGCTGCTTGGCATTATCACGCCAACTAAAGGTAATATATTTATCAGGCTTAAAACAGGTGAAAAAATAAACCTTGATAAAAATACAAGAAAGCTTTTTGCTTATGTGCCGCAGGGAAATATGATTTTGTCCGGCACAATAAGGGAAAATATATGTTTTTCAGATGAGGCGGTCAATGAAAACGCCTTAATAGCAAGTGCACAGATTGCACAAATTTGGGGCTTTATACAGTCGCTTCCAAATAAATTAGACACAGTGCTTGGCGAAAAGGGCTTAGGGCTGTCGGAGGGGGAGATTCAAAGAATTGCAATAGCAAGGGCGATTTATCACAATTCACCAATTATATTGCTTGATGAGGCAACTTCAGCAATAGATGAACGCACAGAAGCCGAATTGCTTGCTGCAATTAAAAAATTAAAAGATATAACATGTGTGGCGGTATCACACAAAAAAGCGGCATTTGAAATTTGTCAAAAGGCGGCTAAAATAGAAAAGGGGAAATTCAAATTTCTCGATGTGCGCAAATAATATAATTTTATATAGGGGGAATTAATATGAGAAAAATGCAAATGTTTTGCAAGTTTATTACACTTTTAATCGCATTTACGATGATGGCATCGTTTGCGGTTAGCGCGGATGGTGGAACAGGGCCTTATTTTACATCCACCACAACATATCCTTTGGATGGCGCTGATGGTATGGTTAAGGTTACATCCACAGCTTTTAATTTAGAATCCGGCGAGCAAGTCACCTATTTGGCTTATAACCAAAAAGATGAGAAAGAAGATGGAAAGCCCTATGCTGACGATGAAGGCTCAAACATAGTTTTTATCGACCAACGCGAAGCGGACAACAACAACACAGCAGAGTTCGAGTTTGTTGCCGAAATAGGCAAGATAGGCGAAACTGTTGTGAAATTCGGTGCAGAAAGAACAACCGGAATAACTGCACTAAATGAAGACGAAGATGATTTAATTAAAGCTTATTCTGTAAGCGTAGTCGCCGATGAAGAACATGGCGAGGTTGATAATCTTTCCTATGTTTTGCATGGGAACGATTGCGTGTTTACAATAGCTCCTGCCGCAGAATATAAAATAGCTTCAATTACTCGTAGCGACGAGGTTGCGGTTAACATGGACTATATAATTATAGCTGCAGATGGGAAAGCTTATTATACTGTTGAAGATATAGAAGCTGATTTTATATTAACAGTTGAATTTGAACTTGATACCACCTCAGTTGACGAGCCAACTGTTACCAAAGCTGCTTATTTTGAAGACTTTGAAACTATTGGCGACAATGACACAGCAAAAAATGTAACGGTTTTCAGTAAAGTTCAAACGCCTACCAGTGTAGCTGCCAATTTGGTTGAATACGGAATTCTGTTTTCGTATGAATCAGGTGCAGATTTTGATGCTTTGTTAGGGTCTTTGGATAATGAAGAAGATATTGCAAATGATGTTGCCGGTGAATTGACAATAGGCGGTGAGGGCGTTAAATCTGGTATTAAAAAGTTTAAGGCGCTTGGAAAAGGTCTAAAAGGAAACTTTGCTGTTCAGCTTATCGACAATAATTCTAACATGCTTGTAGGACAGTCTTACTATATAACAACATATGTTGTCGTTAATGGCAAATATGACGAAGCAGAGTATGGAGTCGAGTTAAAGTTTGAATTTGAATAATGATGGCTGTTGGATTTAGGGTTAAAATTAGGATAGGAGGGTTAATATGAAAAAATACGAAAAACCAACTTTAGAGGTTGTTCAAATAAGAGTAAAAGAAGACATTGCAAACACAGGTAAAGGGAATGTAACGGCATATAATGTTGATGGAAATTTAGTTGGAATGGGTATAAGCCCATTTGGTGTAGACCCCAGTTAATTAAAACTAAAACATTTTGCATTGCATTTTGAGATCAGTATATAATTTAAAGTCAAGGCTTGCCTTGGCTTTAAATTTGTCTTATCGCTTTATGCAAAATATTATCTGCATGAGGAAATAAAGGATGTAAAATACATTGAGCTTTTATAATGTTGCAAATCTTAATTTGAAATTTGAAAATATAGCTTCTGATTATGTTACAGAACGCATGAGTCAATATGTGTCAAAAGCTGTTGAAAACCCCGACATAACAATTTCGTATCATGGTACGGATAAAATTATCTTGCCGGAAGGTAAAAAGATAAAAGGACCATATTGGTGGAACTGGATAAAGTCAGAAGATGGAAAGCATACTGCCTTTCAACGCTGTATTGACCCCAATATGGATATATCGCTTTTTGAAAGCGATTCCGATTGGAAAAAAACAGTTTTACAGCTTAAAAAGCTTGACTATGAGTATGGCGTTCCAACGGATAAGCGCTTTTTTACCTGCGCGGGTGAGGTTTTTACAAATGCGCTGATACAACATGGCGGTTTTGTTTTGCATTCGTCTGCTGTTGCATACAACGGTAAATGCGTATTATTTTCCGCACCCTCCGGTCATGGCAAATCAACTCATGCTGCTCTTTGGAAAAAATATAATAACGATGCAATAATAGTGAACGACGATACACCTGCAATTCGATTTGTTGGGGGAGTCCCATTTGTTTTCGGAACACCATGGAGCGGTAAAACATGGATTAACGAAAATATATCGGTGCCTTTGGAAGCTATTATATTTATAAGCCAATCAGAACAAAACAGCATAACGAGGTGTAGCGGAGCAAAGGCTGTTTCGCTAATGCTTAGCGAAATACGAAAACCGGTGTTTCCGGAAATGATGAGCATTGTGCTCAATTTGGTTGATAGGGTGTTAAATAAAATACCGGTATACTGCCTATCCTGCAACATTTCAAAGGATGCTGTTGACTTAGTTAAAAAAACCGTAGGCTTATAAAACCGTGCATGTGTTAAGGCTATTTGTTTGTAATGCTTAAAAAATGCGTCATTTTTATTATGTTCAAATTAATCTGATTGGGAGTGTTCATGTGATAAACAAAAGATTAAGTTTTTATTTAGTTGTTGTTTTGATTATAACGGGCTTTATAATGCCTGTTAGTGCACAAACAGAGTTTTCTGACTTAAATTCGGAGCATTGGGCTTTTTCATCCGTTATGATGTTGGTTGAAAGCGGCACCGTCAACGGATTTGAGGATGGCGAATTCAAGCCCGACAAAACTGTGTCGAGGGCAGAATTTGTTAAAATGATAGGTAAAACCGAGCAAAAAAGACAGGGCGACTTTTTAGACATTAACCCATCGCATTGGGCATATGACTATATTATGTATTCACAATTAGAAGGAAAGGATAATGTCTTTTCTCCGGATACTGCAATCACCAGAGATGATTGTTTAAATTTAATATGGAACAGAAACCAAGCCCCAAAGGATGTTATAGCGCCTTCGGTTATAACGAACCAATCAAGTAACAAAGATGCGGCAGCATGGGGCTACGCTTATGGAATAATGATAGGCGATGATGGTTTGAATTTAAGGCTGGGCGACTCTTTAACCCGCGCCGAGGCATCTGTTTTAATTACGCGTGCGCAAACATTAGACAGCAATGCCCAAAAAAACAACTTCATAGATACTGTGTCGGATAAAATATTGGAAACTGTTTTTAAAAGTATGAATTTGTTGCTGCAAAAAGAATACAGCAAAGACCAAACATTTACAAATGGTGAAATGGCGCGAGCGGCGCTTATTCTTGCTCTGGATAGCTCAAATATTACATACAAGCCTGTGCCTGAGGCGTTTTCCAACCATAAATACGGTAAGGATTTTTACACCGTGTTTATCGAGTGTATTGCCGATAACAACTTGGACGAACAGCTAATTGACCAACCCGCTACAATACAGGACACGCTTGTTGCCATGATATATAATGCTATAAAAAGGTCAAGCACTCCTGTTAAATATGGGAGTATCGGCAAACACTATAATGACATTGGCGCCCTTGGCAACCCAATGGCGGACCTTTGCATAACATTTGGTTATGAAAATGGCATTAGGCTGACGGCGGATAATAACATAAATTCGACAAAACAAATTACCCACAAGGAATTTGCATGCATTTTATTGCAGTTGGATAGCTTGATAGGGCTTAAATCTGAATATATAACCGATAGTAAAAACGGCGTTGGCGCATCTAAAAATGCAAAGATAAATAAAAATTTGACCGCTTACCCTGCAAATGCCACAGACTATCCATATATTTTGGAAGGCTTGCCAAAAGAGGTTTATCAAACCCCGTTTGCCCAAAACATCGGCGCTTCGCCAAATGCAGTTTTTGATTTTACCAATGAATACCGAATAATATTTATAAATATGCTAAACGAGCTAAAAACTAAGATAGAAAATGAAACAAAGGCAGTAGTAGATTTCACATTTTTCCCTTCGTTGGTGTGCCAAAATAATAATGGCGCAACATTGCGAGTTAAATGCGAGGTTAAAAGCAATAATGAAAATGCCTTATTAACCAACATTTTTAATAATGAAAATCTGCCGGCTGAAGCTGCAACAAAGGGGCTCACTTTTTATGCCGACATTCTAACCGGGCAGTCAATAAACGATGTGTACCTTATTGCAGACAAGGTATCTGCCGAACAGATTGTATATACAAAAACAAGCAATTAAGAATGCAAAAAAATGCGCATATAAATAACTGTTGTTTTTATCCGGGGAAGTGATGCTTTATTAAAAAATTTTTGGCTTTTCTTTTAATTATACTTATGGCAGTTTCTACTGTTTTATTTATGTGGCAAAAAAACAATATAATGTCGGTTGCAACCGCGCTTAGATACTCAAAACAAGAGTTGACAGAAAAAATAAATAAAAACAAAAGAGTTGCTGAAATTCAAGTTGAGGAACATGGCGGAAGTGTTATCCGCGACTTTTCTCATGAAGAAGAAGAAGAGATAAGGCGTGGCGAAACTACACCGGAGGAAGCGCTTAAATTATTAAACGAGCAAAACGATGAAATTGAAACTGATGAGTCTTTGAATAGCGTGAGCGACCTAATTAAACAAAGTACCGAACAATTATACTTATTAAAAGCAACATATATTGGAAAACTTGGCAGCCTTGAACGGCAAGCAAAATCAGATTATGCAGCTTTTTTAAAAGAAAAAAAGGGGGCAACTGAAAAAAATAAGCTTATAGCCTCGTATATTAAGAAAGTGGCCGCGCTGGAAAGTGAATGTGATGGCGCGGTTTCTGAGATATTAAAAAAGTTAGAGTTGGGCTTAAAGGAACAAGGGGCAGACACCAAAATAGTCAAAACTATGAAAAAAGCATACGAGGACGAAAAAATATTGAAAAAATCATATTTTTTAAGCCAGTATAAATAAGCCCTGTCTTGATTATTATGCACACTTATGATAATACTATATATGTGCAGAATATATTTGCTGACAAGGAGGCTAAAATTGTCAAAAAAACTAAAAATGTTTGCAGGTTTGGGTATAATTGCAACGGTAACGGCGGCAATAGTCTTTAGTTTTAAAAAAAATGCTCAATTAGATGTAACAGCTTTTGAGCAAACAGTATTGCAAAAATATCCCGATGCAAAAATAACAAGTATTGAAAAAACCTTGAAAAGTGATAACATTTATGTTGTAACAATCATGTTAAACGAAAAAGAGCTTCGTCTTTTTGCAACAGTAGATGGCGAGATAATCGAATAAAAGCAAGGCATATTTATTCGGTTTTTTGCTTACAAAACAGATAGAATGGAAGGGCATTATGAATTTTTTAGACGAATACCAAAAGTGGTTAAAAAGCGATATTGCAGATGATAACACTAAAAAAGAGTTAACTTCAATTGAAAATAATTTAGAGGAAATTAAAGAACGATTTTCAAAGCACTTGGAGTTCGGAACCGGCGGCCTTAGGGGGATAATCGGAGCGGGAACGAACCGTATGAACAAATATGTTGTTCAAAGAGCCACCCAAGGAATTGCAAACTATATTTGCTTGCATGCACAGCAGGACGGGAAAAAACGCGGCGTGGCAATAGCATATGATTGCAGGCATTTTTCCGACGAATTTGCTTTTGAGGCGGCATCCGTGCTTGTGGCAAACGGTATAAATGCGTTTCTTTTTGAAAGTTTGCGTCCAACGCCTGAGCTGTCATTTGCGGTTCGGCATTTGGGCTGCATTGCTGGTATAAATATTACTGCATCCCACAACCCGGCAAACTATAACGGTTATAAAGTATATTGGGAGGACGGCGGGCAAATTCCGCCTATTGTTTCCGATTCCATGCTTGAAATGATTAACAAGGTTGAAATGTTTTCACCTAAAGTGTTGGATAAAGAATGGGTGTTTAAAAGCGGTCTTTTAACAACAATAGGGGAAGATGTTGATAGTGCCTATCTTAAAGCGGTTAGCCAACAAACGATAAATAAAGCGGCTGAGGGCTGTTCAAAAGACTATAAGCTTGTTTACACCCCGCTCCACGGGGCGGGGAATATTCTTGTCCGCAAAGCGCTCAAAAACGCAGGTTTTAACAATGTGTTTGTTGTACCCGAACAAGAATTGCCCAATGGCGCATTTCCAACAGTACATTCACCAAACCCGGAAGAAAAGGATAGCTTTGAGCTTGCAATTTCGCTTGCAAAGAAAAAAGAAGCAGATTTGATAATTGGCACAGACCCTGATGGGGATCGTGTTGGCGTTGTTGTGCGTGACAATAATGGTGAATATGCGGCTTTATCCGGAAATCAGGTGGGGGCGCTGCTTACGCATTACATTTTAACCGAGCGGAAAGCAAATGGAATATTGCCAAAAAATGCGGCAATAATTTCAACCATTGTATCGACAAAAATGGTAGATGCCATATGTAAACAGCTTGATGTTAAGCTTTTTAAAACACTGACGGGTTTTAAATTTTTTGGCGAGTTGATTTTATCATTTGAAAGAACAAATGATTATCAGTTCATTTTCGGGTTTGAAGAAAGCTACGGCTATCTTGCCGGAACCCACGCGCGCGATAAAGATGCGGTTGTAGCAAGCATGTTGATTGCGGAGATGGCGGCATATTACGATAAAACAGGGAAAACCTTATTTAATATGATGGGCGATTTATATGAAAAATACGGTGTGTTCGCGGAAAAGACCATCAGCATTACAATGGAAGGAATAGATGGGGTTGCAAAAATGAAAAATCTTATGTGCAAGCTTCGTGATAACCCGCCCGAAGGCATAGGTGACTTTAGGGTGCTTGCAATCAGAGATTATAAAAAAGGCGTTAGATACACTCCCAAAAAGGATGAGCTAAATAAGCTTGATTTGGCAACTTCGGATGTTTTATATTTTGAATTGTCCGATGGGATTGACATTGCTGTTCGCCCGTCGGGAACCGAACCGAAAATCAAGTTTTATTTTCTTGCAGAGGGACAAACGCACAAGAAAACAAACCACCTTTTAGAGAACACAATAAATGCAGTTAATAATTATTTGGATGGTTTTATATAGTATAACATAATCAAGGCTTTATGGAGTTTGTTTGCTGCTATCCGCCTGCTCTAAAAACTTTTCCAGCTCCAAACGCAGTTCTTCACGCTTGGCTTCGTCTTTTGTGGTATTAAATTCATCCACTTTTTGTTGGAATTGTTGAAAATCCATTTTGTTGTCATCGCTTTTGGCGCTGTCTTGTTTTTCATCAGGCTTTTGTTCCGTCTTATCTCTTTGCTCTGATGGCTCAACAGCTTGTGGCGGCGCTGACGGTGGAGTAACGATGTTGTTTTCGGGCCCTTTCTTTTTGCCGCAGGCCGAAAATACCAAGGTGAAAGATAAAACTAAAAAAATAATTTTGACCATAAAGTAACCCTCCTGTTATAAAACCGCTTTGATATTTATTATAGCATAATACATTACAAATATAAAGCACATTTTAACACAATTTTGTTTTTGCTTGTTAAAGCAATCCTATTTACAGATACAATCAAATTATGTTATAATGAGCGTAGGCGAATTTCAAGATAGATTACATTAAGACCCGCGCCCGTAGGCGCATGAAAGATATATCGTGCACCAGAGCAAATAAATAAAATTTAAATGGAGGTTAATATGAGAAAGGTTTATTATCCTGCCGGTGGAGGAAAAGACAGAAAAAAGAATATAAAATATATTTTGCTTGCAATAGTGCTGCTTGTTGCAATTTTTTTCCTATCTTTCATTGTCACATATAATATAATTGCACCACCCAAAAACAAAAATGCTGAGTTAGATGGGTTAGGTATGGATATTCCTGCCGATGCGTTTAAATCCGACCTCCCTGAGGATGTTATCGAGTTGCAGCAATTGGTTGATGCGCTTAGGGAGGAAAATGAATATTTAAATTCCCAAGTTGAAAAATACAAGGCTTTGGCGGAAGCAAGAAGCGGTAACATACCATTGGGTTCACCGCCTCCTGTTCAAAATGATACGGCGCCCAAGCAAACAACACCAAAACCGAATGATTCAGGCGCTCCCACCACGGGGACAGAAACCCAAAAGCCTTCCGCAACTAAACCAAAAGAGCCTGATACAACAACACAAAAACCTGAAACGCCAAGCACTACAAAGCCGAATGAAAATACTACGCCAACTGAAAACAAAAATCAAAGCGACACCAAGCCGCAACAACCTGACGCTCCACCCGAAAAAAAGCAGGATGCTCCTAATTCATTGCCCGACATACCGGACGATGGAATAATCGATGGTATTTAGCTTATGAAATTTAAAAGAACAGTTTTAGTTGTAGTCTTTTTATTGCTTTTTAAAGGCGCGCATTGCGAGGAAAATATTTTAAATAATTATTTCGGCAATAATGCTGCTTATGACAGCTGTGTTTTTGTCGATGTTGACGATAACCATTGGGCAGCGGCAGAAATATCTTATTTATCAAAATATGGCATTATATCGGGAAACGAAGGTCTTTTTTATCCTGACACCCAGATAACAAGGGCGCAATTTACAAAAATATTGATTCTTGCTTTTGGCTTATACGATGCAGATGCGAAGTGTGCCTTTGATGATGTACCAATAAACAGTTGGTTTTATCCGTATGTGGCAAGTGCAAGCAGCCTAAGTATTACAGCGGGAATAAGCGAAACCAAATTTGGACCGGACATGCCCTTGCAACGGCAACAAATGGCGGTTTTATTGCATGAAGCCGCAAAAAAGTGCGGTGTAAGCTATGAAAACGGAGCCGAGCCGGCTTTTTTGGATGCAAAAGATATTGAAGAATATGCCAAAAATTCTGTTGCAATTCTTTACCAAAACAATGTAATCAGCGGCGATGAAAGCAATTATTTTAAACCAACAGATGTGGCAACCCGTGCTCAAGCAAGTAAGATGATTTATAAAATTATTGAAAAACTTTTAAAAAATCCTTGATAATATCTGTCATTTGAGTTAAAATGTTCTAAGCTGATAATAGAAATGGTTTGATAAACCAAAAAGAAAGGAAGGCGTTTTACTTTGGGCAAAAAGACAATTAGGGATATAGATGTCAATGGTAAAAGGGTTCTGGTTAGATGCGACTTTAATGTTCCGCTCAATGAAAACAAAGAAATAACAAATGAAAACAGAATAACGGGGGCTTTGCCTACAATACAATACTTGGTTGAAAACAATGCGAAGGTAATTTTATGCTCGCATTTGGGCAGACCAAAAGGCGAATTCAACATGAAATACAGTTTGGAACCTGTTGCAAAAAGGCTATCTGAAAAGCTTGGTAAGGAAGTTAAGATGGCAACCGATGTTATTGGTGAAAATGCCAAATCACTTGCATCCGGTTTAAAAGATGGAGATATAATGTTGCTTGAAAATGTAAGGTTTCATGCAGAAGAAGAAAAAAACAATCCCGACTTTGCAAAAGGCTTGGCATCCTTTGCCGATATATTTGTAAACGATGCATTTGGAACGGCGCACAGAGCACATGCATCAACTGCCGGCGTTGCAGACTATTTGCCTTCGGTGTGCGGGTTTCTTATTCAAAAAGAAATCGAAATAATGGGTGAGGCGCTTTCAAACCCCTTGCGGCCCTTTGTTGCAATTTTAGGCGGCGCAAAAGTGTCGGACAAAATAGGTGTGATTGAAAATTTAATAGACAAGGTTGACACCCTCTTAATCGGCGGCGGCATGGCATACACCTTTTTTAAGGCACAGGGTCGAAATATTGGAACATCTATTTGCGAGGACGATAAAATTGAACTTGCAAAAAATCTTGTTAAAAAGGCGGAAGATAAAGGCGTTAAACTGGTACTGCCTGTTGATAATGTTGTTGCAACGGAGTTTAAGGCTGATTCGGACAAAAAAACTGTGCCATCCGACGGCATACCGGACGGTTGGATGGGGTTGGACATCGGGGAAGAAACAGTGAAACTTTTTTCATCTGAGATAGCAAAAAGTAAAACTGTAATTTGGAATGGTCCTATGGGCGTTTTTGAATTTGAGCGTTTTGCAAACGGAACCAAAAAGGTTGCCGAAGCGGTTTCAAATGTTATAGGAATAACAATTATCGGCGGCGGGGATTCAGTTGCGGCTGTTGAGACTCTTGGGTTTTCTTCTAAAATGACGCATATCTCCACAGGCGGCGGCGCATCGCTTGAATTGCTTGAAGGGAAAGAACTGCCGGGTATTGCATGCCTCGATGATAAGTAATAATAATTTTGCACCTGAAAGGAAAGTGACAAAATGTCAAGAAAAAAGGTTATAGCAGGGAATTGGAAAATGAATAAAACCCCGGAAGAAACAAGACAGCTCATAAGTGAGTTGATTGGTGCTGTAAAGGATGCAAAATCAGATGTTATTATTTGCACGCCGTACACCTCTCTTGCGCTTGCGGTTGAGCTTACGCAAAACACGAACATAGTTGTGGGCGCGCAAAATATGCATTACGAGCAAAGCGGCGCTTTTACGGGCGAGGTTTCTGCTGATATGCTTTTAGGGTTGGGGGTTAAGTATGTTATTGTCGGGCATTCCGAAAGAAGGCAGTATTTTGGCGAAACGGATGAAACGGTGAACAAAAAGGTTACTACTGCGCTTTCAAAAGGTCTTGTTCCTATTGTTTGTTGTGGCGAAAGCTTGCAGCAGCGTGAGCAAGGTATTACGGAAGAACTTGTGCGTTCTCAGGTGATAATTGCGTGCAACGGAATAAGCAAAGAGGATGTAAAAAAAATAATTATAGCATACGAGCCCATTTGGGCAATCGGCACAGGTAAAACCGCAACCGAACAGCAAGCAAATGATGTTTGTAAGGTGATTCGAACCGTTATCGGTGAGTTATACGATAGTGAAACGGCTGATTTAGTTCGTATTCAATACGGCGGCAGTATGAACGCGAAAAATGCCGCACAGCTTTTATCCATGCCGGATATTGATGGCGGTTTAATAGGCGGAGCGTCATTGAAGGCAGGGGACTTTTCTGTAATAACAAATTTTAACGGATAATATGGAGCTTAATATGAAAAACGGACCATTGGCACTTCTAATTTTAGACGGATACGGATTGTCGGACAAAAAGACGGGAAACGCTGTTGCATATGCCAAAACACCCAATATGGATTCGCTTGTTGACAAGTGGCAGCACAGCGTTATAAGCTGCAGTGGGGCTGATGTGGGGCTTCCCGATGGGCAGATGGGAAATTCCGAAGTCGGGCACACCAATATCGGCGCAGGGCGTATTGTATATCAAGAACTTACGAGAATATCAAAATCCATAAAGGATGGGGATTTTTTTAGCAACAAAACGCTAATTGACGCCATTGAAAATTGCAAAGCCAACAACTCATCGTTGCATCTGCTCGGGCTTGTTTCGGACGGCGGCGTGCACAGTCATAATACCCATCTTTATGCGTTGCTTGAACTTGCCAAGAAAAACAACCTAAAAAATGTGTATATTCACTGCCTGCTTGATGGTCGGGATGTACCGCCGACATCGGGGTTGGAGTACATCAACGATCTTGAAGGGGAAATTATAAAAATCGGTGTGGGCAAGATTGCAACTGTTATGGGCAGATACTATGCAATGGACCGTGATAACAGGTGGGACAGAGTAAAAAAAGGCTACGATGCAATGGTATTGGGAAAAGGCGTTGAATTTAAAGATGCCGCCGAGGCGGTTGCTCAATCTTATGAACAAGGGGTAAATGATGAATTTGTTATTCCTGCTGTTATTGAGGGGGGCAGCCAAATCAGCGAAAATGACAGCGTAATATTTTTCAATTTCCGCCCCGATAGGGCGCGTGAAATAACACGCTCAATAGTTGATGAAAACTTTAGCGGGTTTGAGCGTGAAAAGGGCTATTTCCCCACACATTATGTTTGCTTTACCCAGTATGACGCTTGTATGCCGAATGTAGAGGTTGCTTTTAGCCCGGTATCCCTTACTAATACTTTCGGTGAATATATTAGCCAAAAAGGGTTTAAACAGCTTAGAATTGCGGAAACGGAAAAGTATGCGCATGTAACTTTTTTCTTTAACGGCGGTATTGAGGCTGTTTTTAAGGGCGAGGACAGGGCGTTGATTCCGTCTCCTAAGGTAGCGACTTACGATTTAAAGCCCGAAATGAGCGCTTATGAAGTCACAGACGAATGTATACGCCGCCTTAGGGAAAAGAAGTATGATGTTATTATTTTAAATTACGCTAATTGTGATATGGTGGGGCATACAGGGAATTTTGATGCGGCTGTGTCAGCTGTCGAAGCGGTGGATGTATGTGTGGGCAAGGTTGTTGACGAAGTGCTTGCGCAAAAAGGCGTTGCATTGATAACGGCAGACCACGGAAACGCTGAACAAATGCTTTCGGATGATGGCAATATTCATACGGCGCATTCAACAAATAAGGTGCCGCTTATATTGGTCGGCGAAAAAAAGCAGCTTAAGAAAAGCGGGATACTTGCCGATTTAGCGCCTACCATGCTGCATTTAATGGGGCTTGATATTCCGTCCGAAATGACGGGGAACAGCATGATAATTTAGCATGCTTTAAAGATGGTGTGCTTTAAATATTATATTAAAAAATGCATGTGTGACACAGACTTATTTCACGCAGCAGGAATGGAGTTTAGAATGAAACAGGTAATTATGATTGAGGATGTTAAAGCAAGAGAGATTATTGATTCGAGAGGTAACCCTACCATTGAGGTTGAGGTTTTGACGGAAAGCGGGTTTGTTGGCAGGGCGGCAGTTCCGTCCGGCGCGTCAACCGGCGCTTTTGAGGCGATTGAGCTTAGAGATGATGATAAAACGCGTTATCTTGGAAAAGGCGTTTTAACGGCGGTAAAGAATGTAAATACCGAAATTGCCGACGCTGTTATCGGCATGAATGTGTTGGAACAAAACAATATTGACAAAGTTATGATAGAACTTGATGGCACTCCCAACAAGGGTAGACTTGGCGCTAACGCTATTTTGGGGGTGTCGCTTGCTGTGGCAAAGGCGGCGGCAGAGGCGCTTGGAATGTCGCTTTATAACTATATCGGCGGTTGCAACGCAAAGGTGCTGCCTGTTCCGATGATGAACATAATAAACGGCGGGGAGCATGCAGACAACAGCATTAACATTCAAGAATTTATGATTATGCCGGTTGGCGCTAAGTCGTTTAAAGAGGCTTTGAAAAATTGCGCGGAAGTTTTCCACAATTTAAAAAGCGTGTTAAAAGAAAAGGGTTACAGCACCGCAGTTGGCGATGAGGGCGGCTTTGCTCCGAACTTGAAAAATGATGAAGAAGCTATACAAATCATTATTGAGGCAATCGAAAAAGCAGGTTTTAAGCCGGGAGTAGATTTTAAAATAGCTATTGATGCGGCTGCCACAGAAATGTATGAAGCGGCAAAGAAGAAAGGGCAGGAAGGAAACTACTATTTCTGGAAAACGGATATAATGTACACAAAACAACAATTGGTTGATTATTGGGTAATGCTTGCGGAAAAATACCCGATTATTTCATTGGAGGATGGCGTTTCAGAAGAAGATTGGGAGGCTTGGGATATGCTGACCAAGGTTTTGGGCAAAAAAATACAACTTGTTGGTGACGACTTATTTGTTACAAATACAGAGCGGCTGCAAAAAGGGATTGACTTGGGTGTTGCAAATTCAATTCTTATTAAGGTTAATCAAATCGGAACACTTACCGAAACGCTCGAATCGATTGAAATGGCAAATCGTGCAGGATATACTGCGGTAACTTCTCATAGGAGCGGCGAAACTGAAGATACCACAATTGCCGACATTGCTGTTGCAACCAACTCCGGGCAAATCAAAACTGGCGCGCCTTCACGAACAGACCGGGTTGCAAAATATAATCAACTTATAAGAATAGAAGAAGAACTCGGCGATGTTGCGCAATATCCCGGTCTTGATGCGTGGTTTAATCTAAAGTAAGCGGTATATATTTTACAAAAAACATATCAAAGGGGCAGACAAAACATTTGTCAGCCCCTTTGTTTTTATTTTGCAAATACATGTGTTCCTATTCGTGTTACGACCGGTCTGGAATATATCCACTTATTGGTTGTCTTTGCAGGGTTATAATAATAAATTGCTCCGTATGATGGGTCCCATCCGTTCATTGCATCACGTGCGGCGTTATAGGATGTGACGGATATAGAAGCGTTGAATTGCCCATCGTTTATTGCGGTAAACGCCCCCGGTTGATATATAACACCTGAAATTGTGTTTGGGAATGACGGGTGACGAACTCGGTTCAATACCACAGCGCCAACCGCAACTTGACCGGAATAAGGCTCTCCCCTTGATTCCGCACTTATTATCCTTGCTAAAAGCTGGATGTTATTTTCGTAATTATTTGATGACTGAATGCCCATTGCACCCAAGGTTTGCGCCCCGGCAATTCCATCAACCTTCAAACCGTTGTTCTTTTGAAATTGGGTTACTGCATTTTTGGTATTAGGGCCATAAATGCCGTCAATTGCTGAAATGTTATACCCCCAATTTCTTAACCTGATTTGAATTTGGCGAACCTCCTCGCCCCTTGACCCCACCTTTGAAAGAGTTGGGGCAGAGGACAGCCTCCACACAGCACCGGAAAAAATTAATGTAACTATAATAAAAATAAATATAAACTTTTTTGCATTCATTTACAATCCATCCCCCAGTTCTTTAAATATTTTTTACATATGACGGAATTTTATTCCCAAATAAAGAAATAATATCAAAAGGCGAGTAAAAAATTAATTGGGAGGGATTATTCTTTCATGTTTATTGCAATTTTGTTTGTAGTGCAATTTGTGTTATCCGTTATAATGCTGTTTTATTTTTTCGGCATGGTGAAAACCAAAACAGACTCAAAAAGGTCAATTGAATATGAATCAAAAAAAGAATTGTTAAAACTGCGTAATCTTAGGCAAATTAAACTGACCAAGCCGCTGTCCGAGGTCACAAGACCAACAAGTTTAAATGAAATTGTTGGTCAAGCGCAAGGCTTAAAGGCGCTTAGGGCGGCAATTTGCAGTCCTAACCCCCAACATGTTATTATATACGGTCCGCCGGGAATCGGCAAAACGGCGGCAGCGCGTGTTGTGCTTGATGAGGCAAAAAAACACCCGCTTTCTCCGTTTTCTAACATGGCAAAGTATGTCGAAATAGATGCCGCCACCCTTCGCTTTGACGACAGGGGAATTGCAGACCCGCTTATCGGCACGGTACATGACCCTATATATCAAGGTGCGGGTTCTTACGGAAATGCCGGGATTCCCCAGCCAAAACCGGGGGCTGTGACAAAGGCGCATGGAGGAATGCTTTTTATAGATGAAATAGGCGAACTGCACCCCATCCAAATGAACAAGCTTTTAAAGGTGCTGGAAGATAGAAACGTGTTTTTGGAAAGTGCATATTACAGCTCGTCAGACGGTAACATACCGGCTCATATACATGAGATGTTTCAAAAGGGATTGCCTGCCGATTTCCGATTGGTAGGGGCTACAACAAGAATGCCGGAGGAGTTGCCTGCGGCGCTGCGGTCGCGTTGCGTTGAAATATTTTTTAAACCGCTTACAAACAGCGAAATATCAAAAATAGCAAAAAATGCGGCAGTAAAAGGAAATGTTGTATTGACTGACGGCGCTGCAGAACTAATTGAACGATATGCTCAAAACGGCAGGGAAGCAGTAAACATTGTTCAAATAGCAAGCAGCGTTGCAATATTTGAAAACAGAAATACAATAGAAATACCCGACATAGAATGGGTAGTTGAATTTAGCAGGTGCAACCCAAAACCCGAAAAAAAGGTGCAAAAGGGCTGTGCGGTTGGCTTTGTAAACGGGCTTGCAGTTTACGGCGGTTCATACGGGATGTTGATGGATATTGAGGTAAACGCCATGCCGGGCAGCGGCAAACTTTGCATTACCGGCATAATAGAAAACGAGGAGCTTTCACCTTCAGGGGCGCAAAAGCTGTCAAGAAAAAGCAGCGCAAAAAGCTCGATTGAAAATATGCTCACCGTTTTGAAAACTTTTTACAACATAGACTTTTCAAAATATGACATTCACATAAACTTTCCCGGCAGCGCAACGGTTGACGGACCTTCCGCGGGAATTGCGGTTGTATGCGCCGTTTACTCTGCAATTAAAAACATTCCAATTGATATAGAACTTGCAATGACGGGTGAAATTTCATTACAGGGGACGGTGCGTCCTGTCGGCGGCATTGTAGAAAAGGTTGAGGCGGCGCAAAACGCAAATATAAAAAAGGTTTTGATTCCGAGGGATAACTATCGGCGAATGTTTTCCGATTTGCAAATAGATGTGGTTTGCGTTGAAAATATTTATGATGTGTTTGACGAAACATTCGGAATAAAAAAACAAAACAAACAATTGGACGAGCAGTCGCTTGGCAATCAAAAAATTATTGCTGCAACCGGCATTTTTAAAAGCAAAGATACAACAATTTAGATGAATTTATGCGTAAAATATTACACTTAAAGCCTGCTTTTTTAGAAAAAGGTTGAAATCGTCTTTAAAAAAAGTTATAATATATAAATGATGTAGTCTGATGCTTTAAATCTATGTCGTGCTATAATGGATTGTATTTATATTTTACTTTGAGGTGAGTATTTTTTGGATAATATAAAAAGAACAGATGCAAAGGCGCAAAAGGTAAGGCTGCCGGTTTTGCCGCTTCGCGGGCTTTGCATATTTCCATATGTTGTGCTGCACTTGGATGTCGGCAGAAAAAAGTCAATAGCGGCGCTTGAGCATTCAATGATTGGCGACCAGCAAATTTTTTTGGTTTCGCAAACAGATGATGAAATTGACGACCCAAAAATTGAAAATCTATATTCTTTTGGCACAATTTCAAAAGTTAAGCAGCTTTTAAAGCTGCCAGGCGGGAATATTCGTGTGCTTGTTGAGGGTATTTCCCGCGGGAAATTACTGAGCATTGACGAAAACGAAAAGCTTGCAATGGGCGAGATACGCAAACACCCGAACACATCTCCTAAAATGACTCCTGAGCTTGAGGCGATGACCCGCACCGTGAAAGATATTTTTGATGAATATTTGAACATTGTATCGCAAACGCCGCAAGAGTTTATCGTTTCTATGATGAATATTAAAAACCCCGGCGAAATTGCCGATTTAATCGCATCGAACATTTTTGTTGACCTTGAAGATAAAATGCAAATACTTCAAGAAACAAATGTTGAAAGACGGGTAGGCAAGCTGATTGTGTTGATGCAAAAAGAAATGGAAATTGCCCGCCTGCGCAGGGACATTTCGGATAAAGTTAAAACGCAAATCAGCAAAAGCCAGCGCGAATACTATCTTCGAGAACAGGTTAAGGTTATTCAAAAGGAATTGGGCGATAAGGGCGGAATAGGCGATGAGGTAAAGGAATATAAGCTAAAGATAGCCAAAGCGGAAATGCCGGCAGAAACAAAGGAAAAGCTTATTTCCGATGCCGAAAGGCTTTTGACTTTGTCGCCAAATATGCCGGATAGCGCTGTTTTGAAAACATATTTGGATACTGTGTTATCGCTGCCATGGAACACAAGAACAAAAGAGAACCAAAATCTAATTCAAGCAAAAAGTATATTAGACCGCGACCATTTTGGGTTGGATGATGTTAAAGAGCGTATATTGGAATTTTTAGCGGTAAGACAGCTTGCAAAGGATGTTAAGGGTCCGATACTTTGCCTTATCGGCCCGCCGGGCGTAGGTAAAACATCTATTGCAAAAAGTATTGCAAAGGCGCTTAAACGAAAATATGCGCGAATGTCGCTTGGCGGGGTTCGAGATGAAGCGGATATAAGGGGGCACAGAAAAACTTATATCGGCGCAATGCCGGGGCGCATTATTAATGCCGTCCGGCAGGCAAAAAGTAAAAATGCCATGATATTGCTTGACGAAATAGACAAAATGGGCAGCGAATTTAGGGGTGACCCTGCATCCGCCATGCTTGAGGTGCTCGATTCAGAGCAAAACTATGCGTTTACCGACCATTACATCGAGGTGCCTTTTGATTTATCCGATATAATGTTTATAATGACTGCGAACAGCGTTGAGGGCATACCACGGCCGTTGTTTGACAGAATGGAGGTTATAAACCTTTCAAGCTATACCGTGCAGGAGAAAATTGAGATTGCTGTGCGATATTTAATTCCCAAACAAAGGCGGGCGCATGGCATCACCGCCGCAAAGCTGAGAATTAGGCAAGAGGCGGTTGACGATATCATCAACTTTTATACCAAAGAGGCGGGAGTGCGGGAGCTGGAACGGCAAATTGCAACGATTTGCCGAAAATCGGCACGAAAAATCATTGAGGACGATATAAAGAGCATCACAATAAACTCTGCCAATATAGAACTCTTTTTGGGTAACAGGAAATATAATTACGACGAAATAAAAGAAAAGGACGAAGTGGGGGTTGCAACAGGGCTTGCATGGACACAGTTTGGCGGCGACACTTTACAAATTGAGACGAATGTTATGCACGGTAAAGGAGATGTTGTGCTTACCGGGCAGTTGGGCGATGTAATGAAGGAATCGGCGCAAGCCGCGATAAGCTACATTCGTTCCGTTGCTGATTTGTTAGGAATAGAAAAGGATTTTTATAAGAACAACGATATACACATTCATGTGCCGGACGGCGCAACGCCGAAAGATGGTCCGTCGGCGGGGATAACCATTGCAATTTCGCTCATTTCCGCGCTTACCGGGTACGCGGTTAAAAAAGATGTTGCAATGACGGGTGAAATCACACTTAGAGGAAGAATACTTCCGGTTGGCGGAATAAAGGAAAAGGTGCTTGCCGCCTTTAGGGCGGGCATAACAAGTATTATAATACCGCTTGAAAACGAAAAGGATTTAAAAGATATCCCGGATGCGGTTGCACAAAAAATTAAATTTATAAAGGCGGATTCCATGAATGCGGTTATTGAAACATCGCTTGCGCAAAAAATGGACGAGCCGCAGCTTTCCATTACGGACGGTCATTTAAAAAGCTTTGCCGATAAAACAGGTGTAAGCCAATGAAAATAAATGATGCACGCATTTTAATATCAGCCGCTCAGCCAAGCCAGTACCCGCAAAACAACCTTTACGATGTTGCGTTTGCGGGCAGGTCAAATGTGGGAAAATCCTCTTTAATAAATAAGTTGACGGGAAGAAAAGCGCTTGCAAGAATAAGCTCAACCCCCGGTAAAACGGCAACTATTAATTTTTATGAGGTAAATTCAAAAATTAACCTGGTTGATTTGCCCGGCTATGGTTTTGCCAGAGTGTCGAAAGTTGAAAAGGAAAAATGGGGTAAGATGATTGAATGTTACCTCTCAACAAGGGAAAAGCTTGTTTCGGTTATTTTGCTTGTTGATATCCGCCACAAACCTTCGCCTGATGATGTTGTAATGATGGAATGGGTTAAGGGCAGCGGTTTTGAACCGACTGTAATAGCCACAAAAAAAGATAAATTAAAAAAAATGCAAATACCAAAGGCGGTAGAACTTATCAAAGACACGCTTGAGGTAAATACAGTAATCCCCTTTTCTGCCGTAACCGGCGAAGGGGTTGACGAAGTGTGGAGAGTAATATTATCTGCCGCAAAAGGGGGATTATTTTGAAAATTATAAGGTTTTTACATAACGGTAAAAAATTTTACGGTGCGGCGGATTGTAATATCGTTTCGGTTATTGACGGCGATATCTTTGGAGAATACACAGTTTCCGGCACAAAGTACAATATAGAAGAAATTAAAATTTTGCCGCCATGCAAACCCTCCAAGATAGTGTGTGTCGGGTTGAACTATCGAGAACACCAACTTGAAATGAACGAGTTTGCAGATGCTTTCCCAAAACTCTTTATCAAGCCGAACACTGCAATTATAGCGCACAACGAAGAAATTTTACGCCCCAAAGGGGTGGACAGGGTAGATTTTGAGGCAGAGCTTGCGATTATTATAGGCAAAAAGGCAAAGTCGATTAAAAAAAATACTGCAGACGATTATATATTGGGATATTCTTGCTTTAACGATGTTACCGCACGTAACATTCAAAAGGCAGACGGTCAATGGACACGGTCAAAATCATATGACACATTTGCTCCGCTCGGTCCGTCTATAGCTTGCGGCGTACAGCCTAATAATTTAGATATTGAATTGCTTGTAAACGGTAAGGTTCGGCAAAGTTCCAATACAAAGCATTTAATATGGGATATTGATTTTCTTGTGGAAGAAATATCGAATATTATGACCCTTTTGCCGGGCGATGTTATAGCAACCGGAACGCCCGCAGGTTGCGGGGAGCTTAAAGAAGGCGACAAAGTTGATGTTATTATTGAAAATGTAGGCACGCTTACAAATTACTTCACAGGAGGTTGATTATATGTTGACAAAAGCGCCCAGAGGCACTAAAGATATTTTACCGGACGAAGTTTATAAATGGCGCTATGTTGAAAACATAATACACGATGTATGCGCACTATTTGGATATGGTCAAATTCGTGTTCCGGTGTTTGAGCACACCGAGCTTTTTGAGCGCGGCGTGGGCGATACTACCGACATTGTGCAAAAAGAAATGTACACTTTTATCGACAAAGGCGGCAGAAGCATAACGCTACGCCCCGAAGGCACTTCGGGCGTTGTCAGGGCATATATTGAAAATAATTTATACGCCGCCGCCGCACCGTCAAAGCTTTATTATATAATGTCGTGCTATCGCTATGAAAAACCGCAAGCCGGGCGGTTGCGGGAGTTTAACCAGTTTGGTATAGAGCTTTTTGGCACAAAACTGCCTCAATCGGATGCAGAGGTTATTGCGCTTGCAACACAGTTTATGCAAAAGCTTGGTTTAAAAGATGCAGAGCTTTATATAAACAGCGTGGGCTGCGGAGAATGCCGCCCCGATTATAATAAAAAGTTGATTGAATATTTTGAGCAATATAAAGACAAGCTTTGCCAAACTTGCTTGACGCGGCTTGAAAAAAATCCAATGCGAATTATAGATTGCAAAAATAAAACTTGCAAGAAAATAGGCGAAGGCGCGCCGATGTTAATTGACGAGCAATGCGATAGTTGCAAATCGCACTTTAACGATGTGCAGCGCTTTCTTGGGCTTGCAAATGTTAAATTCGGGATAGACCCTACCATTGTTCGCGGTCTTGATTATTATACCACTACTGTTTTTGAAATTAAATACAATGGTGTTGTAATATGCGGCGGTGGAAGGTATAATAGCCTTGTGGAACAGGTAGGAGGTCCGCCTACGCCCGGAGTTGGCTTTGGGCTTGGGCTGGAACGCTTGATTATTGTGCTAAACGAAAATAATTTATTTCCGAAGATGGCGGATGCCGTAACGATATATATTGCACCGATAGGAGAAGGCGCAAACAACAAAGCATTTGAGCTTATACAGCAGCTAAGAAGTGACGGCATAAATGCGCAAAGCGATTTAATGGGCAGAAGTTTAAAAGCCCAAATGAAATACGCCGACAAAATAGGAGCAAAGTTTGTTTTGGTTATCGGGGATGATGAAATTTCAGCAGGAGAAGGCAATTTAAAGGATATGCAAACAGGAATTGAAAAGGCTGTAAAGTTAAAAGACTTGTCAGATAAAATGAAGTAAATCTAATAAAAATTAATGCTGAAGTGCATATTTTTGCTAAGAAAAATTGCACATAGCAGGAATGGTGGTTAAAATGCAAAAGGGACTGGCTGGGTTAAAAAGAACAAATTATTGCGGCGAGCTTACAAAATCTGATGTTGGAAACACCGTAACATTGATGGGTTGGGCTGCCAAAAATCGTGATTTAGGCGGGGTGCTGTTTATCGACCTTCGTGACCGAACCGGCATGGTGCAGCTTGTTGTGAACGAGCGGGCAAAAGACGGTATATTTGAAAGGGCGGAGGGTGTACGAAGCGAATATGTGATAGGCATAGAAGGCGTTGTTCGGTTAAGGGATGCCGAAACGGTAAATAAAAACATTTCAACCGGGGAAGTTGAGGTGGTTGTAAACAGCCTTGTTATATATTCCAAATCGCAAACACCACCCTTTTACATTGAGGAGGACAGCGACACAAACGAGCAGGTTAGGCTTAAATATCGATACCTTGATTTGCGCCGTCCCGACATGCAAAAAAATATTATTCTTCGGCACAAAGCTTGCAAAGTTGTCCGTGATTATTTTGATAAAAACGGATTTTTAGAAATTGAAACCCCAATGCTTATCAAAAGCACTCCCGAGGGCGCGCGCGATTACTTAGTTCCAAGCCGTGTGCACAACGGTGCATTTTACGCCTTGCCGCAATCGCCTCAACTGTATAAACAACTTTTAATGGTTGCGGGCATGGACAGATATTTTCAAATAGCGCGATGCTTTAGGGATGAAGACCTGCGGGCAGACAGGCAGCCGGAGTTTACCCAGATAGACATTGAAATGTCATTTGTTGATATTGATGATGTTATAGCTGTCAATGAGGGTATGTTAGTTGATGTATTTCATGAAATAATGGGGGTTAAAATCGAAACGCCGTTTGAGCGGTTGCCATATGACGAGGCTATGGAACGCTTTGGTTCGGACAAGCCGGACACACGCTTTGGTTTGGAGCTTATTAATGTGACCGACATAGCCAAAGGCTGCGGCTTTAAGGTGTTTGCAGATGCGGAGGCATCCGGCGGCAGTGTGCGTGCAATCAATGTAAAGGGCGGGGCGGATAAGCTTTCAAGGCGCGACCTTGATTCGCTTGTTGACTTTGTTAAAACATATAGGGCAAAAGGGCTTGCATGGGTTATAATTACAAAGGATGAACTAAAATCACCGATAGCAAAGTTTTTGTCAACTGACGATGTAAATTCAATTATTCAACGGGCAGGCGCCGTTGTAGGCGATGTTTTGCTTTTTGTTGCCGATAAAGATGAAATTGTGTTTGACGCGCTTGGGAATTTGCGGCTGGAAATTGCCTGCCGACTTGATTTGATAGATAAAAGTAAATTTAATTTTTTATGGGTGACAGACTTTCCGCTTTTAGAGTATGATGATGAGCAAAAAAAATATGTTGCTAAACACCATCCGTTTACATCGCCAAAGGACGAAGATGTTGAACTGTTGGATGTTGACCCGCTTAAAGTACGGGCAAAAGCATACGACATTATTTTAAACGGAACTGAGTTGGGCGGAGGAAGCATAAGAATTTATGACAGCAACCTGCAAAAGAAAATGTTTTCGTTGCTTGGGTTCTCCGACGAAGAAGCGCATAAACGATTCGGTTATTTGCTTGATGCATTTAAATACGGCACGCCTCCGCATGGCGGCATGGCATATGGGCTTGACCGCCTGATGATGCTTTTGACCGGCAGCAATTCAATAAGGGATGTTATGGCGTTTCCAAAGGTGCAAAACGCTTCTGAGCTTATGACAAATGCGCCGGATATTGTTGACAGAAAACAGCTTATGGAGCTTGGAATCAAAATTGTGAGCAACGAATAAAGAGAAAACAAGGAGTTGAAGAAATTTGATTGAAATCTTAAATCTTACTAAAAGATTTGGCAACAAGGTAGCGGTTGACGATGTTTCTTTTAAGGTTGAAAAGGGTGAGATTGTTGGCTTTCTCGGACCAAACGGGGCGGGGAAAACAACAACAATGAACATTATCACCGGCTATATTTCATCAACCTCGGGCGTTTGTCAGGTTGATGGTCTTGATGTTCTTAAAAACCCGGAACAGGTTAAAAGCAAAATCGGGTATTTGCCGGAAAACCCGCCGCTATATCTTGATATGACGGTGTATGATTATTTGGTGTTTGTATATAAGTTAAAAAATATAAAAAACGATGTGCAAAAGCATATAAAAGAAGTGATGGAAACGGTAAAAATTACAGCCGTTGCGCACCGAATTATCAAAAACCTTTCAAAAGGTTATAAACAAAGGGTCGGGCTTGCCCAAACACTCCTTGGCGACCCTGAAATTTTAATTTTAGATGAACCCACCGCGGGCTTGGACCCTAAGCAAATAAACGAAATCAGAAATGTAATAAAATCACTCGGCAAAGAAAGAACCGTCATTTTAAGCTCTCATATATTGCCCGAGGTAAGCGCTATATGTGAGCGTGTAGTTATAATAAACAACGGAAAAATCGTTGCGGAGGACACACCCGAAAACCTTTCAAAAAGCATGACGGGCGCTTCAAGCTTTAAGGTTAGAATAGAAGGCGACGAACAAAAGGTGTTGGATGTTTTACACACTTTTGATGAAATACAGAACATAAATTCGGTAAAAAAAGACGAAAATGCCTTTGATTATTACATTGAAACCGCCGATGATGCCGATATAAGGCGTGAAATGTTTTATTTGCTTGCTCAAAACCAAATGCCCATTTTAGAGTTGGGCGCTCAAAGCTTATCGCTTGAAGATGTATTTTTAAAACTCACCACCGTTGAACAACCAATACCTGCGGCAAGCAATGAGGTAAAAGAGGATATAAGCGAAAATACAGCACAGGAGGCGGATAATAATGACGGCAGTATTTAACAGGGAACTGAAAGCATATTTCACATCACCGACGGGTTATATTTTTCTTGGGGTTTATCTTTTGTTTTCCGGCATTTTTTTCGTGGCGATAAACCTGCAAAACACCATCACGGAAATGGCTTATTATTTTAGCAACCTAACCGTTATTTTGGTTTTTATCGTACCGCTCCTTACAATGCGGCTTTTTACCGAGGAGCGAAGAAATAAAACAGACCAGCTGTTGCTAACCGCACCCATAACGGTAACAAAAATAGTTCTTGGCAAATATTTTTCAGCAATTTGCTTATTTGGAATCACGCTTATAATAACGCTTGTTTATCCATTGATGATGCTGCTTTACGGCAACCTTATGATTTTTCCTATAATTGCTCATTATTTGGGGTTTTATTTGTTGGGCTGTTCGTTAATTGCCGTGGGCGTGTTTGTTTCATGCACTACCGAAAGCCAAATTACAGCGGCTATAATCACATTTGTTATATTGCTTTTTATTCAGCTTTCCGGGATGGTGGCATCTTTGTTTAACAATGCAATAGTTAAAAAGGTTATAGATTGGTTATCTGTAATGAATCGATACAGCGAGTTTACAACAGGCATTTTAAGCGTTTCATCAATTATATTTTTTATCAGTTTTGCGGCAGTTTTTATTTTCCTGACAATTCAAACAATAGAAAAAAGGCGCTGGAGTTAAATACTTTAAATATATACTGTATGCAAAAAATAAAAAGTACTGGAGATTACTATGAAAAAATTAAAAAGGTTTTTCACCGATAAAAAATTTATATACGGCTCGGGTTCTGCCGTTACATTGGCAGGTTTTATTGCAATTGCCATTTTAGTTAATGTTATTGTGGGTGTGCTATCCGACAAATTTACGCTGAAAGCAGACCTTACCGAAAGTAAAATTTATGAGCTGACAGAGCAAACAATAGAAATAGTTAAAAATATAAATGAAAAAACTGATTTGGTTTTAATCGAAGTGTCCGGCAATGAGGACATGTTAAAGCATGAACTGCTTATGCGCTATGTAAATTTAAACTCGAATTTAAGCTTGAAGATTTACGACCCGGTTAAAGACCCGTCAAAGGTGCAGCGGTATCAAACATTGGGCAGCTCAATTAGCCCCGGAACAATCGTGGTTGACAACGGTGAAAATTTCAAGGTCATTTCATCTTCCGAGCTATATTCTTACAACCCCATGTCCGGTGCAAACGACCAATTTAATGCGGAAAATAAAATAACAACCGCCATAACCTCGCTTTCAAAAAGGGCTGACATAAAAGTTGCCTTTACGGAGGGACACGGTGAAAAGAGTTCCACCGCCATGCAGCAGCTTTTAAAAGAAGATAACATAGAATTTGAAACTGTTTCAACCCTATCGGAGGGCTTTTCGGAAAGCTTTGACGCCTTTGTTATAATTTCACCCAAAGCCGATTTTACAGCCGATGAAATTGAGGCGGTAGACAGCTATTTAAAAAAGGGTAAAAGCATTCAGGTTTATCTTGATTTTAACGCCCCGCCATTGCCTCGGTTGGAATCGTATCTTTCCGATTTGGGAATTTCAATAGGCGGGAATATCATATTTGAAGGCGACACTAAGCGGATAGCCTATAACACCCCGCTTTGCTTTGTGCCAATTGTAAAAAGCCATCCGATTACAACAGCTATCGTAAATAACAATTTGAACTTATTGGTGTATCAAGCAATGGAGGTTTCCCCCATATGGGAAGAAAAAAATTATGTCAAGGTGGAAACCCTGCTTACATCATCGGATAAATCTATGGCTAACGACCGACAGGGGCAAAGCGCAAGGGGACCTTTCTCTGTTGCCGTTATTGCCACCCGATATAATAACGATAACAAAAATGAAGGAAAAATCTTTGTAGCGGGCACATCGGAAATATTAAATGATGAATTTACCATGATGAACAAGGATTTTATTTTGGGAAGCGTAAATTGGCAAATTGATGAAACGGAGCCCATGAACATACGCCCCAAAAGCCTTTCACCGGCAAGACTGGATATGCGTCAACAGGATATAAAGCTTTGGTCATTGGTTTTTGCAATTTTCCTTCCAATAATTGTTTTGGCGGCAGGGCTTATAACATGGCTTAGGAGGCGTCATTTGTGAGAAAAAGAATTATCATAACAGCAGTTGCTCTTGTAGTTTTAGTCGGCGCTTATTTTGGAATTACCAATTTAAACATGCCTCAAGACGAAATTGATAGAACCCTGCCGGATGTTATATCGATTTTTAAAACCGAAAAAGAAAATATCAAGCTGATGAATATAGCAACCGCTGATTTTGAGTATGCCTTTTACGCGCAGGAAGATAAATGGGCAATTCGCGGCAAAGAAGAAATAAAACTTTACAATGTAAAGGTAGACAACTTGGCATACGATTTTTCAAGTATAAACGCCGAAACAATAATAGATAATGTATCGGATTACTCTATTTTTGGTTTTGAAAACCCAACAGGCACTCCTTTTGTCGCTTTATCGGATGGAACTGAAAAACATTTTATTATAGGCAGCAAAACCCCAACTGGCTCAAGCTACTATTTTAAAACTGCAGATGATGACACAATATATACCGTGTATTCTTCTAAAATTGAATCGTTTATTGCGCCGGAGGACACTTATAGGGAGCGCTCCCTTGCAAAAATAAACCCGGAGGAGCTTATAAAAATACAAATTTTGCGAAGCGATGCGGACATTGTTTTGCAGTTAAAGACGGAGCAGGAATCCCAACAGGGTACAGCCTCGTTAAATCCATGGAAGATGGTTTCACCCTTCCAACGGGATGTTTCAAGCGATTACTTCAGCATGAATGTTATGGAGAAGATTACCGACATTAATATAGAAACATTTGTCGATGATAACCCGGCATCATATGCAAAATATGGGCTTGATAAACCGACATATACAATCAGCTTTACCGAACAGGACAAGCAACCGATAACTTTACTTTTGGGCGAACGGGAGGACAACGGGTTTTATGTTAAAATAAAAGATGAAAAGGCTGTTTACACAGTTTTAGAATCTGCCTTCGGGTATAGAGATGTAAACCCAACGCTGCTAATTGACACCCTTGTTTATTTGCAAATGATAGATACAGTTGATGCTATAACGCTCAGCAATGAGGGGGCAGTTTATAACTTTAAGATAGAACATCAAGATGAAAATTCTTTGTACTTTATAAACGGTAATGCCGCCGATGAAAGCGCTTTTAAAAAAATCTATCAAGAAATTATCGGTCTTACCCTCCGCGGCATTGTTGCGCAAGCGCCGCAGGGACAACCCATTTTTACCGCCGTGTTCGCTTTTAACGACGGCAGGGAAGACGATATCGTAGAGGGTGTTGCATATCAAGACAGATATGTTGCCATTAAAATCAACGGAAGGGCAGAATATTATGTTCTAAAAGAACAGGTTTTAAATATGATAGAGAAGATTAAAGCCTTTGCAGAAAATCCATCAAAATAGTGAGGGGATTATAATTACTTCAAAGAAGTGGGTTTATAAAAATTACGATGAGGATATTGTTTCGCGTCTTAGCGTGCAATATGATATTTCACGCCTTGCCGCCGCTGTGCTGCAAAATAGAGGCAACCTTTTAAATAACGGCTTGCAAATGGAAAATAAGTTTTATAGTTATTCGCTTTTAAAGGATATAGAAAAAGCGGTTGACAGAATAACAAAAGCATTGCAAAGCGGCGAGCGTATAACAATTTATGGCGATTATGATGCAGACGGCATAACATCCACGGCGATTTTGTATATGTATTTAACTGACAGGGGCGCAAATGCAGACTTTTATATCCCGGAAAGAGAAAGCGAAGGGTATGGTATAAATTTATCCGCCCTTGACATTATTTCCGAAAAAGGCACAAAGCTTGTCATAACGGTTGATACAGGGGTAACGGCGCATGATGAAATAGAATATGCAAAATCCCTCGGAATGGATGTTATAGTGACCGACCATCATGAGTGTAAGAATGTTATCCCCGAATGCCATGCCGTAATTAACCCTAAAAGGGATGATTGTGAATACCCCTTTAAAGAGCTTGTTGGGGCAGGGGTTGTTTTTAAGCTGATAGAGGCGCTCGAAGGCGGAAAAAATAAAAGCCTGTTGTTTGATAGATATGCGGGGCTTGTTTGCCTTGCCACCGTTGCTGATGTTGCTCCGCTTGTAAGCGAAAACAGGGCTTTTGTTTCAATCGGTCTTAAAAACCTTGCTTCCGGCGGCAACATTGGAATAAATGCCCTTTTAAAGGCAACAAAGCTTGATGGAAAGCCTATAACTGCCGGTCATGTGGGTTTTATACTTGCGCCTCGTTTAAATGCGGCAGGCAGGCTTTCAAACGCAAATAAAAGCCTTGAGTTACTTTTGTGCGCCGATGAACAAAAGGCGTTTGAAATTGCAATGCGGCTTTCAGAAGAAAATGAGCAACGCCAACAAATCGGGCATGAAATATTTTTGCAAGCGGTTGAACTGATAGAATGTAACAACCTGCATAAAAATAATGTGATTGTGGTTGCAAAGGAAGGTTGGCACCAAGGGGTTATTGGCATTGTGTCGTCTAAAATCACCGAAAGATATTATCGACCTTCGTTTTTAATTTCAATTGATAAAAAAAATGCAAAGGGTTCAGGCAGGAGTATAAGCGGCTTCAATCTTTTTGAAGCGCTTACATATTCAAAAGATTATTTGTCACGATACGGCGGTCATGCCCTTGCGGCGGGGCTTTCACTTTCATCTGAAAAAATTGATGCATTTAGCAATAAAATTAATAAGTTTGCCGAGGGCGTTCTTTCAGAAGAAGATTTTGAGCCTATTCTTTATATAGATTCGCCTATACAAAAAGAAGACATCAATTTAAAAACTGTTGAACACCTTTCGTTGCTCGAGCCTTTTGGCATGGGAAACGCACAGCCGATTTTTTCATATAATAATGCAAAGGTTTCGTATATTACCACCCTAAGCGGCGGAAAACATTTAAAAATGGTTGTAGATAAAGAAGGCATAAAACTTGAAGCAATAGGCTTTAGCATGGGGGATAAGGCAAATGAAATAAGTTTCGGCGATGTTGTTAATGTTGCGGGGAATTTAAATGTTAATATATTCAGGGGCGAAAAGAAGGTGCAGCTTGTTATTAAAGACATAAAAAAGCAAGGGTTCCAGTAGGAGCGCCACATGTAATTAAAATAAAAAGTAAGCGGGTGATAAAAGATGCGCCAACACGAGGAAACGATTGAAGTATCATATCAACATCTAAAAGAAAAAATAGCGGAATACAACCCAAAATACGATGAATTAACGCTTGATAAGGCATTTAATTTTTCCGTTACCGCTCATGAAGGTCAGTCAAGGGTGTCAGGTGAGCCTTTTGTCAGCCATCCTTTGAGCGTTGCCCACATTCTTGCGGATATTGAGCTTGATTGTGAGTCGATTATTGCTGCCTTACTTCATGACATTGCCGAGGATACCGAATATAAAATTGAGGACATAAAAAGCATGTTCGGCAAATCCGTCGCCATTTTGGTTGAAGGGGTTACAAAGCTTGGACGCCTTCCATACAGCACAAAAGAAGAACAGCAAATTGAAAATTTCCGAAAAATGTTTCTTGCAATGGCGAAAGACATCAGAGTTGTTTTGATTAAGCTGGCGGATAGGCTGCACAATATGCGCACGCTAAAAAGCATAGAGCGGGAAAAACAACTTGAAAAGGCGCATGAAACAATGGAAATATATGCTCCGCTTGCGCACCGTTTGGGAATTTCAAGAATAAAGTGGGAGCTTGAGGATTTATCCCTTTTGTATCTTGACCCGGACGCCTATCACGAAATTGCAGAACGCATAGCAATTAACAGAAAGGTTCGGGAGGATTATCTTGAATCATTAAAGGAAATGCTTAAAACGAAGCTTGATGAGCTTGAAATAAACGCCCGAATAGAGGGGCGTGTTAAGCATTTTTACAGCATTTACAGAAAAATGTATACAAATAATATAGATATAGAAGAAATATATGATTTACTTGCAGTTAGGGTTATTACTGAATCGATAAGCGAGTGTTACGCTGTACTTGGTTTGGTTCACGAGCTTTACAAGCCCATCTCGGGGCGATTTAAAGACTATATTGCCATGCCTAAAAAGAATATGTACCAATCGCTGCATACATCGGTTATCGGTCCGCGCGGGCGACCTTTTGAAATCCAAATAAGAACATGGGAAATGCATAAAATTGCAGAAGTGGGAATTGCTGCGCATTGGAAGTATAAAGAAGGGGTAACCGGTAAAAGAGATATTGATTCCAAACTTGAATGGGTGCGGCAACTGATTGATATACACAGCGAACAGTCGGTATCGGACGCCGATGAATTTATGCGAAATATTCGTATGGATTTATTTGAAGATGAAGTTTTTGTTTTTTCGCCGAAAGGCGATGTAATCAATTTGCCGGCAGGGGCAATTCCGATTGATTTCGCGTACACAATACACAGCGCAATCGGTAACAAAACAACCGGCGCAAAAATAAACGGAAGAATTGTGCCGCTTGATTACAAGTTGCAAAACGGAGATATTGTTGAAATTATCACCTCATCCGTGCCGCATGGTCCCAGCCGTGATTGGGTTAAGATGGTTAAGACATCACAGGCAAGAAAAAAAATCAACGACTGGTTTAAAAGGGAAAATCGTGAAGGAAACATCGTTCGCGGCAGGGATATGCTTGAAAAGGAGTTAAAAAGAAACGGGTTGCCGGTAGCGGCGGCAACTAAAAACGAATGGCTAAAGCAAGTTTTAAAAAAATATAATTTTTCATCGGTGGACGACCTTCATGCCGGAATAGGTTACGGAGGCATACCGATAACTAAAGTAATATCAAGAATAAAAGAAAAACATCGTGAAACAGAAAAAATTGATGAGACCAACCTCCAGATTACCCACATTACAAAACAAAGACCTGCTCAAAATAATAATAGCGTCGTTGTAAAAGGGATAGATAATTGCTTGATACGATTTTCACGCTGTTGCAACCCTGTGCCGGGTGATGATATTGTTGGATATATAACGCGGGGCAGAGGGGTTTCGGTACATCGTAAGGATTGCATAAATGCAATTAATCTTCAAGATAAAGCCTTAGGAGAAGAACAACGGTTTATTGATGTGTGGTGGGATGAAGACAATAAATCAAGCTTTTTTACCGATATACAAATTGTTGCAAACGACCGTCAAGGTCTTGTGCTTGAGGCTACAAACATTGTATCTGAATCCAAAATAAGCATGCACGCTATAAATGCTCGTTCCACCAAAGAATCGCTTGCCATAATAAATATAACGCTTGAAATTAAAGATAAAGAACAGTTGGAGAAAATTATAAAAAGATTTTGGAAAATAAAAAATGTAATATCGGTTATACGAAAGCGTCAATAACAATGAAAGTAGGGCTATTATGATACTAAAACGAATACCGGTTGGCTCGCTTATGGCAAATTGTTATTTGTTTGGCGATGCCGCCACAAAAGAAGTGGTGGTTATTGACCCGGGCGACGATGCGGACAAAATTTTGGAAGCTATAAAAACTGACGGTTTAACTGTAAAGTACATTGCCATTACACATTCGCATTTTGACCATGTCGGCGCAATTGACAGGGTTAAGACGGAGTTTAATGTGCCGATTGCATCTGAAGATTTTACTGTTGGTTCGCGTAGCATAACAATAATAAAAACACCGGGACATTCTCCGGATGGGGTTTGCCTCAGTTCAGGCGGCGTTGTTTTTACCGGCGATACTCTTTTTAAAGGTTCGATAGGCAGATGTGACTTGGAGGGCGGGGATTTTGACGTGCTGAAGAAGTCCGTAAAAAAACTATATAGCTTGCCGGATGACACGGCGGTGTATCCGGGGCATGGGCTTTCAACAACCATCGGCAGGGAAAAACACACCAACCCATTTGTCAGGGCGAACAGCTAAAAAGCTTGACAAAAATTATTAATGGTGTTAAAATTGCTTTTGATTTGATAAAGTATAAGGTGCATCAAACTCATTGGGCACCATGTTAAAAATTTAAGAAAAGGATGTTTTAAAATGCCGCTTGTCGATATGCCTCTTGCAAAGTTAAGGGAATACACAGGTATAAACCCCTGCCCGTCAGATATAGATCAATACTGGGATTTGGCTCTTGAAGAAATGAATAAAATAACTGCGGAAGTTGAGTTAGTGCCGCTTGGTTATAAGTTTCCGACAGTAGAGTGCTTTGACCTTTATTTTACCGGCGTTAAAGGAGCGCGAGTGCATGCAAAGTTTGCACGACCCAAGTTTATCGCTAAGCCTGCTCCCGCTGTTTTGGAATTTCACGGATATACCGGAAGGTCTGCTGATTGGGACAGCCTTCTTACATATGCCGGGCAAGGTTTTTGTGTTGCAGCGCTTGATTGCCGCGGGCAAGCGGGTGAATCTGAAGATGTTGGCGGCGTTATAGGCAATACGCATAGAGGCCACATCATTCGCGGTCTTTCGAGCGATAACCCGCATGATTTGCTTTTTAGGCACATTTTTTTGGATACCGCGCAGCTTGCCAAAATTGTTATGGATTTTCCGGAGGTGGATGAAAAAAGGGTTGCTGCAAAAGGGGGCTCACAAGGCGGGGGGCTTACAATTGCCTGTGCGGCTTTGGAGCCAAGAATCAGAAAAATTGCGCCCGCAATACCCTTTTTGTCTGATTACAAGCGTGTTTGGGAAATGGATTTGGCAGTTGGCGCTTATGAAGAGATACGCACATATTTTAGACAATTTGACCCTTGCCACGAGCGAGAGCACGAAATATTCAACCGCCTTGGCTACATAGATGTTAAAAATATTTCCAAAAGAATAAAGGCGCAGGTTTTAATGGGAACCGGGCTTATGGACACAATATGCCCGCCTTCAACACAATTTGCCGCATATAATAATATAACATCACCCAAGGATGTTGCTATATACCCCGATTTTGGGCATGAAGGTTTGCCGAATTTTGCTGTAAAAACCATGCAGTTTTTCTTGGATATGTAAAAGTTCGGTCGCTTTACAACAAAATCATAAAAAAATATTGACTTTATGAAAGAAGTTTAGTATGCTATAATATAGTAGCAGTAGGGAAAATTTAATGTTTGAATAACGGGGGAGAGATAATATGTTTTCTAAAGAGGTGCTTGTTAGCAATCAAGTTGGGCTACATGCAAGACCCGCAACCTTTTTTATCCAAAAAGCAAATGAATTTAAATCGGGCATTTGGGTCGAAAAGGAAGAACGCAGGGTGAATGCCAAAAGCCTTCTTGGCGTGCTTTCGCTTGGAATAACACGCGGAATTACCATCACTATTCTTGCCGAAGGCCCGGACGAAGAACAAGCCGTAAATGCTCTTGTGGAACTCATTTCCTCCAACTTTGCCGAGTAGTTTATAAAGTTTTGCGGCAAATGCTGCCTGTAAATTTAGTTTTTTAAAACAAACCTAACATTATATAGTTCTGTTGTTATTAATACCTGCTAAGTAATTAGCTTTGCAAATTGTTCTTGTTACCAAGCCGGGCAAGCCCGTATTGGTAACAAGTTGGTATGTATATAAAACAGGGCTATTTTTATATTTCCTTTAATATCGCGTACCAAGGAGAAAATCATGTTTAAACAAAAGCTAAAAGCGCTGCCCAATGAGCCGGGCGTATATATAATGTATAATAAAGAGGGCAATGTTATATATGTGGGCAAGGCAAAAAACCTTAAAAATAGGGTATCTCAATACTTTCAAAGCAGTAAATCCCATCCGCCTAAAGTTGCGGCGATGATTGAAAATATTGACCGCTTTGAGTATATAATAACCGATACCGAGTTTGAAGCTTTGGTTCTTGAATGCAATTTAATTAAAAAATACACCCCAAAGTATAACATTTTATTAAAAGACGATAAAAACTTTCCTTATATTAAACTTACGGTAAATGAGGAATATCCCCGAATTTTGCTTGCCAGAAAGATTGAAAACGATGGTGCGCTATATTTCGGTCCGTATTTAAATAGCGAAATAATTAAAGAAACCATTGACATTTCAAAAAAAATATTTAAAATACGCACTTGTAAAAAAGTGCTCCCTCGAGATATAGGCAAAACCAGACCATGTTTAAATTATCATATTAACCAGTGCAGCGCTCCTTGCATCGGAAAAATATCAAAAGAGGAATATCAAAGCAACTTCCAAGAGGTAATCTCGTTGCTTGAGGGCAAGCATAGGGAAATTACCAAAGCGTTGACAACACAAATGCAGCAGGCTTCACAAAAACTTGAATTTGAGCGGGCGGCAAAGATTAGGGATAAAATCATTGCTATTGATAAAATTTCCGAAAAACAAAAAATTGTGTCAACAAACCCCGGAAATCAAGATATTATAGCCGTTGCAAAAGAAAAAAAAGATTTTTGCATACAAATATTTTTTATAAGGCAAGGCAAAATGCTGGGCAGAGAAAAATATTTTTTCAAGGAAGATGGCGAAAAAGGGGAAATTTTGACGGATTTTATAAAACAATATTACGGCACCTCAACTTATATACCCAAAACAATTATACTGCAAGAAAAAATCGAAGATATTGAGCTGATTCGGCGCTGGCTTTCAGAAAAATGCGGTGCATCAATAAAAATTGTTGTTCCGCAAAGGGGAGAAAAGCTTGCGATGGTGAAAATGGCGAAAAACAATGCGGTTGAGGATTTGCACAATCATTTGGATAAGTTCGACAGGGCTCAACGAAAAATTAACAATTTGTTGCTTGAATTAAAAGAAACATTGGGGCTTAATGAAATACCTAAAAGAATAGAATCATACGACATTTCAAATATATCCGGTACAAACAGCGTGGGCGTGTGTGTTGTGTTCGAAAATGGGGTTGCGAAAAAAAGCGATTATAAAAAATTCAATATTCGGTCGGTAGAAGGCGCAAATGACTACGAAAGTATGAAAGAGGTTCTTTATCGGCGATTGTCAAACGGTGTTGAAGGCGAAAAGGGGTTTACACCCTTGCCTGGCTTGATTTTGATTGACGGGGGGAAGGGGCATGTAAATGCAGTTGCCCCAATTTTAGACTTTTTCAAGTTAAAAATCCCTTTGTTTGGCATGGTTAAGGATGACCGTCACAGAACCAAAGCTTTAACAACCGCAGATAATCTTATTGATATAAACCGTCAAAGCAGTTTGTTTTTGTTTCTGACATCCGTGCAAGATGAGGTTCACAGATTTGCGTTGGCAAGCCATAAAAAACGGCGCAAAAAATCTGCAATAGCATCACAGCTTGATGAGATAACAGGGGTTGGACCGGCAAGGAAAAAGGCGTTGTTAAAGCATTTTAAAACAATAAACTCAATTAAAACCGCAAGCGTGCAGCAGCTTTCGTCCGTGCAGGGCATTGACAAAAAAACAGCGCAAAACATATTCCAATTTTTTAACGATAATGGTTAATGTAAATTGATTAATACATTTGACACTTTTTTTATTATATGTTAAAATTTATATTGAGGTGACAGCTTTTGTTTATATTAGATTGCTTAGGAGTAAATGAAAAAAACATCTTAACAATAGGCGGAGCGGATGTGTCTGAACTTGCAAAGGAATATAAAACCCCGCTATATATTATGGATGAGGACAAAATCCGTGAAAACTGCCGTTTGTATAAAAAGGCGCTTGATGAGCACTATAACGGCAATGGCTTGGTGCTGTATGCAAGCAAAGCGTTTTGTTGCTTGCGTATTTGCAGCATTGCAAATGAAGAAGGCTTAGGGCTTGATGTTGTTTCAGGCGGCGAATTATACACCGCTATTAAAGCGAATTTCCCCATGGAAAAGATTTATTTCCACGGAAATAATAAGACGAAGGACGAGCTGCTGCTTGCGGTAACGAATAATGTTGGCAGAATTGTAGTTGATAATGAGACGGAACTTGACATGCTTGGGGAAATTGCAAAAGAAAAAGGCAAGGATATTTCGGTATCCTTCAGAATAAAGCCGGGGGTGGATGCTCACACGCATGATTTTATTCGCACAGGTCAAATTGATTCTAAATTTGGCGTTGCGCTTGAAACGGGCGAGGCGGAAAACATTATTAAAAAGGCTTATACATTGGAAGGCATAAATGTAAAGGGCGTTCATTGCCATATTGGCTCTCAGATTTTTGAAATTGAGCCGTTTTTGCTTGCAGCTCAAAAAATGATGCATTTTATTGCCGACATTAAAGAAAAGACGGGCAACGAAATAACCGAGCTTAATTTGGGGGGCGGATACGGCATTAAATATACCAAAACCGACAACCCTGTGCCATACGGCGACTTTATTCGCCATATTTCGCAAACGGTTAAGCAAATTACAAAAGAAAGAAACATAAGCTTGCCCAAAATAATTATGGAGCCGGGGCGCTCTATAGTTGCGCCGGCAGGCATAACGGTTTATACTGTTGGCTCTGTCAAAGAAATTCCCAACATTCGTACATACATTTCGGTTGACGGAGGTATGAGTGACAACCCGCGCTATATATTATATCGTTCTAAATATCATGCTCTAAAGGTTGAAAACCCAACGGAAAAGCCTAAAAAAATTGTCACAATTGCGGGAAAATGCTGCGAATCGGGCGATTTGCTAATTAAAAACATTAAAATGCCTTCCCTCAAGCCCGGAGATTTGATTGCTGTTTTGGCCACCGGCGGTTATAATTACTCTATGGCAAGCAATTACAATAGAATTCCCCGTCCGCCTGTTGTTATGGTGAGCGGCGGTAAACCAAAGCTTGCGATTGCTCGGGAAAGTTATCAAGACATTATTAAAAATGATATTATGTAAAGGGTGATTTATTGCTTCGCAACAACTCTATCTCAGAGATTTTATTGCTTATACCGGCGCTTTTGATTTCGCTTACAATCCATGAGCTTTCACATGGCCTTGCGGCATTTGCGCTGGGGGATAACACCGCAAAAAGGCAGGGTAGGCTTTCGTTAAACCCTATTAGGCATATTGATTGGATAGGCTTTATTATGCTTTTGACGGTTGGCTTCGGTTGGGCAAAACCTGTGCCTGTTGACCCACGATATTTTAAAGACACAAAAAAAGGAATGGCGATAACTGCTCTTGCAGGACCGGTATCAAATATAATTCTTGCGTGTATAAGCGCTTTTGTGTTATACCTTGCGGGTTTTATTGTCATGCAAGGAGGCAACATATATATAACATCCCAAAAGTTTTATGTTACATTTATACTAAAGCTGTTTGTTTATAATTGCGCTATTGCAATGTTCAATTTTTTACCGATTCCGCCCCTTGACGGCTCGAAAATTTTAGGCGCTTTTTTACCAAACCGAATTTACTATAAGTACATGCAATATGAGCGATACGGCATGATAATAATGATAGTGCTGCTTTATTCCGGGTTTTTAACCCCTGTGCTTTCAAACGGTGTGTCAAACCTTATGAACGCGATATTTAAAGGGGTTGAGTTTATAATACCCGGCTGAAAGGAATTGCCGATAAATGAAACAAATTTCGTTTAAGCTTGAAATATTTGAAGGACCGCTTGATTTATTGCTGCATCTTATAAACAAAAATAAGTTAAGTCTTTACGACATACCTATTTTTGAAATTACAGAGCAATATATCGATTACCTTGCCGAGATGGAACATTTCGACATTGAAGTTTCAAGCGAATTTTTGGTGATTGCGGCGCATTTGCTTTATATTAAATCAAAAATGCTGCTGCCCAAATATGATGAAGATGCAGCGGACGAGGATGACCCGCAAGTTGAACTTGCCCAAAGGCTTATTGAATATAAACGATTTAAGCAAGCATCGCTTTTTTTTCGCGAAAGGGAATTTGCGGGAGGGCTTACTTTTTACAAAATGCAAGAATATATACAACCGATGCTTATTGATGAAAGTCTTTCACAGGTTGAATTATCCCATTTGTACGGCGCTATTTCTGAAGTTGCCGAAAGAATAAAATATCGCCGTCCTATTTCAAACAGCCGATTCAAGGCTGTTGCGGGAAAAGAAGTGGTGTCGGTATTTTCAAGGGTAAAAGCAATTTTGTCAAAGCTAAAACGGTTTAACAGGGTTTGCTTTAGCGATATTTTTA
Source organism: Bacillota bacterium (assembly GCA_023228885.1). GTDB lineage: Bacteria > Bacillota > Clostridia > Monoglobales > Firm-18 > JAAZFB01. The sequence continues at coordinate 2,807 of JALOAJ010000002.1, read as the reverse complement.
AAGGAATGAAAACAAAAAGCGAGGCGGTTGCCTCTTTCTTGGCAGTTTTAGAGTTAATTAAGCTAAACAGAATAAAAATAATGAAAAAAGACGGCAAATCCGAACTTAGGTATGTGAAGGGGAAGTGTTAAGGTTTGGAAATACATAAGATTGAAGGCATTATAGAGGCAGTTTTATTTGCCGCCGGGGATGCCATATCCGTTGATAAGCTTTCTGACATAACAAAAATTGACAAGCCTACTTTGCAATCGATTATTACCCGTTTGGCAGATAAATACGATACCGAAAAAAGAGGTATAAAAATTATAAAAATCGGGGACAAATACCAAATGGCGACAAAGGATGAATTTTCCGAATACATTCAAAAAATAGTCCCGCCGCAAAAAAGAAATCCGCTTTCAAACGCAACCCTTGAAGTGCTTGCAATTGTTGCATATAAACAACCGGTTACACGCTCAACGATAGAAAAAATACGCGGCGTCAACAGCGACAATTCGGTGACGCGGTTGGTTGAAATTGGGCTTATTGAGGAAACGGGAAAGCTAAACGCACCCGGCAGACCTGCGCTTTTTTGCACCACAGACGATTTTTTACGCAGCTTTGCAATAGAGTCGATTTCCTCGCTTCCTCCGATAGATGGATTTATTATTGACGATGACGGCCAAACAACCTTAGGTTCGGGCGAAGATTAGGCATGGCAATTTATTAAGTGGGATTGTGAGATTATGTGGATATTTCTTACTGCATTATGCATAATAATACTGTTGATGATTTTTATGGCAGTTTGCAAGTGGCGCATAGAAATTAAATACAGCGATAACAAACTGAAAGTTAAAATAGGCGTACTGACGGTATATTCATCCTCTAAGCAGACAAAAGACGGCGGGTTGCGCGTTAAGCTTTTGGGGGCTGATTATAAAGAAGTTTTTAAAAATTTAAAGCAAATCAAGGCGTTTTTAAAAAACGAAAAAGAGGACATTATCTTAATTTTAAAAAAACTTGAAAAAGAACTTGTTGTTGAAAGAATTGACCTTAGCGTTACATTCGGGTTTTCAAACGCTGCCGCTACCGGTATTGCAAATGGGGCTATATGGGGAGTTATAACAGCTGCCGTTTCATTTGTGGATAAATACCTTAACATAAAAAATAAAATTAACATAGCATTAACCCCGGATTATACAGAAAAATGTTTTAATATGGCTTTTGGTGCGTCTTTTAAAATGCGCCCTTATAAGATATATTATATAGCCAAACGCGCAATGCCAATTTATGAAAGATATAATAAGCAAAGTAAAATATATTAAAAAACGGTGGTGAAGAAATGGCAAATGGTCTTGAAAATATATTTGCATCAACGCTGCGAGGTATTCGTGAAATGATTGATGTGAATACCGTAATCGGAACGCCCATTGAAACATCCGACAACATTACCATAATACCTGTTACCAAGGTTTCGTTGGGTTTTGGAATGGGCGGGCTTAACAAAGAAGAAAGCATTGAGGACCAACAAGTGGCAGGCGGAAGCGGAGGAGGGGTTACCGTATCTCCGGTTGGATTTTTGATTGTTGAAAAGGGAAATGTGAAAATTTTAAATGTCAACTCCGAAACGGCGTTGGAAAAAGTTATCGACTCTATGCCCGAGTTGATTAAAGGCATTAGTTCTTTTTTTGGCAAAAGTAAAGACTAACACCACAAATTGCCTCATATATTAAAAATGAGGTGATTTTTTTGTTTAAAAAATTAACTTTTTTATTCATTATTTTATTTTTTTTCAGCCAAAAAACATATGCAATTTCCGCAAAAAGCGCTGTCTTGATAGATGCCAACACAGGCAGGGTTTTGATGGAGAAAAACTCCGGCGCTCGCCTTGGAATGGCAAGCACAACAAAAATAATGACGGCAGCGGTTGCGATTGAAAAAGGTAATCTTGATGACATCGTAACAGTTAGCAGTAAATCAGCGGGGATTGAGGGTTCTTCCATCTACCTAAAGGCAGGCGAAAAAATAAGCCTTAGGGATTTACTGTATGGGCTGATGCTAAATTCCGGCAATGATGCGGGGGCTGCCATTGCCGAGCATATATCGGGGGATACAAAAAGCTTTGCCGACCTTATGACATCAAAGGCCAAGGACTTGGGGCTTTTAAACACTTCGTTTACCAACCCGCATGGGCTGGACGATGAAAACCATTACACAACTGCATATGACTTAGCGCAAATAACCAGATATGCGCTTGAAATGCCTGCATTTGCCGAAATTGTGTCAACAAAGGTTAAAACTATTTATTCGACCACTAATGAAGGCGAAAATGTGCGCACCCTTTCTAATCATAACAAGCTGTTATCTCAATACAAGGGTGCGGACGGGGTGAAAACAGGGTTTACAAAAAAATGCGGCAGGTGTCTTGTTTCTTCCGCAACGAAAGATTGTTTAAAGCTTATTGCGGTTACGCTTTCCGCACCGGACGATTGGAATGACCATAAACAAATGATGGATAGCTGTTTTTCACTTTACAAGTTAAAAGTTCCGGTCAAAGCAAACGGTTATGCAAGAGCTGTTCCTCTAATGGGTGCGGATACAGATAAAGTTTTTTTGCATTCGCTATCTGATATTGCGTTTGCCGCGAAAAAAGACGATAAAATAAAGGTCGTGTGCAACACTCCAAGCTTTTTAACCGCACCTGTGTATCAAGGTCAAAGCCATGGCACGGTGAGTGTGTTTTTAAACGGTGAGGAGATAAAAACTGTTGAATTGGTAGTTTCTGAAGATATACTCGCCATCGCGAAAAGGAAAATTAGAAATTCATA
>JALOAJ010000067.1 GCA_023228885.1 Bacillota bacterium | reverse complement strand
AAAAACATTGATTATGACATTATCAAAGTACAGTACGGGGCATGGCTTGATGAAATTGTTTTAATCATGACCGACGTGGTATGCTCACGCTCCCCCACGATTAGAATAAACAAACAGGACTATCCCACAGATGTGGTGAGAAGTCGGTTTTTAAAAATCACATCCGAACATATTGAGTATATCCATGATTCGATAAAAGATAATACATCTAACGTCCGTAACATACGGGCGTTTTTAATTACCACGATATACAACTCACTTGAAACAATAGATAGTTTTTATAGTGCAAAGGTTAATCACGATTTATACGGATAAATTTATGGAGGTGTTAAAAAAATGTCAAAGGTTATAGCGATAGCCAATCAAAAAGGCGGTTGTGGCAAAACCACCACAACGGTCAACTTAGGTATCGGCTTGGCAAACGAGGGTAAACGGGTGCTACTTATTGATTGTGATGCACAAGGTAGCTTAACTGAAAGTCTTGGCTTTCCCCAGCCGGACGATTTGCCTGTTACCTTGGCAACGCTCTTGCAAAAAGTTATTGATGAAAAGCCAATCGAAACAGGCGAAGGTATCCTGCACCACAACGAGGGTGTGGACTTAGTGCCTGCAAACATTGAATTGTCGGGTATTGAAACGGTACTTGTAAACATCATGAGTCGGGAACAAATTTTAAAGGAATACATAAGCCAAATCAAAACTGACTACGATTTTGTGCTGCTCGACTGTACTCCTTCCCTTGGTATGCTGACAACAAATGCTCTTACAGCGGCAAATGAAATCATTATTCCGGTGCAGGCACAATATCTACCCGCAAAAGGATTGGAACAGCTTTTGAAAACCGTTTCAAAGGTGCGGCGGCAGATAAACCCCGGGTTAAAGGTTGGTGGCATTCTTATGACGATGGTAGACAGCCGAACAAATTTTGCAAAGGGTATTTCTAAGTTAATCAGAAATACATACGGGAATAATCTGAAAGTTTTCAAAACGGAAATTCCCCTATCTATCAGAGCCGCTGAAACATCAGCAATAGGGAAAAGCATATACAGCTATGACAAAAGCGGTAAGGTAGCACAGGCGTACCGTGCTTTAACAAAGGAGGTGCTAAATAATGAAAAATCCCGCATTAAACATAAGTCTGACCCCATACGATGATATATTTAAGACCGACGAGGAACGGAATACAGAAGAAATTAAGCCTGTTGCCATTTCAGAGTTGAAGCCCTTTGAATCACAGCCTTTTAAGGTTTTGCTTGACGAGAGCATGGATGAACTTGTTGAGAGTATCAAGCAGAGCGGTGTTTTATCCCCTATTATTGCAAGACCACATAAAGATGGCGGTTATGAAATTCTTTCCGGACACAGGCGAGTGAAAGCCTGTGAGCTTGCGGGGATAAGCGAAATTCCTGTTGTGGTTAAAAAACTTGATGATGATACTGCTACCATACTTCTTGTAGATAGTAATTTACAGCGCGAGAATATTCTCCCCAGCGAAAAAGCTTTTGCCTATCAGTTAAAGTTAGAGGCCATAAAAAGACAGGGTGCAAGGACAGATTTAACTTCGTCGCAAGTTGCGACGAAGTTAAATAAAGGTCGTTCAGATGTTGAACTCGGCGAACAAGTTGGCGAGAGTAAAGACCAAATTAGGCGTTACATCCGTCTTACCAACCTCATCGACCCCCTACTTGAAATGGTAGATGAAAAGAAAATCGCTTTAAATGCTGCTGTTGAAATATCCTACTTAGGCTCAAAGGAGCAGGCAGAACTAATAAAGGTTATAGAAAAAGAGGAAACCTCCCCCTCTATTGCACAGGCTTCCAAAATACGCAAGTTTGCAGAGGAAGGACGGATAAATGTTGATGTGATGGACTCCATTATGCAAGAGCAGAAACCGAAAAAAGTAAAAATCACTTTTAAAGAGGATAAATTACGAAAATATTTTCCGAAACACTATTCTGCAAAGCAAATGGAGGACACCTTGCTGAAATTACTTGAAGATTGGCACAGGAAAAAACAACGTGAACACGAACGCTAAACCGCCTTTTTATCAAAAAGGGCGGTTTTTACATTTGGAGGTGTTGGTTTATGGATGAGCGAATTAACAGAGGTTATAAAATCATTGATAGTATTTTTGTGGGAAAGACGGAATTTGTATTAGGGGAAAACATAAATGGTGCATCACAGTATGTTACTTGGAAATGTAAAAACGGTGATGATTACTACTGGGGCAATTATATAAGTGATTATAATTCGGCAAGGTTGGATTTGTATAGACATGTAAGTGAGGAAATTAGTTATTTACAGTCTATTGGCTCATTGTCTACTACTCCCATTCAAAATGACACAGAAAAACAGTTGAATAGACCCCCGTCAAAAAAGAAACATAGGCATGAGCCGGAAAGGTAGGGTTTTATGGACAAAGAAAAAAGAATGGTAGGAGATTATGTCATTATACAGGCAATTCACATCGGCAATAAGGAAATTGTAATCGGTGAAAATATGCAGGACAAGAATGGACACTGTTATATCGTTGCCGATTATACCTATAACGAACTTTTTGGACGCTATGATAATTGTATGATTAGCAATAGTTATATTGAGATTGCAGAATTATTCGTACAGCGATTGGCACAGCAGGTAGAACAAGTCAAGGCAGAACAGGATAAAATGAAAATCCCTTTTGAAATGATTCGTGCTGATATGTGTTATTCCAATGATTACAGCGAAAGCATTGAAGGCAAGGTTGTTGCGATAAAAGCGGATGCACTTCGCCCCGAACATCGCCATGCCGCCAGCCAAATTGTTTATGTCACAGGAGGAAACGGTGCCCGTGCCAATGCAATAGGAAATGCTGTGTTTTGTAATTACCTTTATTCTGGTGAGCATAGCCGCTTTGAAAGATATGAAGTGCAGGGTGTATTAAAACCCGAACATTATCCCAAATGGGTGGCAGAAAAGTTGAAACTTCTTGAAGCTAAACAGGCACAGCAGAACAAAAAGCCAAAAAGCAAGGAAATGGAGCGATGATTATGGACGAAAAAACAATACGATTTATAGACAGCCAATATAATACCCTTTTTATAATCCCTGATGGCGGCAATATTGAATTAACATTTTCCGGTGGCGAAAGGGTTACGCGAAAGTGCACCTATATTGACGATTACCACACAAAGGTTGGGCATGGAATTTTTCATATTTGTGAATTTGCAGAAAAAATGGAGCAAAACGGAACAAAGTATGTTCCTGCACGTTCAGAAAAAGAGTTGAATGAAATATTTGTACTTAATCATTATGGTGAGTTCCAAAGAGAGAAATTTTATGTTTCCCCGCAAAGCAAAACAATTACAATGGTATATTACAATCCCGATAGCAATGCAGGCGGACAGCTTGTGTATAACAGTTTTAGCTTTGAACATATAAAACAGGCATCTAAGTTTAAAAACAAAGATGAGTTTTTCGACTATTTAGGTAGCTTATCTAAGCAAACACTTGTGGATATTGATACACCGGATTTTAAAGGCTGTGCTGATAGCTTTGTAAAAAACAAATTCGATTATATAGACTCAAATATAAATACGATGAAAGCATTGTTATGGCTTTGCAACACCGAAAAGGCGAAATCAATTAAACATAAGGAAATGGAGAGATAGTCATGATAACAGCAAGTATAAAGTTTTTAGATAATGGAGTAAATATTGATTTGCCATGTAGAAATGGCGCTCTTACGGATAATCTTGGCAGTGCCGGCATCCTCATAAATCCAAATGCATTACTACTAAGTAATGCCCGTACCGTTAAAATTAATCTTATCCCAGAGGACGATATAGACAAAAACATTATTTCACTTATCAATCCAACGGATACCCTCGGCAAGCTAAATAAAGTATGCAATGTTTTAAATAGTTTGGACTATCGTGATTATGACATGATTCAAAAAGGGTTAGAAGATAATAAATACAGGTCGCTAAGTAATCTATTGGATGTTGCAGACCGCCTAAAAGGGAAACGTAGGGGCAAAGAAAATTTACGATAAGGAGGTGCTTCTAATTGGCAAGCAAAACACAACTCATATTTGAGCTTTCACAAAATACTGTCAAAAAGCTGTCCAATTATGAAAACTGGGCAGCTTTTTTACGCTCCGCATCATGGCAATATAAATACTCCTTTGAGGATCAAGTTCTCATTTATGCCCAACGTCCGGACGCTACCGCCTGTGCAAGTTTTGAGATATGGACAGATAAGCTCCACCGTTGGATAAATAAAGGCTCAAAGGGTATTGCCCTGTTATCCGATAACAATGGGCATTTTAAACTAAATTATGTTTTTGATATTTCCGACACCAATAGTTTTTACGGAAATGAGGTTAAGCTATGGCAATACAGCAACAAGCACGAAGCCGCTGTTATTGAAACCCTTGAAAACACCTTTGGTGAACTGGAAGTCACTACCACCGTTATTGATGCAGTTATCTGTGCCGCTCGTAATGCAGTACAGGACAACAAACAAGATTATTTGCACGAACTAAAATATGCTAAGGAAAATAGCTTTTTAGAGGAACTGGACGATTTTAATATTGAGGTTGCGTTTGAGCGTCTTGCAACTTATTCAGTTGCATCCATGATTTTAAATCGTTTGGGACAAAATCCTGATGACATATTTGCCGCAGATGATGAATTTAGAAATATTATAGATTTTAACACACCGGAAACCATATCAATTCTTGGTAGTGCCGCAAGTGCAATTGCTGAAAATGCTCTTGGTAGTATCGGCAAAACAATACAGGCGGCTGAACGTGAAGAAAAATTACAGGCAAAAAAATTTGCGGAAAAAGAAAAACCGGTATATGATAATAATAAAGAAAATATAGAAAGGGATGATAGCCATGACAGAAGGGATAATTTACAAGATGGAGGGCGATTACCAGATACCCGACCTCACCCTGCCGGAGGACAATCGGACAATCGGCAAATACGGGATGATGAGAAGAACGTATATCAAACAGCACAGACCGGGGCTATACAGCAGTCTAATGATAACAGGCAAGCTGACCGACCATCTTTTGGAGATAGACCGGATGGCGAAGGAACAACTGGAATTGATTATAAAGCAGATGATCGACAAGGAATCCCTGCCCGACAAATCGACACAGCAGATGGCGTGGGTACAGGCAATGAACAATATCCGACACTCGGCGGAGGAAATAGTTCTGACGGAATTGGTACACAATTAAGCCTTTTCCCTACCGAAGAAGAACAAAAGAATACAATCCGCAAAGCAGAGCAAGCGAATTTCGCTTTTGGCTCTGCTTTTTCTATTTCGCAGCAGATGATTGACGAGGTGCTGTGTGATGGCGGCAATAAAAATGCCAGTAAACTCCGTATTTGTACGCAGTATCAAAAGCAAAAATCTCCTTCCGAAAATGCAGTATTTTTAAAAGATGAATATGCTGTTGGTGGTAAAGGTTTTATGTTTGGCGAAACTCCTGTATCCGTTTGGTTTGATGAGGGCGGAATCAAAATCATATATGGTAAGGAAGTTGTGACAGATGAATACACACTTTCGTGGGAGCAAGCTGCCAAGCGAGTAGGCGAACTACTTGACTTAGGGCGATATATGCCGCAGGAGGAAATTAACAAGGCAGGTTTTAATGAAAGAAAAGAGCTTGCGGATAAAATTTGGTATCTACATCAAGATAGAAACGGTGATTTCCCTTTAGATGAAATATTGTTTGAGGGGGGCTTCCCCGAAAGCACAGCGAGAATAGCCGAAAGCCTTGATAACCCTAAAAAGCGCAATCAAATTATTGAGGGTATTACAGGTTTTGCAAAGGCTTATGGAGAAAATCATGACCTACTCCGCTTTCGCTTTCATAAACCACAGGAGCTTGCAAATAATCTTTCCGAACTGCTAATAGAACGAAAACAGTTTATCGCATCGGAGCCGATTTCCTTTGGTGGTAAACGCTTTATTACACAAAACGAAATAGATTCCGCATTAAAACGTGGCAGTGGCATAGAAAGTGGTAAAATGCGTATCTATTCTTTTTTTATAAGAGAAAGGGATTCCAAGAAACGCATAGACTTTCTGAAAAATGAATATGGAATAGGCGGAACCAGCCATGCCATGAACGGTGTTGGGCATGAGGACCATAACGGAAAGGGCATTACACTCA
>JALOAJ010000066.1 GCA_023228885.1 Bacillota bacterium | reverse complement strand
TTGACAGTTGCCGATTTGTTGCTTGCAAAAACTTGCAAAGCCGAGGGAGCAAACCGCAAAAAGATTAAGGCATATATGCTTGCAATGAGCGCTTGAAACGCTTTTGAAAAAATTAAAATATAGGGGGATAAGCCAACTTTTGATATTATACCTGCCACCTGCAAAATAACGCTTATGCCGGACCATGCCAAAAGGGCGGAGACAACAATAATTTTAAGCTGTGCTGTTGGGAGCGCCACCGCTCTTACCGCCCCGCCGGTAATTTCAAAAATGCCAAAAGCAAGCGCATTGGATACCTCAGTTGATATGCCCAACAATTTTAAAAAATTTTGCATTGCAAAAATAATGTTAAATCGAAATAAAATTGCAACGAGCGCATTGAAAAAAACTATAAACCCGCAAACATATAAAATAAGCTCTGCCGATTTTGATACGGCATCGGATAGCGCTGCGCCAAAGCTGTGAAATTCCGGCGCTGTTTGCCGATATTTTGCACATTGTAACGTCATTTTTTCGTCTGCCTTATAAAAGCGCAACATAAAGCCCAAAGTAAGGGCGCTTAGCACATGAATGGCATACATGACAATGCCTGCTTGAGCCGAATGCATCATACCCGCGCCAACCGAGCCCATTATGAATAATGGTCCGGAATTGTTGCAAAAGCCTATCATGCGCTGTGCCTCCGCTTTTGTGCAAAGGTTTTTTTCGTATAAGTCTGCGGCGCATTGTGCGCCGACAGGGTATCCGCTCAGCAGCCCCAGCACCAACGCGATGCCTGCGCTGCCAGGCAGGTTAAATAGCGGACGCATTATGTTGTGGCACATATCGCCCAGTTTTTTTGCCGCCCCCGAGCCAATAAGCAGCTTAGAACAAACAAAAAAGGGAAAAAGCGACGGAATGATTATGGTATAGCATAACTCAAGCCCGCTCAGAGCGCCTGCAAGACAATCGGCAGGAGCGGTCACAAGCCCTATCAAAACAAACAAACCAAAAAAAATAATAAACTTCATGAAACATCCCCCCATAGTATGTATATTCAAGTTGTGCCCGATAATTGTACAACATTCATAAAGCTTGTATTTTTGCATAAATTATTTTAGGGGGTGATTTGCGTTATGGGGAAAACAAGAAGGGAAAAAATTATGGAAATGCTTGAAATGCCCAAAGAGGTTATATTGGATATTCCCAAGCTTACGGTATATAACGATAACCAATTAACGGTGGAAAATTACAGCGGCATACTTGAATACGGGGAGCAGTATATTCGGCTTAAAACGCCGGATAAAACTATTATTGTAAGTGGAAATAACCTTGAACTGCGCACAATAACGGATGTTGATGTGCTGATAGAAGGGAAAGTAGAAAAAATCGAGTACGAATAAGGGGTGTGCACATGCTGCTGATACGGCTGCTAAATCTGATAAAGGGATGTGTTACCATAGTTGTTGAGGGCGCATTTCCCGAACGCTTTTTGAATATATGCGCCCGACGAGGAATTTACCTTTGGAATGTTAAAAGGCAAGACAGCCTAAGGGTTAGCGCAAATGTCAGCATTAAAGGCTTTAAAATGCTGCGACCGATTGCCAAAAAAACGCATTGCCGGGTTTACATAAAAAAAAGGAGCGGCATGCCCTTTCACCTGCATAAGCACAGGAAAAGAAAGCTGTTTGCAGCGGGAATGTTGTTTTTTGTTGCGGCATTGTTTGTTCTGACAAGGTTTATTTGGGTGATAGATGTTGCGGGCAACAACGATATTGCGGCAGAGCAAATAACAAATGTGCTTTTTGAGGCGGGCTTGCGCCCGGGAACGCCAAACTCAAAGGTAGATATTTTGTATTTACAAAATTTTGCGATGACCAAGCTTGAGAAAATTGCGTGGATTGGGATAAACATAAAAGGCACTACTGCATTTGTTGAAATAAAAGAGCGCATACTAAAGCCGGAGATATTCCAAAAAGACACTCCGTGTAATATTGTGGCAAAAAATGACGGTGTAATAGAGCTTATAGACGCTGTGAACGGCAACCGTCTTGTAAACGCAGGCGATGTTGTAAGCAAAGGACAGCTTTTAATAAGCGGGGTTATTGACAGTCAAATAGGCGAGGGTGTGCGTTATCTTCATGCAGACGGTGAGGTTTTGGCGACAACATGGCGTGAAATATCGGTTGATATTCCGCAATTTGAAGAAATAAGAACACGAACAGGGAGGTCAAAATCGAAGCACGGTTTAAAGATATTTAACTTTTATGTTAATTTTTTCTTAAATGATAGAATTTCATATGCAAATTATGATAGAATAAGTTATGTAAAAAACTTTTCAATAGGAAAAAGTTTTGCACTTCCTGTTTCATTTCATTATGATAATTATTATGAAATTGATGTTACCCAAAGGGAGTATGATAAAACAGAGGCAATCGCTCTGGCTGAAGGGGAGGCGTTCGAGCATGTTAAGGGATTGCAAATTAAAAACTCGTATAAGCTTGTCGAAGGAAATAAGCTAAAGATGACATATGAATGTCTTGAAAATATTGTTGAAAAAAAGGCTATTTTAAGGGAGGATGCAAAGGATGGCGGAGAAGGTTCTGGAGGTGGAATCGATTGACCAAATTGTCAATATATTCGGAAGTTTTGACCAAAACATTAAGCTGCTTGAAAACCATTATAATGTTTCGGTGATACATCGCGGAACTGCTTTAAAAATTTCGGGCGGTGATGAAAATAAAGTGGAAAAAGCTAAGCGCACGCTTTTTAGCCTCATCGGGCTTGCCGCAAAGGGTGAGCAAATAGGGGAGCAGGAAATTCGCTATGTTATCGGTCTTGTAAACGACGGCGAGGAGGACAAGCTAAACCTTATGGGTAAAGATTATGTGTCGATAACCAACAAGGGCAAGCCGATTAAGCCCAAAACGCTTGGGCAAAGGGCGTATATAGAGGCTATACGAAACAATGTTATAACATTCGGAATCGGTCCTGCGGGAACAGGCAAAACATATCTTGCCGTTGCGATAGCGGTTGCTGAGCTGAAAAATAAAAGCATAGGCAGAATTATAATCACCCGTCCTGCTGTTGAGGCGGGGGAAAACCTTGGGTTTTTACCGGGCGACTTGCAAACAAAGGTTGACCCTTATCTTCGACCGCTTTATGACGCGCTTTATGATATGCTTGGCGTTGAAACCTATCAAAAATATGTTGAGCGGGGGGTTATTGAGGTTGCGCCGCTTGCATATATGAGAGGGCGCACTTTGGATGATTCGTTTATAATACTGGACGAGGCGCAAAACACAACGCCCGAGCAAATGAAGATGTTTCTTACGCGGATTGGGTTTGGTTCTCGTGCAATTGTTACGGGGGATATCACGCAGGTAGACTTGCCGCAAGGCAAAAAGAGCGGCTTAAAAGAGGTTATGCGGATTTTGAAAAACATTAAAAATATTGATTTTGTAAGGCTTACCGATAGGGATGTGGTGCGGCACCCGCTGGTTCAGGAAATAGTAAAGGCTTACGAAAGAGACGATGCGAAAAAAGAAAGCAGAAAGGACAAATAAGATGGTTGATTTAACGAACAGCCAAACCAAAATTGTCTTTACAAAAAATATGGACAGGCTTATCAGAAAAGCTGTTAAAAAAACGCTTAAGATGCAGCGCGTAAAAAATATGGGCGTTAGTGTGTTGATAACGGATAATGAATTTATAAAAGACCTTAATAAAAAGTTTCGTGAAATTGACAGCCCCACCGATGTGCTTTCCTTTCCGTTATACGACGATGAAGGGAATTTAGATGACAGTGAGCTGGGCGATATTGTTATATCAATTGAAAAAGCGCAGCGGCAAGCAGAAGAATACGGGCATTCGCTTGAGCGTGAAATAGTTTTTTTAACCGTCCATGCAATGCTGCATTTGTTGGGATATGACCATGTTGATGACGAAACGGAGATGTTTCGTTTGCAAAAAGAAATAATGGAAAATATAAGCGGCATATCATGCAGTAAAAATAGGAGTGTTTGGCAAAGCGTGGGGTTTGCCCTGAGCGGAGTGTGGTTTTGTATAAAAAATGAGCGCAACTTTCGATTTCATATCTTTGCCGCAACAACGGTAGCGCTTTTATCTACCTATTATGGGTTTAATACAGCACAAAAGGCAATAATTGTTATAGTGATTTCGTCCGTTATGATTTGTGAGCTGTTCAACACCGCTGTTGAGGCGGCAATTGATACCAAAACCAAAAATTTTAACTGCCTTGCAAAAATTGCAAAAGATGTAAGCGCCGGCGCGGTGCTGCTTTCGGCGCTATGTTCGGTAATATGCGGCTTGTTTTTATTTTTAAAAATTGATATAATACATAATATACTAAAGGATATACTAAACTCACCGGTCAAAATAATATGCGCTGTGGCGTATTTGGCAGCGGGATATTTATTTGTACGGCATTTCCCAAACAAAGAAGGGTGTGACATAAATTGAATTTTAAATCAGGGTTTGTTTCAATAATAGGAAGCCCAAATGTGGGTAAATCGACACTTTTGAATGCTCTTTTAAACGAAAAAATTGCTGCCGTTTCGCCAAAGCCCCAAACAACAAGAACGAAAATAACCGGCATTGTTACAGACGATGAGGCGCAAATAATTTTTCTTGATACCCCGGGGATACAAAACCCGAAAAATAAACTGGGCAGTTATATGAAAAATGTTACCGACCAAACGGCAATGCAAACCGACATTGTTGTTTACATGATAGACGGTTCAAAGTATAATATTCAAAAAGAAACTGATGTTTTGCAAAAAATTTCTCAACCGATTACTTTTTTATTGATAAATAAAATAGACAAAATAAAAAAAGCGGATATCTTAAACATTATTGCGGGATTTTCCGCTGCAAAAGGGTTTTCCGAAATTATACCGATTAGCGCGCAAAAAAAAGAGGGTATTGAAAACTTATTAAGTTGTATTAAAAAATACCTGCCGGAGGGACCTAAGTTTTTCCCCGACGACATGATAACAGACCAACCGGAAAGGCAGATATGCGCCGAGCTTATACGCGAAAAAATGATGCGTCTTTTGGGCGAAGAAATACCGTACGGAACTGCTGTTGTAATCGATAAACTTGAATATAACGAGGCAAAAGACATAACAACTATAAACGGCACCATTTATTGCGAGCGTCAATCGCATAAAGGGATAATTATCGGCAAAGGCGGCGCTATGCTTAAAAAAATAGGCAGCCAATCCCGTGCAGACCTGCAACGGTTTTTAGACGGAAAGGTGTTTTTGCAATTGTGGGTAAAGGTTTTGGAAAATTGGAGAAACAGCGCGGCGCAGCTTAAAAACTTTGGATACACCGAGTAAAATGCAAACGGTTATGTTTTTTGCCTAAACTTACATGTAATATATTTGGTATTGCGTTGCACCCTAATATTAAAGGGGGCGCAATTATGCTTAAAGATTTAGCATGGGGTTTTTTTGAAAGGACAGGGAATATAGAAACTTTTTTAGAATATAATCAGCTGACCGATGCGGCGGAAAACAGCGGCATTGCAGGGTGTAAAACGGATTTGTCGGGACAGGGCGATGGTATAAATGATTGTTACTGTAAAGGGCTTGATAATTAAAGAAACCAAGTTTGGCGAGGGCGATAAAATTATAACGATTTTAACTCCCGATTTTGGTATAATTCAAGCTGTGGCTAAGGGCGCCAGAAGTTATAAAAGCAAATTTCTGGCGGGCAGCCAGCTTTTTTGTTATACAAATTTCGGGTTGACTAAAAGGGGCAAGATGTTTTCGCTTTCCTTTGCCGAACCGATACATACATTTTATGAGATAAGAAAAAGCGTTGAAAAAATAAGCCTTTCTGTGTATTTTTGCGAGCTTTTAAGCGAGGTTTGCACCGATTCCCATCAGGCGGATGCGGCATTGCGCCTTGCTTTGAACACATTGTTCAAGCTTTCAAAAAACGATAATTTAGCCCAAATAAAAGCGTCTTTTGAACTTCGGCTTATAAGCGATGCAGGCTTTACGCCGGAACTTTCATGCTGTGTAAAATGCGGGCGGACAGGTCATTTTAATTTGTTTTCCGCTAACGATGGCGGCGTTCAATGCTGTGATTGTTGCGGCAGCGGTAATGCTTTGTCGGCGGGCACAATCAGGGCAATAAGCCACATTATAACTTGCGAGCTGAAAAAGGTTTTTGCTTACGAGGCAGACGAAAATGTGCTTTTTGAATTGGAACACACGGCAGAAAATTATATTCTTTGTCAAATCGGCAGACTTCCGCAATCACTAAAATATTATCAAAAGTTAAAGATAAATCGTTAATATGTATTAAGCACAAGGGAGTTGAACCATGTGTGGCTCAACTCCCTTGCTTTTTTAAAGGCGTTGCTTACATATCGCTTGAAAGAGTTGCTTGAATTAAATCGTTGTTGCTTAGCTTTACAAGCTCTTTTACTTTGCTTATATCAAGACCCGCCGCGGCGGCAAAGCGCTCTCCGTATTCGGAATCCGCAAGATAACAATGTGCGGCATGGCGATATTTAATATTTATTGTGCAAGGGGAAAT
>JALOAJ010000065.1 GCA_023228885.1 Bacillota bacterium | reverse complement strand
CGTTATAGTCCACCGTTTGATTGCCGGGTGCGGCTCCCGTATCGCCGCCGTTTTTATCATATGTTACGGTGTAGCTGTTCTTTGAATATTGCGCCGTTACAACCAAATCGCCTGTAACATTGTCAAAGTCTTCATCCCAACCTGTAAATGTGTAGCCGGGGCGTGTCGGGTCTGACGGCGCGGTTGCCCCTCCGCCATGCTCTACGCTTTCGGATTTCAATTCGTTTCCGTCATGGTCTACAAACTTTACATTATAGCTGTTAATGGTGTACTGCGCATAAACGGTAATATTGTCCGTTACCAAAGTAGTTTCGTCAAAAGCTGTGCCGCTGCCGTCCGCATTGGCGTTCCAGCCTGTGAATATATAGCCGTCCTTTGTCGGCGATGTGGGGAGTGTGCCCACCGTGTCGTTATAGTCCACCGTTTGATTGCCGGGTGCGGCTCCCGTATCGCCGCCGTTTTTATCATATGTTACGGTGTAGCTGTTCTTTGAATATTGCGCCGTTACAACCAAATCGCCTGTAACATTGTCAAACTCCTCATCCCAACCTGTAAATGTATAGCCGGGGCGTGTTGGGTCTGACGGCGCGGTTGCACCGCCGCCATGCTCTACGCTTTCGGATTTTATTTCGTTTCCGTCATGGTCTACAAACTTTACATTATAGCTGTTAATGGTGTACTGTGCATAAACGGTAATGTTGTCCGTTACCAAGGTGGTTTCGTCAAAAGCTGTGCCGCTGCCGTCCGCATTGGTGTTCCAACCTGTGAAAGTATAATTATCCCTGCTTGGATTTGCAGGTAATGCGGTGACGGTATCGCCATGGGATATATCCTCTTGCGTATCCCAACTTGAATT
The DNA here is from genome assembly GCA_023228885.1 of Bacillota bacterium. Lineage (GTDB taxonomy): Bacteria > Bacillota > Clostridia > Monoglobales > Firm-18 > JAAZFB01. The sequence continues at coordinate 5,700 of JALOAJ010000065.1, read as the reverse complement.
GTCATAATCAATATATTCCACCGTGTAACACTTTACAATTTCGGAAGTGTCGGTTGCAGATGCAGGATTGCCCGCCGAGTTGCTTACGCTTGCTGTGGCAGTAATGGCGCCGGGCATGAGCGAGGCAAGATTCATATCAAGCGAATATGTGCCATCGGATTGAACGGTTGTAGAACCGGTCACCGTATTTACGCCATCCGTTACGCTAAGATTAACAACCCTGCCGAAGCCGGCATCCGTATTTCCAAAAAGCCCGACATTTTCCAAATCAACCACTCTGTTGTCTAAAATGCCGGCAACATCATCTATGGTAACATCAATTGCAGGCATGTCCTGATTTGGATATTCAACTGCATTGGTGAATGCCCCTATAACATTGCCTAAATTAACAGAATTTTGCCTTGCAGATGTCTGCTGATTAAGATTGCCCATTTTTATATTAAGGCTTGTAATGGGAACCATATAGTATGCTATGTAAGAAGCGGTGTCATCGAATGTAACCCCGGGCAGCACTTTAGGCGTTCCGGTAAATCTGGTGTAACCGTTTGGCTGTAAAGAATGGAGAAGCTCTGTGCCCGCATCCAATATATACGACGCAAAGCCGCTTATTTCTTGATACTCTATCCTTGTAGAGCCTCCGCTACTGTCAACATCAACACCGGTAAGGGCAAAACCGTGCAAATAAACAGGCTCGTCCGTACCTTCCTCAAAAAAACTTATATTAAAATTAACATAACCGCCGCCATTGCCTGTTCTTATTGTTGGCTCAAAGCGCGGAGGATTTTGAGGCGGATTGATGTTGGTGTTTTCATAGTCAAATTCAACCAATGTTGCATTGTTTATTTCCTCTATTTTGATTTTTGCATATATCTCTATGCCATCAATAGTTATAATGTTATTATAGAGATAGACCGCACCCTGCTGCTTATCGTTGCCCGATATACGCTGCGGATTTGACAAATTGATTTGCTCAAAATCAACATCTAAAATTTTAACCTCGCTTCCCCCGACCTTCGGGATAGGCATACTGCTGCTTGCAAAAAGTGCAAAAATTAGAAACAGCAAAAATACGACTTTAAACTTTTTTATATGTTTTTGCATATAACCCCTCCTAAAAATTATATCCTTTTCTCAATAATCACCGCTTGTTTTGCCAATACATTATAAAGATAAAGCAATTAGCTAATTATAACATTAAAACTCGTAGGCATAAATGGAACAATTGTTACCATTTTGTCGTTTTGTATTTTGATTATTTGGCTTTTTGATATCGTCCATTCAACTCGCGGACTAACATTCTGTTGATTCTTTTATTATTTATCATGGCATCAAAAACATCCTGGGTTGAAATATGGTAAAAATCCAAAGGATTGTAGCCAACCAATAATACAAATATAAGTTTTTTAAAGTATAAAAAGGCTTTGTCATATCCTTCGATTTTATAGTAGCTGAAAGCCAAAAACGCATAAATAAAATGAAGCCTTGAAAACGAGCTCATTTCATTGTTATATTTGAGGAGCTTTTCTCCCACATCAATCGACTTGTTATATTCGGCAGAAAGGTAATATAATGTTTGAACATTGAGTCTGCTTGTAATAATATCATGCACATTGCTTATTAAGCCATGATTATTGCAAGTTATTTCATAAGCTTTCAGCGCTGCATCCTTTGCGCTAACCAAATCGCCGATAATTTGATAACAGGTTGATATCAAAACATATATCTTTGCAACATGGATGCTGTTTAAATACTTTGGTTCAATTTTTTTTAGCATCTCATTACTGTCATTTATTGCTTCTTCATATTTATTTTCATTAAAGGCCTTATATGCGGCTTTGTTCGTTTCAATTTCAAAAATCCATGGTTCACACTTAAAATCAGGCATTTTTTTTGCAACGCCAATTAGTTTTTTTGCAGCTGCAAAATCAGTATTCCTTTGGCATAGTTGAAATCCTTTCATTATTTCATTCACCTTTATTGGGTTTATGCAATCAAGAAACTCAAAATAATCAAACAAATTCACCCTAAGCCTGCCGCTAAGCAGCTTTAAAATATCGGACGAGGGCGTGCGCTTGCCTTTTTCGATTAAATAAATGTACTTTTCGGTGCAAATGCCCCTTGCTAAACCAGCCCTGGTTATATTCATACTGCAACGCAACTCATTGATTATGTTTCCAATATGATTCACTTTCGCACTCTCCCTCTAATCTATTTTTATCTTGTGAAAGCTAATCCCCGCTTTCCCAAAAATCAGCACGATTTTATGATAAAACGAACACATAATGCACAAAAACCGCTGATTTCAGCGATTTTTGCGTGTTTCCTGTTCAGTTGTTTTATGGTGGAGATAAGCGGGATTGAACCGCTGACCTCTTGACTGCCAGTCAAGCGCTCTCCCAGACTGTCCTTTCACAATACCCTCTAAAATGATGATAGATTAAAGCGTATAATGCCCTTGAAAGCCGCTCCATGCAATAGCTTCTTATGTTTTAACACACGACACTTTATCTTAGGAGTTTAATACTTTTCAAAGGTTTACAAGATATTAATACCGCCGAACAGAAAATTCGAGCGGTATTTTTATAACTTCGTGAAAACGATTTTAAAGTTAAATAATGGATTGAACAAATGGTAATATTATGATATAATTTATACAATTAGGTTGAGAATAAGAATTTTAAAGGTATTATGGTTTTTATCAATAAATAATTGTGCGGAGGTTAAACATGAACGAACATATTCTTGTTTCAAAAGCAAAACGATACGATGCTTCCCAAACACAGGATCATCCTATTTCATGCACATTTTTGCAAAAAGCGGGCTATTGGGCTGACGATGCGTCAGGCCTTCCCATGATGTTAATAGACGATCCTAAAAGACCAAAGCCTCAAACAAAAAAAGCTGACATTGAAACTGGGGAGGATCAAAAGGGTGAATAGCATAAGTTACTTAGTAATATCAAACACAATCGATTTTTCCACTGATTTAGTTTGTCTTCAACTTCAAAAGCTCGGAAAAAGATATTTAAGGGTTAATAGAGATAAGTTTTTTGAATATAAAATAACCTATAAACTTAACGAAAATGCAATATTTATTACTATGTGTGACGAAAACTATGTAATTAGAGAGAGTGAACTGAAATCTATATTTTTCAGAGCACCTGTTTTTTTAAGAAACGGAAAAACATACAGTGTTTCAGAACAATTGTACCGGAGTCAGTGGAGTGCGTTTATTAGGAATCTAATTGTCTTTGACAAAAGTAAATGGATAAACAACCCGGTTGACACATACAAAGCAGAAAATAAAATGTATCAGCTTAAATTGGCAAGGGACAACGGGCTGGTTATTCCCAAAACTTTGTTAGGTAATTGCATAAGTGAGGATGTTATCGAGGACAATGAATATATAATCAAAGCTTTAGATACAGCTTTGTTTCACGACGGAGACGTAGAACTATTTACTTATTCAACTATTGTAACCGGCTTAGAGTTGAAGTGTGCAGAATTATCAAGCGCCCCTGTTATAATACAAGAACATTTAAAAGACAAAATAGATATAAGGGTGACTATAATTGGAGAAAAAATATTTCCAGTTAAGATAACAAGAAATGGCCATGGAATAGTCGGCGATTGGCGAAAAACATCAAAAGAATTGCTGAGTTACACACCTTTTGAGTTGCCTGTTGAAGTATCGTCAAAATTAATTGTCTTAATGAAACAGTTAAATTTACTTTTTGGCGGAATAGATTTGATTTTTTGCAATGATAAATATTATTTCGTTGAAGTTAACCCAACTGGAGAATGGGGCTGGTTAAAGTTTGCAACTAAAATCAACCTTGAGGAAGAGATTGTTAATTGCATGCTTAATTAATGATTAAAGGAGCTTCAAATGAAAAATTTCTTATTATCCCTCTTTAATGGGCTGTTTCCTTTTGCTGAAGCATACTTTGCAAACAAAAAAATAAACAAATTAATTGTAAACTTAGAAAATAAGGAGTTTGAACAAAACAAGAACTTCAAAGAATTGCAAACTGAATATGAAAATACATACAAAAGGAAAGACAAATTTGAAGACAAGGCAAAAAGCAATATTATTTCAGTAACTATTACCATAACATTAATAATGGGCTCATTAACGATTGTTAAAGAATTTATGAAGCCTCAAAATTTCTTTTGGCTTAATTACATAGCAATAGGATTGTTTGTATTTGCGGTTTTCTATATGATAATAGCAGGTATAAGTGCATTTTCGTCATTAATGGACAAAAACACTGTTTTTCTCTCTAATTTAAACGAATCGGATTTAGAGGAAATTGAGCAAGCCGTAGCTGGCAATAATTACTATAATTCTATTCGTAACAATTTAGTAAATTCATCATATAGATGCATTCGAAATGCTTTAATATGTATGTTTTTTATGATGTTAATACTTATCACAAACCAGTTTAAGTTTACGGAAAATAACAAACCCGTTGTAACTCCCGAGCCAAATCCGGGTATCTTTTATTCTTCCGGGATAATTAATGACGACTGGTTTTATGAGAAAAAACCAAAAATTGAAAGCTTCATAAAAAACAACCTAATTATAAGCGAACTCGAAATCGGGGTCGAAACTGGGGTAATCAATTTGGACGATAATATGTTCATCAAACTTATAAAAAACATCGACAATTCAATACATGTCATACTTGTCGAACAATTCAAAAGCAAATAACAGAAATTGTTTTACAAGCTACAATATTACAAGCCGAGTTTTCAAAGCTATCCATTATATTTATTTAGGTGTAATTTGTTTCGCGACATTGAATGTTCCATCATGAGCAAACCCAAAACTGAAAGTTTACTAAAAGTTAATACTCAATTCTTAAAGCGGCTATTTCGATAGTCGCTTTTTGTATGTCCGGAGGTGAAAAAATGTTATTTGATTATTATTATGGCAGTGAAGCCGAGCAATTTACTTTTTATCGTATCCCTAAAATATTATTTAAAGATAAAACCTTTAGTAAATTATCGACAGATGCAAAGGTGCTTTACGGTTTAATGCTTGACCGGATGGGGTTATCTATGAAAAACAAATGGGTTGATGGTAACAATAGGGTTTATATAATTTTTACGGTTGATGACATCATGAGCGAATTATATTGTGCGAAACAAAAAGCTATAAAATTACTTGATGAACTTGATGTTTCAAAAGGAATTGGTCTTATTGAGCGTAAGCGGCAAGGGCTTGGAAAGCCTAATATTATATATGTAAAAAACTTCATTGCAGCATCAAACTTCCAAAAGTATGAAAATCAAACTTCTGAAAGTTTGGAAATCGAAACTCAAGAAGTCTTGGAATCAAACTTGCAGGGGTTTGAAAATCAAACTTCCGTAGGTATGAATACCAAACCTCAAGAAGTAGGAAAATCAGACCCTAATAATACTGATATTAATAATACTGATATTAATAATACTGATTTTAGTGATACTGAAATCATATCATATCCTATCGGTGATGAGCCTGTGGATAAATCATCTTCTGATACGATACGATGGATTGACGAATGCAAATCATATAAAAATTTAATCAATAAAAACATTGATTATGACATTATCAAAGTACAGTACGGGGCATGGCTTGATGAAATTGTTTTAATCATGACCGACGTGGTATGCTCACGCTCCCCCACGATTAGAATAAACAAACAGGACTATCCCA
>JALOAJ010000025.1 GCA_023228885.1 Bacillota bacterium | reverse complement strand
ATGGGATGGTTCAAAAACACTTTGCGTCCGTGATTATTTATGGGAAAAAAGCGCATTTCCCGACACAAATACCGGCAAACTTGATAATGCTTATAACACAACAGATGATATAATGGATGATTTCAAAAGCCGAAAAATGTTTAACTGCAAGCGTGACGGAAAATACATTGTGTTTGCTCCTGTTTTGGTTTCAAAGTATTTCGACCGTCAAAGCAGTTCGGATATAGAAAATTTTTTATCTTTTAAAAATGTTGAAATTACCGCGCGGGCAACGCTTGAAGTGCGCAGCGACTGTGCCCAGCCTGTCAGGGATGCAATTGCTCCAAGTGCATTTTCACTCGGGATTTTATATAACATAACAAAGGCAAATGAGCTGATAAGTGAATTTGATACAACCCTTTCAAACACCAAGCTTCGCAACAAGGTAATAAGCGGTGAGGATTTAGCTTTGCCCGAAAGCTTTCTTTCCCGCTTTATAGATTGCGCTCGACAAGGGCTTTTAATGCGAAAGAAAGGGGAAGAAAAGTTTTTAATCCCCTTATATCAACGCGCAAAGCAAAATGCTTGCCCCGCAAAAACAGCAATTGAGCGGCTTAAAAACGGTGAGCCGATAGAAAATATTATAGTGGATTACTCTAAGCCGTTTTGAAGATTTTGATTTATTAAATCCAACAGGGTGTCTGCCGACCAGCTGCCCCAAACAGTTATGCGGCGCAGCGGCTGTGAAACAGCGTTTTTTATATTATAGCCGCTGTCGCCCACACGGCATTGCATCTTATACCCTGCCTCCGACACTGCCTGTGCGGCAAAGTCTGTAACGCTGCCAAAGGGATAGGCAAAAACCTCGCACTTTTTATCCAAGTTGGTTTCTATAAGATATTTTGACAGCCTGATTTCACGCACTGCCTCGCTTTCGCTTAGCAAAGAAATATCTTGATGCGAATGAGAATGCGATTGTATATCAATCAACCCGCTTTCCGTCATTTCCTTTGCCTCATCCCATGTAAAATGCGGATAATTCACACCATCGATTGCGCCAACCGTTTCCGTTACAATAAAAATAGTTGCTTTTATTCCAAGCTCCTGTAAAATCGGATAGGTATAGCGATAGTTGCTTTCATAGCCGTCATCAAAAGAAATGATTATCGGCTTTTTTGGCAAAGCTGCCTCGTTATACGCATAATTATAAAAATCATCAAATGTTATCGCCTCAAAACCTGCATTTTTAAGCGCCGTCATATGTTCCCTAAAAACCCTGGGCGTTATCGTCACCAAAGGGTTTTCGCCATCGGTTTTCTCCATTATGTTGTGGTAAAGCAAAACAGGCACTTTGACCTCCTCATTTTCGCCGAACGCATAAAAAACAGGGGTTATAAGCAGTATTGCAAACACAATCAAAAAAATATTTATTTTTCGCATGGCTACCTTCCAAAGATAAGATTTATACTTTCTATAAAATCGGTGTTTGTTTTTGTTGCCACAAGCCGACCTATAAGCGTTTCGGTAACCTCGGCAGGCAGTAAATTGCTGAGCGCCTTTCGTATTGCCCACACCGCTTCAAGTTCCTTTTGAGTGAGCAACAGTTCTTCTTTCCTTGTACCGGATTTGTTTATATCGATTGCGGGGAAAATCCTTTTTTCTTGCAGTTTTCGGTCAAGGTGCACCTCCATATTCCCCGTTCCCTTAAATTCTTCAAATATAACATCATCCATCCTGCTACCCGTTTCAACAAGCGCAGTTGCAAGAATTGTAAGGCTGCCGCCATTTTCTATGTTCCGCGCCGCGCCAAAAAACTTTTTAGGTTTGTGAAGCGCGCCCGGGTCAATACCGCCGGACAGCGTTCTGCCGGTGGGCGTTATGGTGAGGTTATATGCTCTTGCAAGCCTTGTTATACTGTCAAGCAAAATAACTACATCATTCTTGTGCTCTACAAGGCGCATTGCTCTTTCTAACACCATTTCGGCAACACGAATATGGTGTGACGGCTCCTCGTCAAAGGTTGAAAAGATTACCTCTCCTTTTATGCTTCGCCGCATATCGGTCACTTCTTCCGGTCGCTCATCGATAAGCAGAACAATCAGCTTTGTATCGGGGTGATTAGCCTCTATACTGTTGGCCACCTGCTTTAGCAAGGTTGTTTTCCCCGCCTTGGGGGGCGACACTATAATTCCCCTTTGACCTTTCCCAATAGGGGCGATAAGGTCAATAAGCCGCATTGCATAATTTGTCTGCCGCGATTCAAGGTGCAACCTAAAGTTAGGATAAATAGGGGTTAAGTTTTCAAACGGTGTTCTGTAAATTGATAAATCAGGCTTATCACCGTTTACGGTATTGACAAACAGCATTGCTTTAAAACGCTCATTTTCCCGTTGCAACCGAGCAATTCCGCTAACATCATCACCCGTTTTCAAACGAAAACGCCTTATTAAAGCAGGCGAAATATAAACATCGTTGGCGCCAGACAAATAATTTTCACACCTTAAAAACCCGAAACCATCTTCGCAAACTTCTAAGATGCCGGATGTTTCAACGGTGTCGGTTCGCGCTTTGTTGCCGCCCCTATCATCTTGCTCCTCTTGCGGTTCGGAATTTGCGGGCTTTGCCGTATCCACCCTTTTGCTCCCTTGTTTTCTCACCGTTTTAACGGTTGCCTTGCTGCCTGCTTTTAACTTAATTTCCGCTTTTTCCTTTTTAGTTTCTTCCTTTTCGGCAAATGGCAGCAGTTTCTCAATAAGTTCTGCCTTTTTAAATTTTGTTACGCTTTTAATTCCTTTTTCTTTAGCCAGTTCCCTAAGCCCAAGCAATGTTAACTCTTTAATTTCATTTGTTGTCATGTGACAACCTCCTATCACTTCAATACAGCGCCTTGCGCTGCTGAAGATACCATTTTTGCGTACCTTGCAAGGTACCCTGTTTTTATTGACGCTTCTTTTATTTTAAGGTTTTGCCTTCTTTTATCAAGTTCTTCTTCGGAAAGAGAAACATTTAGCTTTCCCAAAGGAATGTCAATATCTATAACATCCCCATCTTCAAGCAGCGCAATGTTCCCGCCTTCCGCAGCCTCGGGCGAAATATGACCTATTGCCGCCCCTCTTGTTGCACCCGAAAACCTGCCATCGGTAAGCAATGCAACGCTGCTGTCAAGCCCCATTCCGCAAATAGCCGAGGTGGGGGAAAGCATTTCACGCATTCCCGGACCGCCTTTAGGTCCTTCATATCGAATTACAACACAATCGCCGCTTTTTATTTTACCGCCATAAATTGCTTCTATTGCGTCATCCTCGCTGTCAAAAACCTTGGCGACACACCGTTGCGCCAACATATTCGGATGCACCGCGCTTTGCTTAACAACCGCGCCGTCGGGGCAAATGTTCCCATGCAAAACCGCTATGCCGCCCGTCCTTGAATAGGGCGAATCAACCGGCCTTATTACATCGTAATCGGTCACCTTTCTTTTTGCAATATTTTCGCCGATTGTTTTCGCCGTGACGCTCATGCAGTCTGTCTTAATCAAACCAACTTTATCAAGCTCGTTCATTACCGCATACACCCCGCCGGCTGCATATAAATCCTGCACATGATGTTTCCCTGACGGGGCAAGCTTGCATAAGTTTGGCGTTTTTGACGAAATATCGTTTGCAATTTCAAGATTTATAAAAACACCTGCCTCATAGGCAATCGCAGGCAAGTGCAACATGGAATTTGTAGAGCAGCCAAGCGCCATATCAACCGTCAAAGCATTTGTAAATGCATCATTGGTCATTATGTCGCGTGGTTTTATATTGTTTTTTACAAGCCCCATAATTTGCTCCCCGGCAGCTTTCGCAAGGCGTACCCGCTCGGAATATACAGCCGGAACGGTGCCGTTACCGTCTAAACCCATTCCTATTGCCTCGGTCAAGCAATTCATTGAATTTGCGGTAAACATCCCGCTGCACGAACCGCATGACGGGCAAGCAAAATCCTCAATTCCTTTAACTTCCTCCTCCGTCATAACCCCTGCTTTATAGCTGCCCACCGCCTCAAAAGCAGAATTAAGGTCAAGGAAGTTTTCATCGCCTTTGGTAACGGAAAGCATCGGACCTCCGCTTATTAAAATTGCGGGAATATTAATGCGCGCCGCCGCCATAAGCATTCCGGGAACAATTTTATCGCAATTGGGGATAAGCACAAGCCCGTCAAAGGCATGCGCCGCCGTTACAGCCTCAATGCTGTCGCATATAAGTTCACGCGTTGCAAGCGAATATTTCATTCCCTCATGCCCCATGGCAATCCCGTCGCACACGCCGATTGAAGGAAATTCCAACGGAGTTCCGCCCGCCGACCGAATGCCTGCCTTAACGGCATCCGCTATCACATCAAGGTGTATGTGACCGGGTACGATTTCATTTTTGCTGTTTACAACACCGATTATCGGGCGCGAAATTTCATTATCCGTAAGCCCGAGCGCTTTTAAAAGGGAGCGGTGTGGCGTTCTTTCCAAACCTTTTTTAATTTTATCGCTTCTCATTTGTTTTTTCTCCTTTAACCGAATATAATTTTTAAAATTAAATTATTATTATACATAACGGATGCATATTTTGATGCAATTATCGCCTCTTGCAGCTTGCCGTCCGCAAATGCCGCAATTACGGCAAGCGCAACATATGAAATTAAAATGCCGTTCGCCGCCCCCGCAATAAGCCCGCCAAACTTATTAAATGCCGACAACACAGGCAGCTTTGCTATACTGTTTAAAAGGTTTGCCGTTAATCGTAAACCTATTTTAACAATCAAGAATATACCGACAAAACAAATTATGTTTAAAACCATTGCGGTAAGCGTGGCGGCTATTGATTCGGTTGTATTTTCTATGCCGCTTTTAATTATACGGCTCATAAATACCGGCATAGCCATGTCGGCGGTGTTTACCGCTATTTTTGGAAGTATAACCTTTTGATGTATAAATTCGCTGATTTTCGACCCCAGAAGGTAGTTTGATAAAATGGGATACAGATACATAGCGACGGCGGAAGCGATTATATAATATCCAAAATGAAATATCGTTTTTATAAGCCCCGACTTCATCCCCCACAGCGCCATTGCCCCGATAATCAAAAAAAGTACTAAATCTGCCATAGTAACCCCCCTTTATGGTTTTATTATTTCAATGTTATTGTTACCCACCGCCGCAACGCGATGGCGTGATAACAGCATTATCTGTTTTATGTCATGCTTTTGCTCGGTTTTAACCGTTACAAGCCCGCTTTGCCCAAGCATCACTACACATCCCTTTTCGGCTACCGCTATGGTATTATCGAATATATCAACATCGTTAACCTTTTCGTCGGATATGTACTCGCCGATTTTTTGACCCTTCTTGCCATAAATTTGAACAATGCTGTTGTTTCTGCTTCCTAAAAAAGCAAGCACGCTACCGGTGTCATATCCAAGCTTATAACTGCTAAGTTGTCGTTCTTCAAAATTTACATCCCATAGCTTTTCGCCTTTAGATGACACCCCAACAAGCCTGTCCTCACTAAGAGCTATTATAGAGCCGTTCTTTTGATATAGTATATCAAAAACCAAACTGCCGTTAAAAACCATTTCACCTTTAATTCTTTCGCCATCTATATCCACAACTATAACGCTGCTTGTTACCTCGGCGCTGTCAGGTCGTAAAACCGCCGCCGCAAAGGTTTTTGCATTCGGAGATATATCAACATCAATCACATAATATTCACTAAGAAGCCACTCGTATATAGGCTCACCTTCGTTGGCAATCACTTCTACTTTAGCTTTGTATCCCGCTGCATGCGACACAACCACAGCACAACCGTTTTTGTTTATTTTGGCTGTTATAATCGGCTGTTCTGTTGTGTGCTCCCACAACTTTGAATTACGAAGATAGCAATGCACCTCTTTTCCGCCTTTATCAAAAACAAGCGAATAACCGCCGCTGACATTCATTCGTGGGTTTGAAATTTGATGAACTATATTCCATTTTTTGCGCCCCTCCTCGGAAAGACAAATCAGCCCGTCCGAATCGAGTGCAAGCAAATTGCCTTTCGAGGCGTCAAAGGAAAGCTGTGAGGTTGATTCATAAGCAAAAACCTGCTTTGAACTTTCCAAGTTAGCCCGCAGCAAGCCGCGGTTTTGATATGCCAACGCCCCGAGCAGCACCACTATTATAAATATTACTAATGATGGTTCAATTTTATTCTTTTTTTTTCTCAAATCACAAAACACCCTCATCATTATAATCAACCTTTGCCAGATACAGCCCCATCGCTCCGGCTGTTATTCCGCCTTTTGACCTGTCACGGCTTTTTATTATTTTTGTGATATCATTCTCTGATATTTTGCCCATACCGACATAAAGGAGCGTCCCCACAATAATTCTAACCATATTATACAAAAAAGCGTTTGCTGAAATTTCAAACCTGAAAAAGTTTTCTTTTTTAGTTACAGTTAGCTTGGTAACCTTTCTGACAGTTGTTTTTTGGCTGCTTCCCGTGGTCATAAACGCCGAAAAATCATATTCGCCTATAAAATATGTTGCTGCCCGCTGCATTTGTTCTAAATTTAGCGTATATGGAAAATGAAATGCAAAATTCTTTAAAAATGGATTTGAAATAACATCGGTATAGACATTATAAACATAAGTTTTTGATACAGCGCAAAATCGCGAATGAAAATCATCCGACACTTTATTGCATTTTAGCACTCTTATATCATAAGGCAACAAAGTGTTTAATGCGAAAGGCAGCTTCTCAGGCGGTATTGGGGAGTCGGTCATGAAATTGCATATATACTCTATTGCATGAACGCCTGCATCTGTTCTGCTGCATCCGATAACAAGCGGCTGCCTGCCCGTCCTTTTATAAATTGCATTTGATAAAACTTCTTCTACCGTTACGGCATTTGTTTGGCGCTGCCAACCATGGTATCGGCTACCGTCAAACATAAGGGTTAGCGCAAGGTTTTGCAACATATCACCCCGCAAGATTTGCCGTTAAAATAACGGCTGCGCATAATAAAAACACCAAAGAAGCAATTATATCAATTTTCCCTACCTTAACCACATTAAGGCGCGTTCTGTTTTTCCCGCCCTGATAACATCGGCACTCCATTGCGATGGCAAGTTCATCCGCTCTTCGGAATGCGCTTATAAATAAAGGAACCAACAAAGGAATAAGCGCCCTTGCCCGTTTTATCAGGTTACCGCTTTCAAAATCCGCCCCTCTTGCCATTTGCGCCTTCATAATTTTATCTGTTTCTTCAAGCAAGGTGGGAATAAACCTCAGCGCAATGCTCATCATCATGGCAAGCTCATGCGTAGGCGCGCCTATTTTGGCAAAGGGGGTTAAAAACCGCTCTATCCCGTCTGTCAAAGCAATCGGTGATGTTGTGTATGTTAAGAGGGATGTACCCAAAACCAAAAATACAATCCTTAGTATCATAAAAACAGCAAAGTAAATTCCTTCATAGGTTAACTTCAAAAAACTCCATTGCCATATAACTGTTCCGCTTGTCATAAAAAGATTTAATATGGCAGTGAATATTATGAATATCAAAAGCGGTTTGAGCCCTTTTAACACAAATTTTATCGGCACAGTTGAAAGCAAAATAATACAAAACACAAAAATTGCAAGCAACCCATACCCCACAAAGCCTTTAACAAGGAAAATCAAAACAAGATACAGCATTGAAAGAATAATTTTTATCATTGCGTCAAGCCTGTGCAAAACAGAGTTTCCGGGGAAGTGCTGCCCAAGCGTTATGTCTTTAAGCACGGTGCGCCACCCCCAAAATATACTCCTTTGCATCCTCAACCGTGCATATATTTACGCCATACACATGCTTCATAAGCTTTGTAATTTGCGGTGCATCAAGCCCCATCTTTTCAAGCAGTTCGTACTGGGCATAAACCTCCAGCGGAGTCCCCTGCATCGCTATCTCGCCTTTGTTCATAACATATAAATATTCAACCGTCTTTGCAATGTCCTCCATACCATGAGAAACAATCGCAACGGTTATTCCCGTTTCTTTGTGAAGTTTTTTTATTTGGAATAATATTTCTTCCCGACCGCTCGGGTCAAGCCCTGCCGTGGGCTCGTCCAAAACCAAAAAATCCGGCTGCATTGCAAGCACTCCCGCTATTGCAGCGCGCCTTTTTTGACCTCCCGAAATTTCAAAAGGAGACTTTTCCAAAATTTCATCCGTAAGACCTACAAGACTTGCCGCCCACATCACCCGCTCTTGGGTTTCTCGTTCCGACAGCCCCATGTTTTTTGGAGCAAATGCAATATCTTGCCTGACAGTTTCTTCAAAAAGCTGATGTTCGGGATATTGAAACACAAGCCCCACCTTTGTTCTGACTTTTTTAAGGTTTGCTTTTTTATCCAAAGTGTCTATTCCGCAAACGGTAATTTTACCGCTTGTCGGCTTTAGCAAACCGTTAAAATGCTGAACAAGTGTTGATTTTCCGCTGCCTGTGTGACCTATGATGCCAACAAAATCACCTTGATTTATTGTTATTGAAACATTGTAAAGCGCTTCCTTTTCAAAAGGACCGCCTTCTGAATAAGTGTAACTGATATTTTCAGCCTTAATAATCAACCTGCCACCTCCGACAACGCTTTGTAGGCGTCCTCAATTGTTATCACGCCCGAAGGGACATCTAAACCTGCTTTGCGAAGCTCATACATAAGCTCGGTAACTTGCGGCACATCAAGACCCAATGCCTTTATTTCATCGACATCCGAAAAAACTATATGCGGCGGCGCATCTTTAACAATTTCGCCGTCACTTATAATTATAACTCGGTCAGCATTGACCGCCTCGTCCATATTATGCGTTATAAGCACTATCGTCATGGCATTTTTGCTATTTAGATGCATTAATGTGTCCATAACCTCTTTTCGCCCGATTGGGTCAAGCATGGCGGTCGGTTCGTCAAGCACAATGCATTTTGGTTTCATGGCAAGCACACCCGCAATGGCAATCCTTTGCTTTTGACCGCCCGATAAAAGATGCGGGGCGTGCTGTTTATACTCCGTCATACCAACGGTATCAAGCGCCCAATCAACCGTTTCTCTGATTTCGGCTGTTGGCACCCCTAAATTCTCCGGCGCAAAAGCAACATCCTCTTCCACTATTGTAGCAACAATTTGATTGTCCGGATTTTGAAACACCATCCCGATTGCCCGACGGATGTCATAAAGACGGCTTTCATCCTTGGTGTTTATGCCGTTTGCATACACCGTCCCCCCAACCGGCAAAAGAATAGCGTTAAAATGCTTTGCAAGGGTTGATTTACCGCTGCCGTTATGCCCTAAAACTGCAACAAATTCACCATTTTTAATTTCTATATCAATGTCTTTTAAAACATTCGGTTGTTCACCGCTGTAATTAAAAGTAAGCTTTTCCGTTTTTATCATAATTAAAAATTTAAAACCTTTCGCATTTACTTTTTACAACATTTGCAAGGGTTGTAAGTCTTTTCTCTATTAACAGCCCCTGGCGCAAGTCCCAATCCTCGTTAATGGTAGCATTGATGGTATTTTTTGCAAAATCTGCGGCAAGCGTTATAGCAGACTCAAAACTATCTCCCCTTGCAAAAGCGCCGCAAAGCACACTTGTAAAAACATCGCCCGTACCGTGGAAATCCACCGGTATATGCTTATATTTAAGCTTCCAAAAGGCATCACTTTTTTTATCGTACGCAACAATAAACATTTCGTCTCCGAATGGAAAGCTTGTAATCACAACGCGCTCAGGACCCATATTGTTTAACTTTCTAAGCCATTGCTTTGCGCTTTGCTCCGATGTTTTGTCCATTGTTTCGCCAAGCAAAAAGCATGCCTCGGTGAAGTTTGGCGTTATAATATTGGCGGACGAAATAAGCCGTCGCATACTTTTAACCATATCAAGATTCATAGTTTGATATAGCTGTCCGTTATCCGCAAAAACAGGGTCTGCAACAAAATAACAGTTATTAAAACTTTTTGCTGCATTTATTATAATATCAACCTGACCGCTGTTGGCTAAGAAACCGCTGTATATCATGTCAAAATTGGTGTTTAGATTTTTCCAATGTGCTATTGTATCTTTCATTTGCTCCGTCAAATCGGTAATTGAATAACCTTCATACACCCCTGTTATAGTTGATAGTACAGCGGTGGGCAAGCAACAAACCACGCTCCCCATAACCGATATAATCGGCAAAGCAGACCCGAGCGAAGCCTTTCCAAGCCCCGAAATATCGTGAGCGGCTATGATTTTTTTCAATACAAACGCCCTTTCCCTATGCCGCTTATTAGAATTAGACTATATTATACATCTTTGCGAACTATTTGGCAACCATTTTTTTAAAAGCCGTTTCTTTATATATTATTTTTTTAGGACAAACTTCAAAGCATTTGCCGCAATCGGTACATTTAGAGTAGTCTATAACCGCAATGTTGTCAACAACCTTAATTGCATCAAATTCGCACGCTTTTTCACAAAGCCGGCATGCAATGCAACCGGCGCTGCAAATGTTTTTCATCTGCGCCCCTTTTTCTTGTGACAGGCAGCGCACCGAATATATTTTATCCTTCGGCTTAAAGCGAATTATTCCCTTAGGGCAAGCATTAATGCAAAGACCGCAAGCGGTACATTTTTCGGGGTCTATAACCGCAACGCCGTTTTCAATTTTTATTGCATCAAATCGGCACACATTAAAGCAATCGCCAAACCCCAAACAACCGAAATTGCAAACCTTGTCGCCGCCCGACAAGTTATGCGCAATTTCACAGCTTTCAATACCTTCGTAAACAAACTTCTTTTTTGCCGCACCGTCTACCCCGCGACACAAAACCACTGCAACCTTTTCAGAACCCGAATCACTTTTTACGCCCAAAACCTTTGCAAGTTTCTCACTTGTCTTTGCACCGCCGACAGGGCAGCCGTTTACAGGCGCTTTGCCCTCTGCCAAGGCCTGCGCAAACGCCGCGCAGCCTGCATAGCCGCATGCGCCGCAATTGGCGCCGGGCAGTAAATCTATTATAATCGGTATTCTTTCGTCTTGTTCTACTTCAAGATATTTTGATGCCCCGGCAAGCAGCAACCCAAGAACCAACCCGGTTGCTCCGAGCGCGGCAACAGCTATCAATATATGCATTATTATCAAATCCTTTCCCTAAAGCTGCAAACCCGAAAAACCAAGAAAAGCTATTGAAATAAGCCCTGCGGTAATTAGCGCAATAGGAAAGCCTTTTAAAAATTCCGGTATATCGGAAAATTCAAGCCGCTCCCGTACCCCCGCAAATAAAACTATCGCAAGGGTAAACCCAATTGCCGCACTTGCACCGAATACAACTGATTTTATAAAATTATATTCATTTTGAATGTTTAAAAGGGCAGAGCCCAAAACCGCACAATTTGTTGTAATTAACGGAAGATATATCCCCAATGCGTTATAAAGGGCGGGGAGCATTTTTTGCAAAAACATTTCAACAAGCTGAACCAACGCCGCAATGACCAATATAAACGCTATTGTTTGAAGGTAATCAAGCCCAAATTTTTGTAAAACAAATGTGTCGATACACCAAGTTATTGCAGATGACATTGCCATTACAAATGTTACAGCCATGCCCATGCCTACCGCCGTTTGTATCTTTTTTGAAACGCCCAAAAAGGGGCAAATCCCCAAAAACTTAACAAGCACAAAGTTTTCTATAAAAATTGCCGATATTGAGATTACTAAAACTTCCCTAAGCATTGCCTTTCCTCCTTGCTTTATATATGTTTATAACGCCTAATATAAGCCCAAGGAGTATAAACGCTCCCGGCGGTAAAATTGCCATAATGGCAGGCTGATAATTGCTGCCCAAAACAGAAATACCAAAGATTGTGCCGTTGCCGATTATTTCTCTAACAGACGAAAGCGTAAAAAGCCCTATTGTAAAGCCAAGCCCCATGCCCAATCCGTCTAAGGCGCTTTTTAAAGGCCCGTTTTTCGATGCAAAAGCTTCCGCCCTTGCAAGTATTATACAGTTGACCACTATAAGCGGAATAAAAATGCCAAGCGACCTTGAAAGTGCAGGCAAATACGCCTTTAAAATTAAATCGACAAGCGTTACAAACCCCGCAATCACAACAACATATGAGGCAATTCTGATTTTATCCGGAACCAAGCGCCGTATAAGCGAAATTGCAACATTGGAAAAAATCAAAACAACAGTAGCGGAAATTCCCATACCTATGCCGTTTATAACAGATGTTGTTACGGCAAGCAATGGGCACATACCCAAAAGCTGAACAAAGGTTGGGTTTTCGTTTATAACGCCGTTTAAAAATGTCTTTTTCATGTTGAAAGCACCTCCTGCACCGCTGCAATTGCGTCATTAACCCCATTAACAACTGCTTTTGAGGAAACTGTCGCACCTGTCACAGCCTGAATTTCGTTATCTGACGGCTTACCTTTTGTTATGGTAATATTCGGTGTTTTTCCGCCAAACTGATTGTAAAATTCACTTTTGCCAATCTCGGAGCCAAGACCGGGGGTTTCCTTTGCGTTATCTATTATATTGATTCCGATAATGGTTAAGTTATCATCAACCCCAACCATCATAGATATTTCACCGCCATAACCTTTCGGAGCGCAGGATACGGCAAAAAGGCTTCCGCCGTCTGTTTTTTGATATTTTGTTATTGACGAAACAGAGCTGTTATCTGTTTTATATTCAAATGTTTGCGCCGTGTCAAGCTCAATATCGCCTGCGCCTTTTAAAACTTCTGATTGAGCGCTTTTGACCGCCGCTTTTGCAAGCGAATTTATTCTTTCGTTTGTTGCGCTGTTGGCTATTGAAAGCACAAACGCAACCACCGCGGTTATTATAAATAAAATGCCGGATAGGCGCACATAATCACGCACTTTTAAAACCCGCCTTTCCAAACCTTTTTGGAGCCGTTGCCTTTTCAATAAGGGGCGATGCAACATTCATAAGCAAAATGGAATAGCTTACGCCTTCCGGATAACCGCCTATAAGCCTTATTATTACCGTTAATACTCCACAGCCTATTCCAAATACAAACGCACCGTTTTTTGTGACCGGTGTTGTAGAATAGTCGGTCGCCATAAAAAATGCGCCAAGAAAAAGCCCGCCCGACAATATATGAAACAGCCAATCGCCGTTAAAATAGCCGTCCCCCGCAAAAACCCACGAAAGCGCCGCCACCGTTCCGACAAAAGCAACAGGTATGCGCCATGTTATAACTTTGCGTATAAGTAAATACGCAAGCCCTATTAAAAGCGCAATTTTTGATGTTTCGCCAATGCAACCGCCAATATTGCCTATAAACAAGTCTATGTAACGCGTTGCCGCCTCGCCCGAAAGAGGCGTTGCGGAAGTTACAGCGTCAGGCAATAAAAACGGAATAAGCTTAGCGCCTGAATTTACATAGCTTGTCATTATAGATGGCCATGACACAACCAAAAAAGCGCGTGCCCCGAGTGCAGGGTTTAAAAAGTTTTGACCCATTCCTCCAAAGCACATTTTAACTATAATTATCATAAAAAAACTGCCTACAACCGGAATCCACACCGGCACCGTCGGCGGCAGGTTGAGCGCAAGCAACAACCCCGAAACAACAGCGCTAAAATCATAAACGGTGGTGGGCTTTTTAAAAGCAACATTCCATAAATGCTCAAATGCAACCGCACTTGCTATTGAAATTATTGCAAGCAGGGCAGCCCGATAACCAAAAAAATATACCCCCGCCGCAAGCGCCGGTAAAAGCGCAATAACAACATCTTGCATTATCACAGCGGTGCTATCTTTTGTAAATATATGCGGGGCGGCACCAACCCTCAACATTTTTTCCATTAATGTCTGCTCCTTTTTTCTGTTTGTTTTTATCATCATTTTTTAAATGCATTAATCTTTTTCTTTGCCGTTCGTATTCTTTGGAGCGGGTCACGCCTTGCAGGGCAAATAAATGTGCAAGAGCCGCATTCTATGCAATCGGCAATATTGAGTTTTTCTAACATTTCCGCATCGAAATTTTCACAGTACCTGTCAATAATTGTGGGCATAAGGTTCATTGGGCAAACATCAACGCATTTGCCGCATTGCGTACAATTTGTCGTTACCTTTATACCAACATCTTTTTCGGTAAGGGCTAAAATTGCCCCAACGCCTTTTGTAACAGGGATGTCGGTTGAGTGAATTGCAACACCCATCATGGGGCCGCCAAGCAATATTTTTGCAGGCTCGGCTGTAAAACCGCCCACAGCGTTTATAGCATCCGCAACAGGGGTTCCTATACGAACCTTAAAGTTTCTTTTATTTGCAACCGCACCGCCTGAAACGGTTACCACTCGGGTAATAAGCGGCATACCGGTTGTTATCGAGCGTGCAACAGCGGCGCAGGTGTCGATATTTACCACTACCGCACCTATATCCGCCGGCAATCCGCCCGGGGGAACTTCTTTTTTTAATACGGCAGACAGCAATTGTTTTTCGCCGCCTTGCGGATATTTGGTTTTAACAATGGCGGTTTTAATTTTTTCATTCTTTTGGTATATAGGGTTTTGCTTTATTTTAGCAATTGCATCTTTTTTATTTGATTCTGCAACTATAATGCATTCCGATGCGTCAACCGCCTTTAAAAGCGCCCCGCACCCGATTAAAAGCTCATCGGTATCCTCAAGCATAACACGATAATCGGAAGTTAAAAACGGTTCACACTCGGCGCCGTTAATTATAATATGATTGATTTTTTTGCCGGACGGCGGCGATAATTTAATATGAGTCGGAAACGCCGCCCCGCCCATACCCACGATACCCGCATTGCTGACCGCCTTAATTATTTCTTCCTTTGTAAGGTTTTCAGGATGTCCGAGAGGTTTTATATTTCTAAAAACCTCGTATTTTTCGTCATTTTCCACTATTACGGATTTTACATGGCTACCGCATGGGTGCAAATGCGGTTCAATTGCGATAACGGTGCCGGACACCGAACAATGGTGGTTTGCAGAAATAATTCCGCATTGCTTTATGAGCAACTGCCCAACTTTAACGCTATCCCCCACCTCCACAACAACCTCGCCCGGCGCGCCGGCATTTTGCAGTGTTGGAAATATCATTTTTTTTGGCGCTGAAAGCTCCTCAATCTTCAAATGAGCCGTATGCCGCTTATTATCGTCGGGGTGCACGCCCCCTGTGAAGGTAGGAAACCTTAATGGTAAGTGTAGCAAACTAATTCCCATAGCCTTTCTGCCCACAAAAATTAATAAACTTACGCATATCCCTACCTGTGGGCAGGTAAGGCGCACAACTTCATATAAAATCGAAGCCAATTAATATTATACTACTATTAAATAATAAGTGCAAGCCAAAAAGCCAATTTTAAAAGACTTAAACATTATAAAATAATTACATTGCCTTTTCCCCTTTTCAAAAGCAAATTAATATAGTATAATGTAATTAGGGAGGTGTAATTATGAAAATCGAACGCATAGCGCCAAATAAAATTAAAATAACACTTTCTATTGAAGACCTTAAAGAATGGGACATCAATTTTGAAAACTTAACGCATAACTCGCCCGAGGCGCAGGAATTATTCTGGAACCTTATTAGGCGCGCCGAAACGGAAGCGGGCTTTTCTGCCGAGGGCTCGCAATTGGTGGTTGAAGCAATGCCGATTAAAAACGACGGTTTTGTTATGATAATTACAAAAGTTGAGGAGGACGACAACAATGCCCAGCGGTATATCCGCCCTAAAATTAAAAGGGATGTTCGTCCGAAAAAAAGAGTGCGAATTGTATCAAACCCCTTGATTTTTCAATTTGAAAACCTTGAGGATGTTATTTCCGCATGTAAAAGCATAAAGAGCAGGTTTACAGGTGAAAGCACCCTTTACAAACATAAAGACAGTTATTACCTGATGCTTAATATTTTAAACGATTTTGTTGCTGAAGATATTGATGTTATGCTTGCGGATTTTGCGCAAAAAGAAACATACGGTGTTGCCTTAAAGGCCGGGGAGCTTGCGGAACATGGGTTACTTCTCATTGAAAGCAATACTGTTGGAACCATGTGCACGCACTTTTAAAATTGTGCGACATTAAGTTTTAAGGATGGTTTTTATTGATAATAAAAAATGGCATAGAAAAAGCGCTCAAAAGCAATGCCGCGCGCTTTTTTACGCCGGGTCACACGGGGGACGGGTTTTTACCGCTTTACTATGATGTTACCGAGCTTGAAGGAACAGATAATCTTCAAAACCCGCTCGATATTATAAGCGATGCAACAAAAAATGCTGCATTTATTTATGGTGCGTCAAAAAGCTTTTTTCTTGTAAACGGCTCAAGTATCGGAATTCATGCCCTTGTTATGTCAACTTGCAGGCGGGGGGATACCCTTATCGTTGACAGGGGCTGCCATATATCGGTTATAAATGCAATCATTTTAAACGACATTAAGCCGATATACATACAACCGAAATATAATAAGAAGTTTGGTATAACCACACACATAAGCCCTGCTGACATTGAGTTGGCGCTTAATGAATATCCGCATGCCAAAGGAGTGTTGATTACATCGCCCAACTATTATGGTATGTGCTGTGATGTTAAAAAAATTGCTCAAATAGTGCGTAAACACAGCTCTATTTTACTTGTTGACGAGGCGCATGGCGCGCATTTTGCCTTTAGCAATGCGCTCCCCGCAACAGCGCTTTCGTACGGGGCGGACGGAGTTGTGCAAAGCACGCATAAAACCCTTCCGTGCATCACCCAGGGCGCATTATTGCATTTGGGCGGCAATAAGCTGTGCAGACAAACGGTTCAGCAAAACCTTAATATGCTGCAAACAACAAGCCCATCATACCTTATTATGATGTCTGTTGATAATGCAATACAAAAAGCGGCCGCATATCCAAAAAAAGAAATTGATTGTTTTGTTAAACGATGCAGGGCTTTTAAAGAAAAAATAAATAAAACGGAACAATTTAAGTGCCTTGATAATGGCGATGACACTCGATTGGTAGTAAATGCAGGGAAAAATGCAACCAAAGTAAATTTTTTTCTACGGGAAAATTACAACATAATTTCGGAAATGTGCGATGGGCAAAATATCATTTTTATAGCAAAGCTTTTTTATGGCATGGGTGATGTAGAAAGGCTTGAATCGGCGCTAATTAAAATTAGCGATAAGCTTGATTTGCATGAGGGTGTAAAAAACCTCCCTCCACCGAAATTACAGCTTAAAATTTCGCCTTCGGATGCCTATTACAGCAGTACAGAAGCTTTAAGCCCGCAAAATGCAGTTGGAAAGATTGCGGCTCGAGCGGTATATAAAATGCCGCCTTGCACAGCCTTAATCACGCCGGGCGAGGTTATAACAAAAGCGGCGGCGTCACAGCTTAACGAAGATATTTTTGTTGTAAAAGGGCGCTAACGCCATACATATATTTTTGCCGCAATAAAGGCGGCGGAACGGAGCATTAAAGTTGAAAGAAAAAATTTTAAAGACGGTGCGTGAAAACAACATAAAGTTTATTAGGTTGCAATTTACCGATATTTTCGGTATGCTAAAAAATGTTGTAATAACAAAAAGCCAGCTAAGTAAGGCGCTTAATAACGAATGTATGTTTGACGGTTCTTCAATCGAAGGTTTTGTAAGAATCGAGGAATCGGATATGTATCTGTATCCCGACCTTAACACTTTTGCCATACTGCCATGGCAGCCAAACGGCGGGAAAATAGCGCGCCTAATATGCGATGTTTACACCCCCGACAAAAAACCTTTCGAGGGCGACCCGCGCTATGTGCTTAAAAAAGCGTTAAAGGAAGCGGAAAAAATGGGTTACACCTTTAACGCCGGTCCGGAATGTGAGTTTTTTCTTTTTCATACCGATGAAAAGGGCAGGTCAACCACCGTCACGCATGACGAGGCAGGCTATTTTGACTTAGGCCCTGTTGACCTTGGTGAAAATGCGCGCCGTGAGATGTGCCTGATGCTTGAAGAAATGGGATTTGAAGTAGAGGCGTCGCATCACGAGGTTGCTCAAGGGCAGCATGAAATTGATTTTAAATACGGTGACGCGCTTGAAATGGCAGACAAAATTATGACCTTTAAGCTGATAGTCAAAACCATTGCGCAACGCCATGGGTTGCATGCAACTTTTATGCCAAAGCCGATATTCGGCATAGCCGGCTCGGGTATGCACATAAATATGTCACTCACTCAAAACGGTGAGAACGCATTTTACGACAATAACGATATCAACAGTTTAAGCCCTATTGCTTATAATTTTATTGCGGGAATATTAAAGCATATAAAGGGTATGGTGGCAATAACCAACCCGCTTGTAAACTCATATAAAAGATTTGTGCCCGGCTTTGAAGCGCCGATTTACATTGCATGGTCGGCGCGAAACAGAAGCCCGCTGATTAGAGTTCCAACAGCTTGCGGCGAGGGGGCAAGGGTTGAGCTTCGTTGTCCCGACCCTTCGGCTAACCCCTATTTGGCGCTTGCTGTTTGCATTTCAGCCGGTCTTGACGGTATAAAAAATAATTTAAAATGTTGCGACGGTATAGACGAAAACATATATAACATGACAAAGCAAGACCGTAAAAAAGCAAGCATTGAAACATTGCCTACCACCCTTGAAGACGCAATTTATGAGCTTGAACAAAGCAGCTTGATAAGAGAAGTTTTGGGAGAGCATGTCTTTAAAAATTTTATTGATGCCAAGAAAAAAGAATGGTCTGATTATACAATTAGGATAACCGAATGGGAATTGGACAACTATTTAAATAAATACTGAGCAAAAACCGCATCGGAAATATCAATTTACATTGATTTACCGATGCGGTTTTTTAGTGTTATGTATTATTTTTTCGCTTTTTGCTTTTCTTTTCTTGCCCTTTCTTTGTCAAAAGCAAGCCGTTCTTCTTCCGTTTCCGGAATTAATAAAGGCACCTTGCATGGTTGAGCGTTGTCATCAAGCGCAACAAATACCATTCGCGCCTTGTTTGTGAGTATAGTGCTCCCGGTTGCCATATTTTCGGCATAAACCTTTATCCCTATGCTCATAGATGTTGTGCCTGCGTATAGCATTTTTGCTTTTATAACAACCATTTCGCCCTTTCTCACAGGATGCTTAAAAGTTATGTTGTCAATCGAAACGGTTGCAACAACTTTATTCGAATGACGAGATGCAACAAGCGCGCCTGCAATATCCATCCAATACATAAGCCTACCGCCAACTAAATTATCCAATAGGTTTGTATCGTTTGGCAAAACAAGCTCCGACATGGTCACTTCTGTTTGAGAAGGCGTTTTCGCCTCAGTTGCCATGCAATAACCCCCTTTGGCTACTTATTTAAAAGCTTTTTTGCATTGCTTACAATATTGCTTGCAGTAAGCCCGTACTCCTCAAGCAGCGCAAGCGGTTTGCCCGATTTCCCGAATTTATCGTTAATGCCAACCCTTATCATTTTAACGGGGAAGTTTTCAACCAAAACTTCTGCAACCGCGCTGCCCAATCCGCCGATTATATTATGCTCCTCTGCCGTAATAACGGCGCCCGTTTCACGAGCGGCTTTAATTATGATTTCTTTATCAATCGGCTTTATCGTGTGTATGTTAATAACCCGTGCCGAAATACCTTCGTTTTTAAGAATGTCGCTTGCATCAAGCGCCTCTTTTACCATAAGCCCCGTTGAAATAATTGTAATATCGCTGCCGTCCTTGAGCGTTACGCCCTTGCCAAGCTCAAACTTATAGTCAGGCTCGTTTACATACGGCACAGCCAACCGCCCGAACCTCAAATAAACCGGTCCTTTGTGCAATATAGCCGCCTCAACCGCGCCGCGCGCCTCATATCCGTCGGCAGGGCTTATCACAACCATGCCGGGTATTGCACGCATAAGCGAAATATCTTCAATTGGCTGATGGGTGGCGCCGTCTTCTCCAACCGAAATTCCTGCATGGGTGGCGCCGATTTTAACATTTAGCTCGGGGTATGCTATTGAATTGCGAACCTGCTCATATGCTCTGCCTGCCGCAAACATTGCAAAGCTGCTGGCAAATACAGTTTTGCCGGTGGTTGCTATTCCGGCGGCAATAGACATCATGTTTGCCTCCGCTATCCCGCAATTTATAAAACGGTCAGGGTATTTTTGCCTAAAGGTATCTGTTTTTGTTGATTTGGAAAGGTCGGCATCCAACACAACTAAATCATACTTACCGCCAAATTCGGCAAGAGCCTCTCCGTATGCTTCTCTTGTAGCTTTTTTTTGTGACATTAACCTACACCCCCAAGTTCTGTAATTACCGCATCAAGCTCTGCGGACGCAATGGCGTACTGCTCATCGTTCGGAGCATTTCCATGCCATCCTGCCGCATTTTCCATAAAGGACACGCCTTTGCCCTTTGTGCTTTTTGCTATTATAATGGAAGGCTTGCCTTTACACTCACGAGCCTTTGCAAATCCGCTGCGCAGCGAGTCAAAATCATGAGCCTCGGCATAAATAACATTCCAGTTAAACGCTTTAAATTTCTCGTCAAGCGGCAACGGCGACATAACATCCGTTATGTTTCCGTCTATTTGCAAGCCGTTAAAATCCAAAACTGCGCACAGGTTGTCCAGCTTATAATGCGCCGCAAACATTGCAGCCTCCCAAACTTGCCCTTCTTGTGTTTCGCCATCCCCCATAACGGAATATACGCGATAGCTTTTATTATCAAGCTTTGCGGATATTGCCATGCCGCAAGCGGCAGAAATGCCCTGCCCCAAAGAACCGGTTGACATATCCACCCCGGGCACATCTTTTATGCTGGGATGCCCCTGCATACAACTGTCAATCTGTCTAAACCCTTTAACAAGGTCACGGCAAAAAAAGCCTTTTTCGGCAAGCACTCCATAAAGCGCCGGCGAACAATGACCTTTTGATAAAACAAACCTGTCACGGTCCGGATTTTTGGGGTTGTTTATATCCAAGTTTTGCATTTCTTCAAAATAAAGCAATGCCAAGGTTTCGCTTATCGAAAGCGAACCGCCCGGATGCCCCGACCCCGCACTATGCACCGCATCTATAACATGTTTTTTGACCTTGTATGCGATAAGC
The DNA here is from genome assembly GCA_023228885.1 of Bacillota bacterium. GTDB lineage: Bacteria > Bacillota > Clostridia > Monoglobales > Firm-18 > JAAZFB01. The sequence goes on along the minus strand of JALOAJ010000025.1, from coordinate 16,349 downwards.
ATAAGTTCTTTGTTGTTCAAATCAAATTTCCCCCTTTTGATAATTAATCAGCCAAAAAGCCTTCGCCCAAAACCTCCCGAACATCGGTGAGTATAACAAAAGCAGAGCTGTCTGTTTGCTTAACCAAATCTTTTAACAGCGGCACTTCTTTTCGCTTTACCGTGCACATAAGCACCATTTTGTCACCACCGCTATACATCCCTTTTCCAACAAGACCGGTAACGCCCCGTTCTAATTTTGTTTTTATATTTTCCGCAATATCGGAGGATTTTTCCGATATAATAAAAACCGTCTTGGCAAACTTTCCACCCTCCATTAAAAGGTCAATCATATGGGTAGAAACATATAGCGCAATAGCTGAATATAGCCCCACATGTATGTCTTTAAAAGCAATCATTGCCGTAAGTATTACCAATATATCGACAGTCAGCAAAATTTTGCCGATTGATAAATGCCGCACAGCCTTTTGCACAAGCTTTGCAATAATGTCCGTCCCGCCTGTTGTCGCGCCTGAAACAAACACCAATCCAAGCCCCACCCCCATTAGCAAACCGCCGAAAATACCCGCCAAAAAAACATCGTCCGTAAAAGCAGGCAAACCTTCCAACAAATCAATGAAAACAGACATCAAAATGGTGGCATAAATAGATTTTATTCCAAAGCCCTTGCCCTCGCTCCAAATACCAAGCATAAAAAGCGGAATGTTCAGCACCAAGGTTATAATGCCAACGGGGTAGCGCAAAAAGTAGTGCAGAACTATCGCAACGCCGTTTATTCCGCCCCCGGTAATTTTATTTGGGGCAAGAAAAAGCGATATTGCCGCCGCCGCAATAAAAGAGCCGATAATCATTATAGCATATTTTTTTATAATTGGAAAGTATTTATTTATACGCCATCACCCGCCCTGACTAAAATCAATGACATAATCTCTTTAAGGCGTGCGATGTTGCCTGTAAGATATATGTATCCGATTAACGATTCCAGCCCTGTTGCAGCCCTGTATTGCGACATATCCGCATTTTTCGGAACTGTTGATTTTGTGTTTCTTCCCCGTTTAAAAATTTGCATTTCACTGTCGGTGAGTTTTTGCTCTATTTGCTTAAAGCTTTCGCTTTGCGCCGCTGCGCTTACATAGCTTGTTGCGGCTTTATGCAGCTTGTCCACCGGCTTGTTGCCTTTACTAACCAACATTTCTCTTACAAACAGCTCAAAAACAGCATCGCCTATATACGCAAGCACCAACGGTGAATATTCATTGAGTTTTTCCAAAGGTACACCCCCGAATAAAGGCATTATCAGCCCCAAAATATTTCGTCATAATCCTCCGGCTCATCATCAACAAAAAACAAATCTATGTAGTGCCCGCATTCAAAAACAATTCTCGAATGAAATTGCTCGTCTTGCGACATTCCGTCTATTACAAATTTCTGCCGATAGTTTTTGTATTTACCGTCAAGCTTCGCCAAATCGTTTGCTATTTGTGCGACTTCCCGCTCGCTGTCAATATCCATTTGCGCAAAACCATTTTGCGAAAGCGCCTTTAATACATCTTTAATTTCACCCGTTTGAAAGTTAAATCCCCTTTTCAAAACAGCAATCTTCCTCCTTTTTCCGGCTTATAAACCGCAAGCACGCGCCGTGTATTAACAGGATGGGTTGCGTTTAGATTTATAAAAAATTCAAACCATCCATGCGTTTGTTCGGCTTGATGCAAATATTGCTCCACATTAACGCTTTTATATAAATGCCTGCCAAGCAAAAGCATAAATATCCCATGTTTGCCTTCGGGGCATAGTTCAAGGGCAATTCTGTCACAGCTATATTCCTGTGCTCTTGAAAGAGCGGTTCCCAGCACCGGAATAAACCGTGCGAATAAAACGCTTGCATTGTACCAAAAACGAGTGTGATGCAAATAAATATGCGCCATTTCATGCGCCACAATAAAAGAAACCGCTTCTAAATCCTTGTGTTCAAGAAATGCTATTTCAAATATTTCGGTGTTTAAAAGCACATAATTTCTACCCCAAAAGTATGCGGAAAAAGCATTTATCAAGCCGCCGTCTTGCTTAATATAAATTGCAGGGCAATTTTTCATTTCAAGCCTTTTTGTAAATTCCAAAACCTTGTCCCACAAGCGTGGGAATTGATTTTCACTCACCCTGACAGAATAAACTCTCGTTTGTGCAAAGGTTGTGCCCATACTCAAAAACACAGCGCCAAATGCGCCGCCTGCCGCATAATAAATGTTTTGCAAATATGCGTTTGCTAAAATGTAACGCCACAAAAGCATAATACCCATAACCAAAAATGCAACAACAAAGGTGTTTAAAAAAGCGCATATAAAATAAAGTTTTCGCTCGCTCGGATGCCGAAGCTTGTTAATTTGTTCTGTGTTCAAAGGGCTTTATTCCTTTCGCCATTTTACTCCTGCGGGAGTATCCTCAAGGATAATCCCCTGCCCCTTTAGTTTGTCCCGAATTTCATCCGCTAATGCAAAGTTTTTTTCTTTTCTTGCCTGTTGCCGTTTATTTATCATCTTTTCTATTTCATCGGATAACGATTTATCCCGCTCATTTTGCAATATTCCAAGCACTTCGCCAAGTTCGGTAATGGTGTCATGTATCAGGCACAGCGTTTCCAAAGTATCGTTTTCAGTAACTGAACCGTTTGCTTCACGGGCTATGTCAAACAGCGACGATATCGCGGCGGCGGTGTTTATATCGTCGTTCATAGACTCAATAAACGCCTTTTTGTGCAACGAAAGCATTTCTTCAATTTGTTTGTCCGCTTTACCGCTCTTTGCGCTTTGTTTTAAAAATTCGATATTATCCTTGCAATTATACAGCCGTTCAAGCCCGGCGCTTGCCTGCTCCATAAGCTCTTTTGAAAAATTAACCGGGCTTCTATAATGCGCGCTAAGCATAAAAAACCGCACAACCTCGGCGCTAAATTCCCCCAACACCTCACGCACCGTAAAAAAATTGCCAAGTGATTTTGACATTTTTCGATTATTTATATTTATATAGCCGTTATGCAGCCAATAGTTTGCAAACTTTTTGCCGTTGGCGCATTCGCTTTGCGCAATTTCATTTTCATGATGCGGGAAAATCAAGTCCTGACCGCCGCTGTGAATGTCAATCGTGGCGCCAAGATATTTATTCGCCATTGCGGAGCATTCTATATGCCAACCCGGTCTGCCTTTGCCCCATGGGCTGTCCCATGCGGGTTCTCCCGGTTTTTGTTTCTTCCATAAGGCAAAATCCATCACATCATGCTTTTTTTCGCTGATATCAATTCGCACGCCCGCTTCCAATTCGTCCAACGGTTGATTGGAAAGCTTGCCGTAATCGTCAAAGCTTTTTGTTGAGAAATAAACATCGCCGTCAACATTATAAGCATATCCGTCTTTTACAAGTTTTTCAACCGTGTCTATTATAGCATCGATATTTTCCGTGGCTTTAGGATGCTCGCTTGCCCGTTTTATGCCAAGCGCATCGGCATCAGCGTAATATTCCGTTATAAAGCGTTCGGCAAGCTGCGAAACGGTTATGCCCTCCTCGTTTGCCCTTGCTATCATTTTATCGTCTATATCGGTAAAATTTTGAACAAAGGTAACGCTGTATCCGCAATATTCAAAATACCTTCGCAATGTGTCAAAAACTATAAACGGTCGGGCGTTTCCTATGTGAATATAGTTGTATACGGTCGGCCCGCATGAATACATTTTAACCTTACCTTCGGTAAGCGGAACGAATTTTTCCTTTTTACCGGTAAGCGTGTTATAAAGTTTCATTATCTTCCTCTTTCTGATTTTCCAACGCTTCAAGGCGCCGAATTATTTTACAAAGCTCAATTGCAACAGGGTCGGGTATATGTATATGGTCAAGATCGCAAAGAGGCTCTACTTTTTTATTGTCTCTTTTTACAATTCGCCCCGGAACTCCCACGCAGGTGCTGTTTGGCGGAACTTCCGAAAGCACAACGGCATTTGCCGCTATTTTAGAATTATCGCCAACGCTAAAAGGCCCCAACACCTTTGCCCCGCTGCCGATTGTAACATTATCCCCTATCGTGGGGTGGCGCTTGCCCTTATCTTTCCCCGTTCCGCCCAAAGTAACGCCTTGGTATATTGTACAGTTGTCACCGATTACAGTCGTTTCTCCAATAACAACGCCCGAGCCATGGTCAATGAACAAGCCCTTGCCTATTTTTGCCGCCGGGTGTATCTCTATTCCTGTTTTTCTTTTGCACCGTTCGGAAATATAACGCGCAAGAAAATAAAACCGGCGATTATAAAGCCAATGAGCGCGCCGATGGCTGCGCACCGCCTTTAAGCCCGGATACAAAAGCAGCACAGAAAATGCATTTGTTGCCGCCGGGTCGCGCTGCATTATAGCGTGTATATCCTCACGAAGTGTTTTAAACAACAAAGCTTCACCACCTATTAAAATTTAATGCTTTTAAGCCTTGAAACAGCGTCAATAGTGTTTTGCCTGTTTCCAAATGCGGTTAGGCGAAAATACCCTTTGCCGCTCGGACCAAACCCCTCGCCCGGCGTGCCCACAACATTGGCGTCTTTTAACAGCTTGTCAAAAAAGCTCCATGATGTGTAACCGTCAGGCGTTTTAAGCCAAATATAAGGTGCGTTTACCCCGCCGAACACGCTAAGCCCCATCTCTTTTAGCCCTGCCGTTATTATTTTTGCATTTTCCATGTAATAATTGATTGTTTCTTTTATTTGCGCCTTGCCCTCGTCGGAATAAACCGCCTCCGCCCCGCGCTGTATGATATACGGAACGCCGTTAAATTTGGTTGATTGTCTGCGGTTCCACAAGCCGTTAAGCTGCACTTTTTCGCCGCTTTGGGTGTATGCGTGCAATTGCTTGGGCACAACCGCAAAAGCGCATCTTGTGCCGGTAAAACCCGCATTTTTTGAAAAGCTGCGAAACTCTATTGCAACCTCTTTTGCGCCTTCTATTTCGTATATGCTATGCGCAACATTATCCTCTGTGATGTATGCCTCATATGCGGCATCGTATAAAATAACCGTCCTGTTTTCTTTTGCATAGTCAACCCATTTTTTAAGTTCTTCTTTCGTTATTGTAGTTCCGGTCGGGTTGTTCGGGAAACACAAATACAGCATATCAACCCTTTTATCGGGGAGTTTTGGAACAAAATTATTTTCCTTTGTGCAAGAAAGATATAAAATATCGCTCCATTTCCCATCGTCACCCATTGTGCCGCTTCGCCCCGACATAACATTTGTGTCAACATAAACGGGGTAAACCGGGTCGGTCACCGCCACAATATTATCGCCGCCGAAAATATCAACAATATTACCGGTATCGCTTTTGGCGCCATCGCTTATAAATACTTCGTCAAAGTCAAGCTGTATTCCCCTTGCCAAGTAATCGTTTTCTATTATTTTATCGATTAAAAAGTCATACCCGCGCTCAGGACCGTAGCCTCTGAAGGTTTTTGCGTTTGACATTTCGTCAACCGCATTGTGCATTGCTTTTATGCATGCATCGGGCAACGGCTGCGTTACATCTCCAATCCCCAATCTTATTATTTTTTTATCGGGGTTTTCGGAAGAAAATGCGCCAACCCTTTTTGCTATTTCGGAAAACAAATAACTCCCTTTTAACTTTAAATAATTTTCATTAACTAATGCCACTATTTTTTATTCCTTTCTGTTAAAATTATGTCAAGCAGTTGACCAAATGCCTTCAAAAACCTTTGTTGCGCCGCCCGTTAAAAACACATTGTTGCTTTCTTCGTCCCATCGTATCTTAAGGTTTCCGCCAAGCAGTTCAACTACCGCTTCTCGTTCCGACAGGTCGTTTAAAACAGATGCAACCAAAACGGCGCAAGCGCCCGTTCCGCATGCAAGCGTTTCGCCCGAGCCTCGTTCCCAAACACGCATTCGCAAAAGCTCTCTGTTTATAACTTGAACAAACTCCGTGTTGGTTCTGTTTGGGAAAATTCTGTGATTTTCAAAAAGAGGACCGATTTTTTCGATTTCCAAATCGTCAATTGTATCCATATATATAACCGCATGAGGATTACCCATAGACACGCATGTTACAGCATATTCGCTATCGCCCGCTTTTATTATTTTATTTATAAACTCATCGCCACTGTAATCAACCGGAATAAGATACGGCGTCAATATCGGCTCACCCATGTTTACGGTGACGCTTTGCACCCAATTATTTTCTAAATGAAGCTCCAAATGCTTAATTCCTGCCAATGTTTCAAGCGAAACAAAAGTTTTGTCGGTAAGAGCATTATCGTAAACATATTTCCCGATACACCTTGCCGCATTGCCGCACATCTCCGCCTCGCTGCCATCCGCATTATACATGCGCATACGAAAATCCGCCCTGTCGGAAGGCATAATAAGCACCAAGCCGTCCGAACCGACGCCGAAATGCCTGTCGCTCATTTCCACCGAAAGCTGTGCTGCATTTTCCACAACTTCCTCAAAGCAATTTATAAAAATATAATCATTCCCTATGCCATGCATTTTTGTGAATTTCATGCTATCCCTCCTTGCTTTGATATATTTTACAACAAAAGCCGCCTTTTTGCAAGGCAGCTTTCAAAATTTATAAAAATAAAGTTAAATTCTACTCCTCGTTTTTGGGGTTAACTATGTTTCTCCAATCAAGGTCGCCCCGCGCAAGCCCCTGTATCAAAACCTCTGCCGTTGCCACATTGGTTGCAAGCGGTATGTTATGAACATCGCAAAGACGAAGCAATGCACTCACATCAGGCTCGTGAGGCTGCACGCTGAGCGGGTCGCGAAAAAACAATAAAAGGTCAATTTCGTTATACGCAATTCTTGCGCCGATTTGTTGGTCGCCCCCCTGCGGGCCGGATAAAAACCTGTGAACATTAAGCCCGGTCGCCTCTATTACCAAAGAACCGGTGGTTCCGGTTGCAACAAGATTATGCTTGTCAAGTATGCCTCTGTAAGCAATGCAAAACTCAACCATCAATTCCTTTTTTTTATCATGTGCAATTAGTGCTATATTCATACGCATACCCCTTTACATTAACGCCTTTTTAAAAAAAATCTTTTTTTATTTAACTTCATAATAGGCACCTTAGCGCCTGTTATTCGTTTGGCTATATTTAAAAACGCCACGCCCGTGTTTGACTTGGGCAACAACACGGCAGGCTTGCCTTTGTTGATGGAAATTGTGATATATTCGTCCAACGGCACAGCGCCGATAAGAGAAACGGCAACAGCATTAACAATTGTGTCTATATCTATCATATCACCTTTTTTCACCATGTCAACATTAATTTTATTGATTATTAAAAAAGCTTTGTCCGCTCCCCTTTTTTCCAGCATTGCAGCCACTCTGTCCGCATCTCTTATCGAAAGAATGTCCGGCGTTGCCACAATTATTGCGGTGTCTGCCGCATCGCATGCCATTTCAAAGCTTTTGCCAATTCCGGCTGCGCAATCTATCAATATGTAATCGTGATTTTTTTTAAAAGAATTTATCATTCTTTTAAAAGCGCGGCCGTCTATATCATCTATACTGTTAAATTGCGGCGCCAACAGCAATGCAAGCCCGGGGTAGCGCTCATCCTTTACAATGGCTTTTTCAAGGCTGCATTGATTATTTATTATATCAAGAAAGTGATAGGTTGAACGGTCTTGCATACCAAGCGCCGCATCTAAGTTTCTAAGCCCCACATCCGCATCTATAAGCAGCACCTTATGCCCCATTGCGGCAAGCGCCGTTCCAATGTTTGCGGCAGCGGTTGTCTTTCCCACCCCACCCTTGCCGGAAACAATCGCCAATACCTCTGCCATATTATCCCCCTTTTTTTGCTGTTTTTACATCATCTTATAAGTTCGTTAAATTGCTGTATTTCATCGTCCACCATATCGGACGACATATAAGCCTCTATAACATCTCTGGCAATCGGCGCAACAGCCCCTCCGCCGCCTGCATGCTCAACCACAATCGCCAATGCTATTTGCGGGTCGTCAAAAGGCGCAAATGCAACGAACAATCCGTTATCCGCCCCGTTTGGAACGGATGCGCTGCCAGTTTTGCTGCCAATGGGAATTTTAAAATTAATAAATGCGCTGCTTGCGGTTCCCGTTTCCGACACCTTTTTCATCCCGCTTAAAACAGCCTTATAATTTGCATAGCTTATATTTATATCGTTAATAAGCTCCGGCTTGTTTTCAAAAAGCACATCACCATCGCCGTATGTCTTAACGCTTTTTACCAAATGCACTTTGTGGCGTTTGCCCCCGTTGGCAATCGTTGCAATAAAGTTTGCAAGCTGAATTGGCGTAAACATATGGTCGGATTGCCCGATTGCCGCTTGCAAGGTATCGCCGGGATACCACATGCTGTTAATCTTTTTACGGTATTCGCGAGATGCAAAAATTCCTTTTTCCTCGCCCGTAAGCTCAACCTTAGTCTGCTCACCCAAACCAAATTCCTTGCCGTAGCGGTGCATTGTTTCTATTTCCATCCTTCTGCCAACTTCATAAAAATAATAGTTACACGAGTTTTCAAGCGCTTGCGTTACATTTTGCCGCCCATGCCCCCGCCCGTAAGATGAATATATCCAGCACACAGGCGCATAACCTGATGAAGCGTATGCTTTATAAACACCCTCGCAATTAATTAACTCCTCCGGTAGCACAACGCCCGATTCCAATGCGGCAACGGCGGATAAAATTTTAAATACAGAGCCGGGCGCATATTGCCCCGCTATCGCCCTATTCCACATAGGATAATCAGTATCGCGGCTTAGCATATCCCATTGCTCATTAAATTTTGAAGGGTCGAAAGTCGGATACGATGCCATTGCCAACACCTCGCCGGTGTTCACATCTATAACAACCCCCGCGCCGGCATGCGCCTCTTTGCCTTTGGCGGTTTGCCTTAACAAACGAATATTTCGGCTTAGCGAATCTTCCAACGCCTGCTGAAGGCGTGCGTCAATCGTCAAAACAGCATAATTGCCGGGGATAGGCGCTTGGCTTTCCAAAACTCGTGATGTTACTCCGCTGATATTATATTCAACGCTTGAAACACCGTCTTTGCCCCGCAAATATTCCTCTAAATATTTTTCCATCCCATCCTTGCCTATTATATCGTTTATATTGTAGCCCTTATCCCTAAGCGTTTCATACTCCTCTTTATACATAACGCCTGCTCTGCCAAGTATATGCGCCGCCAAATCGCCGTTGGCATATTCCCGAATAGGCTCAGCTATCACCCTGACGCCCCGAAAATCCTGCTGTTGTTCTTTTAAAAAGGTTACAAAAGCGATATCCACATCCGTTGCAAAGGTGTACGGCGTGTTGTTGGAAAATAAACGGTTTTCCATTTCATACCTAACGCCAATAATCTTTCTAATTTCGTCTGCAGTAAACCCGTCCTCGATTTTATAGTAATGCGCAAAAAAATCAATCGTATCATTTGCGTTTGCGGAAATATCAATATTTTTACTTTTTTTAAATTCATCTATCGCCGTTTCAAGCCCTTCTCCGGTTTTGCCGGGGAAATTAAATTCAAAGGGAAATTCTTTTGTTACCGGGAAGGTGTCAATATAGTTTTCCCGGTAAGAATCCGCCCCATTTATAACCCTTAAAATAAGGCTGTTTAAATTTTCCGCCTTTATATATTCCTTATGAAATATTATGCTAAACCCTTGCCGATTGGTAATAAGCGGTCTGCCGTATTTATCAAGAATTTCACCGCGCGGGGCTTTTATGGGCATGGAGCGAATAAGCTGATTTTCCGATTGCTCGCGATAATGCTCTCCCATCACCACCTGAAGCTTAAAAACCCTTGCAACAATGGCAACGCAAATTACGGCAATTACCGCAAATAAAATGATATATCTATTTAGCTTTAAAGGTGTTTTCAACTCGTTAAACCTCCGCCCTTGCGCTAAACCGCCCATTTACAAATTGTATTATTTTAATTATAAAAACAGATGCTATCGCGGTGTATAAACTGCCCGGCAACACCTCATTAACGACAGCAAACAGCATGGCGCCTTTTCCCCAAATATAAAAAACCAAAAAGTAATATATTATTTTGTATGTAAAGGATGCGGCAAATGCAAATATAAAAACAACAATACTGCGTATCCTATAAAAGCTTGAGCTGAAAAAGCCTATTCCTGCTCCAAGATACATCATCAAAAGCGAGTTTATGCCGAACACGCCGCAACCCATAATATCAGACACAACGCCGCAAAGCAGCCCCACAGCGCCGCCTGCCAAAGCTCCATGTGCAAGCGCAACGCAAACTACCAACGCAATAAGCAAATTTGGGCGCGTGCCAAACAGCTTTAAATGTTCAAAAACAGTTGTTTGCAGCGCGCAAAAAATTACCGTTAAAATAGTGTATATAACTCCGCTCAATTTTACCTCCGTCTATTCGTTGGGATAGGCAGTTAGAACAGCAACGGTTGAAATATGTTCAAAATCAGCAGCCGGCTCAATTATGGCATACTGCGATATCCCGCTTGTTTCGGGGCTCATTTCCTTTATTCTTCCGATTAGTATCCCCTTGGGGTATATCCCGCCCAAGCCGGATGTTTCAACCATGTCACCCGTCATTATGTTTGCGTTTTTCCCTATGTGGGTCATTTTACAAAGCCCGTTGCGAATAAGCTCAATATCGCTTTCTATAACGGCTATGTCGCCCGTTCTTGCCACCATTGCCCCAACGCTGCTTTGCGTGTCTATTATCGATATAACCTTTGCCCAACCGGCGCCGATTTCATGTATATGTCCAACAAGCCCGTTGCTCGTTATTACAGCCTGACGGGCTTGCAGCCCATCGCTGCGCCCTTTGTTGATTGTAAAGGAGCTGTACCAACTGCCCGGGTCCCTTGCTATTACCTCCGCCGCCACAATGCCGTATTCCGTCATGTCCTCTTTCAACATCAACAGCGCTTTTAGCCGCTCATTTTCTATCTTATAATGTTCAACCTGCCTGAGTGCATCATTTAAAGAATTAACCTGCTGCGTTAAAGCCGCATTATCGACACGCAGATTATCAACATTTGAAAAATACCCGAAAAACCATTCCGTTGCGCCGACAGCGGACGAAAACAACGCTTGAAAGGGAGTTATGACAGAGCCCACCAAATCTTCTCCGAATGTCATTTCTTCACGGTTTGAAGTGTAGAGCGCCGCCGCCGTAAGCAAAATTAGCGTTACAACAAGCAATAATATGAAATATTTATTTGTAAACAGCTCTTTCAAAAAATGCACCTGCTATCAAATTTTATTTTAGCGAAACCAGCACCTTTCTAAGCGTGGCTATTTCATTCAAAACGGTGCCTGTTCCGATAACCACGCAATCAAGCGGGTTTTCGGCAATAATAACCGAAATGCCTGTTTCAAGCTCTATCAGCTTATCAAAACCTCGTAGCAACGCACCGCCTCCTGTTAAAACTATACCCTTTTCCATAACGTCGGAAGCAAGCTCGGGCGGTGTTTTTTCAAGGGTTGCCTTTATTGCGTCTATAATGGCGGAAACGGGCTCACTAAGCGCATCACGCACCTCGCTTGCCGTTAAAGATATCGTTTTGGGCAATCCGGAAATAAGGTCACGCCCCCGAATTTCCATAGACTTATCTTCGCCTGTATCATGCGCGCTGCCAAGGTATATTTTTATTTCCTCGGCTGTACGCTCACCAACCAAAAGATTGTTGTTCTTTTTAACATGTGAAATTATAGCATCATCAAGCGCATCCCCCGCTTTTCTAAGCGACACGCTCGTAACGATGCCGCCAAGCGATATAACGGCAACTTCGCTTGTTCCGCCGCCTATATCAACTATCATGTTTCCAATAGGCTCCTCTATTGGCAAACCCGCACCTATTGCCGCCGCCATAGGCTCCTCAACAATATATGCCTCCCTTGCCCCCGCCTGCACAACCGCCTCCTCTACCGCCCTTTTTTCAACTTCGGTAATTCCATACGGTATGCAAACAATAACGCGCGGCTTAAAAAAACCCAGCTTCGGGCATGCCTTTTGAATGAAGTATTTAATCATTTTGCGTGTTATGTCATAGTCGGCGATAACGCCGTCCTTCATTGGGCGTATTGCCACAATGTTGCCGGGCGTTCTTCCCAGCATTTCCTTTGCATTGTCACCCACCGCAAGCACTTCGCGCGTTTCTTTGTTTATTGCAACAACAGAGGGTTCTTTAACAACAATGCCTTTTCCTTTAACATGAACCAATGTATTTGCAGTTCCCAAATCAATTCCAATATCTTTTACCGTCATAAAAAACTCCATTCCGCAGAAGATACCACTTAATTTTTTAAAATTAATGTCTTCATCACATAATTTTTATATTAAACCTTTTTAGCATACAAAAAAGCCCGTAAAGCGGCAAACCCACAACATTGTTGTAATCGCCGCTTATATTTTTTATAAAAACAGCGCCCTTTCCTTGAACGGCATACGCCCCCGCTTTGTCAAAAGGCTCGCCCGTTTCCACATATGCAGTAATTTCACCCTCGTCAAGCCTTTTAAAGGTTACCCCTGTCCTTTCAACATGAGTGCGGCATATACCGCTGCATTTTTCTATCACCGCAAGACCGGTGTAGACAAAATGTTCTCTGCCGCTTAATTTTTTTAGCATTTTTATGGCATGCGCAGCATCTTTTGGTTTACCAAGTATTTCATCGCCGACACAAACTATTGTATCCGCGCCGATTACCACACAATCCTTTTCTTGCCTATCCGCAACATCCCATGCTTTGCCCGCCGCAATAATTCGCATGTTATCATCAACAGTTTTATCGTTATCGTAAACCTCTTTATAGTTTGATACAACAACGCTAAAGCTAAGACCTGCCTGTTCAAGCAATGCTTTTCTTCGGGGCGACCCGGATGCCAAAATTATTTTCTTCACATTTTTCACCTATAAATATATATTAACCATAAATTCAAGTTTAATATCAATTACGCCGAAACTTCCCCGTTGAACCGAACCCGCCGGCGCCCCTTTTTGTTTCAGGGAGATTATCGCACACGGTAACGGTTGCCGCGCACACAGGCATTATAACAAGCTGTGCAATGCGCTCGCCGACCTTTATTGTGTATGGCTTGTCTGATATGTTCGTAAGAGCAACCATAATTTCGCCGCGGTAATCGCTGTCTATCACGCCCACTGCATTTGGCAGCGTTATCCCTTTTTTGAGCCCAAGGGAGCTTCTTGCAAAAATAAGCCCTACATATCCATCGGAAGGCAGGGCAATGGCAATTCCGGTAGGCACGGCGTGCCTGTCACCCGGATTTAATGTTATGTCATTGTCTATGCATGCCGCAAGGTCCATACCTGCCGAACCGTCCGTTGCATAATATGGGGCAGGCACTTGCTTGCCGATTTTTTCAGATAAAAACTTAATTTTAAGTTCCAAGCCTTGCGCTCCTTTTATAATATTGATTGTTGGTCGGGGGCGCTGGCATTATTATTTGCGCAGTTTTTAAGCTGCTGTTTCAATCGTGCGTTTTCAGCACGCAGTGATGTTAGTTCTGCCCGTTCTTTCGATACATCATCAATATATTGCCCAATTTGTTGACGCAAATTATCTGCCGCATTAAGGCTTTTAAAATATTCGTCCGTCACATTGATAGCGGCAAGAATCGTAGACATTTGCACAGTAAATTGGCTGTTTGAATACGCTACTTCAGATATTTTTTTATCAAGATGGTCTGCTATTTTTTGCACATATTCCTCTGTTTCGCTGCTTAAAATAGTGTACCCCTTGCCCGCTATCGTCACCGTCACCTTGTTTTTTGACATTGTTTCACCCCTTTAAAATCATTCAAAGTAAAGCTAAATGGCGCTTTGCTATATTGCCCTCCAACGACCCTTCCATAATTATATACCAAAAACAAAAAAAATCAAATACTTTTACCATTTTTCATCAAATAATTTAATAAGGCTGTAAATCTGCCAATCACAAAATCATTGCAAGCCCCAATACAGGAATATACCAAAAGCGTATTGAATAATTATAAAGCAGGGACATTGTCAGTTGCAAAATATTTAAAAAAGGAGAAATTTTTATATTATGAAGCCTTTAAAACCAAAGTTTTTTGTGGTTACAAAATCCGAGTTAATTTTTATTGCAGTGGTTACAATAGCGGCAATACTGTCCATCGTTTGCTTTTTAGGGTTAATTGCAAAGTTTTATATTTGTTAGTTGAAGTTTTTGGAATGTTGTGGTAAAATATGATAAGCTTATTTTTAGGAGGCGGTTAAATATGAAAAAGCAACTGGCGCTTTTTATCTGTGTTTGCTTATTGGTAAATGTAACATCCGTTTTTGCCACACAATCATCGACAATTACTTCATACGGTTTTTTAAAATCGGACGGGAGCTTTTTAAATTCCCTTGATGGGGTAGCTTCAGTTAGGGCATACGCAGACATAAAAAACAGCAACTATGCGGACAACCAAAATCTTGGCTTGCTTATACTTGAATGTTATGCCAATAATACTTTAATCGACACAAATAGCGTTACCCTTTTTGTTGATGGAAATACTGCCTCTAAGCGGATGGTGACGGATGAAATCCCCATCCCGCAGGGTGATGTTTATATCAAGACATATATTACATATAACTCGCAAGTTATTTTCCCTGAAATTATTATAGATACCGACAACGGTGATGAAAGCGATTATAATTCCTACCTTGATGAGATAGCTTTAATCGAACAGCTCGAAATTATGGGCGATGGCACAGGAACTGAAATTGATGCGCATGCACCAATAACAAGAGCGGAGCTTGCCGTCATTTTAATAAAATTAGCTGCAAAAGAATATTTGCTACCTTGGGAGACAGGTACAACCCCATATTCCGATGTAGACGAATCACATTGGGCATCACGCTACATTAGTATTGTAACAAAAATGGGCATTATGGGTGAAGTTTCAGACGGAAAGTTTATGCCAAGCAGCATGTTAACATACGGACAAGTTATAGAAGCGCTTGTAACCTTGCTTGGCTATGCCGATACGGTAGACCAATGGGGCTATATAGTAAAAGCAAACACAATTGGTATAACGGACGGTGTTTCAATTGTCAGCAATCACTATGCCAACCGCGGAAAGCTTGCTAAGCTTTTGGTAAATTCACTTGATGTTCCGCTTATGACACAAACAGGCTTTGGAACATACATAGAGTATATTATAAATGACGGCACAAACAACACAACAAGAAGAACATTGCTCAACGAAAGCTTTAATATAATTAAAATTAAGGCAATGGTTGAGCAAACATATGATCTTTCAAGCTCCAAAAAAGAGAGCCTTGTTCAAGTAGAGGTTCTAAATGCATACAGGTCAATTTATGGCGGGAAAGGCGAAAAGTTTGAAGAAGACACAAAAGTAAGCATTGATGCTGGTAAAACAAATCTTAAATCATTTGTTGGCTACAAAGTAATAATTTATCTTTATTACGATGAAACATCAGGCGATGATCCTGTTGCTTTGTATGTAACAAAAGATATTTCTTCGGCAGATGAAATTACAATCGCTGCAAGTGATATTGAAGACATTGTTAAGGTTGGCGCAAGGTGCTATGAAATAAGCTACATGGCATCCAAAGACGCAAGGTCAGCTGAAAAGTTTACCGTTGATGCAGATGCAAAAGTTTATTATAATGGACAAAGGGACGACAGAACGCTAACCACAATTTTAAATAACTTCTATGGTACAGCAAGCTTTGCGCTTATCAACCCAAGGGACACCGAATATGACTATGATACGGTACATATTTCGCATTATGAAAATGCTGTTGTGGATTCGGTTAACCCCATAATAGGCAGGGTAAGCGTTAAAGAAGGCAGGGCTATTTATTTCGGAGAAAATCAGCCGGATTATTCATCAACCCTTTATGACATAGACGGCAAAGAGCTTGATTGGTCGGAACTTGAGGAAAATGACATTCTTTCAATAAGAAGAACTGTCGGCACAAACAACAGAACCGTTTATGTTTGCACACTTGTTCGTAATGTTGTTGAAGGCGTTATCGCAGAAAAAACCAGCGAAGACGATGCAGAATTCAAAATCGGCGGAGCATACTACAAAACCGATAACGGTATAGTTTATCCGGATGATTTAGACTTGCAGTATGAAGGCGTATTCTACCTTGACATATTCGGTCGCATTGCATACTACGAAGCACAATCTTCACTAAGCAGCAACTATGCTTTTGTTATTGATGCGGATGTTCATTCTTCCGGTTTTGAAAACAGGCTTTCTGTTAAAGCGTTTACCTTTGACGGCGAAGTTGTTATATTCACCGGCGCAACAAGAATC
>JALOAJ010000024.1 GCA_023228885.1 Bacillota bacterium | reverse complement strand
TTCAAAACATAATGCCATATAAAATGGGCTTATTATCCGAAAAGGTAATAAAAAAAACCCACCACAATCGAGGCAATTGTGCCAAAAACTATAACAGGCCCTGCCACCGTGAACATTTTTGCCCCCACGCCCATAACATGCCCTTCCGGCTTATATTCAACAGCAGGTGAAACAACAGCGTTTGCAAAACCGGTTATCGGCACTATCGTTCCTGCCCCGGCGTGCTTGGCAAGCTTATCATATAACCCAATGCCGGTAAAAAATGCGCCAAGCGCCACCATTATTGTGGGCAATGCGCTTTTTATATTTTCACCCGCTACGCCGCGATACTCCATATAATCCGAAAAAGCCTGCCCAATCATACAAATAATCCCGCCCACTATAAACGCCAAAACGGTGTTTTTAACAATATTTGATTTTGGGGCTTTTTGCTTCACATAGTCTTGATATTGTTGGTTTGTAAAAGTGTTATCCATATTAACGCCCATTCCCTTTCTGCCTGCAACATGATAAAGCTTTATTTTAATATACAGCCGTAATATATTATTCTTCAAAAACAGAATTTATATACAGCAATAGCTTTACCTGTGCTGCTCAATGCCCTCCGTTAACCTTTCCCTCATCTTGCCAAGCACTCTTTTTTCTATTCGAGAAACCTGAACCTGCGAGATGCCAAGCATTTTCGCAATTTGCGTTTGCGTCTTTTGTTGAAAATATCTAAGGGTTATTATTTGCCGCTCCTTGACGGCAAGCTGTGACAAGGCTTCTTTAATTGTAAGACGGTCAATAATTTCGTTTTCTTCAGGGCAGCCGTCATCTATTTTTTCTATAAGCTCCCTTTCGTCATTTGTGCCGTAAACGCCGCTTAGCGATTCAGGAAGGGTCAGCGCATCAAGCGCCATAACCAATTCCGCAACCTCTATCCCCATTTCACGGGCTATTTCAGCAACGGTAGGCTCTTTGCACAGCGTTTTTTGCAACGATTCTTTAACAATCCGCGCTCGTAGTGCAAGCTCTTTTAAGCTTCGGCTAACCTTTATTATGCCATCGTCCCGTATATATCTTTTTATTTCGCCCATTATCATAGGCACCGCATAGGTTGAAAATTTAACGCCATACGATGTGTCAAATTTTTGTATCGCTTTTATAAGCCCTATACAGCCCACCTGATATAAATCATCAGAGTCATGCCCCCTGCCCAAATACCTTCTGACGATGCTCCATACAAGGCCGGTATTTTCCTCAACAATTTTTGACCGGGCATCCATATTACCTGATTTTGCCAGCTCTATGTCAAAAAAAATATCCGTCTGCATAAAAAGTCAATCCCTTCTGATTTAGTCTTGCTGCCCGGCAGATACTTTCTTTTTCATAACGACGGTGGTTCCAACACCTAACGCCGATGTAATCTCAATTCCGTCCATAAATGTTTCCATAACGGTAAAGCCCATTCCGCTGCGCTCATGCTCCGGGCGTGAGGTGTAAAGAGGCTGTCGCGCCTTTTCAATGTCTGCAATGCCGTGCCCGCTGTCTGAAACGGATATTTCAACCACACAATCGCATATCTTGCATTTAACCGTTATGTAACCCTTTAAATTTTCATAGCCATGCACAATGGCATTTGTTACCGCCTCCGACACCGCCGTTTTTATATCGGACAGCTCCTCGACGGTAACATCAAGCTGTGCGACAAAGGCGGCAACGGCAACCCTTGCAAAACCCTCGTTTGCCGATTTGTTCGGGAAACGAATCATCATATCGTTTGAGTGACCCAAATCAACCAACCCCCCTTGTCGCATCTTGTTCATTTTTATAAATACTGATTATTTTTTTAACGCCCGACATTGAAATCAGCTTGTCCAGCCTTTTGGACACACCAAAAGCGCTTACGCTGCCTCCCACAGCCTGCATAAGCTTGTATCTGCCCATTATCGTTCCTATCCCGGAGCTGTCCATAAACCCAACGCGGGAAAAATCAAAAGCTATTTTACGAACATCCCCCACCATAACCGCACCATCAATGGCATCTTTGATTTTTGACGCATAATGGTGGTCAAGCTCGCCCTCTAACCGCACAATGAGCACCTCGCCCTTTTTTTCCAGACGCATATTAACCTCCAATCACCAGTCGGCGGCTTGCCGCCCTGTCTGACCGTTTGCATAATTTTCTTTCGTTGTATATTATAACCCAACGAAGCTGAAAAAACTGTCGTTTTTTAGTATGTCCATTATTTTTCTTTTATATGCATTAAATTCTGCCGAAACGGCAAATTCAGCCTGCCGCGGTTTTTGCGATAATATGTTAATTTCGTTTGCTATTTTACCCGGTTTGCCGGTCATAACATAAATCCTGTCCGACAAAAAAATCGCCTCATCAATATCGTGTGTTATAAATAGAGCAGTAACGCCAAGTTTTTCCGCGATGCTTAAAAACCATGTTTGCATGGCATGCTTTGTTATAACATCCAAATCAGAAAACGGCTCGTCAAGCAAAATAATATCGCTTTTAAACAAATATGTTCTCAAAAGCGCCGCCCGCTGCCGCATTCCGCCCGAAAGCTGGTTCGGATATTTTTTTTCGCAGCCGGTAAGCCCAAAGCTTTCAAAATAAGCCCCCGCCGCCATATACGCATCTTTTTTGCTTGCCCCGTTTATTATAAGCGGCAAACTCACATTTTCCATAATCGTCTTATACGGCAGCAGTAAATCCCGCTGCTGCATATAGCTAATTTCGCCTGCCTTGCCGGTTATCTCCTTCCCTTTTAAAAAAACGCGCCCCAAATCCGGCAGATGCACCCCCGACAAAACGCCGAACAATGTGCTTTTGCCGATTCCGCTTGCGCCAAGCAGGCAAACAACCTCGCCTTTATTAAGGTTAAGCGAAACATCTTTTATAACGAGGGAGCTGTCATAGCTTACGCTGATATCCTCAGCCTTTAAAATGTTCATCGCTGTAAATACTCGTTTGTAAAGCCTTGCTCCCCAAGCTGTATGGGGATTAGGGCGCTATCATAAAGCCAATCATAAAAAGCGGACCACCGCGCGGCATCTATAACGCCCCATTTGGGCGCATCCGCAATATATTTATCCTTTAAATACATTTGGCTTTTTTGTGCCAGCGAAATATCCATTTCCGAAACGTTTTTCACAATGCATTGCGCCGCCTCGACAGGGTTTTCGACGGCATATTGGTAGCCTTTTGCGGTTGCGTTTAAAAACTTCTTTGCGGTGTCGGCATTGTCTTTTAAGTAATCATTGCCAGAAACCACGATTGGCGTGTAAAAATCCAACACAGCGTTTATGTCGCTGAAAGCAAAAAAGTTTGTTTCAAGCCCTTTTTCCTCCATGGCAACGCCGTCCCAGCCGTAATAAACCCAAACCGCATCAATGTTTGTTTGAATTGCCGCCGCCACATCCGTCACGGTAGTGGGCACCATTTTAACCTTTTGAAAATCGCCGCCGTCTGCTTCTATAACATTTTTTAAAATTGCCTGCTCTATCGGTGCGCTCCATGTGGCGTAAATTTTGTTTTCCATCTTTTTTGGGCTTGTTATACCTTTTTCTTTTAACGAAATTATGCCGGAGGTGTTATGCTGTAAAATCGCTGCCACCGCCGTCACAGGCAGCGGCACATCCGCAGTCAGCGCAAAAGCAAGCTCCTCTTGAAAGCTTATGCCAAAATCCGCCTTGCCGGAGGCAACAAGAGGCACCGCCCCATCCTCCGGCGGCTGAATTATGTTAACTTCAAGCCCTTCTTCGGCGTAGTACCCCAAATCCTTTGCCAGATACATCCCCGTATGATTGGTGTTAGGCACCCAATCAAGAACAACCGTTACACGGGTTTTGCCGCTGTTTGGCTTGTACACCAAGCATCCGGATAAACTCAAACATAAAATCATAATAAAAATCAATCTTTTCATGCTAACCGTCCTTTGCAAACTATTTATCTTTCCATGGCATTGAATATTTCTCCAAAATCGCAACAGCCTTAATCAATAAAAGGCTGATTATGCTTATAAAAATAATCACCGCAAACATTTTGTCGTATGCATACGATTTCCTCACCCTTGTCATATACACCCCAAGCCCTGCATTCCCACCCAGCCATTCTGCAATAACAGCCCCGACAACAGCATATGAAACAGAAATTTTAAGCCCTGCAAAAAAACCGCCAAGGCAGGACGGCAGCTTAATATGATAAAAAACCTGACCCGATGTTGCGCCCATCGCCCGAAGCAACACAACTGCATCGCGGTCGATACTTTTAAAGCCGTCTAACATACCTATTGCAATCGGGAAAAAGCACACCAAAACCACAAGCGCTATTTTAGGCGCCACGCCGTAGCCCAGCCACAATACAAGCAGCGGCGCAACGGCAATAGCAGGTATCGTTTGCGATACCACAAGCACAGGGTAAAACGCCCTATAAAAAAAATCCGCCCTATCCATTATAACCGCCATTATAAATGCAAGCATAATGCCAAAGGTCAGCCCAACAAAAGCTTCAAACAGCGTTGTGCCCGCATGTTGCATAAGTTCCGGCAGCGTTTCAACAAATGCAAACAAAACCCGCATAGGCGAAGGCAAAAGGTATTCCCTCACACCGCCTGCGGCGGATATAACATGCCAAATTATAATTATCAAAACGCCCGCTATGGCAGGGTAGGCTTTATCCGTGATGCTTTTTAACCTTTTTTTCAATGCTCCAAACCCCCTTGGGATTATACGCTATTTTAACATAGCTCATAACACTTGGCGCGCCGGCTTTTATGCAAATAAGCTGGCAATTTTTCAAAACATCCATTAAAGCGTCATAATCCCCCTCAATTGTTGTTTCAAAAGGACCGACAAACATCGGGAGTTTGGTTGATTTGATATAACTTATAACCTCATCAACCACACGAATAATATCCTCCCCTTCAACATCAGGCAAAACCTGAATGGCAACGCTTGCATTGACGAACATTTTTTCACCTTCCCCTTTCTCTTGTAACAAAGCCTTCATACAAAAAAGCCATATACGGGTAATACGCATATGGCTTAATAATTTTTATTATCCCTACGCCGGCATTATCCGTATCAGGTCAATGGGTCGAAGACATTGTTCTTCCTCTCAGCCAATTTACGGCTCCCCAATTTTTTGGCTCGGCACCAACATGCCGAACACTTTATTTTTATAAATAATATCACAAAAAACTTAGCTTGTCAAATATTTTTGCAACCCTTCCCAAATACACATTGCAACACGCTTTTGATATTCTTCCTGCTGCAAAAGTTTTTCTTCTTCGGGGTTTGATAAAAACCCGCACTCCACAATAACTGCCGTTTCACGAGTGCCCTTAAACATATACACCCCCGAAGGAATTGTTTTTTCAACACGGGTGTTGCCGTCTGCCAGCCCTTCAATTAAGCTTTTTTGAATTAAAGAGCCAAGCTGCCTGCTTTTATCATTGTTTGCATAAAAAACCTGCGCGCCCCTATATTTGCTTTGCTCAAATTTATTGGTATGCACGCTGATAAACGCAACAGCGCCCGTTTCATTCAAAATCTGTTTGCGTTTATCAAGGTCGGAGCGTTTTTGCACCCTTATTTTTGAGCTTTCGGTGGTGTGCAATGACACATCCTCAATGCGCGTCATAATAACATTTATGCCGTTTTCCTGCACTATATCGCGCAAAAACAAGCTTATTGCAAGGTTTATATTCTTTTCTTCAACGCCGTTTTCGCTAACCGCCCCGCTATCCATCCCACCATGCCCCGGGTCTATCACAATTGTATCGGGCAGGGCCGGCGCATTCGCCGGAGCAACGGCGGTAAGCGATACATAAAACATCCATCCCACCAAAAAAGCAAGTAAAACAATCAATATATTAGTCTTTTTTAATATAAAAAACAAAACAATCACCCCGTATGAATATATGATAATGCCTGCCTGTTTATTACGGGATGGCTAATATTGCATATTGGAATCAATTTGCTTTTAAACAAAAAAGAAATCTCCTATGTTTGGCAATTGCAGACAAGCTTTTTATGTCACAAGCCGAAACTGCTTGACATTATGCGCAAAAAATATTAAAATATAATAGTACCGTATTATTTACTTATAATCGGTTTAAATATATATCTGGAGGTGTTACATATAGACACGACAACATTGCTGATTTTGCTTATAATTGCTACTGTGCTTATATTCGTAGCTGCGGTAATTTCATTCCGGCTTGGAATTGCTTATAGAAAAAGAATTGCAGAAGCAGAGATTGGTGGAGCTGAACAGCAAGCAAAAAAAATTGTAACTGAGGCTGAAAAAGCTGCCGAAAGCAAAAAAAGGGAAAAGATGCTTGAGGCAAAAGAAGAAGTAATAAAACAGCGCGCAGAGCTTGAAAAAGAATTAAAGGAACGGCGTGCAGATATACAACGACAAGAAAGGCGTGTTCAACAAAAAGAAGAATCCCTTGATAAAAAGGTTGATAATTTAGAAAAAAAGGAAGAGCTTTTTGTAAAAAAGAACAAGGCAGTTGATGACAGGCTTGCCGACATTACCGACACACATAAAAAACAAATTGAGCAACTTGAAAAAATATCCGGCTTTACTGCCGACGAAGCAAAAGAATATTTGTTGAAAAAGATTGAAAACGAAGTGCGCCACGAAGCTGCGATAATGGTTAAGGAAATTGAAGAAAAAGCAAAAAATGATGCCGAGCGCCTTTCCAAAGAAATTATCGTAACGACAATTCAGCGTTGCGCGGCGGACCACTCTGCTGAAACAACCGTTTCGGTCGTTCAACTGCCCAATGATGAAATGAAGGGCAGGATAATAGGCAGGGAAGGCAGAAACATAAGGGCGCTTGAAACGCTAACCGGAATAGACCTTATAATTGACGACACGCCCGAAGCGGTAATCCTTTCAGGGTTTGACCCGGTAAAACGAGAAGTTGCCCGGCTTTCACTTGAAAAGCTGATAGCAGACGGCAGAATTCACCCGGCTCGCATAGAAGAAACATATGAGCGAAGCCGTAAAGAGGTTGAAAACACCATTAAGCAGGAAGGCGAGCACGCCACATTTGAAACGGGCGTCCACGGGCTTCATCCCGAAATCGTAAAGTTATTGGGTAAGCTAAAGTATAGGACAAGCTACGGTCAAAATGTGTTAAACCACTCCATAGAGGTTTCCCACCTATCCGGAATTATGGCGGGCGAACTTGGTTGCGACATTAAATTGGCCAAACGGGCAGGTCTTTTGCATGATATCGGAAAAGCGATAGACCATGAATTTGAAGGCTCCCATGTTACGATTGGGGCGGATATGGCAAAGAAATATAAGGAAAACGAACAAGTTGTTCACGCAATTTTGGCGCATCACGGTGATGTGCAGCCAAATTCAATTGTTGCGTGTATCGTGCAGGCGGCTGATTCTATTTCGGCAGCACGCCCCGGCGCACGGCGCGAAAACATTGAAACATATATAAAACGCCTTGAAAAACTTGAAGAAATTGCAAACTCATTTACCGGTGTTGAAAAATCCTTTGCAATACAGGCAGGCAGAGAGGTTCGCATTATGGTTAAGCCGGAAAGCATTACCGATGAAGAAACCGTTTTGCTTGCACGGGATATTGTCAAAAAAATTGAGGCAGAGATGGAGTACCCCGGTCAAATCAAGGTTAATGTTATAAGAGAACTTCGTTCGATTGAATACGCAAAATAATTTTACAGCGGCCGATTATCTTTAATCGGCCGCACTTATATTATAATGCAAAAATAAAGGCATAATATATGATGTTTGTATTTTTGTAAAAGGACAGGTTTTGCTAAAATGAAAATTCTTATAATAGGCGACATTGTGGGTAAAAATGGTGTTGCCTTTGTTGAAAAACATTTATCTTCTTTAAAAAAATTGCACGGGATTGACTTTTGCATTGCAAACGGCGAAAACACCGCCCCGGGAAACGGCATTACAAAAGAAGGGGCGAACGCCCTTTTAAATGCAGGGGTTAATGTTATCACCCTTGGAAACCACGCCTTTGACAAGCCGGATGTTGCCAAACTAATGGAAGATGGCTACCCCATTATTCGCCCTGCAAACCTCCCTTTGGGCACTCCGGGCGACGGTTATATTTTGATGGATGTGGGGCATTACACAGTCGGCGTTATAAACGGTTTGGGCAGAATTAATTTAAAGTGTTGCGATTGCCCTTTCAGAACCATCTCTAAAATCGTATCGCAAATGCAAAACAAAGCAAATATAATAATTCTTGACTTTCATGCCGAGGCAACAAGCGAAAAAATTGCAATGGGATATTTTCTGGACGGAAAGGTGTCGGCGGTTGTGGGAACGCACACACATGTGCAAACAGCGGATGAACGGGTGTTGCCCGGCGGCACGGCATATATAACGGATATCGGAATGACAGGTCCGTCAAACAGCGTTATCGGGGTTAAAAAAGAAATTATAGTAGAATGGTTTTTGACGCAAATGCACCAGCGCTTTGAAACATCGCAAAACCCTGTGTTTTTATCGGGCGTTATCGTAACGGTTGACGGCAACACAAGAAACGCAACATCAATAGAACGCATAAGTATAAGTTAGCTAAACAAATGCAACCTGATATGCTTGTTAAAAGCTGTCCGTTATTTCTTTTACCTCGCCTTTTGCAAAATCAGCCAAAACAACTTTGTTAAATATCGGCTCAATGCGGGCATTTCTAAGGCTTATACCGTGTGTCTTGGTAAATTGCCTTAACCGTGCCTTATAATCGCTTGACGGGGTTTTTTTGATAAAAGGCGGCAAGGGTATATCCCTATTATTTTGCAAAAAATCAAGGGCAAGAAGATACGAAATGTCATTGCCTCCGAATTCAAACAGCAAATTGTAAAGACCTTTGCGTGACACTTTACCGTTTTCTTCAGTGGCCGCAAGGGTCCGCCCCAATTTTTCAAACATTGCAAATGCTGATGCATTTGAGGTAAGCGCCTTTATCGTTCGCGCAAACAGCCCGCTGTTATAATATCTGTCAACCGCATTTTCTACATTTTTCAACCTGCATATTTCAAAAGGGTCAAGCCAGTTTGTTTTTAGCACCTCAAAAGGCGGATGGTTTGCGTAATAAATGCCCTCTGTTTTTTCCATCTCGGTTCCTTTTAGCACCTTTAAAAAGCCAAGCTGGAGCATATCGGGCTGCAACGAAAACACGAAATCAAAAGAGCGCCCAAACGAAGCGTAATTTTCGTACGGTAAGCCGGCAATCAAATCAAGGTGAATTTTCACACCGCATTTTGCCAGCCTTTTTATATTTTGCGCTGCTTTTTCTAAGTCAAACAACCTGTTTACCGCCTTTAATGTTTGAGGGTTGGTTGATTGAATTCCCATTTCAAGCTTAAACAGGTGTGGTGCGGACGATATAAGTTCCATTTGCTCGTCATTTAATAAATGCGGCGCAATTTCAAGATGCACGCAAGTGTTTTTACTGTTTTTTATAATAAACCGCATAATTTCCGCCGCTCGCTCAGCATTGCAATTAAATGTTCGGTCAACAAGCTTTACAATCGGCACGCCGCTGTCAAACAACTCAAAAAGCCCGTTATATACATAATCGGGCGGAAAGTATTTAATCGTTTTATCAACAGAAGAAAGGCAATATGTGCAATTAAAAGGGCAACCTCTTGATGTTTCAAAATACAGTATTTTGTTTTTAAGCTTTGCAATATCAGCTTTGGCGTAAGGCGGCGCAACTTTTGAAATGTCAACTTCTTTTTTTATTATTTTTTGCGGGCGCTCTCCCTTTTCCAAATTAGAAAGCAAATAAAACAGCCCTTCTTCGCCTTCGCCTAAAATCAAATAATCAACAAAATGATGCTCCTCCGCTTGCGGACCTCCGAAAACAACAACACATTCGGGCAGCGTTGTTTTTAACATGGAAGCAATTTGGCATATCAATGTTATGTTCCAAATGTAGCAAGAAAAGCAATATACATCCGCCCGTTTTAACAAAAGGCGTGAGTATACCGTATTTATGTTATCATTAATGGTAAATTCAACCGAGTCGGGTTGAAATTTTGCGCAATATTTCTCCAAATACCGGATTGCAAGGCTTGAATGCGAAAATTTTGAGTTCAGCGTTGTAATTACTACTTTCATTGTGAGGGCTGTTTTGTTTTGAGCGTTTCCATATCTTGATATATCCCCCGCAAATGTTTTTCTATCTCAATTTTTATAAGTATTTTTTCCGCTGCCACATAAAAAACCAAAAGCCATACCGTTCCAACCGCAATTCCTGCAAAAATTACCGCCGCCGCAAGCAACGCCTGTTCCAAAAAATAAAGATAGCTAACGCCTACGCCCAATGCGGTGCAAACCGCAAGCGCAACCCATGCAATCACTTTAAAAAGCCCCGACACGAATTTAAGCACAGGGAATTTTTCAACTTCCTTCCCAAAAGCCTCTTGCTTTATCTTTACTTCTTCTTTGGTTTTCGGCTCAACTGCAATCTTTTCATGAATAAGGCTGCTTATCGTATCAGCATACTGCGTGCCTAACTTTCTGTTTGTAACCTCTGCAAGCAAGTTTTTAAGCTCACCCAAATCACATTCGGATTGTTCGCCTTTAAAACTTTCGATAATGCCGATAACATCTTCATTGCTGAACTCTTTAAAATCCTTTGTAACCAAATTAACGCCCCCGTTTTCGGCTGTTTGATTTTTTTGCTTTTAAATAAAAGTTACTCAGATGGTTGCTGCTGCATTTCAAAGATAATGCTCAACCGGCTGTTTTGTTCGTCAAAGGCTACTGCATCTGGCAGAACTTTTTCAAAAAACTCAACCGAAACAAGCGTTCTGTCTTCTGCCAAAACAGGAGCAACCTCTAATTGATGCATTCCATCATTAACAAACACCTTATTATTCCCAATTTGGATAATTATAAAGCTTGCCTTGCCTTCGCCGTCCAAAAGGTATGTGCTTATTGTTTCCGTTTCATCGTCATACATAATGGATGCATTTAGCTTTTCCATCACAAAGCGCATGGGAATCATTACGATTCCTTCCATTGTTTGCGGTTGCACATCAAAATTAACCGCTTCATCATTCACCAAAACTTCAATTTCGTTTGCAAAAACCGTTGTTGAAAAAACCATCAATGCCGCAATAATTATTGCACAAACTTTTTTCAAAACAATCACCCTTTTTAATTATTTTCGTCCGATGCAGGTTCATCCATGGTATTTTGGTCGGACGAACAGCCTTCGGCTAAATTTTCATCAGGTATGCATTCAATTTCATCCCCGTGAGCGGTGCGGGCAAGACCAACAATTTGCACCCCTTTATCCAGCCTCATAAGAGTTACGCCTTTTGTAATGCGCCCTATTACGCTTATGCTTTTAACCGCCATGCGTATTATGGTGCCCTCAGAGGTTATAAGCATTATATCATCGCTGTCATCAACAATTTTTATCCCCGCTACATACCCTGTTTGCTTGGTTATATTATATGTTTTAACCCCTATGCCGCCGCGGGCTTGAATTTTGTATTCTTCAATATTTGTTCTTTTGCCAAACCCGTTTTCCGCAACAACTAATAGATTTCCGTCCTCGCGGCAAACGCTCATGCCCACAACATAATCGCCTTTACGAAGCCGTATTCCCCTAACGCCGCGGGCAGTACGCCCCATTTGACGCACATCTTTTTCGTTAAACCTAATTGCCATACCGTTATGCGTTCCAATTATTATATCGCAATTTCCGTCCGTCAATTTAACCCGTATAAGCTCATCATCTTCCGCAAGCCCTATTGCCCGTATGCCACCCTTTCGCGATGTGTCATACTCCATAAGTGAGGTTTTTTTAACGGTGCCCATTTTTGTCATCATAACAAGAAACTTACCGCTTTCAAATTCCTTTATGGGAATAACCGCTGTAATTTTTTCATCATTTTCAAGGCTCAGCAAATTCACAATTGCCGTTCCTTTTGCCGTTCTTCCGGCTTCGGGAATTTGATATGCTTTCATTCTGTAAACTCTGCCTTTATCGGTAAAAAACATTAAAAAGGCATGCGTAGAGCAGGTAAACATTGTTTCAACAAAATCTTCCTCCCGTGTTTGAAGCCCTATTATACCCCTGCCGCCGCGCCGTTGCTCTCGATAAGTGTCGCATGGCAGCCTTTTGATATATCCAAAATGCGTCATGGTTATAACATTTTGTTCTTCCTCTATCAAGTCCTCAATATCTATATCATCGTAATTATTAACAATTTCGGTGCGCCGTTCATCTCCGAATTTTTCCTTGATAACTGTAAGCTCGTCACAAATTATGCCCAATACCATTTCTTCGCTTTGCAAAACTTGGGTGTAATATTCTATCTTTTTCATAAGCTCATCAAGCTCTAAATCAATCTTTTCACGCTCTATGCCGGAAAGACGGGCAAGCCGCATATCCAAAATGGCTTGAGCTTGAATTTCGGAAAGCGAAAACTTTTCCATTAAATCCGCCTTTGCGGTGTTATAGCTTTTGCGTATCGTGCTTATTACCTCATCTATGTTATCCAGCGCAATTTTTAGACCTTCAAGTATGTGAGCGCGCTCTATTGCCTTGGCTTTATCGTACTTGGTGCGCCTTATTATTATTTCTTTTTGAAAGTCTATATAATTATCCAGCATTTCACGCAAATTGAGCGTTTTAGGCTCTCCGTTTACAAGGGCAAGCATATTAACGCCAAAACTTCCTTGCATTTGCGTTTGCTTATATAGGTTGTTTAAAACTATCGTCGGGTTGGCATCACGCCGCAAATCGATTACAATGCGCATACCGTCACGGTCAGACTCATCTCGTAAATCCGAAATGCCTTCCAGCCTTTTTTCATGCACCAACTCGGCAATCTTTTCGATAAGCCGCGCCTTATTTACCAAATACGGAATTTCGGTAACGATAATGCGGTTTTTATTTTCACCGGTTGTTTCTATTTCTGCCCGAGCCCGCATTATTACCTTTCCTCTGCCGGTGGCATATGCGCTTCTCACCCCTCCACGCCCTAATATAAGCCCGGCGGTGGGAAAGTCGGGCGCTTTTATATAATCCATAAGTTCTTCTATTGTAATTTCAGGGTTTTTGATAATTGCAATTATTCCGTTTATAACCTCTGTTAAATTATGAGGCGGAATATTAGTTGCCATACCAACGGCAATTCCGGACGAGCCGTTAACCAAAAGGTTTGGAAACCTTGAAGGAATAACGGTTGGCTCCATCCATTGCTCGTCATAGTTTGGCATCATGTCAACCGTTTCTTTTTCGATATCGGTCAACATTTCAGACGATATTTTGCTCATTCTTGCCTCGGTATAACGATAAGCCGCCGCAGGGTCGCCATCAACAGAACCAAAGTTCCCGTGACCGTCTATTAGAGGATACCGTAACGAAAAATCCTGTGCCATACGCACAAGGCTGTCATATACCGCCGCATCACCATGCGGATGATATTTACCCAAAACATCGCCCACCGTGGCGGCACATTTTTTATATGGTCGTTCGGGCGTATAGCCCGCCTCGTACATAGTGTAAAGTATACGCCGATGCACCGGTTTTAAACCATCGCGGACATCCGGCAATGCGCGCCCTATAATTACGCTCATTGCATAATCTATATATGATTTTTTCATTTCCCGCACAAGTTGCACCGGAATAATTTTTTGATTCTCAAATTCAATCATTTAAAAGCACCATTCCTTTTTTTGCTTGTTTGCAGCCAAACCCAACATCTTTTTGCCGACAAATAAGTTTTTATATGTCAAGGTTACTTACATACCTTGCGTTTTCTTCTATAAATTCACGCCGCGGCTCTACCTTGTCACCCATCAGTATGGTAAATATCTCATCGGCGGCAACGGCATCTTCCATTTTAACCTGCAAAATTGTTCGTGTTTCGGGGTTCATTGTTGTTTCCCAAAGCTGTGACGGGTTCATTTCACCAAGACCTTTATACCGTTGAATCTTCGCGCCTTTGCCCGCTTCTTCAAGCAGCAAGTCAAGCTCCTTATCGTCGTATGCGTACTTAATCATCTTGCCCTTTTCAACTTTATAAAGCGGAGGCTGCGCAATATATACATTGCCGTTTTCCACAAGCGGGCGCATAAACCTAAAAAAGAAGGTGAGCAGCAGCGTTCTGATATGCGCACCGTCCACATCGGCATCCGCCATAATAATTATTTTGCCGTATCTAAGCTTGGTTACGTCAAAATCCTCTCCAAACCCTGCGCCAAGCGCTGTTATAACCGGCATTAGCTTTTCGTTTCCATACACCCTGTCAATTCGCGCCTTTTCAACATTGAGCATTTTACCCCACAAAGGAAGAATTGCCTGATACGCCCTGTTTCTGCCTTGTTTGGCGCTTCCGCCCGCCGAATCACCCTCCACAATATAAATTTCGGTGTTCGTAGGGTCCTTTTCCGAACAGTCTGCAAGCTTTCCGGGCAACGCTGTGCTTTCAAGGGCGCTTTTTCTGCGTGTCATTTCCCTTGCCCTTTTTGCCGCTTCCCGTGCCCGCGATGCAGTCATCGCTTTTTCTATTATTTTTTTTGCAACGGATGGGTTTTCTTCTAAAAAGGCTTGAACCTTTGTGCCGATTGTGCCCTCTACCAAGCCTCTTACTTCGCTGTTCCCCAAGCGGGTTTTTGTCTGTCCTTCAAATTGCGGGTTATGCACCTTAACGCTTATAACGGCGGTAATTCCTTCTCTAACATCCTCACCGCTTAGGTTTTTGTCATTTTCTTTTAATGTGCCGTTTCCTCTTGCGTAATCGTTTAATACTCGAGTTAGCGCTGTTTTAAAGCCTGTTTCATGCGTGCCGCCTTCCGTAGTGTTGATGTTATTGCAAAAGCTTACAATATTTTCAACATAGCTGTCGTTATACTGCATTGCCACCTCGACCATTGAGCCGTCCTTTTCGCCGGTAACAAAAATTACATCGCCGTGAATTTCCTGCTTATTTCTGTTTATATACTTAACAAAAGAGCAAATACCACCCTCATAATGAAGTTCTTTTGAAGTAAAATCCGCCTTTCGCCTGTCTTCAAAAATAATTTTAACGCCGGCATTTAAAAACGCCTGCTCCCTAAGCCTTGAAAGCACGGTATCATAATCATAATCAAATGTTTCAAAGATTTGGTAATCAGGCATAAAGGTTACCTTTGTGCCTGTTTTTTCCGTTTGCCCAACAACGGCAAGCGGCGCTTTTGATTTTCCGCGTTCATAGTATTGCTTATATATTTTTTCACCATCGTAAATTTCAACCTCAAGGTATTCGGAAAGCGCGTTTACAACCGCCGCGCCAACGCCATGCAAACCGCCTGCAACTTTATAGC
Organism: Bacillota bacterium; assembly: GCA_023228885.1. GTDB lineage: Bacteria > Bacillota > Clostridia > Monoglobales > Firm-18 > JAAZFB01. The sequence goes on along the minus strand of JALOAJ010000024.1, from coordinate 22,556 downwards.
TTTCTCCGCTGAATTTTCCCCCGGCATGCAATACGGTAAAAACGACTTCCGCCGCCGATATTCCCATTTTAGGATGAATTCCGATAGGTATTCCTCGCCCGTTATCACTAACCGTTACGCTGTTATTTTCGTTTATGGTAACGGTTATCAAATCACAATAACCTGCCAACGCCTCATCAATCGCGTTGTCAACAATTTCATAAATAACATGGTGCAGCCCTCGCTGCTCGGTTGAGCCTATATACATTCCCGGGCGCTTTCTTACCGCCTCCAGCCCTTCCAACACCTGAATTTGTGTTTCATCATAGCCGTTTTTTTTGTTGTGCTCCATTAAATAGTAACCTCCATTTTACAAGACCGCTTTAACAAAGTGCTTGCGGAAATTTGCGATATATAAACCTCTTTTTCGCCGCCTTGCTCACAAATTATTGCGGTTTTTGGCAGCTCGTCCGTTATTGTTTTAACAATGCCGTCCGACTGCGCTTTTTTTAAAAATTCACGAGTGTTTCGCGAAACGGTTGTGCCCTCTAAATCTAAAATTAAAATTATTGATTTTTCCCTTATTACGGTATTATCCCCCAAGTGCAGATACATTACCGCCCACATCCTCAATCTTTATTTTTTTCCCTTTGCTGTGCTTCGGCAAGGCTGTGCAAGTTATAATAACCTGCATACCGCTTATTTTGTCTATCAAATAACTTTGCCGCGTTTCATCAAGTTCTGAAAAGACATCGTCTAAAAGCAAAATCGGCGGTTGGCTCGTTTTTTCCTTTATCAAAAGAAGCTGCCCAATTTTTAAAGCCAATGCCGCTGTTCGCTGCTGCCCTTGAGAGCCGTAAATTTTAGCCTCTTTTTCGTTTATAAAAACTTCAAAATCATCTCGATGCGGCCCTACAAGGGATGTTCCAAACGCCTTTTCCCTTTCGATATTCCTTTTTAGTTCCCTTTCAAATTGCTCATTTATAGCTTCTGCGCTTGAAAAATCTTTAATGTCAACGCTGCTTTTATAAATTATATCAAGGTTTTCGCCGCTCATTTCTTTTTGCACCGACGCCGCATGGTTTTTAATTAGGTCTAAAAACGATTTTCTCATGCAAATTATGTCGCTGCCGTGTTTTAAAAGCTTTTCGTTCCACACCCAAAGCGAATCATCCGTCGGGTTTTCTTTCAACAGCTTGTTGCGCTGTTCAATAACCTTTATATATTGCGAAAGGGAATAAAAATATTTTTTACTGATTTGGCATATGCCAAAATCCATCACCCTACGACGCTCCCGGGGGGCGCCTTTTATTATTCGCAAATCCTCCGGGCAAAACATAACGGCATTTAGGTATCCCATGAGGTCGCTTGTTTTTTTAATTGAAATTCCGTTCATTTTTATTTGCTTTTTTTCATTTGGAAAAAGCTTTATTTCACCTTCGAAACTGCGCCCATGGGAATTAAATTTTGCCCTTATGCTTGCTTGGCTGCTGCCATGCCTTATCATTTCATTTTCTCGGGCATACCTGTGCGAACGCGCATAACAAATGAGAAAAATTGCTTCTAATATATTTGTTTTACCCATTGCATTTGCGCCGTATATGATGTTAACGCCTTTAGAAAACGATATGCCGCCTTGCGCATAGTTGCGAAAATCTTTCATAGAAATTTCGTCAACAAACATTAATTTCCGTCTCCCTAAAAACCACAACATCACCCGGGCAAATCTTTTTTCCCCGTTGGTTAACCCTTTTCCCGTTTAGTAAAATTTCTTCTGTTTTAATCAAATATTTCGCTTCCGCTCCGCTTGAGGCTTCCCCCACAAACTTTAAAAGTTGGTCAAGCTTTATATATTTATCCTTGATGACTATATTTTTCTTTTTCATGTTATTATTCTGTCCTAAGCCTAACAGGCAACACAATGAATTTATAACTGTCGCCCTCCAGCGGTGTTATAAGGCACGGGTTTACAGGCCCTGTAAACTGAAGAAAAACTTCTTCCCCCTCGGCATTTTTTAACGCATCTAAAAGATACTTATTATTAAACCCAATTTCCAAATCATTTCCTTCTGTTTGAACGGGAACAAATTCCTCTGTTTTGCCCGAGCTTGTTTCGCAAGTAATTTTAATTGTATTTTCCGCAATGGTGAGGCAAAGCGGGCTTTTGTTTATTTCACTTGTGATAACAACCGATGCGCGGTCAACGGCATCTGACAAAGCCTTTAAATCCGCCTTAACTTTTGTACTCCATTCTGTCGGAATTATTTTTTTGTAATCTATAAAATCGCCTTCTAAAAGCCGAGAAGTCATAATAACATTGCCAAATTCAAATCTAATGTTTTTCTGAGAGCATCTTATAATCACATTATCGTCTGATTCGTCCGCTATGTTATTTATTTCTTTGAGCGTTTTAGAAGGGATTACAATGCCAACATCCCCCAAATAACCACTGACGCTTGCCTTTTCCGTTGATATTTTTTTGAGCGCAAGCCTAAATCCGTCAATGGCAACCATGTTTACATTGTTTTCCGCCGCCTCTAACAAGCAACCTGTTAAAATCAGCTTTGCCTCGCTGGTGCCAACAGCAAAAATGGTGTGACGAATAAGCTTTTTAATTTCCCTTTGCGTTAAAACTATATCATATTCCGTTTCAAACTTTGGTATCTCGGGAAATTCCCCTGCATTTATTCCGGTGAGGGTTATTTCAGAGCCGCCGCTTTTAATTTTTACAATGTTGTTTGAACCCATTTCTATTAAAACCAACTCGGCAGAAAGCTTACGCACCGCATTGCCAAACAAGCTTGAATTTACAACAACTCCGCCCTCCGATGCAATTTGCGCATCGATAGCGCATTCAATGCCTATTTCAAGATCGTTTCCGGTGAGCGTTACCTTGCCTTCGGAGGCTTTTAGCAAAATACCTTCCAAAACGGGCAAAGTTGAACGGCTTGCAACTGCTTTTTGAACTATATTCACCGCTTCGGTAAGTGCTGTTGTGTTGCATGTTATTTTCATAATTTAATCATCAGCCTTTCTAAACCATTTAAAAGTTTATTTTTATACACAAGCTATCTACAAAAATAATTGCAATGCGGCATAGCTTTAGAGATAGTATATAATATTTAGCAGTAGTAGTAATAGGTGTTGTTCAAACTGTGGATAAAACATAAGTTAATATATATCACAGCAAAACCGATTGTTTAAAAATGTGTTTAAAAAATATATAATATAAACGCTATCAACACGATTTTTTAAGATAAAAAAACATCAACATGCTTCAACATAAAATCAACTGTTGATAAGTAAAACTTTGTGGATAAATATCACTCAAGGTTTTTTATGTTTTTAATAAGGTTGTTAATTGTTTTCATCGTGTCTAAGTCCTTTTCCATTTCGGTTTTAATTTTTTTAATGGAATGGATGACGGTTGAATGGTCGCGTCCGCCAAACTCCTTGCCGATTTCGGGGAAAGAGAGCTGCGTAAGCTCCCTGCATATATACATAGCTATTTGCCGCGGGTATACAAATTCTTTACTTCGGCGGCTGCTTTTAATGTCATCGTCATTTAAATTGAAAAAACTTTCAACTTGCTTTATTATGTAGTCGGCATCAATTTTTCTTTTTTGCGATGTGGAAAAATAATCGTTTAAAATTCTATTTGCCGTTTCAATTCCAATATCCTTTTTACTGATTTCGCCATATGCCACAATTGTTCGTATTGCGCCTTCAAGCTCCCTTATATTTGATTTTACCTGTTGCGCAACAAGGTCAAAGATTTCGTCGGGAATGTCAATTTTAGCTGTTTGCACCTTTGCCTGCAAAATAGCAATCCTTGTTTCGTAGTCGGGCGGTTTTATGTCTGCCGTCAGCCCGCCCGAAAGGCGTGTTCGGAGGCGTTCTTCAAGGGGATATATGTCTTTTGGCGGACGGTCCGAAGTCATCATTATTTGTTTATTATTACTGATAAGCTCGTTAAAAGTGTGGAAAAACTCCTCTTGTGTTCCGTCTTTTCCGGCAAAAAACTGTATATCATCAAGCAGCAGCACATCAATTGAGCGAAACTTTTCACGAAAGGCTTTGTTTGTTTCGTTTCTTATCGCTTCTATAAAACTGTTCATAAATTTTTCGGCAGTAACATATAATACATTAGCCGCCGGGTTTTGGTCAAGTATAGAGTTGCCCACCGCATGCAGCAGATGTGTTTTTCCCAACCCGCTGCCTCCGTAAATTAAAAGAGGGTTATACAAATCCGAAACGGCGCCGGTGGTTATGTTGAATGCGGCCGCGCATGCAAATTCATTGTTGTTGCCTATTATAAAGGTTTCAAAGGTGAATTTTGGATTTAAAAGCCCGCCTGCTTTTAAATTGGCGTTTTTTTGCTTATTGCTTTTTGTTAAACTGCCTTCTGTAACAATATCAATATGCATGGTTTGCCCGTTTACAACAGCGATAGCGTCTTGAATAACCTCCCGGTACATTTCAAGCATATCCCTGTAAACATCATGATTTACCGATATAATAAGGGTGTTGTCAATGATGTTAAAAGGAGACACCTTGGTAAATGCGGTTGCAAAACCGGTGGAAGACACATTTTTTTTAATGTACGGGATGGCCGCTTCCCAAAGTTCTGTGGCAGTTTTCATTACAAATATCTCAACCTTTCGGGCAATAATAAAAATTGTAACAGCTTATGATGTTAAAAATATGATATTTTGAGCCCATGCTCACAATATTTACAGCGGCTGTCTTGCCGCTTTTTTAAAAGTTTAGCTTTATAATATGACCCTATGCTATTATAACAAAAATCAAAAGGTTTTTCAATAGATTTTATTTTAATTTACATAAAAAAGGGACGAGTCTGTGAAAACTGTCCCTTTTATCTTCGATTATTTTGTTTATCTATCCTATGCTTTTCATTTCAAGCCGCAATTTATCTGAAATCATGGCAATAAACTCGCTGTTTGTCGGCTTTCCTTTGTTTTGATTGATGGTAAACCCAAAAAGGTTGTTAAGCGTTTCGGTGTCGCCCCTATCCCACGCCACCTCAATGGCGTGTCGGATTGCGCGCTCTACCCTGCTTGAAGATGTGTTGTGCTTTTTCGCAACCGAAGGGTAAAGCTGTTTTGTAATGGAGTTTATAAGGTCGGTATCCTTTAGCACAAGCATAATTGCCTCGCGTAAATAAGTGTAGCCCTTTATGTGCGCCGGGACGCCTATTTCATGTATCACGGTTGTTACCGTTTTTTCGATATCTGTTGACATTTTTCTGCCCGGTTCGTATTGTCTTCTTGAAGAAAGGTTAACATCGGGATAAAGCCTGTCGGCATCCGGTTTTTCCATAACCATTTTTATTTTGTTTATTATCTCATCGGCGCTCATCCTTCTTGACATAATATAATCTGCCCCGAGCCTACTTGCGTTAATTACAAAATCATCGGACAAACTGCCGCTTATCATTATTACCTTCAAATTTTCTTTTAACCCGCTTTTGTTAAGGCGTGTTAGAACACTCAATCCATCTAAAAAGGGCATAACATTATCAAGTAATAACACATCAGGCTTTTTAGAATTGACAATTTCAAGTGTGATAAGCCCGTCGGTAGCCATTCCGACGAGCTCTATTTCAGGGACTGTGGCTACAAAATCTCTCATTATCCTGCAAAAATCTTTGCTGTCATCCGCAATTACCAATTTTATTCTGTTCAAACATATCCCTCCCAATATTTATTTATACAATGGTATTATAATACATAATGGTAAAAATTGCAAGTTAGATTTCAAAAAATCTTTTCTAAATACAATTTTTGGTATAAAGCACCAAAACGGCGGGATATTTTAATTGAATTTGTTGTTATTTGGAGTTTAAAAAATTTCATCCTTTAATGACGACGCCCCATTTAGCATTACATCCATAAATGTTGCATAGCCTCGAACCGGGTCGTTAATAAACACATGCGTAACAGCGCCCACTATATGTTCGTTTTGAATGATTGGACTGCCGCTCATTCCTTGCACTATGCCGCCGGTTTTTTTGATAAGCTCGTCATCGGTAATTTTAATTATAATTCCTTTATTGTCGAAAGATGTTTGCAGAACATTTTCAATGTTTATTGAGTATTTTTTTACCGTTTCACCCTCAATATTTGAAAGAATGTAAGCGGCGCCTTGCACAACTTGCGACCGGGGCGCAACGGGGAGCGGCGAAAAGTCGGTTTGCGGCATTGCGGTTAATATGCCGAAAACACCGTTATCGGTATTCATTTTAACTGTTCCGATTTTTGATGTCATCGAAAAGCTCCCCCTAAGCTCGCCCGGGTTGCCGCGATTACCTTTTTTAACGCTTTGAATGTTTGAGTTTAAAATATCGCCGCCTACTGCGGGTATAAGCTTTTTTGTGTCTAAATCCGAAATACCGTGACCTAACGCGCCAAACGAGCCATCGGCAGGGTTTATATATGTTATGGTGCCGATTCCCGAAGAACTTTCGCGAACCCATGCGCCTATTTTGGTTTCGTTGTCATCTTTTGATATAATTGGTTTTACTTCGACATTTATTTGCTTTCCATCCCTGTCGACCAAAAAGGTCAACTCGTTTTCGCCGGATGCTTTTAATTGCGAAACAAGCTGCGGCACGGATGATACTTCAAAATTGTTCACCTTTAATATAACATCGCCTTTTTTAATACCTGCCTTTTGCGCCGGCAGATATTTTTTTCCGTCTGCACCCCTGATTGAGGAAAAGGAAACAACCATCACACCGTTTATATTAATTTTAATTCCCACCGTTTTACCGCTTGGTATAAGGGCGGTGTTTTTTATAACATCTATATAAACCGTTTTAACCGGCATAATGCCGAACAGTCGTATTTGCTGCTTTCCTTCGGTGTTGGATATATTATTAAGAATCGGGCCTGCGTTAAATTTTTCGCCCTCGAACAAAATAATATGGTTTGGGATAATATAATGCAAACCGTAAAAAACTAAAGTTACGGCAGTTATAATGTAAAGCCATTTTTTTGTTTTTTTAAACATCGATATCGCCCCCTGTGTTTTTATAATGTTCTTTTACGGGGGTTGATATCCTGTTAATTATTATAACAGGGGGTTATATATTACTAACCGTTATAAATCATCCAAGCTTTTAAAAGTATAACCCTGCTGTGTTGCAAAATCAATAACTTTATCCAAAACAGAAGCATTTTCCTTTGACACCGCGTGCATCAATATAATGCATCCGTTATGCAAGTATTTTGTTATACTGTTAAAAGCAAGCTCATCTGTGTTTTTATCCAAAATCCAGTCAACATACGCATTGCTCCACAATATCGTTTTATAACCGCATTTTTGCGAAAGCGCAAGGGTGTGCTCGCTAAACTCGCCTTTCGGCGGGCGCAGGTAGTTCATATTTTTACCGGTTAATGCAAAAAACTTTTCGTTTAAACTGTCAAGCTCCTTTTTAAGCTTTTCATCGTCTGTAACATCCGGCATGCTGGGATGGTTATAAGTGTGATTGCCCACAATATGCCCTTCTTGCGCCATTCTTTTAACTAAATCGGGTTCTTTTGTTACATACGCACCGGTTATAAAAAATGCGGCGGGCACATTTTTTTCTTTAAGAACATCAAGGATTTTGGCGGTGTAACCATTTTCATACCCCTCATCAAAAGTAAGAAAAAGGATTTTTTCGTTTTGGTCACCCACATAATAGCCGTCAAACCGTTTGAGGAGCCCAATCCATTCGGCGGGCAGCTGCGGAGGGGCGCCTTCAACCTTCTTTATTCCCCATGCAATTTTTTTATTTTTATATTCTCCTCCTTGGCTCACTTCTCTTTGGGTGTCGGCACGGCAAGCCGAAAATAAAATTAATGCAATAACAAACAAACAAAATTTTTTCAAAAAATCACTCCTTAATGAAAAAGCATCTTGCTTATATTATTGTCTTATTTAAAAAATAAATTTGTTATTTTTGATTTTTAAAGATTAGGTTGTTTGTGTATATTGAAAAACTTATAAATATGTGGTAAAATATAGAATAGATGCCAATACTGTGTAAAATATTTTTTTGAAAGGAAGCTGATTTGCTTGAAGGTATTGTTATTATCCGTTACAGCGGGACAAGGGCACCATCAAACAGCAATGGCGATTTCAGAGGAACTTACAAAAAGGGGAATGCAATGCGAAACCCTTGATATTTTAAAATATATCGACCCGATTATTTGCGAAGTTGTTTCTAAAAGCTACTTGATGTCAACAAAACATCTTCCAATAGCTTATGGGAGCTTTTATTCTCTTGCCGAGCGCAATGAAGCAAAAAAGGAAAAGCTGTTATCGCGCTTAACCTCAACGGCGGTAAGTAAAAGGGTTGCTAAATATATTGAACAAAGCAAGCCGGATGTCATTATATGCACCCATGTTTTTGCGGCGCAGGTGCTGACACATGTTGAAAAATTTAACGGGCTTACAATCGGCATTGTGACGGATTTCACCATTCACCCTTATTGGGAGGAAACGGCGCTTGACTTTTATGTTATTGCATCTGAGCTTTTAATGCTGCATGCCGAGAAAAAGGGAATAGATGCCGGCAAGCTTTTGCCCATTGGCATACCTATCCATGAAAAGTTTTCCGGCAGAATACCCAAAGCCGAGGCTCGAAAACAACTGGGGATTAAAGACAAAATAACAATATTGGTGATGAGCGGAAGCATGGGATACGGTAACATTGTGCAACATATAAAAAGAATGGACACGGTAAACTTAGACTTTCAAATCCTTTGCGTTTGCGGCAAAAATTTGCGTGCCAAAAAGAATATTTATAAAATTGAAACAACTCGTGAAATTTACGCATACGGATATGTTGATAATATTGACATTATGATGGATGCTGCCGACGTTATTATTACAAAGCCGGGCGGGCTGACCGTTTCGGAGGCGCTTGCCAAAAGGCTGCCCATGATACTTATAAACCCCATACCGGGGCAGGAAGTGAGAAATACGGAATTTTTATTGAACAATGCCGGGGCTATGAAAATGTCAAAAACCTGCCCGGCTGATATTTGCCTGTATCAAATATTGATAAACGACCGTCGAAGGGCGATATTGGAGGATATAATGGGGTATATAGGAAAACCGCACGCTGCGCGGGAATTAGGTGATTTTTTGGTGAGCTATGGAAAAAATAAACCTTCCTGATTTTATTATAACGGCAATAAATTTGCTTGAAAAAAAGGGCTTTGAAGGGTATGTTGTTGGCGGCGGCGTGAGGGATAAACTTTTGGGACGCGAGCCGGATGATTGGGATATTGCCACAAACGCCAAACCCGATGATATTAAAGCAATATTTAAAAAACATTTTGACACCGGAATAAAGTATGGCACAGTTACCGTTCTCATCGATAGCTTTCCGATTGAAATAACAACATACCGCATTGACGGAGACTATAACGACCGCAGAAGACCTGAAAAGGTGACTTTTGCAAATGATTTAAACAGCGATTTAATGCGGCGCGATTTTACCGTTAACGCCATTGCGTATAATCCGTCAAAGGGATTGGTTGATGTATGCGGCGGGCTGCACGATTTGTCGCACAGGGTAATTCGGTGCGTGGGCGATGCCGATAAAAGGTTCGAGGAGGACGCTTTACGGGTGTTGCGCGCTTTGCGCTTTGCCGCTGTTTTGGAATTTGAAATTGAACCGAAAACCTATAAGGCGATTTGTCATCATGCCTACCTTTTAGATAAAATAAGCGCAGAAAGAATAAGCCATGAGCTTACATTGCTGCTTATGGCAAAAAAGGGCATTGAAAAGCTTTTTGACACGGGGGTGGGAAATATTCTGCTTCCGGAAGTTTCTCAATGCTTCGGTGTTTGGCAAAATAACTGTGAACATATATATGATGTGGGCAATCACACCCTTGAGGTTATTTATAATACCCCAAAAGCCCCCATTCTTCGTTACTGCGCGCTGCTGCACGACATAGGCAAAGTGCAAACGAAGGCTGTTGATAAATGGGGCTTTGACCGATTTCCAAACCATGCGGCGGTGTCGGCGGTTATGGCGGATAACATTTTAATGCGCCTTAAATTAAGCGCAAAGCAAAGAAAAAGAATAGTAAAAATAATTCGATTGCACTCAATTATAATAAAACCGGACGAGGTAAGTGTGAGAAAGGTTGTTGTAAAAGCCGGCAAAGAGGCGTTTGTTGATGTTATTGCGCTTAAAAAAGCAAACGCAATGGCAAAAAGCCTTTGTTGCGAAAAACAACAGCTTGAACAGTACAAAGAGATAGAGCGCATTTATTATACCGACATAAAAAACAATGTTCCGTTCTCTATTAAAGAATTGCATATTGACGGCAACGATATGCAAGCGCTCGGCTTTAAAGGCGATGAAATAGGCAAGGCATTAAAAACGCTTTTAATGCAGGTTATAAAGCAACCAAGCTTAAATAACCGACACAGCCTTTTAGAAATGGCAAAAAGTCAAAAAAAGGAGAAAAAAGGCGAACGATAATAGTTGTAAAAATGTGGAAATTATATTATAATGTTTTGCATGAGGTGATATAATGGAATTTCTGCATTTGATAAAAGCGTCTTCAATGGTGCGGTCGGCGCTTGGGGAGATGCCGCATCGGGAAAACGCTGAAAAAGAAATGGAAAAAAGCATTGAAAAGCTTAAAGCGGACCTTGCGCGGTTTGACAAGCTTGAAATTGATGGGCAATATTAAAAAATAACATAAAAACACCCCCCGCAAACTGCGGGGGGTAATTTTGTTTTTCATTATCGATTAAACATATATATGTTTAGGACCGACAATCAAACTTTTGTCACGTTTGCAGCTTGTGGCCCTTTAGCTCCTTCAATAACTTCAAACTGAACTTCTGCTCCTTCGTCCATTACCTTGTAGCCTTCCATAGCTATCGCAGAAAAATGAAAAAATACATCTGTTCCGTCTTCGCTTTCGATGAAACCATACCCCTTTTCGGCATTGAACCATTTTACCTTACCTCTTTGCATTAAAAAAAACCTCCTAAACAAATTGCTAGCCTAAATTTAGGCTACAGAACAAGTTTAGCACACCGCCCGCATAATGTCAACAAATATTTTTACATATAAACATTAGCCGCTCGGTTGTTTTGCAGGGCTTGTTAAATGTGATGCCGTCAAAACAATCCAAAACAGGCAAATTTGCCTCGTCAAGCATTTGGCTTATTTGCTCTTGGCTGTATGCTCGTTGTTTTTGTATTTCGTCCTTGCGGTAGTATTTTTCCCCGTTTCGCACGAAAAAAGTCAGTTTATATGTACATATCTTTGATTTCGGACGATAAACATTTTCCCATGTATAGAATATTTTTCCCGTATCGGTCACAAAGCAGTTGTTGCCGAGTATTTTTGAAAATTTATATTCGCTGTTTACATCAAAAATAAAAAGCCCGTTTGGATTTAAATAGTTTTTTACCAGACGAAACAGTTTTTTAACTTTTTCCGCCTCAAGCACATAATTTATACTGTCAAGGGTGCAAACGATTGCATCAACCGTTCCGTACAGCTCAAAGCTTGTCATATCTTGGTTTGTATAGCATATTGGCAGGCTGCCTTTTTTTTGCATCGCCACTGCCAGCATATCGGCGGATTTATCAAGCCCTATCATGTCATAACCCCGCTTTGCAAGCAGGGTTGTTATGCTGCCCGTGCCGCACGCAAGGTCAAGCACCAACGAGGGTTTTTTGCCGTAGCGCAAAAAAACCGCCTCGATATAGTCTGTCCATTTAATGTAATCTTCATCAATGAGCGCGTCATACAAGTATGCAAAATCGGTATAGCTCAATCGCCCAACCTCCGTAAAACTGTTTGATAGCCGCCCGCGCCGTGGTTTAGACTTCTGTTTACCCTGCTTACCGTAGCGCTGCTTGCGCCCGTTTCGTCAACTATTGTGTTATAAACCTGCTTTTCAGACAGCATTTTTGCCACTTCAAGCCGTTGCGCCATTGCTTTTACCTCTGTTACAGAGCATAAATCGGTAAAAAACGCCTTGCACTCCTCCGCCGATTTAAGCGTTAACACTGCCTCATATAGCATTTGCCTGCTATCGGTTTTCAATGGTATATCCTCCTGTTACAATTTTGTAAGGTTTGCGTATGCCGCCATAAGATGCTTTGTGCCGCAGCTTTCAAAAGCTATTTCAAGGTGATAATCATTACCCACATTGATTGCGTTGATAATCACTCCGTTTCCAAACTTTTTATGCAACACGGTATCTCCCGCAGAAAATGACATGGCAGGTTTTTTTGGCTTGGCTGCCGGCGACAAAATATTTGTTTTTGCGTATGCTGTTGCAACTGTTGCTTGCTTGGGCGCAATTAAAGACGAGGTGAGATTTTCTATCAAGCTGGAAGGTATTTCTTCAATAAATCGAGACAGTCTGTTGTGTTTTGTCGAGCCGAACAGCGTTCTTGTGCCTGCATGCGTTATGTAAAGCTGTTCCTTTGCCCGCGTTATTCCAACATAGCACAGCCGCCTCTCCTCCTCTAACTCCTCGTTGCTTGCCGTTGAAAGCAGGCTTGGGAACACCCCTTCTTCCGCTCCTGCAATAAACACCGTTGGGAATTCAAGCCCCTTTGCGCTATGCAGCGTCATAAGCACAACGGCATTTTGCGCCTCGTCATAATTGTCGACATCCGCCACCAACGACACGCTTTCCAAAAACCCGCTAAGAGACGGCTCGTCTGCCGATTGCTCGTATTCCTTCGCCGATGAAATAAGTTCATACAGGTTTTCAAGCCTTGTAATGCTTTCTATGCTGTTTTCCGCTTCCAATGCGGGAATATAATCCGTTTGAATTAAAACCTCTTTAACAAAGGCGTCAAAGGGTTGCTGCTCGATGCCGCCAAGCCCTTCAATCATAGCGCAAAACTGTTCAAGCCTTGCCCTTGACCGCTCAAGCGTAGGATATAGGCGGGCTTTTTTGCACACATCAAACATGCTGATTCCCAGCTGCGCCGATAAATCCTCGGCATATTGCACCGTTGTTTTCCCTATCCCTCTTTTTGGTTCGTTTATAATTCGTTTTAGGCTTACATTGTCGTTTTTGTTAAAGATAAGCCTAAGATATGCTATTGCATCTTTAATTTCTTTTCTGTCATAAAACCTAAGCCCGCCCAAAACACGATATGGAATTGCCGCGCGGGTGAGCGCATCCTCAATCACCCGTGATTGCGAGTTCATGCGGTATAACACCGCAAAATCGTTATAGCTTTTTGCGGAAAGTTCAATTTTTTCAACGATAAAGCGCGCTTCGTCATATTCGGTTTGTCCCTTAAAAAGGGTGATTTTTTCGCCTTCGCCTTTGCTTGTCCACAAGCGCTTGCTTTTTCTCTCGGAGTTATTTTTAATAACATTATTTGCGGCGTCCAATATATTTTGCGAAGAACGATAATTTTCTTCAAGCTTTATTGTTTTTGCCTCGGGAAATTGTTTTTCAAAGCCTAAAATATTTTCAATGTCAGCGCCGCGGAATTTATAAATACTTTGGTCATCGTCCCCCACAACGCACAAATTCCTGTGTTTGCCCGCCAACAGGCTGACCAAACGGTATTGCGCATGGTTTGTGTCTTGGTATTCATCAACCAAAACAAATTTAAATTTAGACTGATAAAACGATAAAACATCGGGGTTTTGTTCAAGCAACAAAACGGTCAGCATTATTATATCATCAAAATCAAGCGCGCCGTATGTTTTGAGTTTATCATTATAAAGACGGTATATCTTGCAAATTTGTGAAAGACGATAATCCCCGTCGCATATGTTTTCATACTCATCCGGAAAAAGCAGCTCGTCTTTTGCCCTTGATATTGCCGAGCGCACTTGTTTTGGCGGAAAAATTTTATCCGAAAGGTTTAGCTCTTTTAAACATTCTTTTATTACCGTCAGCGAATCGGCGGTATCGTATATGCAAAAGTTCTCGGGGTAATTGATTTTTTTTATGTCGCGGAACAATATTTTCATGCAAGCGGAATGAAAGGTGCTTGCCCATATCCCCTCGCCGCTTTGCCCCAGCATGGCGTTAAGGCGGGTTTTCAGCTCGGATGCCGCCTTGTTTGTGAAGGTGATTGCAAGCACATTGTACGGCTTTACGCCCTTTCCCTCTATCAGGTATGCCACCTTGTTTACAAGCACCGTTGTTTTGCCGCTGCCTGCCCCTGCAAGAATGAGCAGCGGACCGTCCGTTGTAAATACCGCCTCGCGTTGTTTATCGTTAAGGTTTGGAAATGTTAAGTCAAGCATCTATCCTGCCTCCGCCCAATACAATGTCGTTATGGTAAAAAACAATGCTTTGCCCCGGCGTTATTGCCTTTTGAGGCTGTTCAAATATAACATGAACGCCGTTTTCAACAGGGCGCACCGTACACGCCGAGTCTTTTGCATTGTATCGTATTTTTGCAGTACATTTAATTTCTTTTTCTAATTCTTCAAACGGCATAAAATTAAGGCTTGATGCAAAAAGTTCTGTGCCATACCGTTCTTTTTCCGTACCAAGATGAATTTTGTTGGCTTTTGGGTCAATTTTTGTAACATAGACAGGCTCGCCCAACGCCAACCCCAGCCCCTTTCTTTGCCCCACCGTATAATGAATTACACCTCGGTGTTTGCCGACAATCTCCCCGTTATAAATAAAATCTCCGTGGGGGGAGATTCCTGCCTTTCTTTCTATAAATGCGGCGTAATCGTTATCGGGAATAAAGCAAATTTCTTGGCTTTCCTTGCTTTTCGCTGTTGCAAGCCCTAAATTGTTTGCAATTTCGCGGGTTTGATTTTTTGTTATTTGCCCAAGCGGCATTATTGATTTTGAAAGCTGAAGTTGTGAAAGGGAATATAAAAAATATGTTTGGTCTTTTTTTTCGTCCGCCGCACGCTGTAAACAAAAGCGCCCGCCTTGCCGCACGATTTTTGCATAATGCCCGGTAGCAATGTAATCGGCGCCGAGCGTTTTCGCTTTTTCAAAAAGCGCATCAAACTTAATGAGCCTATTGCATACGGCGCATGGATTGGGCGTTTTTCCGCGCTTATATTCGTTTATAAAATAATCGACAACATACCGGTGAAACTCATCGGTAAAATCTACAACATGATGGGGTATCCCAATTTTTTTGGCAACCTGCAATGCGTCAGCCGCCTGACGGCTGTTACAGCAATCGTTATCAGGCAGCTGCGCATTATGTAGCTTCATGGTGACCCCTATTACATTATGCCCCTGCTGCACCAAAAGCGCCGCCGCCACACTGCTGTCAACGCCGCCGCTCATGCCTATTGCAACATTACTCATCGCAAGGACAATCGTCGCCGCAGCTTTTTGATGTGCCTACAATCGGCTCGGGGTCGATTCCCTGTCTTTTGTAATAATCCGCAATTGTGCTTTTGATAGCCTCCTCGGCAAGCACGCTGCAATGCATCTTTACGGGAGGCAAGCCTTCCAGCGCCTCAACAACCGCTTTGTTTGTAAGTTCAAGCGCCTCTTTTATTGTTTTGCCCTTTACAAGGTCGGTTGCCATACTGCTTGTTGCAATAGCGGCGCCGCAACCAAATGTTTTAAATTTAACATCTTTTATGATGTCATCTTCTATTTTCATGTAAATTTTCATAATGTCGCCGCACTTTTTGTTGCCAACCTCGCCGATTGCGTTGGCATCTTCGATTTCTCCCATGTTATGCGGGTTTGCAAAGTGATCCATTACCTTTTCTGAATATAGCATATCTACGCCTCATTTCTGTTATGCACCAATACGGTGCCTGCAATTTGTTTTTTAAAAGCCATTAAACCCCAAGCCGCCCTCCTATTCGGTGAGAGGCGACATTTCACGCAGCCGCGCCACTATCGGCACAAGCTCTTTTACTATTTTATCAACCTCTTGCATTGTGTTGTTTTCCGAAAACGAAACACGCAAAGAACCGTGCGCCGTTTCGTGAGGAAGCCCCAACGCAAGCAAAACATGCGATGGGTCAAGAGAGCCGCTTGTGCACGCCGAGCCGCTTGATGCGGCAATACCCTTCATATCAAGCAGTAAAAGCAACGATTCGCCTTCTATATAATCAAATGAAATGTTTACATTGCCCGGCAGTCGCTGTTTGCTATGACCGTTTAGCCTGCATTTTGGAATTTCATTTAAAACCTGTGTTATAAAGCTGTCCCTAAGCGAGCTGACTTTTTTTATTTTTTCTTCCATACCGTCTGCCGCAAGCGCCGCTGCGTGACCAAAGCCTACAATGCCGGCAACATTTTCGGTTGATGCGCGCCTGCCGTATTCCTGAGCGCCGCCGTGCATAAATTGCCCTATCCGCGTTCCCCTTTTAATGTAAAGAACACCCACCCCTTTCGGACCGCCCAGTTTATGAGCCGATACCGATGCGGCATCAACCCCCAAATCACTCACATTAAAAGGAATGTGCCCAAACGCTTGAACCGCATCGGTATGAAAGGGAATTTTACCTTCGTGCGCGATTTTTGCAAGTTGGGAAATTGGCTGAATTGTGCCTATTTCATTGTTTGCCGCCATTATGGAAATTAAGCCCGTTTCCGGCTTTATTGCCGCTTTTAAATCGTCCGGGTTCACAATGCCGTGGCTGTCAACCGGAAGATATGTCACATCAAAACCGTTTTTCGCCAAATATTCAAAACAATGAAGCACCGCATGGTGTTCAATTGCCGATGTTATAATATGCTTGCCTTTTGCGGCGTGCGCCATTCCTTTAATTGCCCAATTGTCCGCCTCGCTGCCGCTGCCGGTGAAATATACCTCGTTTGCATTTGCACCCAAAACAGAGGCAACGGACGCTCTTGCCTGCTCTATTGCGGCTTTTGCTTGCCTACCCAAATCGTATATTGATGATGGGTTGCCATATTGGCTTGTCAAATATGGCATCATTTTATCTAACACTTCCGGCTTTAATGCCGTTGTGGCTGCATTGTCTACATATATCATGGCTTTTCCGCCTGCCTTTCCGCCGCGGCAAAAAGGTTAACAACCCCCTTTTGCCTTTTTATTTGTAAACAATATAATACACCAATTCGGCAAAAAAGTCAATCAAAATAATGGAGAAAAGACACGGTTTTTAAGCATGTAATCAATTTGCGAAATTGTTTTGTTTTCCGCGTTAATCATTAAAACGCCATGCCAGCCGGGGGCGGCGGACGCAATAATATTTGCGGATAAAAGGTTTTCGCCCGTGTAGATAAGCGCATCAATAGGGTGATTATATTTGCCGTATGTCACAACATTGTAGCCGCGCTCTCTAAGTTGCTCCGCAACAGTTCTAAGTGCAGGGGTAACAGCAACAATCATAAAAAAACACCTCTTTTATTGTAGTGTTTTCATAAAGAGGCGTTTTTATGCTTTTTTAGGTAAACCAGCAAAACCGAAATATCGGCGGGTGAAACACCGGATATTCTTGACGCTTGCCCTATCGTTTCGGGTTTGATATCCGCGAGCTTTTGCTGCGCTTCTTTGCGAATTCCCTTTAGCGAAATATAGTCAACATTACTGGGTATTCTTTGCAAATCAAGCCTTTGTTCCTGCTGCGCCTTATGTTGTTGGCGTTTTATATAGCCTTCATATTTAACCGTAACTTCAATTTGGTTTGAAATGTTTTTGCTAAGGTCTGGAAACTCATCGTCTATCTGTGCAAAAGACGCATAATTTATTTCAGGGCGGCGCAGCAGCTCGGCAAGCGAAATTCCTGTTTTAATCGGGGCGCTGTTCTGCTTTTGTAAAAACTCGTTTATTTTATTTGACGGAGGCACATTTTTTTTGCTCAACCGATTTATTTCGGCTTCAATGCTTTCTTTCATGTCAAGAAACTTTGCATATCGTTCATTTGAAATCAGCCCGAGGTCATGTCCCAGCGGCGTAAGCCGAAGGTCGGCATTGTCTTGGCGCAACAACAAGCGGTATTCCGCGCGTGATGTAAGCATTCGATACGGCTCGGTGATTTCTTTTGTAATTATATCATCAATAAGCACGCCGATGTACGCTTCGCTTCGTGATAAAACGATTGGCTTTTGCCCGCGCAATGCGCGCACGGCGTTTACACCGGCAATAAGCCCCTGCGCCGCCGCTTCCTCATACCCTGATGTGCCGTTAAACTGCCCTGCACCGTAAAGCCCGTTTATTTCTTTAAATTCAAGTGAAAATTTAAGCTGACCGGGCGCTATGCAATCATATTCTATTGCATAGCCTGTTCTCATAAGGTTGGCGTTTTCAAAACCGGGCAGGGTGCGAATCATTTGTATTTGCACATCCTCCGGCAAAGAGGAGGACATTCCCTGTATATATTTTTCGTCGGTGTCCGCTCCTGTCGGCTCGACAAACACCTGATGCTTGTCCTTATCGGCAAACCGCACGATTTTATCCTCTATTGAGGGGCAGTATCGAGGACCCACACCTTCTATCTGCCCGCCGTACAGCGGCGAACGGTGCAGATTTGCGCGGATTATTTCGTGAGTTTTTTCGTTGGTGTATGTTATATGGCAAACTTCTTTGTTTTCTCCGATTTTGCTTGTTTCAAAGCTAAAAGGAACAATATCGTCATCCCCATGCTGTATCTCTAACTTTGAAAAATCAATTGTTCGCGCATTTATTCTTGCCGGGGTGCCTGTTTTAAAGCGTATAAGCTTTATTTTTAAATTCAAAAGCGAATCGGCAAGCTTTGTTGCGGCAAAAAGCCCGTCCGGACCGCCGTCGTATGACACATCGCCTATGACTATTTTGCCCCGCAAAAAAGTTCCTGTGGCTATTATAACCGCTTTGGCATGATAAATAGCGCCGGTGTGCGTTATCGCGCCGCAAACCCCCGTTTTATCCGTTAGAATTTCAACAACCTCTGCCTGTTTAATGTCAAGGTTTTGCTGTCGTTCAAGCGCGCCCTTCATATATTGCTGGTAAGCGCGCCTGTCCGCCTGCACCCTCAACGAATAGACGGCAGGCCCTTTACCTTTGTTTAGCATCCGTGACTGGATAAATGTTGCATCCGCCGCCTTGCCCATCTCGCCGCCCAAGGCGTCTATTTCACGCACAAGGTGACCCTTTGCCGTCCCGCCTATATTCGGGTTGCATGGCAAATTAGCGATTGAATCAAGGTTAATTGCAAATATTGCCGTTTTGCAGCCAAGGCGCGCCGCCGCAAGCGCCGCTTCACAGCCTGCATGACCTGCGCCTATTACCAGTATATCATATTGCCCTGCAATAAAACTCAAAATGCGTTTCCTCCTTCGGGGTCGTCCTTTTTCGGTATCGGCAGCTTTATGAGCACCTCGGTGCCAACGCCGTATTGGCTGTTTATTTTTATTGTACCGCCATGCAATTCGATAAAGTTTTTCGCAATTGCAAGCCCCAATCCCGTTCCGCCATGTTCGCGGGAACGCGCCTTGTCGGCACGGTAAAAGCGTTCAAAAATCCTGTCAAGGTCTTTTTGGTATATTCCCATTCCGTTATCCTTTATTTTTATATACACCTCATTGTAAAGATAACCCGCGTAAATTTCAACCTTCCCGCCGTCGGGGGTGTATTTTATCGCATTTGATATTATGTTGGTTATAACCTGCTCTATCCTGTCACGGTCGGCATATATGTCCGGCATTGATGTTGAGGGCGCATATTCTAAGGAATGGTTGCGCTTTGCGGCATCGACCGACAACCTTTCCGTTATGTCGCAAAGCAACCCGTTGAGCGAAAAAAATTCAAAGTTTGCAGCGTATTTTTTGCTGTCAAGGCTGCTAAGGGCAAGTAAATCCCTTACTATCCTTGTCATTCTGTCAACTTCCCGTATAATTACCTCCAAAAACTTTTTCTCATCGCCGCCCGAGGCGAATGCGTGCAAGGTTTCTGAATATGTTTTTATGCTGGTCAGCGGCGTTCTAAGCTCGTGCGATACGTTTGCCACAAACTCACGGCGCGAAAGTTCAAGCTGCTGCGCCTCGGTAATATCTTGCAAAACAACAATAACGCCGCTTAGTTTTTCTTCGTCCGTTTCAAAGGTTGCAAAATACGCATTAAAGTGCTTGCCGTTTGTTTCAAGTTTTCGTTCAAGGGTTGCATGACGGTCAATATAAAGCATTTGCGCCATGCAAATATCAACGCCAAGGCTTTTGAAATAGTCATCAAAAACCAGCGTGCTTTCATCCGCTATCTTTAACATGCTTTGAGCGGCAGGATTAATGTGAATAACCTTTTGGTCAATGTCAAACGCGATAACGCCGTCCGTCATATAACGAAACATTGTTTCCAGCTTGTTTTTTTCTTGTGCGATTGCTTCCATTGTGCTTTCAATTGTTGAGGTCATATAATTAAAAGTTGCCGCAAGCTTACCGATTTCGTCTTGAGCTTTTACCTCAATTATTGTGTCATAGCTGCCTTTTGCAAGGCTTTCCGCCTTTGTTGTCAGGTTGCTTATGGGGCGGGTAATGGTGCGGGAAAGGAAAAACCCCAACACAACCGATATAAGTATACCGATTAAAAGCGCCTGACCTACAATTATGTAAATTGTGCGCATAATTTCAAACATTTCTTCCTTTTTATCTTTGATGTAAATGATATAATTATCGCCGATGCCGATTGCATAGTCAACATACGGCAGGCTTTGAGAAATATAATCGCCTGTTTTCCCCGCCATTGCGGCAAGCATATTATCGCTTCTTTCAAGCGCCGTCACATTATCCGAGCCGCGCAAAACGGCGGCTGTTTTTTTGCTTAAAATATAATAATTTCGGTTTGTGCTTATCCCCATCCTGCCGGAATACAGCGCAAGCGTTTTATCAAGCTCTGTAAGGCTGTCTTCGCTTTGCGCCGCCGTTTGCAATTCGTTTGTCAATTCAAGGGAAAAGGATTGCCGCATTGCCTGTAAAAAGCTATCATGATAAAAGGCGGAAATTCTGATTTGCAAAAACAAACCAAAAACCAGCATTACCGCAAGAATGAGCAACACAAACATTAAAACCAGCTTGCCTTGTATGCCTTTTAGCAATTTCTCACTTCCCGTTTAGCAAATAGTTTTTTAATTTAAACAGCGCTTTTGCACGATGGCTTATTTTGTTTTTCAGTTCGGGCGGTATTTCGGCGCTTGTCATTTTGTATTGCGGTAAATAAAACAAGCAATCGTATCCAAAACCGCCTTTTCCTTTCATTTCAAAGGCGATTTTGCCTTTGAGCTCCCCTTTAAAAAGCTGTGTTTTGCCGTTGGGGTGTGCAACCGCAATGGCGCATACAAACTTTGCATCCCTGTTTGTTTCCTTTTCCATTTCAGCCAAAAGCTTTAGGTTGTTATCATGGTCGGCGGCGTTTTCGCCGCTGTAACGGGCGGAATATACGCCGGGCGCGCCGCCAAGCGCCTGTACGCAAAGCCCGCTGTCGTCCGCAACGGCAGCTTCGCCGCATAACGCCGACACATATTTCGCTTTCAACATGGCGTTGCCTTCAAAGGTGTCGGCAGTTTCGTCCGCACCTTGTGCGATGCCCACCTCCTCCATACCGATAACCTGCAAATCGGAGCCTGCTAAAATTGATTTAAATTCTTGAATTTTGCCTTTGTTTGTGCTTGCTATTATTAATTTCATGGTTTTCTTCGCTTTCTTAGCATAGAGCCGGGCGGAGCATAATGACCGATATTCATTTTAACCGTCATTTCGGCATGAGGGGCGCTTTCTATTCGCTCATCATTTTCATCAGACATTTCCGTAACCTCTAATTTGATAAAGTCACCCTTCGGAACAAGCAGTTCAACAACATCACCAACAGAAAATTTATTGCGCTGGCGTATCACCGCATTGCCCTTTTCGTCACAATCGGCAACCATGCCGATAATATCATAATCACGGATGTATGAGCTTGTTTTGTATACCTGCCCTTCACTTTTTGGGTTGCCCTTCCAAAAGCCGTGATAATATTCGCGATGGCTTACTTTGCAAAGCTCGTCAAGCTGTTTTTTGTCAAATGTATAGCGTAAGGGGTTCTCAAAATACTTGTCAATTTCTTCACGATAAGCTTTAACAACCGTGGCAACATAATATTCGCTTTTAACCCGTCCTTCTATTTTTAAAGAGTTTATACCCATGTTGATTAGCTGCGGTATATACTCAATAAGGCATAAATCCTTTGAATTAAAAAAGAAGCTGCCGTTGCCGTCCTCCAAAACAGGAATATACTGCCCCGGGCGTTTTTCTTCCATCAAATAATATTTCCATCTGCATGGGTGGGCGCATTCCCCGCGGTTTGCGTCCCGACCCGCCATGTAGTTGCTCAGCAAGCATCTGCCCGAATACGATATGCACATTGCACCGTGAACAAAAACTTCCAGCTCTAAATCGTCCGGAGTGTTTTGGCGAATGGTCTTTATTTCGCCTTCGGACAGCTCGCGCGCAAGCACTATGCGCTTTGCTCCTAATTTGCGCCACACAAGCGCGCTTTTGTAGTTCGTTGTGTTCGCTTGGGTGCTTATATGAATATTAAGCCTCGGCGCAACTTCTTTTATTATGTCAACCGCGCCCAAATCGGCTGCAATAACGCCGTCTATGCCCATGCCGTCAATAAGTTCG
>JALOAJ010000064.1 GCA_023228885.1 Bacillota bacterium | reverse complement strand
GTCAGCCAAACTGAAATTTTAGAAATAAGAAAAATGCTGTCGGATATTTATAGGGAGGTCAAGGGCTGATGGCGATTACTAAGGTTTATGCAATCAGAAGCAGGTTAGATGTTCGTGTAAATTATGTTGCAGATGATGAAAAAACCAATCTTAATAACCTTATTGACTATACCGTAGATATTAGTAAAACCGAGCAGAGGCTCTTTAAGTCATGTATAAACTGTGACAGTGTAGAAAATGCTTATCGTGAAATGACCGCAACAAAAAAGCGATGGCAAAAGGAAGGTGGTGTATTGGGGTATCATTTTATACAATCGTTTAAGCCGGGGGAAACCACACCGGAGCAAGCACACGAAATAGGTATGGAGTTTGCCAGACAATGTTTTGGCGATAGGTTTGAAGCGGTTATCGGGACGCATCTTGATAAACATCATCTGCACAATCACATTATTGTAAATTCTGTTTCTTATTTGGACGGTAAGAAATATCATTCCTCACCGCAAAGCTATTATAACAAAATACGGGCAACATCTGATAAGATATGTGAGGAAAATAATTTGTCAGTTATCACCCCAAGTGGCAAGGGCAAACATTATGCCGAATGGAAGGCACAGCAAGAAGGCAGACCCACCATTCGCTCCGTTATTCGGCAGGAAGTGGACGAGATTATTAGGGACTCATATAACTTCCAAACCTTTATAGAACTTTTGCGTCGGCGTGGATATACCGTAAAATATGGTGAGCGTGTCAAGTATATTGCGGTCAAGCCGCCGCACTCCGTGAAATATATTCGATTAAAATCACTTGGCGAAAATTATACGGAGGAAAATATAAGGCTGCGCCTTGAAGCACAGCGCAAAGGAATCAGACAGCTTGATACAGTAGAGCGTAAGCCGCCAAAACGATATAAACTTATGAAAGGCACTCTCGGTATTTTAAAACCCAAGAAAATTAAAGGCTTTATGGCTCTATACTTCCATTACCTATATTTGCTCGGTAAAGTAAAAAAACGAACGGCACCTAAAAAGGTGTCTTTTTTAATGCGTGAGGAGCTTTTGAAGTTTGAACGATATCAAAAACAGTTTCGGTTTTTGCATAAAAATGATATTGCTACCAAATCGGAACTTATAACCACAAAAGACAAAATTGAGGAAGAAATGAGCAACTTAGTTTCTACCCGTGAAGATTTATACACACAAAAAAAGGCGGCAGATACGGAGGAGCTGAAATCCGATGTTCAATCTCAAATAGACTCTATCAATATTCAGCTTCGTGAACTTCGTAAGGATAAAAAACTTTGCGAGAACATCGAAAACGATATAAATATTATTGCACAAAAATTACATCAAATTGATGAAGGTAAGAAAAAACCAAATTATGTGAAGGAGGACCACATTCATGAACACAAGCGGCGAAGTAGCAGATTTAATGGTTAAGGAAGCAATTCAGGTTACGGAATCAGCGGTTAAACTGGCAGGGCTTGGGGCGAAAAACCTTGCGGCTCTGCTTATTGCAGTAATGCAGGATAATCAAAAAACACAGGGTAAAACCAATATTCAAAAGTTGATTAAGGAGGGCAAACAGCTTTGTATTTTACAAATTGATAAAAATGATTTATCCAAATTTAACGGTGAAGCAAAAAAATATGGTGTTTTATTTACTGCTGTTGCTGACAAGACCGGGGACAGCAATTTGGTTGATATTATTGCAAAGCATGAGGATATTGGCAGGCTAAATTATATTATGGAAAAGATGGGCTGCCCTATTCCCACCAAAGATGATTTTATTGAGGAACAGGAAGAACAACCAAAAAACGCCCCAGCCCGTGCGACAAAAAAAGATGCTCCACAAAAGAGCAAATCAAAAGCGCACGGGAATGGCTCGAAAAAAATGCCCGAAACCGAGAGGACTACTAAGCCTTCTGTCAAGGAAACCTTGGATAAGCTTAAAAAACAGACCATCAAAAAATCAAAGTCAGCCCCTGTTAAAGGAAAATCACGATAAGGAGGATGTTTATGCCGAAGAATATTTTAAAATATGCGGCTATGGAGAGTGCCTCGGATATTCATATCACACAAAATAAATCTACATGGCTTAGAATAAACGGTGAGTTTAAACAGCAAACTCATATCGCAACGGTAGGTGACATAGACAAGTTTGTAGAAAGTTTTTTGCCGGATATGCTTCGTCAGTACCATAAATTTAAAAGCAGAGAAATCACCTGCCCGATTGACGGTGCATTTGAATTTATGAACAGGAGGTTTCGTGCAAATATTTATTACAGTTTAAGTGGCATGAATGTTGCACTTCGGCTGCTTAGTGATAAAATTCTGCCCCTTGAAAAATTGCTGATGCCGGATACCGTCAAAGAGTTTATCAACCCTCACAATGGCTTAATTTTAGTGGCAGGCAAAACAGGAAGCGGAAAAACAACTACCTTGGCATCCATGATTGATGCCATAAACCATTCACGCTCGGAAAACATTCTAACCATTGAAGAACCCATCGAATATATCCACATCTCCGATTTAAGCCGAATTGAACAAATTGAGGTGGGCGTTCATGCAGAAAGCTTTGAGGCTGCCACGGTTGCCGCCCTGCGGCAAAACCCAAACATTATTTTAATCGGTGAAATGCGTGATTTGCCCACCATTCAGAATGCCATTACCTTAGCGGAAACAGGCCATATGGTTTATGGCACTCTACACGCTAAAAGCATAACCGAAACCATTGACAGGATTATTGATGTATTCCCCTCCGGTCAGCAAGAGCAAATTCGCCAGCAGTTGGCAAGCATATTAAAAGGGATACTCCACCAAACTTTGGTTAGAGGTACAAATGGAAATATTCTGCCTTTAGTGGAACAGCTAATCGTAGACGATACGGTATCTTCTATGATTATGCAGAGACAAAGACCCAATGCCATTCGTGACTATTTGCGTGGAAAATCCAAATGCGGTAATGTTCATATTGCGGATAATGCGGCTTGGCATATCCAAAACGGTAGGCTTGATGTGCAGACCATAAAACATCTTCTTTCTCCTGATGATTACAATATGGTAAAGGCAATTTTAGCAAACTTAAAGATGCGAGGTGATTTTGATGGCTAAACGAATATTATTTCAAACAGCTTTAGACAAGGGATATATCTCAAAGGAGCAACTTCAGCAGGTGGAAGAATATCGGGCGGAAACAAATATATCCGATGAACGAGCCTTGCTTGATTTAAAAATAGTAACAGAAGAAAACTTAATGAAACTCTACCATGATATTTACGGTTACGAAATGGTAATCAATATTAAGGGTATTGAAGCGGATGCTTTTACACTAAAATGCAGATACAAAACCCTGCTTGATATAGGGTTTATTCCTGTGATGAAAGATAACAAGGTGCATATCATTACAGCAAAACCGCAAAACAGCCTGTTTGCAGAGGACTATATCCGTGAAACCACAAGCTACAAAGGCGGTTTTATATATAGCCTTGTTACTGAAACAAATCTTAAAAAGTTGATAAGCCGAGCCTTTCATGTGGAAAGTGAGAGCATGGAGCTTGAAAACTTTGAGTTATCCGCTGATGCTCCCAGTAAGATTTACGATGTTTCGGAAAATGATTCCTCGGCGATTGTCAATTTGGTAAACCGCATATTAAGAGAAGCCATTGAAAACAAAATTTCCGATATTCATTTTGAACCGCAAGCCGATCACCTTCGTGTGCGTTATCGTGATGACGGACTTTTAAAGCCAATGTTTAAACTGCCAAAAAACATTGCAGGCCAGCTTGTAAACCGCATTAAAACCATGTCCAATCTTGACGTAAATAACAGTAAAATCATTCAAGACGGAAATGCAAGGCTTGATATTTTCGGCAAGACCATTGACATTCGTGTATCCGTTATTCCCTCTACCAATGGAGAAAATGCGGTCATTCGGATTTTAGACCAAAGCAAGCTTAAATTTGATATATCCATGCTTGGCTTCTCCAAAGAAAATGAAGAAAAGTTTTGTAAGCTAATTCAAAAACCACAGGGCATGATACTTTTAACAGGACCGACGGGTAGCGGTAAAAGTACGTCACTTTATGCCGCACTTTCAGTTTTAAATACTGCGGAGCGCTGCATCATAACCTTTGAGGAACCTGTCGAGTACCATATGGACGGCATTGTTCAGGTGCAGGTCAATCCTGCAATGGGAGTGACTTTCCCCAAAGCGTTAAACAGCGGCTTGCGGCAAGATATTGAAGTGGCATTGGTTGGTGAGATACGGGACAGGGAAACTGCCGAGATTGCTTTTGATGCCGCCAACACGGGGCATATGGTATTTAGCACTTTACATACCAACAGTGCCTCCTCCTCCATTTTACGGCTTGTTAAAATGGGTATTGAGCCATATATGGTGTCAAGGGTTTTGTCGGCTGTTATCAATCAGCGTTTGGCAAGGCGAATTTGTCAAAACTGTATGGAGAAATACATCTTGGAAAGAAACTCACCATATCGAAAAGTGCTTGATTGTGGTGACAAAGAAATTGTATTACACCGAGGGCATGGCTGTGATGAGTGTGCAGGAACAGGATACAAGGGCAGGATTGCCATACAAGAATTTTTAATTGTGAATGATGAAATCGGTGAGCTTTTAGACAGTAACGCAACTACCCATGAAATAGAACAGGCGGCTATCCGAAATGGCATGAAGAAAATTCAACAGGACGGGATTGATAAATCCCTGTCCGGTCTTACAACACTTGACGAAATTCACCGTGTTGTATATTTTGAAAACTTATAGGAGGGCATATGGATTTTTTAATAAAGAAAAACATAATTAAGAAAGGCAAGGTTATTGTAGATATTGGCAGTAAATATATCAAGATTTTAGAGGTACACTACGCAGGCAAAAAGGTATCCGTCACCAATGCACAAAAAATAGACAGCGCCGCCATGTTTCAAGATGATATAAACTATACCGATATGGCAAAGGAAATCAGCAAGACAATCGGCGAGCAAAAGAAATGTGAGGTGTCCGTTTCTCTCCCTGCTCATTTGGTTGAATCAAAGATTGTTACCGTTAAAAATAAAAAGCAAAATGACATTCCAAAACTGATGGAAAAGGAATACTCCGCAATGGGGCGAGTTTCTCCTTTAACTCATATTCTTGATTATGCCCATTTAGGCAAAAAGGAAGAAAACAGCGACACCGTGCATTACTCCTTAATTTCAGCGGTGCATAAAAACACTATGGAGCAGCTTGTGGAAGCCTTTGAGGAATATGGCTTGAAAATTACAACCGTTACCTTTCCCGCCTACAATATGATTTGCTTATCAAGCCTTTATTACAACGATTATGAAAACTTAAACCGCCTTATGATTGACTTTGGCAATAGCGGTACGAGAGTGGTTGCGTTTTCAGGCGGTATTCCTGTGTATGCAAGAAATCTTGATATTGGTTTTCAAACCTATGTGGAAAAACTTAGTACAGAGCAGGACTTGGTCGGAACACCTGATATTATCAAGGCATTAACAAATATTGGGGAATCGAGTTTGCTTGAAAATGAGCAGACACAGCAATATTTTAATCAGCTTGATAAAGGTGTCTATTATGAATCTATTGATAATGTAAGCAGCAGGCTGATAGGTGAAATTGAGCGTATTATAGAGTTTTGTGAAAACAATGAAATTGGCATTACAAAGATAATTTATGGAGGCTCTGTCATAAACAGTTTTGATAAAAGGCTAAAACATCTTGGCTTTGAAGTTGAGAAATTTGATTTAGATATGTGTGACGATATGCAAGCAAAGGATTTTCTGCTTTGGATTGAAGAAATAAGCGTGGGAAGCCTTTACTATAATGCGTTAGGGCTTGCCGTCAGCACTATGCTGTAAGGGAGGGATAACATTGCAGGGAAATAAAAAAATAAACCTATTACCGCTTTCGGTAAAAAACAAATATATTAATAAATATCTTATCTATGCCGCAAGCCTTATTTGCGGCATTTGTATTTTAGCATTGTTGACACAATATTTAGGTATGGCATTTTTGCAGTATGATATTAAAAAAATCGGAAAGGCGAACACCGAATACAATGAGGAAAAGGCTAAAATAGAGCTTTTGCAAAGTGCCATTGACGAGCATAAAGTCTTTTTACAGGACTATGAAAATGGAGGCTTCCC
Source organism: Bacillota bacterium (assembly GCA_023228885.1). Classification (GTDB taxonomy): domain Bacteria; phylum Bacillota; class Clostridia; order Monoglobales; family Firm-18; genus JAAZFB01. The sequence continues at coordinate 728 of JALOAJ010000064.1, read as the reverse complement.
ACTTTCCCGCTTTATGCACGATATTCAGCTACACAGACCGTACACGGTATCCATCATTTCCATTGATTCGCAGGATAGACTAATGAAAATTGCAGAAACAAAAGAAATACCTTCTGACGATACCCAGGAACCATCTGAAGATGAGCCTATCACAGAAACCCCGGTGGTTAATGAAACAAATGATTTAAGTGGAGAGGAAATTATTATCCGTGGGCATGGAAAAAACAGCGAAGATATTTCAAGATTTATTTATCAAATTTCAAGGCTTGATTACATTGCAAGTGCCAATATTACAGCCATCGAACAGCATTTATTAAATGACGAGCCGGAAAGTATCTTTGAAATAACGGTGATTGGAGGTGCAATAAATTGAAACTGACAGTGCGTGACAAAGTAATTGTCTTGTTCCTACTCTTAGCTATGATGATTTACGGGGGTTATCAAATACTTTGGCTACCCCTTAGCACAAAAATATTGGAACTGGAAACCACAAAATCACAAATTGAGGGGTTGACCGCTGATATTACACCGCTTTTAAAACAAAGCGAAACACTTCTCGCCGAGCAAAGCAGGCTTGAAAAATCGGTTGATGACATAAAGGCAACGCAAGCTAAGACTTTGACAAAGGAAGAATTTTTGTTGTACCTTGGAAAATCTGCTACCGCAAACGGGGTAAAACTTTTAACCTTTAATGATTTCGGATTAGAAGAAAAGGGCGGCATTTATAA
>JALOAJ010000023.1 GCA_023228885.1 Bacillota bacterium | reverse complement strand
AAATCTTGCAGGCTCATAGTTTTAATCATAAACACAACCTCCTTATGCGAAGATTGTGTCCATTTGAGCTATGAACTATACATTGCTTTATGGTTTTGTTCGCATTATATCTAACCTCGCATAAGCAGATGAGCCTGACAAATTTTTAAGTAATATTTTTCTGTATTCTTTGAACTCCGGTCCTATAAAACCAAGCCGCAATAAAAATGTACGCATTGCGAACTTCTCATTATCCGTTTTGGTTTCAACCCCGTTCACCCTTTTCTGTGTTTTTGCCATATCGCATAGCACCGAAATGAAATGGGTGTAGGCATTTACCTCGGCAGGGACTGTTTCAAGTTTAAACCAAGGGAAAGAAATCGTATCCTTTGCCACTATAATTGGAAGTTCATCCGTGCCAATCGCTTTTTTAATAAGTGCCCGTTTGCTTGCCACAAGCTTTCTAAGATTATCAACTGCTGTTTCGGTAAACCCTGTAAGCGGCATTTCAATTGTCAGGCTGTCTGGCTCAGGAACATCGCTTGCCTGCATACCGTTTTCGCCTTGGAAGTCCTCCCGGCGTGTGCGCCCAAGTCCAAGTTCCTCATGCTCATCCATCTGCAAGTCTTCAAAGTTAGGAAAATAATCAACTGCCCCCATTCCGCCCAGTCCGCTCTCATAAGTGTCGGGTTCGTCATAATTCCTTTCCTGTGCCTCAAACCCTGCTTGGTGCAAAGCATCCTCCAAGTCAAGGTTGTCGGGTCCAGTGAGTTTTCCGTTTTTGTCAATAGTGTAACCGCCCACCTCGTAAGAGAATGTAGGAACCCCGTTGTACTTTACCGGTTTGTTTAGTGTTGAGACGATAATTCCAACCAGTTGTCTGCGTTTTTCGCCTGTTAGATTGTACTTTAAAATCATGAAAATTCCTCCTTTGTTTTTGGTAGGTACATATTAGCGTAATGTGTGGATATTATCCATACATATCTGAAAGTATATGTACCAAACATAAAGGGGATTTATTGTGTAGGATTTACTTGTTCTGTGATGCCCTTTAATACAAAAACAATGCATGGAAGTGCGACGCCGTTGCCCCACATTTTGTATTCCGCAGAATCGGAATAAGGATTTTTCAGCCACTTTACAATTTGCTTTTCGGATTTAGGCTTCGTGGATTTTCCCATAATTATTCTGTGGGTTTCAAACACATTTTTCCAAAATATAATGTCAACGGCGGTGGGATTTGCGGTTTCAAGTCCGCTGCACCAATAATTGGGAAATCCTTGTAGTCTGCAACATTCAAGAGGTGTAAGCCTACGAACTGTATAATGCGGGTCAGGAGGCAGTTTTTCCGAAACAACGGGAGCATCTTTATAATCTCGTGACATCAGTGTAGGTGCTTTATCCTCGCTTATTTGCATATAACCGCCTGTGGTCATGGCATATGAAACCGCTCCGGGGCCTCTTGCCATAACCGTTTGAGCGGTGCCGTCATCTTCCACAGAAAAATCATACTGCGCATTTTTGCCTTGATTATATGATGCACGGTCAAGAGCATATACAACGCCGGGAACATCAACGGTGTTAAGTGTAAAAGATACGTCTTCGTTTATCCCGCTGCCATTCGGCCCGTTTTCATTTTTTCTGCCAATCATAGAACCCTGCAGACTAACAACAGCCATCCCGCCTTGGTTGCAGGAAGGATTGCCGCCGTTTGCATCAATGGTACGGGAGGTATCAGCCTCATATATCCCACTTGCCGGGTTATCGGATTTCATAGAATTACTGCCGTCAGAGCAAATACCGAAACAAACTACCGCACCATCCGTGTTTCCCGCCGCCAGTGTGTGGCACGGACCTTCTGGTTTCGGCTTGCTGCGGTTATCCTTTGATGTAATCTGTTTACTGTCATAAACCGTTGGAACAAAAACAGTCTGGTCATTGTTACAGCCGAGGGTTGCACTTTTATCGTTTTGAATTAATGCCCCCTTACCTCCGCCGCGGCAACCACTCCTAATTTTCAGAGTTTTGGGAGTATCGGATACCACAAAGGGCTGATTGTTTCCACCCATGCCATAAGTTGCCGAAACCGTCTGTGCCTTTTCCAGGGGACCGATATATCTTGTATCTTGGGAGTGGTTTTCAAAAACACACTGCGTCCCTTTGTAATCAGTAGAAGTCAGGGTGTTAGCAATGTCTTCACCCACTGTCAAAGCATATTGACGCTCGTTCATCACCAGAGGAACATTGCCTCCGCCCGTCCCCATTCTGCCTGTTAGGGTTTGGGAAGTGCCGTCAGAGCTTAGCTTCACCCTGCCGTCAGTGGGGTGATTTTCTACCGCAACACAGGTTTGATTGTCGCCCATTTGTGCTCTTAAAGTAGAGGTCAGTTCCGTGGTGGGACTTTTTCCGAGTCTTGACATGGCGCCGGGCTCAAAGCTGATTGCCGCTGTAGTGCTGCCTTCAGCATTGCAGGGAGTTCTTTCCCACGGGCTGCCGCTCGGCGTAAAATCCCTTGACACGCCTTGGCGCTCAAATAATACTTCTCCGGCACTTGTGCCTGCAAAATCTGCGACAAGGTAGATTCTGCGGCGCCGTTGGGGGACTCCGAAATATTGCGCGTCGATAGTTCTGTAAGCCACGCTCCATCCGTCTCCCAACAAAATGTCGGAATAAGGCCACTTGCCTTTTTCAGCCTCAGGCACCTCGGCTTTCGGCTCGCAGATGCTGACGAATGCCTCAAGGACTGCTTTAAAGTCGGCGCCTTTGTTTGATGAGAAAGCACCGGGGACGTTTTCCCATATTGCAAATCTCGGATACCTTCCATTCGTTTTTTCCCTCATTTCCTTAATAATCCGAATTGCCTCGTAAAACAGCGAGGACTGCTTGCCGTCCAAACCGCTCCTCAGCCCCGCAACCGATAAATCGGTGCAGGGTGAGCCAAAGGTGATGATATCGACAGGCTCTATTTCCCCGCCGTTTATTTTTGAAATATCCCCCAAATGTTTCATAGATGGTATGCGCTTTGTTGTTACTCTGATTGGAAACGGCTCAATCTCCGAAGCCCATATAGGCTGAATGCCGCAGAGCAGACCGCCCAAAGGAAAGCCGCCGCTGCCGTCAAAAAGAGAGCCGAGGGTTAGGTTACTCACTTGACATCACCTCCAATCGTTTCCGCAGTTCTGTAAAAAATTCTTTCCCCTTTATAGGCTTGCCTTGAGCGAGGCGCTCTTTTTCAAACTCGAAACGGGATTCAAGCTCTGTCACGCTGTAATCAGCACGAAACTTGCGCCATGTTTGTTTTTCCCAAACTTTAAGCTGCTCCCAAAGCTTGGGGTAGTAGTGCATCAGCTTTCGAAGTTCCGACAGCGACTGTAATGGACAGCACCAACAGGAGGCACGGCTGAAGCGCTCATAAAGTTCGTTCCAATCAAAACCTCTGTCATAGCAATACTTAAGACAGTCCGCCTCCGTCATATTCCAATCCACAAGGGGATGCACATGGTTTGGCTTTTGATTTCGTTTTCGCAGGAGTCTGTATGTTTCATCAGCCGCAATTCCGATATATTCTATAATTTTATGTTCTTTGCGCAGAGAGCGTAAAAAGCGTTCACGCGGGATATCCTTTAAAACAGAGGTACACCACCGCATTTTGGGTCCTGCCCAACCATAGCCCGTATAGTGCTTACCGAATTGTACGCAAAACTGCGCTTCATTCCTGCGCTTGATTGGAGCGTGGAGAAAATAGTATTCAAAAGAGCGCTCCGCACGAACCCTTGTAATTTTTCTGCCGATAAATTTCTCAAGCTTATCAAGATGCGCATACATCTCAGGGAACTCTAAGCCCGTGTCGCAAAACAAGATAAGGTCAATGGGCATATTCTTTTCAAGCATAGCAAGGAGCATGGCTGTTGAATCTTTTCCGCCGGACAGCGAAACCACATGATATTCTTTTTTACTCATTCCCGCCACCCTTTGGAACATCACAATATTTAACCTTTTCACCGTTTCGCACAAGATACACATTTTCATCATTTTGAACCTGGTCTATGTACCGTGCTACCATGACATCGCAATATTTTTCGTCAAGTTCCACGGTATAACAGGTTCTATCTGTTTGCTCGCAGGCAATGAGCGTACTGCCGCTGCCGCCGAATGGGTCAAGCACCAGACCATTGGTCATAGACGAATTCAGTATCGGATATGCACAAAGGGCGATCGGTTTCATGGTCGGGTGCAAATCAGATTTTGTAGGTCTGTCAAAATTCCATATGGTGCTTTGCTTTCTATCTGCAAACCATTTATGCTTACCGCCCTTTTTCCAACCAAAAAGAATCGGCTCATGTTTCCACTGATACGGACTTCGACCGAGCACCAGGCTTTGCTTTGCCCAGATACATACACCTGATAAATACAGCCCTGCATCTACAAATGCTTTTCTGAAATTAAGCCCTTCGGTGTCGGCATGAAAAACATAAATGCTTGCATCCTCTGCCATTGCATTTGCCATGTTGGTATAGGAGGCAAGGAGGAAGGAGTAGAAATCTTTATCCCCCATATTATCGTTTTGCAGTTTACCAGCCTTTGCCTCATAATTTACATTGTAGGGCGGGTCGGTAACCACAAGGTTTACCTTTTTATCTCCGAGCAAAGTATCGAAAACTGCAGGGTCGGTGCTGTCTCCGCAGATAAGTTTATGCCTCCCAAGCAGCCACACGTCCCCCTTTTGTGTTATAGCAGGCTCTTTCAAGGCGCTGTCAACATCGAAATCATCCTCTTTGGTTTCTTTGGAATGCACCTCATTAAAAAGCTCATCAATCTCGGGCGGGTCAAATCCCGTCAGACCTATATCATAATCAAGGCTTTGTAAATCTTTGATAAGCTCAGAAAGAAGTTCCTTGTTCCATTCGCCCGTAACTTTGTTAAGGGCAATATTCAAAGCCTTTTCTTTTGTCTTGTCAATTTCAATGACCACGCAGTCAACCTCGGTATAACCGAGGGTTTTCAGAACCGACCATCTTTGATGTCCGCCGATAATGGTCATATCGGAATTTACTATAATGGGGTCAACATAACCAAATTCGGTAATACTGTTTTTAATTTTCTCAAACTCAGGCTCTCCCGGCTTTAATGTTTTTCTGGGGTTATAGCTTGCGGGGGTTAAATCATTTATTTTTATCTTTTTAAAGTTCACTGTTCTTACCTCCAAACCTATCGGTTATATAACATTCGTGGCTACAGTATTTACGGCTCTTGTTGCCGTAGCTTGTAAATTCTTTTTTGCAAAAAGTACAAGTCAGTTTATACATTGCGGTTTCTTTCGGAGAGCCTTTGCCGATGTTTTCTTTCCACCAATCCCGTCTGCATTCATCCGAACAGAACCTTCGCCGCCTTCCGACCTGTGGCTGTTTGATTGGCTTATTGCAACAGCTGCAAAGAAAGCCATGTTCTTTATTAATATCAATATTTTTCTGCATAACAGATGCCGCGCCATCCAAACCGCAGCGTTTGCAAAAGCCGCGCACAATATCACGGGACAGCCCCAGCACATTGCCGATGGCTTTGTATCCCATGCCCTTCGTGCGGCAATCTATTATCATATTTTTTTGATATTTCGTCATAACGGCTCCTTCCATTTTGCGAAAAGGTTAATTTAAAAGCTCTAAAAAACACCCTAAAAACGCATTAAAATGCCCCTTAAATGTCAAAGTTTTGTATTTTTATAAAAATGAGATTAAAACCACAAAACCCTTGCGGTTACTGCGTTTCAAGGAAATATATGCTTGAATTTCGTTATACTTTACGGCAAAACAAAAAGCCTGTACCCTAAGCAGGATAAGGCTTTTACGGTTTTTGGGGGTATCCCCCCCTTGCAATTATGCGAAAATTCACGCGAAGGGGGGCGGCGGTCAGGAGCCATGCGGTTTGTCGAGATAACATGGGCCCAGGGGGGTCGTTAATATTTGTATATAGGAGTGCTGTCATGTGTGCCTGTCTTTTTATCATGACACCGTTTGCAAAGGCTCTGCCAGTTGCTCTTGCTCCACATCAGCTGTGCGTTGCCACGGTGGGGGGTGATGTGGTCAACCACCGTTGCCATTACAAGCTTACCTTTGCTTTGGCACTGCACACAAAGGGGATTTTGCTTTAAGTATAACTTGGACTGTTTCTGCCATTTGTTTGTATAGCCACGCTCATAAGCCGACTCCCGTCTGTTTAGTTTTTCATGGCGCTCACAGTATGTTTTATGTGTTAGGTTAGGGCATCCCGTCTGCCGGCATGGTTTCTTTGGTTTATATGGCATATGTTAATCACTCCTGCATAAGAAAAGCCCTTGAAACAGTATATTCAAAGGCTTTAGGTCATTTTTGATATTATTCTACGATACCATTATAGCACATACAAATCTTACACTTCCTTACTTTGTTTGCAATTTAGAAAAAAATTTAAAAAACTTTTTTGAAACATAATAATCCATATTGTATTTATCCATTTGTCTTTCGGCATAGTCAAGTGCCTGTTTTATTTCATTGGGCATTTTTCTGCGTTTGTACGAATTTCTTTCCTCGTTAATGTGGAGTTTTGAAACATATACATAGTGTACGGCTGTTTCATCATACCTGCTGTACGCTATGTAATACCTATCAATCCATAGTTGCAATTCATCATTTTTTAGTATAAAAGGTAAAGGTATTTGCAGGGAAAACTCTTTTAGTATTGTTTCATCGTCGGGAATGGTTATATTTAAATTCTCGCCCGTTTCTCGGCAAAGGTCTATAACATCGCCTATCTTAAGGTTTTTATACATTCTTTTGTACCTCCGCATTGTAGATTTTATTAAACTTTTGCAAAGCACGGAAATGTTTTTGATAAACACCGTTACAGCTTAAATTTAATTTAATCGCTATCTTCTCCCAGGAGTTAAAACAAAGATACCGCAGTTCAAGCACAATCCTGTAATCGGAATTGTTGATTTTTAATATCATCTTCCTGATATTTTCTTTAGTCTCAACCAACTTGTCTATAACTGCATTTAATTCATCTTCTGCCTGCATAATTTTTATAATAGTGTTCTCAATAGGGCTTTTTTGCCTTGTTGTCTGAACCTTTACGTCTCCAATCACAGTCGTAACCCTCTGCGCCAGTGATCTGAGCTGTTCTAATTGCTCAAGACGGCTTGCAATGTCCATATTGATTAAATACGCTTGTCCTAAATATTTTTTAGCATTCATTTGGAACACTCTCCTTTTTAATATTTCCAAAGAAGAAATGTTGCATTGAGTGCAGTGTATCCATAAGTCAAAGATTCGTTGTTTTGGTATCATTGCAGGGGACTGCGTTTTCAAACACAGCCCGCACCTCACTGACCGAACGAACAACCACCGCAGTTCCGCCTGCCTTGAGGATTTTACAAATAGTTGCATCTTGTAGCTTTGTTGTTTTGCCTTTTGGTAATTTAACCTCAAATGCGTAGAATCTACCACCAATGCAGGCGATAATATCGGGAATGCCTGCAGTTCCGTACATTCCGCCATGTTCCTTCCACGCAAAGCACCCATCAAGGGTTTTAAGGTATTTTAAAATTGCTCTAACAATATCTGTTTCCTTCATCTGTCAACCAACTTTCCTTAGTTTTAGGGTGTTTTGACACATTTGACAGCTGATTTTCCATTTTACACAATATTAATTATAAAAAAGTATAATAGTATATGTGTTATTTTATTATATATATAATAAGAATATAGGATTTCTGCTGTCAAATGTGTCAAATCTTAATATGGTTTAATCTATCATTTCATCAAGTTTAATACCGGAGAAAATGCGTCTTTTACCAAGCTTATCTACACTTCGGGAGACCTCTGGCAAAGCTGCAATCAATTGTCCAACAAACATTTTTTGTGAATATGGCTTTAATCCGCATTCCTCGCAATAATTTTTATAAGCATGAAATAGCTCTGTACTTCCAACCTCGTGCGCTGTATCCACTTGGCAATGTTCCTTCACAAAAGATAGCACGGAATCGCTGTCCTCACGGTATTGTTGTAGTTCTGCCTTGTTTTTCTCGGTTTCGTTAAATGCATAGTTATTGCTCATGAGCCGCTTTAATCCTTCCAGTGCAAAAAGAAAGATGCCGTCTGCCTCGGAACGGAATTTGTCCACAAGGTTTGGGTCACGCTTTTCCGTGGGCACAGTGTGGTTAAATCGTATGATGATAAGCCTGCGGTAAAACCCTTCTGAGCGGTCACCATAGTTTTTAGGTATGCTGTTGCAGGAAAAAAGCAGTCTTGCGCAGGATTGAAAGCTAAACGGGTTTTTGTTTTTCTTTTCCACGGTTAGATAGTCCTCGCCAACCAGTGCCTTGAAAATGCCGTTGTCATCTATGTTCTTTGTGGGCAGGTCGGCAAAAATATTCGCAAGCTTGCCAAAGAGTTCTGCCGTCTTAAAACGCTCGTTTAATGCTTGCCATGATACATTTGACACATTCCGCTTGCCAAGGAGAATATCGTTTAACACTCTTAAAAGCACCGATTTGCCGGCGCCTGCCGCCCCCACAATAACAAAGCATTTTTGCGCGGAGTTTACAGGGATTAGAAAATAGCCGAGCATTTCCTGAATAAGCGCCACCTGCTCCATATCCTCACCCATAGACTCTTTTAGAAACTGCTTAAACAGTGGGCAATCAGAAGTTTTGTCATAAGTTACATTCAGCTGTACGGTTGAAGAATACTCAGGGGTATGATCTGTGAGTGTATCTTCAAGGACATTGTACAAGCCATTTCTGACATTGATAATATAGGGGTTTGCGTTGAGTTCACGGAGCTCACGCTGTATACGAAGCCGCCATTGATGCTCCGCATCTACGATTTGCCCCATCTTGGTTTCCCGTGAGAGCATTTTTTCCTGTACCAATCTTTGTGCCTCCATTTCCTGCATATCCCTATAAACACCGTCTTGATAAATAAAATGTTGCTCTGCGGCATAAAACACATTTTCTGTATTTGCTAAATTTTCTGCCAAAACACCGGGGAGGAATTTCAGACCACGCTCGGTTGCCTCATACCAATCGGGCATATCGGTTTGAATACGGTTTTGCTTTGCCTTAGCACTTGCAAAATAGGCTTTACTTACATCTTTATAAATGACTGTCAGTGGCTTTAAAAATGTGTTTTTAAATTTAAAATGTTCTTTAAGTTCAAGGTTAATAATTGTTTCAGCGGTAACAACATCTTGATTATAAAGATAGGTTTCGATAAAGCCCTTTGCTGTCTGCATATCCTTTAAGGTATCCTCACTAACAGGAAGTCTTGCAATCATTTCTCGCAGACCATCAAGGCATATAGGCAAATACACCAGTGCCGCAGGCGCTTTGCAGGTGCATTCCCCATTTTGCAGTTTGGGGCATTGATAGCCCTTTTCCGCAATAGTCCGGCAGGTTATTGGTTTTGTTCCGCTCTCAAGAAAATGATTGATTTTCCTCTGGGTAGCAGATTTATCATATCCCGCATAGGGAGCGGACAGCTCATGAATGACTGCCGTGCCACCCTCGAAAGGTGCAAGGTTTGTAATCATCGCATACCAATCGTGTTCAGGCAGGGTTGCTGCATTTTCACGGCAATGTTTCATAAATTCACATTGTTGTAAGATAATATCAAGCCCTTTTTCAGAGCCTTTTTTGACTTCCGGCGGCTTGCTTTCTAATTCGGGCAGCACATCTGATAACTGCTTTTGCGTATATCTGCGTTCCGGGTGAAAGGAAATGCACTCCACCATAACAGGGTCTGCCTTGCAATGATTAAACCCCGGCAAACGCATAACACGGCTTTCATTTACACAGGTTGGATCTCCTGAAAAATGTTTTACCAGTTGTTTTTGAATGCTGCGAAATTCTTTCACATCGGCATCCTTCATAAACCAATAGGTGTGCAGGGACTTCTTTGTTTTAATCACCATAGAGGGTGGCAGCGGAAATTTATCAATTCGTTTTTGCTGTTCCTCAAAGGTGGAATCATCACATTCTACAAACTGGGCATTGATACGGCTGATGCTCGCATCATCATGACCGCCGAAGTTTACTACAAAGAAAATGCCGCGGTTTAACTCGTTATGCTGCATTAGCGTGGGTTCAATGGTCTTGTATTTGCCGCATTCAACCGATAGTTTTTGCCCTGTGAAAACACCTTCTTTTCTATCATCAAACACACGAAAGCAGACGGTATCCTCAGGGTTAAACAGGCTTTGTAAAATTTCCTGTGCTGATACGCTCATCAAACCGCCCCCTTAAAGTAACAAACTTTTTTGCCCAGCCGCTTCGCCTCGGCTATTTCCATCTCCATGCCTTGTGAGATTTCGCCGAAACACCAAACCTCGTCACAAAGTGCGAGCAGGGCAAGACCAAACATCAACCCCATTTCACGCTCATATGGGTCTGCATCATTTAGCATGGTGGGGTAAGTAAGATGGCTGGCTATAGGTATGCACTTTTTCTCAATTACATATTTACAATAGCGAATTGCGTTAGTTACATTAGTATCAACATCTCCGGCATACTTAGATGCTACATAGATTTTAGGGCGGTTTTTCAGTTCGTGCCGGCGCCTCCACTTTTCTTTTTGCTCCAATCTGTATTCACGCATAACTCGTCCAATTGCAATACCGGCAGTTGGGTCTGCATAGCCCTCAGAATTTTTATACATTTAAACTTCCTCCAATTCCTCCATCGCTCCAAAGGTGCTGCCTGCTGAACTTTCCGCCACAAGAGGCAGGTCAAATTCAGGGAATGGCTGTTGCTGCATACATTCTTTGATATAGGATACAGCCTCATCTAAGCGCTCTTTTGGAATGATGAATGTTAGCTCATCGTGAATTTGTAAAATAGGTTGCAGCCAAGGTCGGTCGGGTAAGCCGAGCAAAATCCTGCCCAGAGCAAGTTTTAAAATGTCCGCTGCCGTGCCTTGAATGGGCGTATTCATACTTTGGCGCTCTGCAAAGGATTTTTTGCCCCAATCACTGCTATTGATATGAGGGAGATAGCGCCTTCTGCCAAGCCGTGTTTCGCAGTACATTCTTTTAGCGGCCATAGCTTTGGTTTCTTCCTGCCATGTAACAAGCTTTGGATACCCTTCTTTAAGATTTGCAATGATTGTTTCACACTCCAAGACCGATTTAACAATCCCCGCCTTAAATTTAAGTGTTGATTGCAATCCCCTGGGGAAAAGACCGTAGAAGGTGCCAAAATTCACATTCTTTGCAATGGTACGCTGCTCTTTGTCATGCTTGCCTGCACCGAAAATAACGGAGGCGGTTTGTTCGTGAATATCTCCGCCCGTGCGGTAGGTTTCCATCATGATTTCGTCTTGACAATAATGTGCTCCAACTCTAAGTTCAATCTGGGAGTAATCGCAGCTGACAATAAGGTAACCTTTGGGTGCTGCAATAAAAGTTCTCACACCAATGGGGTCGTTGGTCTTACGGGGCATATTCTGGCAATTCGGCTGACTGCAGCTAAATCTGCCCGTATTGGTAGAGAGTGCATACATATTGGAATGAATTTTCCCGGTTGCCGAATTTAAATGTTTTAAGTACCCATCAATGTATGTGGACTTGATTTTTCCCCATTTTCTATATTCCTGAACCAAAGCAAACAAAGGCGAGAGCTCCTTACGGTTTTCATCGCACCATTCTTTGAGTAATATCATAGCCGCATCGTCTGACGCGCCTTTATCGGTGTTCGTGGTTTTTAGAACAGGCAGTTTTAAAGTCTTATACAAATAATCCTTAAAAGCTTTGGTGCCGCAATTTGAGCCGATTTTCACATCGCCAATGATTAACGCAATCTGTTCACGTAGCTGCTCCATAGCCGTTTCCGCTTCTTTCTTGCGCTGCAGCATAAGGGGCAGATTGATTGGCACGCCATTGCATTTCATAATGCCGATATATACCGAGGTAGGTGATTCAATGTTTTCTACAATCCACTTGTGTTTGGGCAGAAAACGGTCAAACCAATTGTTAAAAATGTGCATCAGCCTAAGTGAATAATCCGAGTCTGCGGCGCCGTAACGCACGGTTTCTATACCTTGTGCATCTAACTCATCAAAATATTTTCCGTCTGTTACATCGGCAAAGGTAGGAATGGTCTCGTTGCAGAGTTCTGCAGCCAACTTTTTCAAACCACTATCCGATAGACCTCGAAATTCAGCGCTGTTTTTTAGCGACATTTGTGATGCGGCAATGGTGTCATAAACAGGCGGCAGAATGACAATTCCTAAGTAATAACTAAACATTGCCTCAAAGGACAAATTATGTGCAATCTTCCGAATGGACCTATTCATTAAAAATTCACGCAAAAAAGAATAGAACTCTGTATTATCAATATTAATGCCGACTTTGTGTGCCACGGGTACATATATGCCGGTGTATGCCTTTATACTAAAACTGCAGCCGACAATATGGCTTTTAGCAGGATCAAGCGCCGCTTTCTCATCGCTGCGGTATTCCTCATCGGGCGCTGTTTCAAAATCGAATGCCACATCGACTGCCCCTGCGATATATTCATGGATACCGGCTACGCTGGTGACGCATTTATAATTACTTTCCATTAAAATCATCTCCATTAGATTTTAGTCGGGCAGGGAAACCCCACCCGACCAATTTGGGCTTTTCTTATTTCAAGGGTTCAATGACTTCGCCTGTTTCCGTATCTACAAAGGGTACTTCATCAACCGGGGCAAGCGCTGACATAGATAGGTTAGCCGCATAGGATTTCATCTGCTCTGTGATTGTAGATATTGCCTTGATTTCCTCGGAATTTAGCATACGAACAAAGGAAAATACAGCTTGCGAGAATATGATGCCTGAACTATTAGTGGCTTTTTTGAGCGATATTTTTGTTACAATACGGCTGAGTTTTCTACCCTTAGATAACTGGCGCTTAGCGTAAGTAGTGTACTCCTTAAGACTGCCCGTAGGAACGGAGAGCATCATAGGGAACAATTCCCCCTCCATCAAAATATAGAGCATACGGCGGTTTTTGCACGCTTTGCTTTGCCCCTCGCCACTTCCGTACTGGTTATATTGGCAGGTAGCGCAGCTGCCGCCGGGAGTACCGTGTCCTGTAATGCCATCGAAAGAGCCGCAATCGGGAGGGTTTTTCCCGCCGGTGTATTTTTCAACATAATAAGCAAAAGCAGGATGTTGCAAGAGAATCACGCCTGTAATATCCTTGACCATTTGGACATCTTCTTCATCCCCATCAGGAATTTCAAAAGCGGTAGAACCGCCTGCAGGGATTTTAATACGATCAAAGGTTAGCTCAAGACCTGCTAAATCCTCAGTAAGAGCCTCGTTAAAACTTGTCATATCCGTAAGTGCTGCAAAGTCGCTTGTAACGGCAATTTCCGTGGATTTGGTATTTTGTTTCGTTGACATCTATGTGTCCTCCTATAAATTTAATTTTGTTTTTTAGCCTTTTCGAATGCCAACCGATGTTTTTTCGTAGGTGTTTACTACATTCGATAGCCAATTTGGAACTTCATCATTGTTGAGTATCATTTGCTCTTTGATAAATGATGCGAGGGTATTTGCATTAACCGTTTCAGTAACGATATCTGCGTAGCCGTGTGTTTTTAGGGCAAGAATCATCTCGTCCCTGCATCCGGAAACAGGGGATGCGAACAATCTGTTGCTAAGATAAAAAGTACTACCGTTGCGTGAAAAGCGGTCGCATTCTGCCTCGACCATTGCATCGGAAAGAGCAAGGTCAAGCTTTTCAATCTCTGCGCCAATTTCCTTAGACTGTGCATCAACTTCTTTTTTCAGCTCCTTTGCCGCTTTTAGCTGATCCGCCAGTTCAAAAATCTTTGCGTTTTTCATGGGCTATTACCTCCTTTCTACTACAAGCCGAAAATAACAACCCCCTAAATTTTGAATGGATTTATGCCCTTGCGGTAATCATCTATAAGGGTTCGTGCCAGGTCCACTTTACATTGAAGTGAGCGTAGGACTTTGTAATCCACCGTGTTTTTTGCAACAAGATAGATATAATGACAGTCATTTTTTTGTGATACACGGTGGATTCGTGCCTTTGCCTGCTCAAAATTGCTCATGGAATAATCCATGCTATAAAAAACCATTGTTGATGCCGCCGTTAAGGTTATGCCAAGACCTGCCGCCGCAATCTGTCCTACAAACACACGGCACTTAGGGTCAGTTTGAAAACGGCTTATTTCATCGGAACGATTTTTTACCCCACCACGCACAACAGCATATTCGATTTTCTTTTTCTCAAGCAACTTTTGTATATCGTTTAGTTCAGGTACAAACCGTGCCATTACAACAAGTTTCTTATCTTCCGCCACGGCTGAGTCAATAATATCGGATAGTGCATCAAGTTTTGCTGTGCTGATTGCATTGATATCGCCTTCGTCATCGGTAAGATGCCCGCCTGTAAGTTGGCAAAGGCGAAGTAGCTTAGTCAGCACATTTACGGCAGAAACTTCAGCGCCTGCCAATTCTGTATAGGACTCTTTTTCCAACTCGGTGTATAACTTCAGTGCCTTTGGCTCTAATTCCACCATACGGATTTCTTCTGTAACCTCGGGCAAATCTAAGCATTCGGCTTTTGTTACACGGAAGGCAACGGAATGCAAGCGTTGCAAAAATTCATTTGTCATACTTTTTCTAAAACGGGGGATATGGTTGCCGTAACCCACCATGTCAAAATATCTGTTGCGGAATACATAAAACGAGTTGCCAAACACCTCATGATTTAGGAAACGGTATTGTGAAAACACATCTAATTCTTTATTTGTAATTACCGTGCCTGTCAGTAGCAATTTGTACTTAGCGTTATCCCCCAAGTGGTGCATTGCTTTAGATTGAGCGGTGCGGGTCTCCTTCAATTTATGTGCCTCATCAGCAATAACAAGGTCGGCATTAAACGCTAACAAATCTTTTTCCAGCCGCCATGCACTTTCATAGTTAATTACAATAATTTCTAAACCCTCTGCTTTTTGCTGTTTCAGTTGTTCTTTCTTTTGGGCACTACTGCCTTTTAAGAGGGTGAGGGTATATGGAAACCCAGCGAATTTTTCAAATTCCTCTTGCCATACCCCTAAAATGGAAAGCGGTGCAACTATAAGCAATCTCTGTATTTTTCTTGCGTTATATAACGCTCCGGCAATTGCAATACTGGTTATTGTTTTCCCTGTGCCTAACCCATCTCCATCAGGAGAGCAACACCGCTACTTTTGGAGATTTTCATTTTCATCACCCGCCTTTCTTTTTAAAAAACTGTGTATTTTACAGTGTTCTGATTGGGAATTTAACACCTGAAGATTATTAGGTGAATTATTTTGTTCGCTACCGTCAATAGGATCACCGCCTTCCGCTATTAACCCAAACTTCTCACAGGCAAAATAGAATGCTTTTAATTGATGGTCATAAAGTTTTACCTTTACAGGTATTTTCAAGCTACCATTAACCATCAACCCACCCCCAATCCAATGGATATCCGCACAGCATTATCTACACGGGCGATATCTTCCGGTCTAAGCTTTGTAACTATGCCTAAAATATCAGATTTATTGATAGTGGCAATTTGCTCCGCTTGTACAATCGACACTTTCATATTGTCGTAGTGCTGCAACAATACATGGGTTTTCATATCTAAGCGTTTTAGCTGGGAAGTTAGGTAGCAGATAATCACAGTGGGGCTATACCTGTTTCCCACATCATTTTGGATAATAACGGCAGGGTGATTGCCATTCATCACATGACCATTCGAATTTTTGTTTTTCACAAAAACAATGGTCCCACGAGTTAATTTTTGGTTAAAGATGTTATTGTTTGTCATAGCTAAGACCTCCCTTGGTTTCGTGAATTTCTACACTTTCTACCGATTTGCCGGGTGTTAAAACAAGCACCTCTGAAAACTCTCCGAACAGCCAGGCAAGCAAGCGGCGGGGGATTCGCTTGGATGCGCTTGTTAGCACTGTCTTTCGTGTACCGTTTTTAGCAGCGATGCTGATGTGAACCTTATGATTTAAATTCATTTCTTTTCTCCTCATTTATAAACGGGCATTTGCCCGGAGGTTGTTACCCCTACATACAGCCGAAAATAACAACCCCCGGTGCAAATCGCGTGTTATTCTTCGTTTTTAACACTGCGTTTGCGTGGAGCAGGCACATCAAATTCTTTGCAAAGTTGAGTGATAATTCTTTTAAGGCGATTGCTAAAGGCTTGTTGTGATACGTCCTTGCCCGTTGAATCAATCTCTGCTTGACGGATTTCCTCTAAAGTTTTTCTTGCGCCAAAGTGCTCATAAATGAGGTTGCGTTGTGCTTCGGTCAGCTTGTCCATTGCAGAAATAAGCTGTAATAATTGTTCATTTAGTGCTTCATCTTTGGGAAAAAGCAAATCGAATGGGTTAGCGTGCTTGTCCTCTATTTCGTTAATTGGGTCTGTGAGATTCTCGTCCTCTTGATTTTTGTGATAATCTAACTGTTTGTTTTGAAAGCCGTAGTCAGCATTTTCATCGATGTAACGCTCCTGCAAATCAGAGTCATGGTCATCCTCGTCAAGGAAAACAAGGATTTCCTCCGTTACCCCGTCTTTGCCGACTTCTACATAGTGGGTAATATTGCACTTGTTCTCCTCGTCCCAGGTTATGTAGGCATACCTGCCGTCCTTGGTCATGTAAGAGTTGCGGTTTGGATTGTAGCGGGATTTGCGATTCGGTGTTGCATTGTTTTTTTGTTTTTTCATCATTGCATTCCTTTCCGTCCGGGCGAGGGGCGGCGGAATGCAAAAAGAGCCTGTGGTGAAGATGTCCACAGGCTCCGCTTGTCCGATAAAAGGGCGCACGAAGTCACGGTGGGTGCATCTTCATTCCTAACACAGCCTTTATCGCTGTGTTAGGAACTCTTATGCATCCCGCCGTCCTAATGCGCATCTCGGACTTTGAGATATTATTTTCCATCAAGATATCTTGATGGTGTCTTTATTATACTAAATAATTTATAGTAATAAAATTCACTATAAAAGCCCATTCCTTCATATTATTATGTGATATATTTTTATTGAAATATATATTACTTTGGTGTATAATAGATTTATAAATGCTTTGCCTTCCGTGGTTTCAAACAAAAAGTAATATGTTGTGTAATTTTTTTGACATATTTATACGAATAAGTTTAAGGAGAATTTGAATTATGGCTAAAAGAATTTCGAGAATCTTTTTAAATAGCATGTTTAAATGTGACAACTATGTATGCCATTGTGAAAAAGACATAAAAAATGTGGCCCCAGGGCAACCGCCCAAGACCACGTTGAAATTGTATTGTGATATAAATAAACCTCTACACTTTTCTTATGCCCCAAGAGTAGGGCTTAATCTTACCGGCATTGCCGGCGGTGTTATTGAGAAGAACATTCTTGGCAAACTGCTTGCTATTCCAAATGGAGATATAGATAAACATATAGAATTTTTTGAGACATATGGATTTTTACTACCTATACAAAGTGATGAGTATGATTCTGTAGATGCTGATGCTATAATTGAAGTAGTGAACAGGATTAAGGCTACATTGTACCTTATGAATGCAATCGCAGGTCAGAAAAACTATAAACGCATTTTGATATATACCACATATCTTCTTTATATGCCACAAATTATATTAAATCTGTCAGAAGTAGAATATTCGACTTGCAGCCACAGATTCACGGAATTAATAGAAAACTACAACCTATTCGTGGATTTAAGTAGAAATCAAGAAGTCTTTGGTACTGGCAAATATTCCATTCCAGATACTATGGTGGGCTGTAATAATCCCATCGAAATAGAATTTTTTAATGCTGTCCGCAGCGGTGCTGATACTGACCTTGTAGGAAGTAAAAGTATATGGTTTAAACATCTGTTTGCTATGTACACTAGTCTGCCGTTCGAAGATGAAAAACTTCGAACAATCATAGACTTCTTTTATCATTATCAAACAGAAATAGGCATTTTTAATGAAATTCAGTTCGGAAAAATTACATATTATGCAACTCCGACAAGAGATAATTTCACAGATGAAATGAAAGCTTCTCTTCTTAAAATTGCTCGTATTGTTATTTCGGAAGAAATCAACCATAACATTATCGGCATTTATCCAAAGTACGAAACCGATGAACTTGCTCCCGCATGGCAAGTCAACAATCTAATCCAGGCTCTCTATTTTTCAATCTTCTATATGAGACCGGGGCTAGAAATTTATAAGGAATGCAAAAAGCCGAATTGCAAACGCGATAAATTCTTTCTGGTTGAAGCGACACGTACAAACAAAGAATACTGTTGTGTCCAATGTTCCCGTGCTGCCGCAACACAACGATACCGCAATCGCCAGCTTGATAAATAGACAAAAAACAAGACCCACCAATTAAGGTAGTGCCTTGTTTCATCTTATAATGTAGGCGCAGGGACAGGGCCTCTTGCTGTAACCTTTTCAATGCAATCCACCAATTCTTTTTTCTGCTGTTCTGAAGTGCCTATATAATTATACATAAGATGTCGAGTATCAATTACTATTCCTTGAATGCGTTCATAGTTTTTTGTATTCGCTTTCCAATCACTAATGGCCTCGCCAATATTACCAATATTACTGTTTAACATGAATAGGTTGTCTTCCTTATTGTAAGGCATTATGAAAGCATTATATAGTTTCTCATTTGCCAAGTTTTTCGTGCGTTCGACATACTCACCGTATGTAATTTGCTTGCTAATATCCGCTGCATTTGGCAGATGTTCAGGGTTAGCACTCCAGCCATAGCGATACAATTTTGCATCAAGTACATAACATTTATCTCCATAAATCATGATTGTATCCGGTTGAAGAGGTCTTTTCTCTTTATCCCTGCCATAATCCAAAAGCCAGCGAGTACGAGGAAAATATCGTTCCTTATCCTCAACACCGAATGCTTTATCTATCATTCGCTCCCATACATTTTCAAAGAAATCTGTACCAAAGAAATATTGTTTGTCAGAACTTCTTTCATCAATGTAAATGAGCATATCTCGCATCGCAGTAAACAACTCTTGTTCAACATCATTATTTGTTGCTACAAGCTTTTTATTGAGAATATAAATCGACTCTTTTATACTCGGATGCGGGCCCGGATTATCAGGCATAAAAGGGACATACAACCATCCCATCTTCTCAAAAGCCTCATATACACAGAAACGATGTATCTGTGTAATCTGCTTGTTAGCATTTGGTGTTACAGCGTGAACGGTCATATTTGTAAAAACCAGGGAACCATTTTTCTGGACTAAAGCCTTTTGCTCTCTTACAGTACGTGGCCAAGATGCTTTTCCTTTAGTATCCGTCCGAAACTGAGGGTCTGTTTCGATATAATAGCGACCCATTCTCAAAAAACTCCGGATTACCTTAAGGTATGAGTGCATGGGAAAGTCCACCGTTCTTGGCGCCTCAAACTTTGAAACTTCAAGGATGCGATCTTCTTTCATAAACGTAGCTAAAACTCCGAGCAAATTATGAATGTCTATGCGAAGGTCATCATCATTGTCAGGCAACTTATACCCTATAGGGAAATAAATGATAGCATCTTCTGTATCCGCTTTAACTCCAACAAAACTATCTCCGTCTTCATTTATGTTAACATGACAACGTTCTCTAATATTTTTTTGTAAGTCCATATATAATCATCACCTACCCCTATCAATGGTCAAATTTACTGTTGTTGTGCAGCATAAAGAGTATCATACACGCTCTGTTTGAAAATTTTGAAACGGTCATGTCCTATTGAATAAATAAATGTGCGGATAACCTTTTCAAGGTTATCCATATTTTCCGTATCAAAAAGAGCCTCCGGATTAAACTTAAACGCATCATCCCATAAATACTTGATTACCTTCTCTGGGAATAAACGATTATCCATAACGGCCTCGCGTATTTCCTTCAAACGGGTTTTCTGCTCTTCTGTGATTGTGTCTAAGCGTTCAGCACCAAGTAAAGAATTATACTCAGTCAGAAGATTTGCATTACCCTCAGAAGGGAGTGCTCTCTGGTCAAATGCAAGATCATTTTCATGCACGAAATATACACCGAGTCTTTTGTCTTCAGCAGATGCCATCTTAGCTTTATTTCCAACGATAATCGTGTTTATAGTTTCACAGAAACGTTTCCAAGTAACATCAGTATCTAAAATTTTTGCATCAGCTAGCGACGGATGTACATTGTCAAAGTTGTTCTCAATAAGTCTCATCTGCCATCTACGTTGGAATGCGGTATCAAGAGTAAACACATTTTGGTCAGATGTATTCATTGTGCCAATTATTGACAGGTTAGAAGGAATACGAATCCTATGTGCCGAATTGCCATATACAAATTCAGCCATGTATTTATGAGTAATACCATATTCGCTCGTTCCTACTGGGAAATCGTTATCATTCAGTTTTTCAATTTTTCGGTCAAGCAGTTGAAATACCTCTCCAAAAATCGCAGGTGCATTACCTCGATTAATTTCTTCAATAATAAGGATATATTTACTCATCGGATTGCGATATGCATTGCAAAGAATCGTAGTAAATGGACCGGGCGTGAATTCATATGTAACTTGCTTATCTACAGAATCAACAACAGGTAGAATCTGCCCAACAAAATCTGCATTTGTATAATCTGGATGAAAAACCAAACGATTAACAATGTTGTCTTCATTGCAGTACTCATGTTCTATAGTCCAACTCTTTCCCGAGCCAGGCACACCGTACAAAAGTACATTTTTTCCGCCATCCTTTCGATCAAACAAGTCGTAATCTATACGAATTTCTTGCGACATTACTTCTGTCAGTTCTGCTTCCGTTAGCTCAACTGAAGCCAAAATGTTACCTATTATCTTTATGCGTGGATTATCATGTACAGATAGGCAATATCCCATCAAGCGCTCAAGACCTAAAAAGTGTTTATAGAATCCCTTATTAATTTCAGTCAATCCTAGGCTGCTCAACATATCATCGAATGTGGTATCTGAACCATTGAAAATATATTTATAGATAAGTGTATTATCTACTGCATCAAACAAATATGCTTGCAGAGCTCTTCCTTCTAGTACAAACCGGGTAGCATCTCCTGTAGGAGCGTTCAACGGTGGAGTTGGCAGGTATTTAAACACGCCAGTACAAATAGTTCCGCGTATAACTTGCAGCTGATTTTCATATGTATGCAAAATCCAGTCTGCCAGCACCTGATCCTTTATCATTAGAGTGCGTTCTGTTGTCCGTTTAAGGATTCCAGCTTGTACTAGCATCTTTGCCCATATATCAAACCCTATAGTGCGCTCATTAACTGCGATTGGATCCGCCACTCTCGCATTCACCAGTTCATCTATCAGAGCATCGTTTACTTCGTCTAAACTTTGACATTCTACAATTCTCGAAAAATCGTAGGCGGATAAATAGGCTTGATTGGCTCCGCGCTCAGACAATTTCTTTAAGCAGGTAAGAATAAGGCGAACGGGATAATACTGAACCTCTTCATCCTCATATTGATAATTAAGTATATAATGAAAGCAAAATTCCTTAATTGTTATCTTTCTTTCTACAAAGAGCCTCCCTAGTTCTGTAAGGTGCTCATTATCATCAAGACATCCATATGCTTTGAAATAAGTAAACAGAGCGCGTCTTACACGACCTTTTGCACTATTATAATCTTTGTATACACCAGCATTAACAAGTTCGCGTTCTACAACATCAATTTCTTCCGGCTCTGATTCCACTGTGATATTATGCTCTACTATAATACTTAATGCAGTACGAGTAATCTCGCTCATGTATTTGTGCGTATCCATAGACCATTTCATATAATATACCTCCTATATATACTTGATAATATTTTTAATTAATGCCATGAACACATCAACTACTACCGAATTACCAGCTTGTCTGTACATCTGTGTGTTAGATACCACTTGCTTAAAATCGTCAGTGAAACCCATAAGTCTCAAGCATTCTCTAGGTGTTAGTCTTCGTATTTTACCATTTGTGGTAACATAATTGTCTACCCCTGCTCTATGTAGTTTATGCATTGTGCTCATTAAAGGGCGCGCTATCGCCAAATCTATTTCGGGTTTCATACTAAATCCATTTGTCCCATAAGACATTATCCCAGGAAGAACTCTCTCAGATAAATAATACTTATCCTCTACAACGCCTGGCGATTTAATAACGCATATTTCTTCTCCTTGTGCTGTAAAGTTGCCTTCTTTCGTGTTTTCAATTAAAAAGTCTTGCATTGTGTATTTCAATTCTTTTTCAGTCGGAAACAAAAACGATTTGCTATTATCTTTAAAGCCTACAATGAAAATTCTTCTTCTCTTTTGCGGGATGCCGTAATCAACTGCATCTAATATTTGATAATGCGCTTTATAGCCAAGGCTGTCAAAAACACGTTGTACCACTTTCCACGTCCTACCTCGATCGTGTTTAACCAACCCTTGTACATTTTCATATATAAACACCTTAGGTTGTATCTCATTTATCAAACGTGCGAAATCATAAAAGAGTGTTCCTCGTGCCTCTTCTAATCCCTTTTGATAACCAAACAGGGTGAAACTTTGGCAAGGGCTCCCTCCAATAAATAAATCAACTTGATTCTTGTATTGATTGCCATCCAAAAAACGAACATCATGATGATAGTGATCTTCATCCACGTCAAAATTTGCCAAGTATGATTGCTTTGGAAAATTTGTCCTTCTAGGCGGGATTAAACTATCGATGTATTTCTTTTTTTCGCTGTAATCCGTGATATGACTTAGTTTCTCATATATTGTTTTTTCATTTTCGATTAAATCAATTTCTCCATTATCGCATGCAAAAATCACTTTATAATTTATACTCAACCTTTTTAATGCAAACTCTGCCGAACCAATTCCACTAAAGGCTGTAGCAATTTTTATAGTTTTCTCTTTGTTAACAGCATTAATTTCTATCATTATTATAAATCCCCGTCTCTAGAATTCGATTCATTATTTCCATTAGCACATTAACCGCAATGGAGTTTCCGGTTTGCCTATACATCTTTTGGTCAATTACACCCTCAGGAATTATAAAATTATCTGTAAAGCCCATTAATCTTAAGCATTCCCTTGGAGTTAAGCAACGTGCCACACCAAAAACACCATTAAAGTATCCTTTATATATGCGATCATCATCAAGCAATCTTTTTGGCAGGGTAGTTTCAAAACGCATATCGCCATACCAATTGAATTGCTGATTTGCAATTTGGCAACGTCCAATTTTACGATTAATTGCAACATGCCTTTTATGCTTTGGGTCTATGACGCGCAAAAAACCCTTTTCGGGCAAATAATATTTATTATCTACATTGTTTTCTAATAGATTATCCATATAAATGTCTAAATGGAGTGGCTTGGGCTTTAATAATTTTTCAAAATTTTCTTTATATTCGTTATGAAATCCAATAACAAAAATCCTCCGTCTGTTCTGAGGAAGGTCATAATCTTTTGCATTAAGAACCCAATAAGTCCAGTAGTATTCTGAGTCATCAAATATTTTTGATATTATTTCCCATGTCT
This sequence comes from Bacillota bacterium, assembly GCA_023228885.1. Taxonomy (GTDB): domain Bacteria; phylum Bacillota; class Clostridia; order Monoglobales; family Firm-18; genus JAAZFB01. Next base: position 15,633 of record JALOAJ010000023.1, on the reverse strand, counting down.
TACCTTTGTCGTGTGTAAGCATTCCCGGAACATTTTCATATATAAAGACTTTTGGCTTAATCTCTTTTACTAAACGTGCATAATCGTAAAATAATGTTCCTCGAGCTTCTTCTAATCCACCGCGTTTTCCTCCTACAGAAAAACTTTGACAGGGGCTTCCACCCACGAATAAATCTATCGTGTCTCTATATTGATTTCCATCAAGGAATCTCACATCTTGATAAAAAGAATTATCATTTACATGATAATTAGCACGATAGGTTTGCTCAATATAATTTACTCCGCATTCCTCTTCATAAAGCTGAGTGATATACTCATTACTTTCAAAATTATTCATTCCCTCTATAGATTTTAGTACTTGATCCACATTAGTTTTTAATTTTCGTTCACCGTTATCACATGCAAATTCGATTTTATGTGGGATTTTAAGTCTATCAAGTGCGTGTTCAATAGCACCTATACCACTAAATACTGTTCCTAAATTAATCATTGTCTAAAGCTCCTAACTACAGTGAATTTTCATATCAGTCCTCGTTGTGTAAGGAGCTAATGTTCAATTTCAACAACGTCCCCTATATCGCACTTTAAAACATTACATATTCGCTCTATTACTTCCAGCGATACATACTCATTTTTATTCATTCTTGAAAAAGTGCTTGCTGCAACTTTCGAATCTTTTCTCAACTGAGCTTTTGAAATATCCATATCAATAATTAGTTTCCATAGTTTTTTATAACTTATCGACATTGTATTTCCTCCCATTCTCAACCAATATTAAAGTACAATCCTTAGTAGTATATCAGATTTAGTTCTATAAGTCAAAAGAATTTTCGGGAATTCACAAGTATTTTCGCAGATAATTATAATAGCGGATTCATAAATCCCCTTGACTTCCCCCGCCTTCTACGCAATAATACTATACTGACAAAACCAAAGTCCAAGCGTCGTTCCGCTTGGACTTAACTATGAATTTCAGGCTCGTAAATGATTAACATTTACGAAACCGATATGTTCAACTTATTATGAATATTTTACCACAGGATATTCCCATAGTCAATTATAAAAAGGCTCGGACAATATTTTGTGGCTTATGAAAGGGGTATGGTATTATGGAACGACCTATTTTAAGGATTTACAACAGAAAAGACGGGCGAATTGAAGGGCGGTTCATTAAAGGATATGATAACACAGGAAAAACGCTTTACGGTGCGGTTTATGGTAAAAACGAAGAAGAAGTAAAGTTTAAACATAACCTTATTCTATCCGAGGGAACAAGTTTCACACCTAAAGAAGATTACAAAATAACGGTTTACCAGTGGATAGAACAAGAGCTGGAGCGGAGAAGGTCCCGCATTAAAGCCTCAACCTCATGCATTTACGAGAGGTATCTCAAAAACCACATCAAGCCTGCCTTCTCTGAAACGGAATTATACAAATTCAACGAAGATAAACTGCAAAACTTTATAAATGAAAAGCTGGACGAAGGACTGTCAGTGCGAACTGTACAGTCCATTTTTATCTTTATAAAATCATCTATGGCAGAGGCTGTTGAAAAACAGCTGATAAAAGATTTATTTAAACGGATTTATATTCCTAAAGTCAGAAACAAAGACATGAGGGTCTTTACGGAATTTGAGCAGAAAAGGATTGAGAGTCTAATCAGCAGCCGTCAAAGCCCCCACGATATAGGGGTTTTGTTATGCCTTTACACCGGGATAAGGATTGGCGAGTTATGCGGGCTGAAGTGGGAAGACATCGACCTCGAGAGTCAAATGATGCATATCCGAAGGACGGTGCAGAGGCTTAAAACGGAGGATGGGGCAAAGAACAAAACGAAAATCACCTATTTGCCTCCTAAAACAGAGGCGTCACACAGATCCATTCCTTTGCCGCTATTTTTAAATAATATATTAATTGAATGTAAAGAGAGGAACTGCGGACAGTATGTTATGATGGATGGCGATAAAATAATCGAGCCGAGAAACCTTCAGTATAATTTTAAAAAAATATTGGAGCAAGCGGAGGTTGCAGATGCCAATTATCATGCGATTCGACATACTTTCGCAACAAGAGCCTTAGAAAATGGGTTTGATGCAAAAACCCTTTCGGAAATTCTCGGGCATTCATCACCAACCATTACGCTGACTAAATATGCTCACTCTCTTTATGAGCATAAAAAGCGCAAGATGGAGTTTTTAGGTACCCTCTACCGACAGCCAATCGTGGGCAATATGGTCAATCCCGTGGTCAATCAACTTTAAAAGGCAGATTACAGCATAGTTTTTAGGTGTTTTTCGCATAAGTTAATCATTTGCGAAAAAGCATGAAATTCATGTTTATATTATAACACATTTAACTATGTTTTATAGGTGGCTTTGGTAAATGCCCAAACATTGCGGTATTTTGGCATCTCACTAAAAACAGAGTGGGCTTTAAATAAAAGTGTAATATCGTAAAAATCTTTTTGACCACAAAGCTGCCACAATGCCACAAAATTTCATGGTCGGTAAATTCAACGGAATTTCTGAGGAGGCTTACAGCTATGGAAGAAAAAATAAAAACCTGTTGTTTTACAGGGCACCGTCCGCAAAATTTTAGATTTAAATTTGATGAAACCCATTCGGATTGCATACGGATAAAACACATTTTAAAAAAGTGCATCAATAGACTTATCACCGAATACGGCGTAACCCATTTTATTAGCGGCATGGCTCTTGGTGTGGATATTTGGGCGGCAGAAATTGTTTTGTCTTTAAAAGAGGATTTTCCATACATAACCCTTGAATCTGCCCTGCCTTGCGAAACACAGGCGGTTAAATGGAATCAAGACAGCCGTGAGAGGTATTATTATATCCTGGCAAAGTGCGATAAGGAATCCCTGTTGCAAAAACAATATACACCGACTTGTATGCAGGATAGAAATAAGTATATGGTGGATAACAGCAATTATGTTATCGCTGTATGGAACGGCAGCGGGAGCGGCACAGGCAGCACGGTTAAATATGCATTGTCGGAAGGCAAAACGGTGATTTGCATTGACCCCACAACCGCAAAGGTCAAGAAGTTATAGGCGCCATGAAGAAAAAAGAATTTGACAATGAGATGGATTACAGAATTTCAAGATACCTTGCCAAAAGCCTGTATCAGAACGGTTCCTTTACTTTTACGGAATACTGCCGAGCCCTTGAAAAGCTGTATAAAATATATAAGCCTCCCATCAGCAGGTTGTGTTTTTACAAAACAAAATACGGAAAGGCTCATAGAGTATGGCAAAAAAGCGAAAAGTAATAGCTATCCAGCCGACATCGCCTGAACTTGAAAATGGCGCCAACGGAGAAATCAGCAAGAAAAAGGTTGCGGCATACACCCGTGTTTCAACCAACGAAGAGCAACAGCAACAAAGCCATTCGGCGCAGATGGATTATTACCTGCGTTATATCACATCAAATCCTAATTGGGAGTTTGTAAAAGTTTATACCGACAAAGGTATTTCCGCAACAAACAGAAAAAATCGCACAGGTTTCAACTCCATGATTGCAGATGCCGTCAAAGGGAAAATAGACTTAATTATAACAAAATCCATTTCTCGGTTTGCAAGGAACACGGTGGACACCCTTACTATCATACGCAAGTTGAAGGAACACGATGTCGAGGTGTTTTTTGAAAAAGAAAATTTATATACCCTTGATTCTAAAGGTGAGATTATGATTACAATCCTGTCCAGCCTTGCACAGGAGGAGAGCAGGAATATTTCTGAGAATGTGGCTTGGGGCATCAGAAAACGATTTGCAGACGGAAAATTCAGCTTGCCTTATAAAAACTTTCTCGGATATCAAAAGGGAGAGGACGGCTACCCCGAGATTGTTGAAGAAGAGGCACAAATCATACGCTACATTTATAAACTTGCCGTAGATGGAAAATCCGCCGGTGCAATAGCCAAAATATTAACGGTAAACAATATACCGTCGCCGAGCGGAAAGCCAAGCTGGGAGTCGAGCGTTGTCCGAAGTATCCTTACCAACGAAAAATATGCGGGCAATGCTATTTTACAAAAAACCTTTACCTCGGATTTTCTTACTAAGAAAAAGAAGATAAACAATGGCGCTCTGACAAAATATATTATAGAAAATAGCCACGAGCCCATAATACCCATTGATATATACGAGGCTGTCCAGAAAATTTTAGCACAGCCATTTCGTAAAAACAACATACATATCATGTCCTCAAGGGTGTTCTGCGGAGTATGCGGTTCAAGATTTACTCCATATACATGGCACTCCACGAGTAAATATTATGCAAGAGTGTGGGAATGCCAAAACAGAAAAATTGTAGAGCCGAAATGCACCGCCACACATATTTACCAAGATGACCTACATAGCAGTATTGTTTCTGTTTTAAATTCCATAATCAATAATAAAGGCAGGCTTATCAAAAATCTCAAGTCGTGCCTTTTTGAATCCATCGGCAGTTACTCGTCAGATAAACGCAAAACAAAAGAGGGAATAGTAAATGAATATATAGATAAACTTAGGTCGGCAGAAAATGTAATTGACGAGGTTGATGATGATATTTTCAGCGGAGCCATAGAGAAGATTATTGTTTTTGATGATACTCTTGAATTTAAATTAAAATATAGTGAAAAAAGTCTCTTTTTCCATATAATTTAAGCACGAAAGGTTGCAATATACCTTCGATTCTTTATATTTTGGCTTGATGTAGAAAAAACATTTGCTTTTTTAAGAAATTATGATATAATTATTAGCAAGGGAATGAAGTTCTCCCTGTGCTGATATAAAAGCCGAACCGCTTATTAAGCTGATGACTTCTGCAATTATTTTATTGCGGAGGTGTCAGCTTTTTTGCATTTCCGCGCAAAGGAGAATGTATATGCTTTTCAGCCTTGCTTTGATAATTCTTTGTAGCCTTGTGCTAAGCAAAGTTATGCAAAAACTAAGGTTACCCGGTCTTGTTGGCATGCTTCTTACGGGTATCATGTTAGGCCCTTATGTTTTAGACCTTATCGTGCCGGAACTATTAAATATTTCCGTCGATTTAAGGGAAATAGCTTTAATTGTTATCCTTACAAGAGCTGGGCTTGCATTGGATATTAAGGACTTGAAAAAGGTTGGTCGACCAGCTATTTTTATGTGTTTCTTGCCGGCAACATTTGAAATAATCGCAACAACAATATTTGCACCGATGTTCTTCCGCATTTCTCATTTGGAGGCTGCTATAATGGGGACTGTACTCGGCGCCGTATCTCCGGCGGTTGTTGTTCCTAAAATGTTGAAACTAATGGAGGGAGGCTATGGAAAATCAAAGTGTATTCCGCAGCTTATTATGGCGGGGGCTTCTGTAGATGATATTTATGTAATTGTTCTTTTCACGTCATTTATGGGGATGTATAGCGGAAGTAATTTTGATGTCGGGAGCCTTATAAAGGTTCCTATTGCCATAGTGGTTGGTCTATTGATGGGTGTTTTGCTTGGCACTGCACTTGCAAAACTATTCAAAAAGTTTCATATACGGGATACTATAAAGGTTTTAATTCTTCTTAGTATTTCTTTCCTGTTGGTTACTTTTGAGATGTTTATCAAAGCTTATATGTCTATGTCGGGGCTTTTAGCCGTTATGGCTTTGGGCGGCACTATCCTTAAACAAAGTGATGTATTGGCAAGTCGGCTTTCGGGAAAATTCTCAAAAGTTTGGGTAGCGGCCGAACTCATGTTATTCGTATTAGTTGGGGCAACAGTAGATATAGGCTATGTAGCAAATGCTGGGGTGACAGCTGTTGCGCTCATAATTGTTGTCCTCGCAATTCGTGTGTGCGGAGTATTTGTTAGCCTTATAAAAACCAAATTAAGTATTAAGGAGAGATTTTTTTGCGCTATTGCCTATTTGCCCAAAGCAACCGTACAAGCGGCAATTGGCGGGCTTCCTTTAGCAGCAGGAATTGCGGCAGGCAATGTCATTCTAACTGTCGCAGTTTTGGCTATCTTAATTACGGCTCCACTTGGGGCAATAGGCATGGATGTCTTTTATCACAAGTTACTTGCAAGGGATTAAGATGCGTTCAAACAAAAATTCATTAATGTGTGTTCTTTAATGAGATAGAAGCATTCTATACCGTACTTTTTAGTGGTTATAATGCAGTTTTGCCAAATTGTTCAATAGGGGGGTCGGGGGGTCAAACCTTGCGACCCCCCTAACGCAAAAATCATTTGAGGGCGAAAAATGGGCGAAAATAAATTGCTCGAAAACCGCTCTACAATACGAAGAACCCTTGATTTCAAGGGTTCTTCGTTGTATCAACTATTCAGTTGGGTTATGTGATGAGTAGGCTAACTCAATAAATAATACAATTCAGCAAATAATTTATATTATAAAATAAAATCCAACTGGAATCCACTTCATTTTATAACAGCAACAATATATAATATCTTGGACTATTATTGTGCAAAGTCTGGTAGTTCTCCAGATCCCTTGCAACATAAATATTGACAAACAGCATCATTATAAAAATATTTACTCTCGTTAGGTAATTTCAAAGTGGATATTTTATATAAGTAAAGCAACAAGACATATAGTCCCGCCAATGAATATAAGGCATTCTTGTATGTTGCTTTTTTAAAAAACATATGTCTATTATGCTTAATATCCTGATGTTCGTCCCACCAAAATGTACATTTCCCTATAGTCCATTCCTCAAAAGGTTTAATTGTCTCATTTATTCTTGAGACAATTACTTTCGTATCTATTATTTGAGGATATTGCCGCAAAATGATCTTTGCATAATCAGTTATGCATCTTGGACTTTCGTTCGCATCAATTTTTTTGCAGATTAACTTAAATACAGTTTCTGTTTCTGCACATGCAAGTGTTATTATTTTATAATATTCAAATGAATAGACACTTGGCTGCCCCATTGGCTCTGCGTACCTGGAGGCTTCACTTAAATCCCCTTCAAGGCATAGGAAATATTGCCAATAGTTAGTTATATCCTGCTCTCTCATTAAACCCACTTCTTTCGTAACATATTTTATTTTTTCTTTGGAAAGATAATTAATTACTATATTAAAATCAAAAATCTCTTCTTATATTTATACTACATACTTTCCTTTAATTTAATATTCTATCATTAGTTGGGGGTAAGGTCAAATTCCGATAGCAATTAATTTTATTTGTTGTGTTTTTCAAAAAAATAATGTAAACTATAGTTGTGTAGGCAAATAACAATCTAATATTATAAGGTAGGCGAGTATATGTCTGATAAAATTATAAGAGAAATGCATGATTTTGAGCCTCTTAAGCGCAAAAAAGTTGCGATATATTGTCGGGTAAGCACCTCTCATCCTGAGCAGATGAATAGCCTTAAAAATCAGGTTGACCGTTACACACAATGGGTAAAACGCCGTTTGGACTGGGATCTTGTTGATATTTATAAAGACATTCGCTCAGGAAAAAATAATAACAGACCCGAATTCAATCGGATGATAGAAGATGCCCTTGAAGGAAAAATCGATTTGATCATTACTAAATCGGTTAGCAGATTTGGCAGAAATGCTGAAGAGACTCTTGGTGTTCTTAATAAGCTAAGGGTAAAAAGAGTTGAAGTTTTCTTTGACAATGAAGATTTGAGGGTTTCAGATCCCCGTAACACACTAATTATTTCGATCATTGAGGCATTTTCCCAAGCAGAAAGTGATTCAAGAAGCCAAAACATAAAAATGGGAATACACCAGAAATTAAGGGACGGAACTTCTAAGCTTTACGACAGACCTTGCTACGGTTATCGTAAAGGTAAGGATGGAAGATTAGAAGTTAATCTTGAACAAGCATTAGTTGTTCAGAAAATATATAGTTTATATCTGGAAGGTGCAAGTATAATAGGCATTATTAGGGTTTTAGAAAAGGAAGACATAAAATCGCCTTCAGGTAGAGATAAATGGTCAAAACGTACTATTGATAATATTCTCAGTAATGAAAAATATATAGGAAATGTTTTAATAGGCAAAACTTACAGTGATGATTTTCCTAATAACAAGCGCTTAAAAAACAATGGAGAACGGACCCAATATCTTGGTGAAAACAGCCATCCTGAAATAATTTATGAGTCTGATTTTGAAAAGGTACAAGCAGAAAAACAAAGGCGATCGAATATAGAGCGCACACCTGAGGGAGTTAGACGTAAGAGTAAGCGATACAACTCAGACAGACCAAATATAATGGAAGGAGATGATGAGTAGGCAAAGCGGTAATGGTAAGTAGGCTAAGTTGTTTTATTTTATTAATTTTCTGGAGCGGAAAATGCCTGTAATGCCCGTAATACCTGAATTTCGACAAATTGTTCAATAGGGGGGTCGGGGGGTCAAACCTCACGACCCCCCTAACGTAAAAATCATTTGAGGGCGAAAAATGGGCTGAAACAAACTGCTTAAAAAACGCCATGCAATGCGAAGAACCCTTGATTTCAAGGGTTTTTCATTGTATCAACTATTCAGTTGGGTTATGGAGGCGCCACCCGGATTTGAACCGGGGGTAAAGGCTTTGCAGGCCTCTGCCTTACCGCTTGGCTATGGCGCCGTAAACAAAAGGCGCTAATTTGCGCCTTTTGTTGCATTTAGCTTTAGTATAGGCTTTGGAGCGGAAGACGAGATTCGAACTCGCGACTTTCACCTTGGCAAGGTGACACTCTACCACTGAGTCACTCCCGCTTACAAATGGGTTTACCGTAAGGCTGGTGCCTCCGGGTGGAATCGAACCACCGACACAAGGATTTTCAGTCCTTTGCTCTACCGACTGAGCTACAGAGGCAAATGCCTTTGGTAAATTATTGAAACAAATTGTAGCATAATATGCTACAATTTGTTTTGGTGGGAGCAATAGGGCTCGAACCTATGACCCTCTGCTTGTAAGGCAGATGCTCTCCCAGCTGAGCTATGCTCCCATTTGGCGACCCGGAAGGGGCTCGAACCCTCGACCTCCAGCGTGACAGGCTGGCATTCTAAACCGACTGAACTACCGGGCCAAATACTTTAAATGATAAATCTTTTAAAACTCTGCAAATGCTATATTGCAAAACATTTTGCGTATTCTTAGTTTCTTGTAGACGCAAAGCCTATTATAAGATAAAACAGGAATAAAGTCAAGTATTTTTTTCATTTTTTATTGAATAATTTAAAAGAAAAGTAAAACCTGCACTTAAACGCATTGGTATACTTGTAACTTCACCCTGTTTCAACGCTGCCATTTATGGAAATAAGCCGGTTATTCTATGTCTATCAAGGCATCTATTTCAGAAAATAAGCTTTTTTCTGAAATTTGCCCGCGGTAAAGATTAACTATACCCCCATCCCTGTTTATAAAATATGTCATGGGTATAGAAGATATACGGTATGCATAAGCTGCGGATTGATTATCATCAAAATAAATTGGCATGGTATAATTGTTTTGTGAAATAAAATCCTTGCCCTTGCTGATTGTTTCCCTCTGACCATCGACTAAATCAACTAAGATAAACTCAACATCATCTTTATACTTGTTATATGCATTTTGAAAATGCGGAAATTCGTTTTTGCAAGGTGGGCACCAGCTTGCCCAAAAATTTAGGACTATTGGTCTGCCAAGTTTTTCAGAAAGCGTGACCTCTTTTCCTTCATAGTTTAAAACAACAAAATCAGATGCAGGATTAGCTGATTTTTTTTGTTCATCTTTTACAGCTTGGCGGTCATCTTCATTTCCACCATTTGGATTGTCATCCGAAATATTTGGTGGTTTTTGTGCATTCTCCACTTTGGTGTTCGGCGAATTATTTGAAGAAAAATAGTTATACCCCCAAATCGCCAACATTACAAAAACTGCAAAAACAATAATGTACACTACTGTTAAATGTTTCTTATTCATTTAAATCCCTCCTAATGTTGTGCGCCCTGCAAGCATGAGAACGCCTAAAACAACAAGCAAAGCGCCCGAAAATATATTAATAACACGATAATTTCTTTTAATAAAGTCGAACCCCACCTTTAGCTTTTCAATTAACAATGCGCTTAGGAAAAAAGGAATAGCCAGACCCAAAGAGTAAAACAAAAGCATAATAATGCCCTTCATATATGTGCCGCTTTGGGCTGCAAGCATTAATGCAGACCCCAAAAAAGCGCCTACGCATGGGGTCCAACCAATTGAAAATACCACCCCAAACACAACGGATGCCCAGAAATTATGTTTTACAGCAAGGGATAATAATTTGTTTCTACCTGTAAAGGTAGGTAGCTTTACAACGCCCATAAAACTTAACCCAAAAAAAATTACAACAAAGCCGGTAACAATGTTAACGGCAGTTTGATGCTGTTTTAGGAAAAACCCTAAAGAGCCAGCCAATGCGCCCAAAGCAACAAACACAATTGTAAACCCCAAAATAAATCCAAGCGAGTTTTTAACCGCCTTATTGCCCTCATCGCTGTCCATTCCTGCAAAATATGTTAGATAAACAGGCAACATTGGCAAAATGCATGGTGAAACAAATGTGATGATGCCTTCAAGGAAAGTTAAAAAATATTGCATTATATCACCCCTGTAAAAATACATTGTTATTTTACCATATTTATAAAACATTTATAGTGATGAAATCACAAAACTTTGTCTAATGACGCCTTTGATTTTAATTTAGCTTTAAGTGAAAAGAGTGATGCGCCTATTATCAACTTCAATTAGGTTTTCTGCTTTCATTCGCTGCAATTCACGAAAAAGCGAAGGTCTTTGAACGCCAAAACGGTCGGCAAGCTGTTTTTTTGTAACAGGCAAAACAATGAATTTAGACTTTTGTTCCGCAGAAAGCATTGTGAAATAATCTATTAAATTTTCCCTTAAAGTTTTTTGGGTATATAGCACTTTTTTGTTCATACCTTGCGAATTTAACGATAGGGATTTTATAAACTGAATTACAAAGCTATATTCCCTTAACAATTGCTTTACTGCCGATTTTGAAATATAAAAAAGGACACAATCAGCCGTGCAGTAAATATTCATGGGATATTTATTTTGTTCGCCAAACAAAAGGCTGCCGCCAATAATATTATCTTTGTCAAATTCAAATATTATTGTTTCAGAGCCGTTTTGAGCCAAAGAATAGGCTACCAAATTACCCGAAACGACAACATCCAGACCCAAACATTCGGCATGCTGCTCATGCACCGTTTTCCCTTTAATGTATGAAGTTTTAATGATTTGCTTAGCAGAAACCAAATTTTTTATTAACCCTAAATCAACATCGCTAAATAAGGATAGCTTTTTTAATTCCCTGCACATCTATTCACCTTCTTATTATGGCAAGTAAACTTGCTTTACACTGTTGTATTTATTATATCAAAAAGAAACATATGTGTCTATCCATTTGCGGAATATAATGATATTATACACATAAAATAAAAAAAGGAGAGTTTTAGCATGATTGAAAAAGTATTTAAACTGTCTGAAGGGAACGAAAAAATAATAGAGAAAGTTGTTTTTGATGAGAATGTACATTACCTTCATATGATATTTGGCAAAAATGAGAGCTTGCCGGAGCATTTTTCAAATTCAAATGTTTATATGACGGTTATTAAGGGCACTCTTTCAATTGGTCTTAATGAGCAGGAAGTACGCGAGTACCAAAAAAGCACCTTGTTAAAAATCCCGTTTAACACAAAAATGAATGTTAGAAACCTTCACGATGACACATTGGAATTGATAATTGTGAAGGCTCCTGCGCCCAAAATATAACATTATATTTAAAAGGGGTGTTTATATGGATGTATTTACAATCCTAATATGGGTTGGAACGCTAATTTTTCTTGGAATATCATTTGCCAAGGACCCCCATAAAACAAAGCGTGCGCTTAGAATGGCATTTGCCATGGGGAAGGGAATGGCAGTTAGCATATTTTCGATAATATTTGCAATTGGATTGATTTTGACGCTACTGCCGCCTGCCAACATTGCGGCTTTTGCGGGAAAACAATCTGTTGCGGTTGCAACAATGGCATCAGCCCTACTGGGGACCGTTACTTTGGTTCCTGCATTTATTGCATTTCCGTTAGTAGGCACATTGGTTGATGCAGGCGTTGGAATAATCCCATCGGTAGCATTTTTGACAACCTTAACAATGGTTGGCATCGTAACCTTTTCGCTTGAGAAAAGGGAATTCGGGACAAAATTTGCAGTTATTCGCAATAGTCTTAGCTTTTTATTTGCGATACTTATTGCATTTGCAATGGGGGCGGTTATGTGATAATTTTAAGAAAGTTAAAGCAAAACATGTTTTTTGTTATGATTTTTTTGGCGTATGCGGGTATGATGCTGTTAAAACCGTCAATGGGAATGGCATCGGTCAAAAACAGCGCATATTACATTAGGGAAATGCTTATTATTATGCCGGTGATATTCGTGCTTACTGCATTGTTGGATTTATGGGTTCCAAAAGAAAAAATTATGCATTTACTCGGTAAAGAGGCAAAAGGAAAGGGTATATTTTTTTCTTTTGTAATTGGCAGCATATCGGCAGGACCGATATACGCCGCATTTCCGATGTGTGTGATGCTTCGTAAAAAGGGCGCTACCATAAGAAATATAATTATAATTTTAAGTTCATGGGCGGTAATTAAAGTCCCAATGCTTTTGAACGAAGCCAAATTTTTGGGCTCTAAATTTATGGTAACTCGCTGGCTGCTAACCGTTATGGCAATTATAATTTTTTCCTGGGTTGCCGATAGGATAATAGCGGATGAAGATTTGCCGAAGGAAAAACCATTGCAAACAGGCATAACCGTTAATAGCAAAGCTTGTATGGGATGCGGCTTGTGCGTTAAAAATTATCCGCAGCTTTTTGAGATGGATGGCAAAAAAGCAACCGTTAAAGCGCATGATGCAGCCCAAACTAATAAAGAAAAGCTGCTTGCAATAATGGAAGCTTGCCCTGTTAAAGCAATAGAATATGCCGGATAAAAAATGCGGAGGGTCTTTGTAACAAAAAGACGCTCCGCACCTTTGATATATTCATTGAAACAATGCCTTTACCGTTGAACCCTTCCCGAGCCGTCACCTTTGGCAAGGCTTTCAACTTCATCGACAGCTACAAGGTTAAAGTCACCTTCAATTGAGTGTTTAAGGCACGATGCCGCAACGGCAAATTCTATCGAATCTTGCATGCTAAAGCCGTTTAACACGCTATATATCAAGCCGCCGCCAAAGCTGTCTCCTCCTCCTACCCTGTCAACAATATTAATTTCGTATTTTTTTGACTTATAGAACTTCGACCCGTCATAAAGCAACCCGGACCAGTTATTAACCGAAGCCGAAATACTTTCACGAAGCGTTATTGCAATTTTCTCAAAGCCGAATCGTTCTTGCAGCTTATGGCAAACTTCTTTATAACCCTCATCGGACAGGCGCCCGCCTGTAACATTTGAGCCGGAGGACTTTATTCCAAAAACCTTTTCCGAATCCTCCTCATTGGCAACAATAACATCAACAAACGGCATGATGCCAGACATTACCTTGTTTGCCTGCTCACTCGTCCAAAGGTTTTTCCTAAAATTAAGGTCGCAACTGACCTTTACGCCTTTTTCTTTTGCCTTTTTACACGCATTTAGCGTAAGCTCGGCAGCCTTTTCGCCAAGTGCGGGCGTTATTCCCGTAAAATGGAACCAATCAGCTCCATCAAAAATTTTATCCCAATCAAAATCCGAATAATCGGCAGTTGATATTGACGAATGCGCCCTATCGTACACCACTTTAGATGGGCGCTGCGATGCGCCTTTTTCGATAAAATATATACCCAAGCGCTCTCCGCCACGAGCGATATTGTCTGTTTTCACACCATATTTTTTTAGCTCCGCAATGCATGAGTCGGCTATCGCATTTTTCGGCAGTTTTGTTATAAAATGTGCGTCAATGCCGTAATTTGCAAGGCTTACCGCAACATTCGCCTCACCACCGCCAAAGCTTGCCTCAAGGCTTTGAGCCTGAATAAACCTTTGATGCCCCATCGGTTGCAGCCTTAACATAATTTCTCCTAATGTTACAACTTTCATATGCCTCTTGCCTCCCTGATTCTTCTGACAAATTCTTTTCCTGTTTTAGTTATCAAAGCGTAATCGCCTGTTTTTGCCCCCGCAGTGAGTGAACTTCCTGCGCCAACAGCAACAGCGCCTGCATTTATCCATTCTGCTACATTATCAATGTCAACCCCTCCGGTAGGCATCATTTTAGCATACGGTATGGGGCCTTTTACAGCTTTTATAATTTTAGGTCCAAAGGCCTCACCGGGGAAAATTTTTATAATGTCCGCGCCTGCCTCCATGGCCTCAACCACTTCTTTAATTGTCATTGCGCCGGGCATACATGGCACGCGATAACGATTGCACAGTTTCACAGTTTCAGCATTAAAACAAGGGCTTACAATGTATTGAGCGCCCGAAAGCAAGGCTATTCTGGCAGTTTCGCTGTCTAAAACAGTTCCCGCTCCCAAAATAATATCTTCCGGTTTGTATGCTTTTGATATTTCTTCGATAACCTTATGCGCATGCGGCACAGTAAAGGTAACCTCAATTGCCGCAACCCCGCCTTCAATACAGGCATCGACTATCCTTTTCGCTTTTTCAGCATTTTCCGCCCTTATTACGGCAACAATTCCAACATCGGTTATCTTGCCAATAACCTTTTCTTTGTCCAAAGAAACCAATCCTTTCCGCAACTTATTGCTTGTCCTTTTTGAAGCTTTTCAGTTAAGGCGTCCATAAATAAACGCTAAGGTCAACTTTACTTTCTTCATCAACTGCAACACCCTCTGCCCTTAACAAAGACGCTTGCGCATCCTTACCGCCAAACGCAAATGCGCCGCTTAAAAAACCGAACCGATTAACAACCCTATGGCATGGTATATTTGACGGGTCGGGGTTTACATGCAAAGCCCAACCGACTTGTCGGCTGCTGTTTGGCGAACCGCATTTTGCCGCAATCCTGCCGTATGTCGTAACCTTTCCGTATGGTATTTGTTTAACCGTTTCATACACTTTTTTATAAAAACTTATTTAAAACACCTTCCAAAGCTAATATGTAATAAAAAATTGGGCGGTAACAAATACCGCCCCAGAAAGATTGAGATGCGCTACCTAACCGCAAATTTGATAAGTAATAATGCTAAAGCTATTAAAATAGCAAGCAATAATGTAGCAACGAGCCAATTGCCTGTAAACCTTTTATTCTTTTTAGCTTCTTCACTTGGCAGTACCCTATCTTCCTCCCCTGCCGTTTCCTCGAATTTAGGCAATAGCGCTCCGCAATTAATGCATACCACAGCGGTAGATAAATTTTCTTCGCTGCACTTTGGACACATCCTGACAGCCATTAATATAACCTCCCATATATCTATGAATTTTATATTATGCTGAGAAATTTGCCACCAAAGTTAAGTACATTATATATTATTATATCTTCTTTGTCAATATCACCAAAACTTGAGGTTTACCGATTAAATGTCAAACTTACATTATTATGTAAACTAAAAGCCCGCTTGCTCAAGCCTTTGCTTTATTGCTTTTGTTTGCTGCTCATAACCGGGCTTTTCTAATAATGCAAACATGTTATTCTTATATGCCT
>JALOAJ010000022.1 GCA_023228885.1 Bacillota bacterium | reverse complement strand
GACAAGAAACTGATACAATTTTTTGCATGAGGACTTCTTCCTTTCTGGGAGGTATGTGTTTTGTTGCAGAAACATTGTACCAGAAAGGTTTGGAGTCCTCAATTTTCATTTAACTTTACAGTACGAAATAGATGCAAAGGAGGAATTTCAGTTAAATGCCAAGTCTTATTTTCGCTATATCCGGCGGAATAGTCGGCGGTGTTGTTGTTGCTTTAATACCGGAGGCTAAAAGCCGTTTTCGCAATATTGCTGTTTTTATTTTTGCTTTAGTCAGCGCAATCTTTAGTTGGCTTACTGCGCTAAATATATTTTCGGGCAAAAGCGTGCAAATTTCAAAAACGCTATGGGGGCTTAACTGGGTTTTAAACCCCGACCCATTGGGAGCGGTTTTTGGGCTTATAGCCTCCACCCTTTGGATTTTTGCCGCCGTTTACTCTTTTGGTTATATGGCAAAAAAGCAAAATTTGCGCACATATTATACCTTTTTTCTGATATCGCTCAGCATGACGCTTGGGGTAGCTTTTTCAGGAGGGCTTGTTACGCTATATCTGTTTTATGAACTGCTCACCTTTTCGACCTATCCTTTGGTAATTCACGAGCGCAGCCCTGTTGCCGTAAGGGCGGGTGCTAAATATATTTTATACAGCCTTTCGGGCGCAGGCGCTATTTTAGTTGCAATTATATTGACCTATATCAAAGCGGGCAATTCGGATTTTTCCAGCACCCCCATTTTGGCAAACGAATCCCATATCGGCCTTAATTGGCTTTTATTATTGTTCGTTGCAGGTTTTGGCGTTAAAGCAGCAATAATGCCCCTTCACCGTTGGCTGCCCGAAGCAATGGCGGCGCCCACTCCGGTAAGCGCACTACTACATGCGGTGGCAGTGGTCTATTCGGGCGTTTACGGCATTTTGCGTGTTGTGTACTCGATTTTTGGGCATGAACTTGTAGGCAAGCTTGCCTTTAGCAAGCTGATTCTTTGGGTTACAGCCTTTACAATATTAGCCGGAATTATAATTGCCATAAAACAAGATGTGTTAAAACGGCGGTTGGCATACCAAACGATAAGCCATTTATCTTACATAATATTAGGCGCTTTTACGCTGCAGCCATGGGGTTTGGCAGGGGCTGTTATGCATATGATTGGCTATTCCATGCTTAAAATCACGCTATTCTTTTGCGCCGGCATTATAGCCGAGCAAACGGGCGAAACAAAGGTGAGCAATTTAGACGGGGTCGGCAGGGTTCTCCCTAAAACCATGATTGCATTTTCAATAGCAACTATGGGCATGATTGGAATGTTGCCCCTTAGCACCTTTTGGGGTAAGTATTATTTAATGAAAGGGAGCGTTGCAGCGGGGAAATGGCCTCTTGCCCTGGTGCTCATTTGCAGCGGAATTATTAACGGTATCTGCTTTATCCCTGTTATTATGTCAACATTTAAAAAGAAAGAAGTAAAAAATAACATTGAAATGGGAAATAGACGCTATTTTATGCTTATCCCAACCGTAATCTTGATTGTTGCCGCGCTTATAACGGGTTTTATGCCCGGGCTGGTTTGGCACGGGGTTGAAGCTGTTGTAAATTGGTTTTTCTAAAATATAGGAGGACAAAATATGTTGCTTATAATTTTGTTGTTAATCCCCATTGCGGGAGCATTTTTATTATATTTTGACAAAGTCAGAGCCTTTGTAAACATACCGTTGGCTGCCAGCCTTGTTAATTTGATTTTGGGGCTTTGGGGGCTAAAGGGGGTTTTCGGCGGGGCGGTAATGGAATGTTCCGTTCAGCTTCCCGCACCTTTTGCGCCCGCTTTTCGTGCAGATTCTCTGTCGGCTGTTTTTGTGATATTGGTTTCGTTCGTTTGGCTGGCAGTCTGTATATATTTGCCCGGATACATGCAAGCAGAGGGCAAAACAAAAAGCTTTGAACTTTGCACCTTGTTAACATTTTCAGCTATCTTGGGCATTTTTTTGGCAGCCGATATGCTTACCATGCTGCTTTTCTTTGAGCTTATGACAGTTTCATCGTTTTTTTGGATTATTCATCGTTTCGATAAAAAATCGATTTGGGCAGGCTACTATTATTTATTTTTCAGCATAGCTGGCGGGCTTTTCATATCGTTGGGCATTGGAGCAATGTCTGTTTCTGCCGGCGCATTGCCGGTTTTTGGAGCGGGCGCGGTTACACCTTCAAACTATAATATGTTTTCGTGGAGCGTAGCCTTGTTTTTAATAGGCTTTGGAATTAAAGCGGGGATAGTGCCGCTGCACCTTTGGCTGCCTCACGCGCATTCAGCGGCGCCAACGCCCGGCAGCGCGCTTTTGTCCGGGCTGCTTATTAAAGTGGGCGCATACGGGCTGATACGAGTAATCAGTCTTATCGGTTGGAAGGCAGGGTCGGCAAGCATGGTCGGCTGGATAATGCCCGCCCTAATCGTTATCGGAATGTGCTCCATGCTGACGGGAGTTATTGCGGCGTTGCTCCAAAGCGATGCCAAACGGCTTTTGGCGTATCATAGCGTCAGCCAGATGGGGTACATTGTATTGGGCTTTGGCATTGCGCTTATGTCAGGAACAATCGGCTCAATGGCGATGCTTGGCTCTGTTTATCACATGGTAAACCACGCTCTTTTTAAATCGGCGCTATTTTTGGGCGTAGGCGTTATATATTTTAAAACCAAAGAAACAAATTTATACAACCTGGGCGGGCTTTGGCGTAAATTCCCGCTTACTGCCCTGTTCATGCTTATAGCCGTTTTCGGTATAACCGGCACGCCGGGTTTTAACGGATATGTCAGCAAAACTTTGCTTCACCACGCCCTAAGCGCGGCTGCAGAAAATGGCGGCTTGCAGCTTCGTTGGGCAGAAAAATTATTTTTAGCGGTTGGCGTTGGTACTGCCGCCTCGTTTGCAAAATTATATTATCTTATCTTTTTTGGAAAGCCCGCAAAAGTTAAAATCACAGGCAAAACGCCATGGGGTATGCAATTGGCAATAGGCTTGATAACGGTTGTGATGGCGATAATCGGCTTTACGCCAAAATTATTCCCCAATTTAGCCGGAATAGGCGCGGTAGCAGGGCTTGGAATGGAAAATGTTTCAGCTGATTTGTCAGGGCTGTCTTTTTGGGGTTTTTCGGATGTTTTGAGCATGGTAATTACGCTCATTGTTGGTGTGCTGATTTGTTGGGGCGGTCTTAGCAGCGGACTGTTTCATATAAAAGTTCCTGCATGGCTGACATTGGAGGGGTTATTTAAATTGGCAGGGCAATCAATATACAAGCTTTGCCAAGCTGTTGCAATCATTTGCAAATCAAAAACTTCGGCTATAAATACCCGTTTAAAAGCTGTAACTTCCCGCCTGCTTTTGGCGTTCCACAAATTTGACACCTCCAAAACGGGCAGCCTTTGCGGCGTTAAATTGACGGGAATAAGCGCGGATGCGGCAATACTTATTGTGCTGCTGGCGCTTCTGCTTGCCTTTTATACCATTCTAAAATAAAAATGAAAGGGTGTCTGTCGTATGCAATCTGTAAAAATAATACATACTGCCGATTTACATATCGACTCACCTCTAACAGAGCTGAAAGAAGTTGCTGATATACGGAGGGCGGAAATTATCGAAACTTTCGGCAAGATTATTGAAACGGCGAAAGAACAAGCGGTTGACGCCATTATTATTTCGGGCGATTTATTCGATAACCCCCGCCCTTCAAAGCAGGCGGTCAGTTATGTTTGCCGAAAATTCGCCTCAATACCCGAAACTAATATTTTTATCTCGCTTGGAAACCACGATGCACAGCTCAACGAAACTTTCCCCGACAATGTCCATATTTTCGGCGGCGATTTAACGCGCCTTGAATTTGAAAAGTTTGATATTTATGGGGTAAGCTTTCAAACTGAGTATTGCGACAACGCAATAGGCACGGATTTTATTGCATACAACCCAAATAAGATTAATTTGCTTGCGCTGCATTGCGATATGATAAGCAAAGGGCAAAAAAGCAGGTACAACCCGGTCACCAAAGAGGATTTGGCGGCAACGGAGGTTGATTATGCCGCACTGGGGCACAGCCATCAGTTTTCAGATATTAAAAAAATCGGGAATGTGTCGTACGCGTATTGCGGAATTCCCGAAGGGCGCGGATTTGATGAGCTTGGCAGCAAGGGCGTTATAATCGGCAATATACAAAAAAATAATGTTGATTTGAAGTTTTTGCCGCTATGCAAACGGCAATTTGTCGAAATAGATGTTGATATAACATCATGCACCGATTACGAACAAATTTGCGAAATGATAATTAAGCGCGCAGGCGAAACGGAAAACCTGTGTAAAATAAATCTGCAAGGCGAAGTTGAAGAAAATCTTTTCTTAGACACCGCCCTTTTGACCGATATGTTAAAAGACAAGTTTTTTTATGTAAAGATAAATAACTTCACAAAAGTTAAAGTGGATATTAATGCGCTGTCCGAAGAATATTCGCTAAAGGGCTTGTTTGTTAAAAACCTGTTGCGGCAAGGCGGCGGTGAAAATGCGCTTAGAGCAGGGCTTGCCGCGTTAATGGGCGAAAAGGTGGAATTTGATGATTATTAAAAACATTTATATTGATAATTTCGGCTGTTTATCCAAAGTAAGCAAAACCTTCAACGAACATTTAAACATAATTTCCTCCGATAACGAAACGGGGAAATCAACAACTGCCGAATTTATAAAAGCAATGTTATATGGAATAACGGCAGGCTCACGGAGCATAAGGGCAAACGAAAGAACACGGTTTATGCCATGGGGGCAAAACAGCATGGGCGGCAGAATGACCCTTTCAAAAGACGAAAAGGAATACACCATTATCAGAACTTTTGGGAAAGTTAAAAGTCAAGACACCGTTACCGTAATAAACGCCACAACCGGCGCTGTTGAAGACGAGCTGTCAATTTACAGCCCGGGAGAGGTTTTGCTGGGCATAGGTCAGGAAGGCTTTGAAAAGTCGCTTTATTTAAAACAGCTTTCCGCCAAACTGTTGGCGGATAAAAACGATGAAATATTGCAAAAGCTTGTAAACCTTGCCCAAAGCGGCGATGATGAAACTTCTTTTCAGCGGGCAATTACAATATTGGACGGCAGCGCAAAAAAGCTTGCGGGCACCCGCCCGTTAGGGAAAATACCTGCCATTCAAAACGAAATAAACAACATGCAGGCTGTGCGAACCGAATGTGAAAGCAAAAAAAATATTTTAAAAACATTAACCGACAAGTTAAACGACTTATCAGAACAAAAAAAGGCTGTATCAGCCTTTGTTCCGGACAAATCTAAAATTTCTAAATTAAAAATGCAATACGAAAGCTCAATAATTGCGCAAACGAAAGAAAAGCAAAAACAGCAGGAACTGATGCAAATGAAAAGCGCAAAAGCAAAAACATTCATTTTGCAAACCGCATTGGCGGCGGCTTTTAGCGTTGCCATGTTGTTTATAAAGCCAATAGCCGCAATACCTTTTGTAATTTGGGGGTTGCTGTCCGTTATATTTTTTTTGAAAAGCAAAGGCAATAAAATCAATGTTGAAATTAAAGACTTAGCAGCCGAAATTTTAAAAGAAATTGAAATTGAAGAACAAAAAATTGCGGCAATTGAAAAAGAAAACACAAACAGGCTGATAGAAATTGTGCGCCAAATAAGCGAAACGGAAAGCAAAATCAATAATATGCAAATTACGCCCATCGCGGAAATTGAAAACAACCTTGCCCGCCTTCGCGAAACCCATGATAAATTAAACAGCTTTCTTGACGATATAACACTTGCAAAAAAATGCTTGCAAGAGGCTTTTGAAAGCTTGCAAAAATCTTTTGGCAAAGAGTTAAATGATGCAACATCAAGCGTTTTAAATGAAATATCAAACGGCAAATATTCCAAAGTGTTGGTTGACGATAACTATAATATGCTTGCAATGGACACCGAGGCAAACGAGCTTATTGATGCGCAATACCTAAGCAGCGGCGCATATGACCAAATCTATTTTGCGCTTAGAATGGGGATAGCGCAAATGCTATTTAAAGGCGCGCCTATAATTCTTGACGAGGCCTTTGCCTTGTACGACGAACCGAGGCTAAATGCCGCGCTTGATTATTTAAGAAAACAAAAAAGCAGGCAAATCTTGTTATTCTCATGCCATAAGCGAGAACAACAACGACTTGCATTTTTGGGTTAGATTTTTACTTTTTGGCTTTTTCCCGCAGGTAATAACAATAGGGTTTGCCTTAAATGCTACTCCAATGAACGGTATTCAAAGTAATCAAAATCCGCATATTTACGAGTTCCTGATAAATCCTGCGCGCAAATTCCCACAAACGCGCCTGTAAAATTACCATTTTCGCAGTATTCGTCAGACAACTTGGAAGCGTCAAGAACCGGACCAATTTCAAACCATTCTTTTTCATCAAAGGAATAGTAAAATTGTAATTTTCTATTATGCACATTAACCTTTAAAAAGCATTTTTGCCCCTCATCAAGCAATATCGGCATATCCAGCGGTTGGTCAAAATGCATATTATTGCATGTTGTTATATTTAAGCATTTCCCAACCCCTTCAATGTTTGTGATATTAAGATAATAAAAATTTTCTATATCGTAAACACAAACAAGCCCTGCCATCTGTTGGCAATGCGTTGGCTCAAACTCCACGCAAGCGCTTGCTTCAAACTTAAAATGCTGCCATCTGCGCGCAATCAATGCTTGAACAAAAGGAGATAACAATGATTCCCTGCCATATAGTCTAAGGTGCCCTTGCCTTGCTGTAAGGGAGCCTATTTCCGCATTAAATGGTATTCTTGAGGTTTGAAAATGGGGGCTTAATATTTTATCGTCAAAGTCGTCGCGGGCGTTTTCCATTTCCCATTCAACGCTTGGCAATTGCGGCGCCGGCACAATTTCATCTGGCTTATTTGTGCCATTCTCCATGTAAAGCCAATCATCCTTTTTCCACACCACTTTTTGAATTGAGGTTTCGCGACCTAAAGGACACCTTTTTTCCGGCATAAGAGGTCTTGCGCCCAAATGAACCATGTACCATTCGCCATTTTGAGTTTCGACTAAATCGGCATGACCTGCTTTTTGTATAGCTAACATTTCGTCGTCTCTTGCGGTAATTATGGGATTTTGGGGGTGCGCCTCATACGGCCCTGTTATATGTTTGGCACGAAACAAACGCTCACAATGCTGATACATTGTTCCGCCTTCGGCAACCATTAAATAGTAATAGCCGTTTCTTTTATACAAATGCGCGCCTTCGGTGGCAATCATGCCCTCATCCGAGCGTTCTAAAATATTATATACGGGTCCTATAAGCTTTTGTGTTTCCGTGCAATACTGTTGCAATAGTATTCCACCAAAGGAATGCTTGTTTTTTTCATATCTCCACATCATATTTAAAAGCCACTTTCGACCGTCATCATCATGAAACAAAGAAGGGTCAAACCCCGTGCTGTTAAGGTAAATTGGCTTTGATGACCATGGACCCAGTATGTTTTTTGCGGTAACCAAATAGTTATGCGTTTCTTTCCATACGCCTTTTCTGTTTTTGACATCGGTGTAAACTAAAAAAAAGGTGTTATTGTCATGGCTAAGACACGGCGCCCAAACACCGCAAGAGGGTCTCTCGCCCAGCAAATTAAGTTGGGAAGTTTCCGTAAGCGCATGCCCAATAAGCCGCCAATTTTTCAAATCTTTGGAATGATGCAAAACAACGCCCGGGAACCATTCAAAAGTTGAATTTGCAATATAATAGTCCTCTCCAACCCTGATTATTGACGGGTCGGGGAAAAACCCCTTTAATATAGGATTATGTATCACATTCATTTTTAGCCCTGCCCTTCTTAATTTAAATATGTTGTATTTTTTAATTACTCCACGCCTTATAAACAGCCTCTATATTTTCAGGCTTTGCCCCCGGACCAAACTCGCATTGGGCTATGCAGCCTCCGTTTGACCATAAGGCTTGCTTGACAGACTCAACAGCGTGTTGTATTTCTTCTGCCGTGCCGTTAGGAAGCAAGTGCTGCCGGTCAATTTCTCCCCAAAAGGTAATTTCCCCTTTATATTGTTTTAGATTATCAATGCCCATGCAAAATATTTGTGAATTTATGGCATCAAGCCCCATATCAATCAAATGCGGAAGGATGCTTAAAATATAGCCGTCTGAATGCATCAGCGCCTTTTTGCCGTATTTGTGCGCGATTTCTATATATTCTTTATAAAGCGGGGCAAAAATATCAAGCCACATTTTGGGGTTTATAAGCAAACTGTTTTGACTGCCCCAGTCATCCATAAAGAATATTCCGTCCACACTTGTTTTAGCCCACTTTTCTATAAGCGCGCAATTAAAGTCATGCATCTTGGCGATAAAAGCCACCATGTGTTTGGGCGGGCTAAGCAAGTCAATATATATGTTTTCCGTACCCCTTATAAATTGAAGTCTTTCAAAGGGGCGGGCAAGCACATCCGAAATCACAAACTTATCGGTTGTTTTGCAAAACTCATTAACTGCATCAATATCAAAGGTAAGAAGCTCCTTGGGAATATGCGCTTTTTCAAAATCACGCCAATCGTCATGTAATATCAAGGGTGTTTTAACCTCGCCTATTACTCCTTTTTGAATGTTGGTAAATTCACAGCCCCACTCGTCAATATAAACGCCTATACCATATTGGTCGCCGCTTGTTTTTGGCTTATCCGCATAAACAGCCGGTGCAGTTGCAAAATCTTTGGGAAACTTTTTTGTTATATCCATCAACTCGTTCGGATAATGCATTTCAGCCCAAGGGAGCGCCCAAAGGTCAATCGGCACGGCGCCTGTATTATTTTGAAACTCCATCGTTTTTTTAACCAATTCTCTTGGTTTCATGATAAACTACCCCCTTTTTTTGATTAGTAATATCACATAATGTCTGCTAACCGGGCTGCCGTTACAAAGGTGTAGGATTCTTCCTTCATTAAAGATATTAGCTTGTTAAACTCGCAAATTGCCCTTTTTCCGCAACCGTATGTGATAAACTTGTGCGGAATAACGGTTGCTTCACCATAACGGTAGGATTTAGACACTTTTATAAATTCCCACGGATGTATGTACAAGCACACTACCGGCGTAACACCTTTTCCTTTGGAAAACTCAACAAAACTTTTTATTTTTTTCATGGTATACCCTGCGCCTTTTGTTCGAAACAGCGGCCATTGGTCGCGGTCGCGCTCCAAGGGAGAATCCTTGCTTTTCATTGTCATGTCCGCGAAGTTTGGTATTTCCAAAATCCTCATATCGCCTTTTTGCGTCCAATCCGTTTTTGACGGATGATATGCCGTAAATTGGTTGCGGTAATAATACATGGCATACGATGCATCTGAAACATATCCTAACTCCTCTAAGGCGTTAACAACGGCAGTAGAGCCCCAAATACGCGGGCTGCGAAAGGATACCGGGCGCACTCCCGAATACTTTTCCACCCATTCGGTGGCAAGCTGTATCCGGTCTTTTACTTCGTGAGGCAAAAGAGGCTTTACCCCCGGTATGGGAAACAGCTCATCGCCAACCGTTTCATGATAAAGAGAGTGGCACCCAACTTCGTTATTGCTTTTTGCCACTTGCTTTGCAATTTGCGGGTTTTGCAACGCGCTTTCACCGGTAAAATAGAATGTTCCGCTCACCTTTTGCTTGCTAAACATATCAAGCAAAATTGGAACTCCCTTTTTTACGCCCTCGTAAAACGGAGTAAAACTGCCGATATCAGTTTCAACATCCACACCTATTATAACATAAACAGACATATTTTCACTCCTAAAAACAATTATTTGCTAAAATATTTTTTTAACAGCTTTCCGTTTGCCCTGATATACCTTATTCCTTCCGATACGGGGCTGTAAGAGCATTCAAGAGATGCATCGCAGCCTAAATAATTTACCTTTCGCTCAAAGGTGTATCTTGTATGTGGATTTGCATAAAGCCTATCTTGAATTTGAGCGTTTTGCATACTTTTGATAAAACCATCAAAGCTGCCTGCCTCGTTTTTATTTCGGATTTCACATACAAATCCAAGGCTAAGAAGTTTAAGCCTTTTGCGGGTGAAATGCACCTCGTCACCCTCATAACCTATAATAGACAATGAAAAGGCGGTGTCAAGCTTTTCAAGGCGCACCTTCGCCGCCTCGCCGCCCGTTAAAGGGTAAAACGCGCAATATACATCGGTAAGCCTTGCAAATATAGGCTGGCTGGCTATTATTTCGTCGCCCAAATCAAGCTTTTTTCCGTTATATACAATTTCGCTTACATTGTTAAAGCGATTATCAATAATAATTGCCAATTTGATGGAGCTTACCTGCTGTATCATAGTTTTGGGCGAGTATAAAACCATAGCGGTATTTTTATATTGGAATGCCAATTTCCTGCCTGCATCGGGCAAAAGAGACCTCCTGCCCATGCCATTGTTTATAATGCAGCGGGTGTATATTGATGAGATATCTTCCTGCGCTTTTGCCGGAGACTTTTTGCTTGCAATAATATGAAAACTGTCCGTTTGCTCTCCGTTATGAAATTCTTTGGTGCATGTACCCATTACATACAAGTCGGTTATATAAGAAAAAATATCCGTCTCTCCTGCACTATATTCATAAATATCCTCTTGTTTAAAAAGAGCGGATAAATCTGCTTCCTCGCTTTTTTGTTCATCTGCAAATTCTTCAAGCAAATGCGCGTCTGCAGATGACGAAACCTGAGCATCCCCATGAAAAAAGAAAGGGTACTTTCGCTCTAATGCATCATCTATAAATTTTTGGGGGCAATGGTATTCCATGTTTGAAAGCCAGCAATTAGAAAATTGCATAAACCACGGCGGGTCGCTTGCCCCATGAGTACACATCCCGGGAAACCCGTTTTTACTGCGAAAAATGGTGTTTAGCGGGTTTACTTTAAGCTGCTCTCCCATAACTTGATATAATACCATTCTATATTGATGAGTATGCGCAAGAGAATCCACTTTATATGCCCTCGAATAGGGACCTGCAATGTGAAACGTATCTCGGTGGTACAAAATAAAAGTCGTTTCCCAAAGGGCGATTTCACATGCAATGGCGCGTTTTTTGATACCCTCATTTTTTGTATATGTTCCCAACGCCGCCATGGCATAAATTGTTATGGCATGATATGTAGGGCTGTTAAACTCACTAATGAACGTTCTGTCCTTTTGCATATCTTCAAGCTGTTGTAACCGACAAAGACCAATTTCAAGCCACTTTTGGTTGTTGTAGCGTTCGCCTGCCAAAATCAACAACGCCATTATCATAGCGGGGGTGTTGTCATTTACTCCGATAAAGTCGTTGCTTTCTTGCTCATTCCATTTCATGCGGCTGAAAATTCTTTGTTCCAAAAGACCTTTTACTGTTGGCGGCAACACGCTCTCGTATTGCATCAGCGTTACCAACGACATAAAAGGGGTGAATGTGCAGATTCTCTCATAATCCGTTTTTTTTGCATTTGTAAGAAGTTTTTCTATTAACGGCATATGCTTTTGGGGTTGTATTGACAAAAAAGCATGTATTAAAAAAAGCGCATCACGAAGGCTGCTGTTTTTTTGCCATTCCTCGGCAGCCCCTTCTTGGGTTATAAATTCTTTATAGTATTCGATTATTGTCTTGTTTATTTTGTCCGTTCTTTGTTTTTGCTCCATTGGATTGCAATATTGCATACTGACACGCCCTCTCGATTAATTCAATGCCTTTTAACCCTTTGTATGATGCAGCAGCTCGTCAAGAAGCAAGATAGCCAAGGCTTGCCCATAAGGCATTGGGCATATGGGTATTTCTTTATAATGCTGTAATGTATGCCCCATGCCGGTTCCGTAAGAAACGCTTTTTACCGTTCCGTTTGAATCGATGTTTTCCAAAACGGCTTTTGCGCCCTTTAAGCCAACTTCGTAATATTTATCTGATATTATCCCCAACCGCACGCTTTTTAAAATGCCGTAAGCGAACCCGGCGGTTGCGGACGCTTCCAAATAAGATGTGCTATCGTTTATCAGCGTATGCCACATACCGCTTTCATGCTGGTATTGCGCAAGGGCATCAACTTGGGCAACCAAAGTGTCTGCCATAAAATGCTTGCTTCCGCAGCTTATGCCGGTTAATTCAATATAATCGGGGATAAATATAGTTACCCAGCAATTTCCCCTGCCCCATAAAGCTTTAGCAAAATGATTGTATTCATTAAAGGTCCAACCATGATACCATAGCCCTGTTTTTTTATCCATAAGATAATTTGCATGAATTAAAAACTGCCGTTCACATTCATCCAAATATTCTTTATTTTCTTCTATTACACCCATTTTCGCCAAAAACAAAACAGCCATAAAAAGGGTATCGTCCCATAGTTCGTTCTCTTGCAAGCCATCTGTTGTAAAATGTTGAAATCCATTATATTCAGTACGCGGCAAATCGCTCATTATCCACTTAGCCCAGTCGGAGCAAATTTGCATATATTTTTTATTTCCGGTTGTTTGGGCAACCGATGACACAGTAAGCAGCGGTGAAGTGGTGTTAACGTTTCTACTTGGTAACCCATTTTTTATATTTTTTTCAATCCAATTTATAATCCAATTTAAGTCTTCCTCTTTTTTGCTTCTTAAATAGCTTTTGAATAGCCCATAAAGCCCCACTCCTTGCGCCCATTCCCAGTTTTCAATATCAATAATGCCTATTGTGCACACTTCATCTATGTATCTGTTCTTAATATCCTTAATTCTTTGGCATGTTAATGCAAGTTTGTTTTCTACAATATCCTTGCTTATTTTCTCCGTTTCGTAGTGCATATCATTCTCCTTGTGTATTGTTTTACAAACCATATGAATAGTCGCGGGTGTCTATTATAGGCACAGATACATCATAAAAGCTGTTTTCGCCCAAAAATACAACCGTTGTCATGTCGCCCAACGCCCACTTTGATATGTTTTCCGAGCTGTTTGGATAGCCTTGATGTCCGATAGTGATACCCCTGTCGGTATTTTTCATATAATTGTTCTCTATAATAATTCCCTTCATAACCTTTTTCAGTTCCG
This sequence comes from Bacillota bacterium, assembly GCA_023228885.1. Taxonomy (GTDB): domain Bacteria; phylum Bacillota; class Clostridia; order Monoglobales; family Firm-18; genus JAAZFB01. The sequence continues at coordinate 26,187 of JALOAJ010000022.1, read as the reverse complement.
TTTGCCGCGTTCGCACATTATATATAATGTAAACGCCATTTATATGAGGCGCTTCACTGCGCCCGGTCGCCTCTCCCGTTTGCTCTCCGGCAATAATGGTGTTCGCTTTAATTTCCGCGCCGTAGGTATAATAGTTTTCCGGCTGCGTGCCTTCAATCGCACAATAAATCCCCACGCCAACCGCCCTGCTTTTACGGCTTTCTCCTTCAAATTTATTATTTTTCATCACAGAGTAATAAGCAATAGCCTGCCTGTAATCATCTGAATTTTCTTGTTCTTTGTATATAGAACGCACGGCAGCGCCCTCTGTGTAAATTCCTACATTATCGTCAATAACGCTATCAACCGTATCGCAATACATCCAATATCCTTTTTCCGCATTTTCCGCATAATTTTTATAATAAACAACATTTTCAATTAGCGGCATAACGATAAATCGGCTGGAGCTGTTCGGAGGAACCGCAAATGCTTTATCCAAAGTGATGGTTTTTAATTCCTCGTCAAAATCAATTATTCGGGCGTATTGCCCCAATCCCCTTCCGTTTGATACAACAAATGAGTTTCCGGAAAAGGCTGCAACATCAAGCTGCCAGTCCGCAACGCCGCTTTGCTTTGCATCAACCGTAATTGTGTTTCCTTCAACTTCACACACGGCGCCTGCAATCTTAACGCCGCCGCGATAGTTTTCAACGCACAATATTTCGCCGTCATTTAAACCTTCCGAGCCGGTTGTATAAATCTGATTATACGCCAAATAGCTGGGGCCTCTTGTGAAAACTCCTTGGGACGAGTCATCATATGTATTTTCAGAGGTGCTGTGCCGACGAATGGTGTTGCCTTTAAAAACCCCAAAACCTGTAACCACAACTAAGTTGCCAAACATTGTGTCAAACGTATTGTTCGTAATTGTGCAAAATTCCGAAACATAGCTTGAAGTAATTGAGGCCAAATACCCTTTAAACTCACAGCCATCCACTAAGAAATGCGACCGTCCGTTCATTAGCAACCCAATTCCTCTTGCATCCGTTTCGCTTCTGCTCATTTTTGTTTCCAGCCTTACATTTTTTAAAAACCCGTATTGAAAAGCCCGCTTATTCATATCCTTTACCGAATCTTGACTTCCGCTGCCAAGCTTTAAATACACATCCGGCGTTGGTATATTTTCAAGAAGCTCAAACCCTATATTTAAAAGCCCGCTTCTTCCAATCGAATTTGAAGCGCTTGTTACAAAAGTTGCGCCGGAGCCGGTATGCTTTATAATTGTTTGATACATTCCGTCACCCATTAAAACAACATTTTCCGGCAAAGTCAATCCGTCCGCATGGTATATTCCGAGAGGCAAATACACAACCCCACCGCCCGTCTGACCGGCATCGTTGATTGCTTGCTGCAAAACGGCGGAACATTGTTGTTGCAGGCTACCGGACACATTGTATGGGGCGGCGCTGACATCAATAACATTTTCCCAATTAAATTCGCCTGCCCACGCAACACCCAGTTGATAAGGGTCGGAACCCGAAACAACCTTAACGGTTGGCATTTCCTCGGGCAGGTTCCACACCACACCGTCGTTGGTAACAAACACATTATAAACCCCGTTGGGCACATCCGCCGGTAACACACCTGTAATCTCGTAAGGGTTTACAGACGCAATCGGTATATCGTAAACATTCTCACCGCTTACAAGGGCTATACCGCTTGCCAACGCCCCTTTATAATGCCTTGCCATAAAATTTTTTCCGTATACGCTAATTTGCGCCCCCGGTGATGCAACATCAAAGGACAGCCACTGCGGTCGGGCAGTATTTAGCCCGACCGGTGCGCTTACTCCATGCTCGTTTTTCACCCACAAATTAAAAGCCCTTGCTTTCAACTGTTCGGGCGCGCGGCTGATAATGCATTGCCCTTGTTCGTCAACCTCAATAATCTGTGTCGATATGCAATCATTTTCCGAAAATTCAGGCGGCGTATGCGCATTTGCCTGCTGCACATACACAACTGAGCTTTGTGTGAAACCTTCTCCGTAAATTAAGAAGGTTTCACCCGGGCTCACATCATCGGATACTCTTGTTATAACGGGCTCCCATTCCCATGTTTCCCCAAAGTGTTCCGTTGGGGAAGGGTAATGGGAGCCCTTATTAAAATTTACGTATACCCCCGCTTCCTGCTGTTGAGGAGGTATCCATCTGTTTGCCATCGGCTGTATATTCGTTCCCAAGCCGTCCCAAACAAACACTTTTATTGTCTGCGTTTGCGCGTTATCTATATTTAATGTAACGGTTTTTACCGTTTTGTTATAAAAATTAAAGTCCGCATCGGTCGTTTTTACCTCTTTTAATGCATCATTCTCATACAATGCGGCAATTATTTGTACTTTGGCATTGCTTTCAAAATTCAACCGTCGCAAAGTTATATCCAAATCAATGTCGCCGTTTTGCAGCTCATAAACTTGCTCGCCCCCGCTGCGCATAACAACCTCTTCTATTTCGTAAGGCTGGGCGCTTTCGGTGTAGACAAATAGCTGTGAAGCGGTTAACACACCGTCTTCCCCCTGCAATGTCACTGTAATTGCCGCTTTTTCGCCATCCTGCATTTTTTCGGGGATAAGATATTCAAAACTGCCGTCCGGTAAAAGTGTAAGCAGCTGCGGTTGCTCGCCTTTATATTGGGCGGATAAAACATCACCTGCTTTAGCATTATAAACAAGCCCTTTTACCGTGGGGTTTTCACCGCTCAAAACAGAAGCGCTTGTAATTTTTAATTCTCTTTTTAACTGCCAAACGCTAAACTCTGCGCTATTTGCAATAAGCAAGTTGCCCTTATGCTCCAACAACTGATAGCCCTGCCCGGCGGTTGAATGGTTATCGCCAATCCTAATCGGCGTTTGTTGCGTATTGTCATATAACGCCAACACTTTTTCGGGAGTTGCTATTGCAAAATAATTTTCATCTATTTTATATACATCTTGAGTTCGTATCGTGTCGGTAAAAACAGTTTGTAGTTCGTTTGGATTTGAAACATCTATTTTTACAAAACGCGACCCAGCTGTTCCCGTGTCATTATACAAAATAATCTCGTTTTCATTGACCGATTCGATAAACGCGCTGGAAGGTCCGCTGTTTGTAAAATCAGCAATGTCTTGTGTTGAAATTTTCGTTGCCTCAACATTATCCTTTTCAAAGCTAACGCTTGCAACAGCTATATTATATGAATTATTTGCACCGCGATCCACATAATAAACCATATGCGCACCTTCAAAAACCTCAACATCAAATGAGCGTGCCTGCACATCGCTTTCTAAATTAGCCGCAAGTTTTATGCTGCTTGAGTCCGAGATATTTGTTAAGTCATATATCTGTATACCGTTTTGCCCCGCAATGTATAAATAATCGCCAAAAACCGAAAGAGCGTGGCAATATTGGCTGCTGATGCTGTAATAAGGATTATTCGGGTCAATTAGCCCCCCGCTTTGTATTTTATATATTTCAATATAATAGTTGCCGGACGCCCTGTTGGATAAAATAACATACCCGTCTTTAACTGCAACGCTATCCTTTCGTATTTCAACTTTAATCTTTTCGCTTGTAAATTGCGCTACATTTAAAATATTTGAAGGGTCGGTTATATTAAAAATCTTGAAACCATCCGACGAGGCAACATAAGCATAATCGGCGCCTTCAAATGTAGTTGCCGCTACTGATACAGCTCGATTTGTTGATGACGAAAACATCCCCTCTGCGGTTGCGCTGATTTTTTGCAATGCAAAGTTAAAATCGCTTTCATTTCCTTCAAAAGGAACAATAGAGATTACCTTGCAAGCGGCAACATAAGCCATGTTGTTTCGGTACAAGGTAGCGCAAATTTTATCATTGCCTTCAACCTCAAAGAAAAAGCGGTTGTCTTCTACGCTAACTGCAACTTCATCACCGTCGTTTACACTAATTTTAACAGTATCGGTGTTTGAATTATACCCATAAACAATTCCGCCGACATTATTGCCCATGCCTTCAATTAGGCTTTCGGATTCTATATCTATTTCCGTTTTATAACTCCAAACGGAAAATTGCGAGCTGTTTGCAATTAATAAATTCCCCTTATGCTCTGTAACCTCATAAACTTGCCCGCCGGATATAGCATATGTTTCGCCTATTTGAGCGCGCGCGCCATCTGCAAAAGCATAAATCCCCAACGATTTATCCGGTGTGCCTGCAAGATAATGCCCGTCGCCCAAATATTTGTATGTTTGCACCCTGCCGCTGTATGTTGTAATTTCCGTCGGCTGCCCCGGGTTTGATACATCCACCATTATTTGGTCTTTTCCGTTGTCGTTTACAGTCCCGCATCCAAGCACCAACACATTGTCGCCCAAGTAAAAAACTTGTGTTTGGGATGGGTTGGGAAATGTAAATTCCGTGGGCACTTTATTATATAATTCCGTAAACGCAAAACCCCCGCCCGTCATATCTACATCAAAAATAACAAATTGTCTTACATCTGTCGATACGCGGTCTATTAAAAATATTCGATATTGGTTTTGCGAAATTTTCGCCACCGTAAAATTGTGTGCCTGAACGCTGCTTGCGCGGTTGCCAAGGTATACGATGCTTTCTCCGTCAGCTATATTCGACAAATCATAAACCTCAACACCCTTGTTGCTGTTTTGCGCAATAAATAAATAGTTATCCAAAATTTCAAGCCTGCTCATGCTTGTACCGTCTATTGATTTGTAAGGGCTGCCTATCTTACCGTCGGTTGCAATTTGGTAAAACTCTATTTTGTTGGTTTTTGTATTTGCCACTATAAGGCGGCCATCCTTAACTAAAACACCCTTTGACGATATGGCTGTTTTAATAATGTCTCCGGATATTTCTTGAACTATTGAAATTTCCGAAGGGTCGGTAATGTCGAATATTGTAAAACCATTGGATGAGCCGACATAGGCAAAATCCCGCCCGCCCGTTTCATACGCCGCAACGGCGCTTGCGCGGTTGTCGCTGCTTGAAAATGCAACTCCCTGAGGCGTTGCGTAATCTTGCATTTGAATGTCATACTGCAGCGATGGTATGTTGCCGGTTTCCGCTTTGATAATCAATGCATCATTGGCGATTGCTGCAATAATTGACAACGCAAGACAAATTGATAAAACCTTAACAATGCTTTTTCTTTTCATTTTAAATTCTCCTCCCCAAAAATTAATTTTTTACTCTTTTAGAACGATTGCTTCGCCGAGTGGGTCAATAACATCGGTGTTATTTGAATCCTTGATGTAAATGCCATAACTCATTGCACCGATAGTGTTTGTGCCGAAATCGCTTTCATTTGCTTGGGTGGAATTACCTATCGTAATCCCCCTATCCATTTTTTCAATTTTGTTGTTTTCAATAATCACCCCTTTTAACACATTTGGAACGGTGTCCATAGCTTTTTTGACGGTGTATGCAACATAAATACCGTTGATGGTAGGAGCCTCCGAGCGCATATTTTTAGCTTTTGGTATAACTTCCGAACCGACAATGGTGTTGTTTCTAATCTCTATCCCATACAATAAGCAGTGCGTAATGTTAGGTGTGTCCATCACTGCATCCGCGCCTATACCATTAACACGGCTTTTGCTTGAAAAGCCTGCTGAATAATTTGAGCTTATAGTGTTAAAATACCCTTGACTGCTTCTGAATTTTGTGTCGTTGTTTATAAATATCGCCCTAACCAATATGCCTTCCGTGTTAATGAGGTTGTTTTTTGCAATTACACCGTCATAGCAATCGCCATAAAACCAGCAACCTTTAGAACCTGTGTTTGCATAATTATTATAAATAGTTATTCCGATTTGGGCTGCCATAACTACAAATTTGCTGGTGTTATCGGGCAACACATCCCATTCTTTTTCCAAAAATAAAGTTTTTGTGCCTTCATCCAAGCCAACCACTTTGCGTATCTGCCCCAAACCCAGCCCGTCTGTTATAACTATATACCAAAACTCACCGAATGTCGTGTCATTTAATTTCCAACCCTGCCGTATGCTTTCTACGGCTTTAGGTTCCCCATTTTCGTCCAAAAACGGTTCTATCTGCAATTCTTTTGCTTCCGACGCCACGACATTCCCCCCCATCTTTGCACCGCCACGGTATTCCTCACCGCAAAACAGCTCACCGTCATTGCAGCCGGGCATTCCGGTGTTGCGTATAACATTTTCCGTCAAGTATGAATATCCCCTCATAAAAATTCCCTGTGCATTTACCATGGCATCGCTAAAGATTGTATGATGATTAATAGTGTTTTTTTCAAAAATTGCGCAAATGCCTACCAATGATAAATTCCCGATTGATGATGTAAAGTGGTTATTAACCAAATAAGAATATTTGCTGATGTAATTAGACATGGGAATGGACTGAAAACCGTACATTATACTATCTTCAATCGCAACATGGGATTTTGCCACTATCGTCACGCCCATCCCCCTGCCGAAGCCGTTTCTTATCATGGGCGAAACAACCTTAACCTGCTTTATAAATATAAATTGGGCTGTTCTTTCTTCTTCGTTTGCTACATTTGTCCCCCAGCTTTCTCCAAACCAAATGTAGTGGTCCGGCGTGCTTTGGGCAGGCGTATCCTCAAGCAAAATTTGCAAACCGAACAAGCCGGTTCTGCCAAGAGTTCTGCCGTCCGCATCGGAAGAAATAACATTTTTCCCTGTTACATCCGCATTCCTGTTAATATAATTTAAAATTGTTTTTTCCATGCCGTCGCCCTTTAACACCACATAAGCAGGCACTTTGAGTTCCCGAATATTATATTTTCCTTCCGGTATATACACTACGCCGCCGCCATGCTGTTTAACATGGTCAATCGATGCCTGTATTTGTTCCGTAACATCGTTAGGCATGTTAGGCGCAACATTATACGGAGCTTTTGTTATATCCGCAACATTTTGCCAATTAAATTCTCTTGCCCACGCGTACCCCAGACCAAATGGGTCAGACACATTTTGCACAACTTCAATTTCTCCCGGCATCTCATCGGTTGTATGCCACACCACACCTTCCGAAGTGACATAAACCTGATAGTTTCCATCCGGTATATCAAAAGAAACAACTGCCTCAACACAGTATGGATTAATTGATTTTAACTCTAAGTTAAAAATTTGACCTTCGCCAACCAAAGCCACGCCGGTGGCAAGGGCGGAAGCAAAATTTCGTCCGTCTAAATTTCTGCCTATTATGCGAAACGCTTCGCCCCCTGTAACAATATCCCTGTCAATCCACTGTATTCTTGCAGTGTTTATAAATATTGGCACACTTATTCCATACTTATTTTCGCAATATGCCGCAAAAGCGCCCGCCTCAATTTCAGTTGGTATTTGCGCAACGGCATAATTTTCGTTTTTATCAATATCTATAACAAGGCATTCTAAGGCATCAGCGTCGGGAGAAAGCGCAATTTGTTTTAGCGGCTGTATGTAAATTTTAGTATCATCTAAAAACCCCTGCCCGTAAAAACTAATTAAGTCTCCCGGTTTAACATCCTCAGAGACTTTGAAAACCGTAGGCGGCTGTTGCCATGACCCGGCAGGGTTTTTGCTCGCCTTCGGAAGGTTCGGGATTTGTTCCAACGCCACCTTCTTATTTGCGCCTATATCATACTTTATATCGTCAAGAAAAACCGGTGGTTCGTATGAGGGGGCGCCAACATCCAACATTCTTTCAACTACAACCGCACTTTCGCCCCTTGTCAGGTTATCCTTGGGCAAAAAGTTGTTATTTTCATCTCCCGAAACAACGCCCAGTTCGGCTATTTGCTGTACAAAGCCAATATAATTCAAGCTTATTTTATCTTTATCGTCAAAAGACAATTCACGCTTGGGCTCTGTTGCGTTGTCGGGCTTTTTGTCCAAACAAAGCGCTACAACGGCAGCCATTTCTTCACGCGTTATCGGGGCGTTCGGAAAAACAGCCCCATCTTTGACCATTTCATTAGGTATAAGGGCGTTAAGGTGCGCTGTTTCAAATATATCGCAATACCAGTCACTTGTGCCGACATCGATAAACCGCCCTTTATATTCCCTAAGCCTGTAACCCTTTGCCCGCACCGCCAAAGCATAGAATTCAGCCCTTGTAACATTTTCATTCGGCACAAAAAGCGTGTCGCTTATACCTGTAATGACAGACTTTTTATACATTTTTGCAATGGAGTCCTCAGCCCAATGCTCTTTTGTATCAACGAACGGATTTTGTGTTTCAACGCCTGAGGCTCTTTCGCCAAGAACGGCAGATTCATTTTCTACAATGGGCAGTTGATTTCTGTCGTATTCATAAAACAGGTCAACAATTTGCAATCCCGATAAAGTGCAAACAAATATATACTTGCCTATGCGCTTTACGCTGTATACGGGGCTTCCCATTTCCACCACGCTAAGCTGCTTTAAATCGCCGGGGTTGTTGGCATCGTATATAACAATCTTTTGCGAATTATACATACCCACAATAAGCGTGTTTTCGTACACATGCAATGCATTTGGCTTATCGTTGCTTTCGTAAAATTTTATAAGGCTGGGTTTTTCCTTGTCCAAAACATCAATTTCAAACAACCCTGATGAATCGGTAGCGTAAAGTATATCGCCATGTGCAATTATCTTTTGGGAGTAATTTATATTTCCCACCACTGTTTTGGACACCAACCGGGGGGCAGTTTTTTCTTTAATATCATAAATAAACAGCTCCGACCCGGTAGTTATTAAATAAACATAATCGTTATCCGCGTAGCCGCAGTAATAATTACCGATTCCCGATACAGCGGCTAACGGAGCGGCGCTTGCAGGGTACGAAATATCGAACATTTGTAAAAAAGAGCCGCCATAAACCAAAAGAATGTTACCTTGCACCTGCATATTTTTGGCGCCTTTTTCAATAACTAAACTATTTATCAAAACGGGTTCTGAAGGGTTTGAGGCATTATATATATTTAAAAAATCGCCTGAAACGGCAAAAACATAATTACCCTGCGCCTCAACAGTAAGCACATTGCCTCCGGTTAGTGTGCTTGCCATTTCTTTTGGGTTTTCATGTTCCGACACATCAACAGTCATAAAACCTGCTGTACCGTCTGCCAAATAAACATTGTCACCCGAAATTGCCATGTTCCAAAAACGCTCTTTAGGTCCTATATCGCTTGGTAATCTTTTTTCATCGCCAAATACTACAAAACCTTTTACAAATAAGGTAGCCACCATTAAAAAGGCAATTATTCGTTTCATCATCTCTACTCCTTTAACTTTAGCGCGCCGCCCCAATTTGAGGGGCAACGCTTAGGGCTTATCTTATAACAAAAACTTCTCTTGCAACTTCATTTCTGCAATTTAAAAGCACCTTCGAACCATTTGTTCCGGTTAGCGAACCCGAAGGGGCAACCATATCAAGGGTGCCTTTGTTTATCCTTACCCTGCCGTCATCTAAATCACACACATACACTTGCGCATTATTGCTTACGGATACCGCAAACACCGAGTTGGCGCTGTCATAACCCACAAGCGCCAAAACGCCCTCCTCTTTTGCGTAACAAATGCCGTACACCATAAGCAATGTAGCAAAATCAGATGCAGTTCCGGGGTTTTCGGAGGATGGCACCCTTTTCGCAAAGGTATCTTTAAATATTCGATGGTCCGATAAATCGTAATTCGTCGGCGCAGCATCGTTTTTGAAAATCACTTTTACGCTATTGGCTTTAAATCTATCATCAAATAGCGCCTGTATAATATCACCCTTGTCAATCCCGTCAAACATTCCTTCTCTTATCGGCAATAGGCTGATTTCCTCTCCCCTATACATACCTACAAGCTTTATTGTTTCACCCATGTCGCCGTCAATTACATGAACTGCTTCTTTTACAACAATCATTGATTGCTGAGAAGAATAATCCACCGTCACCGATTCCCTTAGAACAGCCGCACCGATAACATAAGCTTGGGAGCTGTTGTAAATGTCAAAATCATATTTTCTGTCACTGCTTAAAATGGATTTGCTTGCAACCGAATAGGCGGCATATTCGCTTAAATCCAAAGGAATATTAAAAATAATGGTTTTATCGGTAAACAAATACTCGCTTGCATACTTACTTGAACCGCGGTAATAAGCGTCGGTTATCCTCTCGTTAAAAACAAGCGTGTCCTTGCTGCTTTGGCTTGGTTTAACAGGTGTTTTAGATGCTATTTCAATGCTGTTGAGCGCTAAACCTTCTTTTGTATCATAGCGTATTATTTGCGGAATTAAAGTTGCCGGTTCTTCCTCATCATATAAATCGGGATATTCCAGCAGCGCATTGCTTTTTGTCCTCTCGCCGTTTATCAGTATATTGTCAGTTGCCGTGCATGTTATAAATTCGCCTGTTTGAGAATAAATTTTCAAAAATATATCCGAGCTGATTCCGGGCGCCTTTTTTAAGTCTAACAAAAAGCCATATAGCATGCTTTCTTTCCCCGACCCAAGCCCAACAATAACGCCATAATTATTTATCAAAAACTTGCCCTCAAGCCCAACCTTTATTATCGGGGCAATAAAGGGTTTTGTATTTGAAAACTCCAAATACATATCGCTTACAAGATATTGGCTTCCTCCTATTTCTGCCCATGTTTGCTCTCCGTCTTTAAAAACCTCCGTTACGCTTCCTTCCACCAAATTGGGCGTTGCCAAAAGGCATCTCATAAGTTTTTTACCCGATTCGCTTTTACTTTGAAAAACATCTATCACATTATCCTGCTTAAGCACGGAAATGTCCAAAATGTCACCGTTTATGTTTGAAAGAACAAAGCTTTGGCTGTCCGCTTCAATGATGCGCCCGTATTTATCATAAATTATATAATTATCCGCATCAACAGCCGACACTACATAGCTTTCATACGTTTCCACCAAAACAACATCCGCTGTGTTAACATCATTATGACCGATTAATGTGATTGTGCCGTAGCTTATATCCAAATCATCCTCTAAAATGGGCGACAATGCTTTGCCGTTATAGATAAAATCGGCGCCGGTAACATTAACCTTCCTTGTATGGTTCGTATCAAAATACGATAGTTCAAAAGGGGTGGCGCTAACAATGTCAGCCGCATCTATTGTTACAACCATATTGTCCCTATGTATGGAAATCGCGATGAGACGCTTGTCGTCCGTTCGTTCATCATGCAACGCATATGCCGCAACCCTTTGCCCCAGCAAGGATGCTGCAACGGTAGACCCAACGCTGTATTGGGTTTTGTTAATTTCCACCGTTCCCTTATAACAGCCTTTAGGCGAAGTCAAAGCGGTGTATTCATTTTTTTCGATTATGCCATCGATTTTATGCAAATCAAATTTATGTTGCATCCAAGGCTTCAAAATTCGATAATCTATCTTTTCGCCTATAACGCTTTTTTCGTAATAACCTATATTCAAGGCTTTAAAAAGCAGTTCAACGGCATTTGCTCTGTTTAAAGATTGCCCTAAATCGGTGTGTAAAGAAAGCCCGGCTTGCATTGCAGCGTTTAAATATCCAATAGGGTATCCGCCCGAGGTGTCTGCAATGTAATCGTATCCGAACGCCGATAGAATTAATTTTAGCGCCTCTGCATATGTTATGGCATCCAACGGTCTAAAAAGCCTGTTTTCATCAACGGAAATAAAACCACGATTAACGCCGTAAGTAATTGCATCATAATATTTATAAGTTAAGCCTACATCATAAAAAATTGGCTCTTGCCCGCCTTTGGCGGCATCCGACTCTCCCAAAAGGCTCACAACCGCAGCAGCAAATTCGCCGCGTGTAACCTCGCTTTCAGACACATCATCAATCAATTTCAAATATTGTACAACCTGCTTTGCAATAGCATTTTCAGCAACAACCGGCTTTTCATCCGATGCAAGTGCAACAATTGCCGAAAGCGCAAAACAAATCAACATACACATTGCAGCAATACGCTTTATCACAGCTCTCTCCCCCTTATTCATTTATTATGTTATAAATAACTTGAGCTGCCATCGCCCTTGTACACACCTGTTGAGGATAAAAATTGCCATCTCCGTATCCGTTTATAATCCCTGCTTTTGCAACTTCAGCAACTCCGGTATGCGCAAAGTCGCTAATTTGGGGTTCATCATCAAATAATTGAACGGCGCCTTCACCTTTTTTTAACACATCGCTATCCAATATCTTTAAAGTTCGCCACACCATAACAGCCATTTCTTCGCGGGTAATGGGCTGCCCAACTCCAAATCTTTCCCTGTCAATTCCGGATGTTATGCCGAACCTTTCACCTGTGGCTATGTATATGTAATGCCATCTGTTGGGTGAGGTATCTATAAAATCAGTAACGGCGCCTTCGTCCAAAATATTAAAAGAAAGCACTAACATCTTTATAAATTCTTCGCGTGTAACGCTTTGTTCGGGTGCAAAAACTCCGTCGGTTACACCCTCTACAATTTTTCGTTTATACAGATTTGTAACCGCAGTATAATACCATTGCGACTTGTTAACATCTCTAAGCGGCGGGGATGACTGCCAATCAAAATCCATGTCTACTTCCGCATTATCTATTGACGCGGGCGCTGTTTCGGCTGCTGTCAGGGCGTCAACAGAAAACCCGCTGCCCCTGCCGCCGCCTCCGGCGGTTTGTCTTGCAGGCTTATCGTCTGAATTTTTATAGCTTTCAACCGCCGCATCAAATGCAGAAATTATTTCCGCGGCGCTTGTTATATTGCTTTTAACAAAACCCTTAATTACCGTGATTTTCCCTTCGCGATTCAAAGCAGAATATTTTGCTATAATATCCAAGCTCAGCCCAAGATTATGACCATGGGTTTCTATTATTGAATTATCCACTACAAACCCATGCTGCATGTACCTTGCATAAACAACCTTTTCGCCTTCTTGAAAAGCGGACTCCAACAAACCCACATCTGCGAAATTTTTACCGCTTAACCAATTTTGATAAAATTCGTCTTTTTGCCCTTCGCTAAGCATTGAATAAAAGGAATCGATATTTATTAAAAGCAGGTGATGATTTTGTTCAATAAGCGCCCCAATATCATGATAGTTACTTGTGATGCCGTTTATCAACTGTAAAATATTTTGTCTTGAAATTTCTGTGTTAAACACCCTCACAACTTGGCTGACATCTGCGAACCTTTCTGACCTAAGCTTTAACAGAACCGCCTCTTTATGGTAGTTGTTCAGTTGTCCGAAAGCGCTTTGCTCGCTTGTGTCAAGCTGAAATACGCCTTGGTATATTTCATGGTTTATTATGGATAAGGTATCGCTTTGCGTATACAGCTTATCCAATGCAGCAGAAATCGTTTCTGCGGTATAATAGCTAAACTTAGCGGTAGTTGACTTCCAATTATTGTTGCCCATGGCAGCGCACACATTGTACTGGGCGCCCTCTTGCGCATTGCCTGTCAGCTTAAACTTAACCGACCCTCTGCCGTTTTCATCAGTTTCAAAAGCATTTATAAACAGCAACTCATCTAAGTTGTTTTCTGCGTCGCTAACTAAAAGGACTGTCTTTGACTTAACTTGCAGCCAATTTGCAGCCGAAACTGTAACATCTAAAGCTGCCGGATTGACATTGACAATAATATCTATTTTATCTTGTTGCGGATTTAAATTTATGTCAATATCATTGTTTACCCCATCTTGCGCGGTGGAGGGAATAACCAAGATATCCGAAACAAGACGGCATTCTTCCAAAGCGTTTATGGCAAATATCTTTAAATATTCTTTTTCTTGCAAGTTTACCGATACTGTTTTTACTGTTTTGCCTTTCGAGGGCATATTATTTAGCGGGATATACCCGTAATCAAGCAGTTTGTTGTCGCCATACGAAGCGACAAATATTATTGCGCTGTTTAAAGGCTCGTTGTAAGTATTTTGAATTTCGAAGGTTATTTCATCGTCATTTAAAAGGATATCCAAAAAGCTAAGCTGCGGACAAATGTTTACATTGATTGTTTTTTCAACCGCCACAAAAGGCGTTCCGTCACGATTTACCGAAAGGACTACCGGGTATTCGCCATTTTCGGGCAAATAATGCAAGGGAAGCTCAAAACAACCGTTTATATCAAATTCATCTACAAAGTGGCTTTCCCCAAAAACATAAGCATTTACAATGTCCCCCGCCCGAAGCCCTTGTATTTGACCTTTTAAAATAAATGTTTCTTCAATCCAATCCAAGCTATCAAAAATCCTTGCCTCCGTTTTATAACTCCAAACGGAAAATTGCGAGCTGTTTGCAATTAATAAATTCCCCTTATGCTCTGCAACCTCATAAACTTGCCCGCCGGGTATAGCATATGTTTCGCCTATTTGAGCGCGCGCGCCATCTGCAAAAACATAAATCCCCAACGATTTATCCGGTGTGCCTGCAAGATAATGCCCGTCGCCCAAATATTTGTATGTTTGTACCCTGCCGCTGTATGTTGTAATTTCCGTCGGCTGCCCCGGGTTTGATACATCCACCATTATTTGGTCTTTTCCGTTATCGTTTACAGTCCCGCATCCAAGTACCAACACATTGTCGCCCAAGTAAAAAACTTGCGTTTGGGATGGGTTGGGGAATGTAAATTCCGTGGGCACTTTATTATATAATTCCGTAAACGCAAAACCCCCGCCCGTCATATCCACATCAAAAATAACAAATTGCCTTATATCAGCTGACACGCGGTCTATTAAAAATATTCTATATTGGTTTTGCGAAATTTTCGCCACCGTAAAATTGTTTGCCTGAACGCTGCTTGCGCGGTTGCCAAGGCATACGATGCTTTCTCCGTCAGCTATATCCGACAAATCATAAACCTCAACACCCTTGTTGCTGTTTTGCGCAATAAATAAATAGTTATCCAAAGTTTCAAGCTTGCTCATGCTTGTACCGTCTATTGATTTGTAGGGGCTGCCTATCTTGCCGTCGGTTGCAATTTGGTAAAACTCTATTTTGTTGGTTTTTGTGTTTGCCACTATAAGGCGGCCATCCTTAACTAAAACACCCTTTGACGATATGGCTGTTTTAATAATGTCTCCGGATATCTCTTGAACTATTGAAATTTCCGAAGGGTCGGTAATGTCGAATATTGTAAAACCATTGGATGAGCCGACATAGGCAAAATCCCGCCCGCCCGTTTCATACGCCGCAACGGCGCTTGCGCGGTTGCTGTTTGAAAATTCAACTCCTTGCGGCGTTGCGTAATCTTGCATTTGAATGTCATACTGCAGCGATGGTATGTTACCGTTTTCCGCTTTGATAATCAATGCATCATTGGCAACTGCCGCAAAAATTGACAACGCAAGACAAATTGATAAAACCTTAACAATGCTTTTTCTTTTCATATACCTTTTCATATACCAAGCACCATTAGCCTTTCCGGGCTCACAAAGTTATAATAAGTTTTGCACCTACGCGCTTATCATGAGCCGGATAAGGCGTATAAATGGTGCTTTGTGCATGTGCGGTTTGCCGTCAATTTATTTTATATCTTTAATATAATTAACATAATACTCTTGCGCCTCTTGTTCAAGAATAGCGCCGCCTTTATCCATATACTCATTTACAAAAGCATCCCAACTGTCTATTGAGCGCACACCGGTAATAAATTCACTATATGCCGTTGTTTTCAACTTATCCAAATCGCCTTGAAATCTTATCGATGAAGGCAATTGCGGGCGCATCAAATCATCTTGGTAACTGCCCCAATATGCAAGCTCCTCATTTTCTTTTTTAAAGTCTGCATTAGCATATTTGTTTGCCACATCTATTGCCGCCCAGTCGCTTACCGGCGCAAGCATGTTAAAAAAGCCCTGCTGACCAATCCCTTCTTTTGCCCTTGCGTTTTTGTCTGTATCAAACGGGGGAAGGTACTTAACGCCTGAGGCCGCCCCTATTTCAGGGTCAATATAATCATAAGTTCTGCCTCTATCGCCGAATACAACTTTTAGGGCAGTTTCTTCGTCATAATTTATATCGTCTAATATTTCAAGTATTTTGCTCATTTTTTCCGCATCATTTTTAAGGTGTGAACCAAAAACAATAAAATTCGATCTCGGACCCCACAGCCAGTCGCCTCGCTGTCCCGATGGTCCGGCAGGCAATTTACCTACCCGCTGTTCAATAACCGAATTTGGATTTGTTTTTTTCATTGATTCAAATTTGCTTCGTCCTTGAGGATGATTCATTGAAACATTCGACAAGGCAGTGTGAATTGCGCCTATTCTTCCTTGTTCCAGTTTTTCGACAACATTATCTTGCTTGTCTGTAATCATTTCAGGGTCAATAAGTTCTTCCTTGTACCATTGATTAAGAAGGGCAATAACATCCTTTGCGGCATCCATCGTTGTTGAATTGCATACTTTATCCCCAACTACCTTCCATTGCCCCGGCATTATGCCGTATGCTCCGAATATTTCGTCAAACTGACGCTGTGCCGAACCTCCCATTCCGGTAAGCCCGTATGTATCCTTTTTGCCGTTACCGTCCGGGTCGTCATACCTGAATTTTCTAAAGCTATACTCAAACTCATCTATTGTATCGGGTATTTGCTTTATGCCTAAATTATCCAACCAGTCGCCTCGCCACACCATAACTGTGTTGTATTCATTTCCCATAATTTTAGGCACTGCATAGAGAGCGTCCTTATACATTCCCGCCGCCCAGATGGTTTTATCAACTTGTTCAATTGCGGCATAGTGCCGAGGAGCGTAATCTTTCAAAAAATCTTGGTCTATTTCCGCTAACAGACCTTGGTCAACAAGCGGTTGCCAATTTTGCGGTTCGTTGATAAACATAACATCAGGCACATCGCCGCCGGCAATGTCCGCCCCCAGCTTTTGATAATAATCAATGGTAATGCTTTTTACCTCCAGCTGCACATTGTATTTATCTTCAATGAATTTTTGCACCATCGAATTCGATTCGACCGGCATATTGGGCGTGCCCACCCACTTGATTACATCGGGGCTGCCTAAATTTTCTTTTCCACCGCACCCAAACAGCAATGTTGAGGCAAATGAAACCGTTAAAACAATATAAAGAAATCTTTTAAACATAATAGTCCTCCCAATAATTATATTTGGCTTTTCAAATTGCAGCCAATATCTTATTCCTTTATTGCACCAAGACTTATGCCTTTTATAAAATACTTTTGCAAAAATGTGTATACCATTATAATTGGAACCATAACAAAAAGGGTTGTAGCCGCGCGTATGGATTCCGGCGTCATAGTTACCACCTCTGTTGTGCCAAGGTTCATGGTTGCAGGGTCTTTTGATGCCTGATACTCGCGCAAAACAATCTGCAAAACATATCTGCTTCTTTCGGTTATGTAAAGCACAACATCAAACCACGCATTATAATGGGTTACAACCAACCACAAAGTTATCGTTGCTATCACAGGCATAGACATTGGTATTGCTATTTTGAACAACACAATCAAATCGTTTGCCCCATCAATAGTTGCAGATTCTTCAAGGCTTTTGGGCAGAGCGGCAAAAAAGTTTTTCATTATAATAACATTAAAGGGTGAAACTGCAATGGGCAATACGAGTGACCAAATTGTATTTCTGAGCCCCATGTTTACAACCAATAAATAACTTGGGATAAGCCCTCCGGAAAATAGCATGGTAAACAGCACCATAATTAAAAACAACTTCCTAAAGGGCAGCATCTTTTTTGATAAAGGGTAAGCGGTTAAAACAGTCATAATTATTGCAATCGCTGTGCCCAATACCACCCGAAAAATCGTATTATAAAAGCTTCTCCATATAAACTCGGATGTTATAATGCCTTGCCACGCCTTCCAATCAAAGGCTTTGGGCCAAAACCTAAATGTCATTGCATCTGTTGCGACCGGCGAAACGGATACAACAAAAAGATTCCACAACGGTATCAATACAGTTACACAAAGTAAAGATATCAATGAATAAGACATTAAATTAACTACCCAATCGCTTGTCGTTTTCTTATGCATAAAGCGTTTATCCCCTTTACCAAATTGAACTTTCACCATCGGATAACCTGCGGGCAATCCGGTTTGTAAGCAACACCATTGCAATGCCAATGACAGATTTAAACAGCCCTGCCGCAGATGCAAAGCTGTACTGAAAACTACCCACCCCCATACGATAAACATATGTATCTATAATGTCCGACACATCTCTGACCGCGACGGACTCCAAATTGAAAATCTGGTCAAAACCTGCATCCAGCAAAGAGCCCATTCGAAGTATAAGCATGGTTGCAATTGTGGGCAAAATATTGGGTATATTTATGTAAACCATGCGCTTAATTCTTGAAGCGCCGTCTATTACAGCCGCCTCATGCATCTCGTAATTGATGCCCGCTAAAGCCGCTAAATATATGATTGAGCCCCACCCCACTTCCTTCCAAATGTCCGACATTATTATAATTTGCACAAACCAATTTTTGTCTGCCAAAAAATAAATCGGCTGCCCGCCTAAGGCTTGAATAATTTTATTTACCATGCCAACGCTTGGCGATAATAACGAAGTCAACATTCCGCTTACAACAACCCACGAAAAAAAATGCGGTGCATAGCTGATGGTTTGAGTTATTTTTTTATAATACCCGTCTTTTAATTCGTTAAATAAAAGGGCCAATATTATCGGGGCGGGGAAACCGCAAATTATTTTTAAAAAGCTGATTAAAACGGTGTTTTTCAAAACCAATTGAAAATCTCCGCCGGAAAAAAGGCTTATAAAATGTTTTAAGCCAACCCACTTGCTGCCCAACACGCCATATTTTAAGGAATAGTCTTGAAATGCCATTAAAACCCCATATATCGGAATGTATCTAAATATTACAAAATATAACAACCCCGGGGTTAGCATTAATAGCAAATACCTATGTTTTTTTATATTTTTTAACATGGCGTTGCCTTTTTTATTTTCAATGCGGCAATTATTTTTTACGGTTTCTGCTGTCATTTTTTTGTTCTCCTAAATTTTGCAGTTTTTGATGTTTTACGGGTTGAAACTTGCCAACCAATTTGTTATACTTATAAAGCAGGAATGCAAATGCGCCGTCAGCGTTTAGTAAAAGATGATGCTGTCACACAATAATTGTTAATTTAAAATTCGCCATGGCACTTGGTTTGCTCATTTTTAATGCATGAATAAATAACCCTAAATGGAAAACCTTATACTTTTTTTGCACATTGCACAAAGTAATATTATTTTTGTAATTATAATTATACAATGGTTATAATCATAATGCTACACATTTTTTGCTTATTTGCTTTTTTTGTTCAACATTTCTTGTCATTTTCGTTATAACAAGAGCAAATTAAATTTATTGTTGTATTTTTAACATATTTTGAATTTATCGATAAAGGATGATGAATTTAATGAAAAAAAGCGCCGACCTTTTGTCTGATGCTTTAAATTTTTCGGTGGATAAGATGGAATATAAAGACAGCATGATTATGCCTAATTTTCATTTTCATGAACACTATGAAATGCTTTATGTTTTTGACAATGAGAGAAATTTATTTATATCCGACAATTGCTATCTTTTAAACAAAAACAGCGTGGCTTTTATTCCCCCTTATATACTGCATAAAACATTGTGTCCGAATAAAAACGCGCAGAAAAGGTATTTAATAAATTTTAATACAAACTACATAAAAAATATTCTTGACGGCTTCAACGAAAACATCTTGCTGTGTTTTGACGTTAATTATCCTGTTATTACAATAACGCCGGAGGAGCAAAACCAATTTATTTTTTTGTTGGAGGAAATGCTAAAACAGCAAACGAATAAAGCCCCGTTTAGTGATTCATACACGCTATCGCTTTTTTGCTCTGTTCTTGCTATGTCTTCGAAAATATTTCACAGGCAGATGAACCAAAAAGAAAAAAAGGTTGTGGCAATACAAAATAAATCGCGAAAAACAAATGAAAAGATTAGGGAGATTGCAGAATTCATCAAAAACAACTATAACGAAAAAATAACGCTGAAGCTTCTTGCTGAAAAGTTTTATTTAAGCCCCTGTTACATTTCAAGAATGTTTAAAAAACACATGGGTGTGAGCCTAATACAATATATTAACCAAATAAGGATTGCCAAAGCCCAATACTTGCTGCTTTCGACCAATAACATAACAGCTATCGCATTTACAACCGGTTTTGACAGCCTTACGCACTTTGACAGAACATTTAAGCAGATACTCGGAATTTCACCTCTTGAATACCACAAGCTAAGCATAGCGGAAAATGCGGCTATGCCGACCATAACGGACAAAAACATTTTATAACTGGCCTTATGGAGGGCAAAGCCAAAGCATTTGTTTAATGTTATTTCAAAGTGGTATATGGCTCGCAATACGGCGCCAATGTGTTTATGTCTTTAAATGCAAACACTTTAATTTCATCCGTTATGGATGTTCCCGGCATACCGTCTACCTCAACAATATTTCCTCCGCTTATAGGCATTTCCTTTTTTATGGAAAGCGATTTTAATAACCCTTTTTCATTATATATTGCCACAACAAAATGCATCTTCTCAGCCATGTCGGTTGGGCTGTAATATATAACGCCCGAAACTGCGCCTTTATCGTCTTTGCTTACATTGTCAATGCTAAATTCCTTTGGAGCAATGGTTTCAAGGCTTACCTCCGATATATATGTGTTGCCTGTAATCTGTGTTGTAAATCGTATATACTTTGCAAAAACCGGCGTTTTAAAATGTATAACCGATTCTTTACATTGCGCCATGTCTGTATATTCAGTACCAAAAATATTATTGTTACCGGTTTGCGGGTTAAAAGAGGAATAATAATAATTGGGCGCCTGAGCATTTTGAAACCCGCTTGTTATATCAGTCAGGACTGTGTCGTTTGTCATCACATCATAGTAGGTTTCACCGTCAACACTATAACTTACTTGAGAAGATGCAATGGCAAAATTGGGCGTACCCCCCGCCGTCATATAAGGAGTAAATCTTATTGCACTAACATACTTGGGGCTCTTTAGCGCAATTGTTGCTGCGGAAGGCGTGACAGACCGACCATAGGTTGTATAGTTGCCGTCAAGCATATTTGACGCGGAAGTAAACCCATCTGCCGAGATAAGGCTTAAATCGGCAGCCGGAATTTCATAAATATCAAAAGCAACGCCTGTAAAGGTAATTTCCGCTGTGGTTCTGTACTCTGCCGGAAATTCTACTTTTATATATTTTGCTTGCACCGGTTCGGGAAAATCATAAAAAGCTTCATTCATTCCGTTTTGCGATATGTAGGTAAGTCCTACATTATTCCCAAGCGATATGTATGCATCATTGCTGTTTACGGTTTTACTGTACCAAATATTCATATTCTTTGCATTGTTTGCCAAATCCCTTGAGACAATTTTTACGCCCTTCACAGTTACGGAATAAAGCGGTTCATTTTCAAATATGGTGTTTCCAAGATTGAATATTGCTACGCGCGCGCTGTCTGCATTCGACCAAGTGTTCCAAAACGAACCATAATTGTTATCAATAATGTACGGCTCGTCAGAAGCGCGGTTTGGTATGCGCACGCTTATTCTGTTTTTCGGAATATCAAATGGCTTGGGAATTACACGAATTTCTTTTGTATCATAAACGGAACTCCCAGCTGCATTTGCATCCTTGACTAATGCTGTAATCACAGCATTACCCATGCCAATTGCCGTAACAAGCCCACTTTGGTCAACAACTGCAACCGTTTCATCGCTTGATGTCCATATTACTGCTGTGTTTGCGGTTTTTGGCAATATATCCGCACTCAACCGGCATGTTGCTCCCACGTATAAATCAGACAACTCCGAAACAATTTGTACGCTTTCGGGGAAATCCGCCATAACGGTAACGGCGCAGCTTGCATAAGCGGAGTTGTCAATCGCCGCCGCTGTTATAACAGCCGTTCCGCTTTTTACACCCGTTACAACCCCTCTTGATACAACCGCAACAGTTTCATCGCTTGAGCTCCATTTTACATTTGGGTTTGCATCCTCCGGCATAACGGTTGCAGACAGCTTTACCGTGTCTTTGACCATAATTTCAGCGGCAGTTTTATCAAGCGTAACATTCGTTGCAGGCGCATACCCGTTCGGCGGCGTCTTTTCAACCGCAACCTCTGTAATATATTGATTAACACCGGATTTTTCAGGCACCGAAAACCTAATATACTTAGCATCTACGGGATAACTAAAATACACTACAAAATCATATGTTTGACCAATATATACATTATTGGTGTTTGCAAAATTCCCATTTACCTTACCTTCCGCCACATCATAGTAATATGTGAGCTGCAAACTGGTTCCCGGACGAAAAGATTTTTTTATGGGAGTCAATGTTTCGCTATTTGTTATGGCATCGTAATATTTTAAACCATCTGTGCTATAACTGATTTCAGAGCCCATTTCATAGCCCAAAACCGGATACTGCACCCAACCGGAGCTGTTAATATAAGGGGTGAACCTTATGGCGTTCACCTTCGTTTGTTCAGTCAATTCAATCGTTGCAATGTTTCCGGTTACATTAAAACGACAAGATGTATCATAATTTTTGTCATAAATTGCCGTAACAGGGGTTATGGGCGACACCGAGGTGGATATGGATTTAATTGCCGCGTCCTCGCCAATTGCCATATCGCCTGTAAATGTAATTTCCGCCAATCTTTTGTTTTCCTCGGGAAGTTCGATTTTAATGTATCTTGCTTGCACAGCCGCGGGGAATTCGTAGTATGCCTCCTCAATATCATTTTCTATCTTGTATTGAAAGGCTATGTTTTTATCGCCAATTCTGCGGTATTCGCTTTCGTCGTCTGTTGTGTTACTGTACCATATATTAAATATTGTGGGCTGAAACGATAAAACAGTAGCAAATTTTACCCCCGACACCGAAACAGACTGTGTAGGCAGGTTGTCAAAATCGGAATTACCCAAGTTAAACACAACAACCCCCGAAATAGCCCCGGTACCCGTTACCCAATAGGTGCCAACGCTGCTGTCCGATATATGTAATTCATCCTTTGCAATCGGTAAAAGGTTCGGAATTCTTGCGCTTATTCTGTTTTTCGGAATATCCAATAGCTTTTCAGTAACGGTAATATTTGCCGTTGCGGATAGTGTTTCGCCGGCAGCCGACATTTCGACAGCGGTTGCCGTAACAGTTGCGCTCCCCATGCCAACTGCCGTAACAATGCCGTTGTTGTCAACCGTTATAATTTCTTCATTTTCCGACGACCATGTTGCAAGCTTATTTGCCGATTTTGGCAAAAAGTTCGCAGTAAGCTGCACCTTTTTGCCAAGAGAAACATTTGCGCTGTTCGGGCTGACGGATATATTTAAAGGCGGCGTGGAGCTTACGGCAATATTGCAGGTTGCGGCTAAGTCGGTTCCGTGCGCGGTTGCGGTAATTACGGCATTTCCGCTTTTTACGCCTGTAACCACGCCGTTGAGCACGGTTGCAACCGTTTTGTCCGAGCTTGACCATACAACCCTTGGATTGGCGTCAGATGGGGTTAGTATGGGGGTTAATGTTGTGGTGTTTCCAACAAGCACGCTGTCATTTGTTTTATCGAGCGCGATATTCGTAACGGGCGGATATGTGCTTGAATCCAGCGCTTCATAAACCATTTGAGCAATTACTGCATAACCATTGCGGTTTGGATGAATTTTATCCGGAAAATTATATGACATATCTTGAGTTGCATTATATATATCAATTATGGGCAGCCCATTATCACTTGCAAATTGCCTTTGCAAGGGGACAATTTCATTTGATATTACATCTGCTTCTATCGTAAACGCATTCCCATATGCGAAGGGTGATGTCATAACATAAACCTGCGGATGCGAAGGCAGTTCTTGAAAAATGTTCACCATGTCGGCATACGCGGACAAATATTCGTCTTTATACTTCCACGCATCTGCCTTTGAATCGTTGGTGCCCAGCATAATCAAAACAATGTCGGGATTATAAGCTTTTGCAAGCTGAAAATGTGTTGTGTTCCAATAAGGGGATGCGGAGGCTTTTATCATACAAGTTCCGCCCACACCATAGTTTTTAACCTCATAACCGAGTCCAAGCAGCTCCTGCAACTGGTTCGGGTAGCTATACAGAGTTTCTTCCCCTGCACCGTATGTAATGCTGTCACCGATGCACGCCACCTTAATCGTGCTTTGGGCAAATACAATCGGCTGTAATTGCAACGCAAAAGTCAGTACCAACAACAACACAAATATTTTTTTCATAACTTAATCTACTCCCCCTTTTTACAACTATATCTTACTCCATTAGTCAAATAGATGTAAAGGGCAAAAATTCCACTTAAGATTACTTTATCCACCAATAATGCGGGCTATGCTTACAGCGCATAAATTTGGAATTTATAAAACAACTCTTTCATACGGTAAATATTCGGAAATGGGGGTCAAGCCCTCAAAGCTATCTAAAAATATAACCTTAACGCTTTGCCCTTCCGAAACGGTCATGCGAACTTCTTTAATCGTATAGCCGTTTTTTATTTCTATCGGCAACAGCGATAAATCGACTAATTTATTGCCCTCATAAACGGCGCACACCATTTGCGCGTTGTAACTGACCCCGGCGGTGTTATAGGCGGTTACGGCAAATATTACGCTGTTTTCATCTTCTGCATAATAAGGGTACAACCCATCGTTAAATTGCTTTGGAATAAAGGTAAAGGTGCGGCTGTCATTCGGCGCCGATGTGGTAACAACGCTTTCACCGTTTAAAGTGCCCGAATTTTTGATTTTATAAAAAACACCGTCGGCGGCATCAATAGAAATAATTTCAGGAATTTGCCCGCCTTGCGCATTTATAAAATAATCATATTTATTTAAGTAAAAATAGCTCATCAACATACCATCTTTTATGTATAACCCGTTAACAGCTCCGGACAGGCTTTCCGGCGCAGTTGAGCTGTCCCAGCTGTAGTAGCAAACAGCTTGCTTTGTGCCGAGAGGAATTTTTGCCGTTAAATAATTACTGCCTCTTGCGCCGCCTTTTGAAAGGACATATTCCTCCCCGCCTGTCGCAACGCTGTGGTCGGTGCTTTTATACCACACGAAGGTGTCGTTGCTACCATCCGATTGAGCGGTAAGGATAAGCTCGTCAACATCCTGCGTTAAATGAACGGTATCCCAATTGAGCCGAACCTCCGCATTATAATCAAAGTTATAAACCGCTCGCAAAGCCGTTGCAACATTAACATAGCCGTAGCCATGCTCGTTCGTTCTGCCGCTTTGCCCGGGCGGGGAAATTGCCGTTGAAGTCAATATTTCGTGTATATCATACGGTGTTTTTAACAAATCGGACGCCTTAATCATGGCGGCTATTCCGGCAACATAAGGGCTGGAAAAGGATGTCCCGCTGCTCGTAGCATATCCGCCGTTAAAGTATGTTGAACGGACAGCCTCTCCGGGAGCGGTAATATCCACAAAAGGATTGGCAACGGAAAAGTAGCTTCTTTCGCCGTATTTATCATGGGATGCAACGGAAATACACATTTCGTGAGCGGCGGGATATACTAAATCTGTCGGTCCTATATCATCCTCTGCAGAACTATTGCCCGATGCCGCAACCACAACTATACCTTGATTAACGGCTTGCGTTATTTTATTTTTTTCTGCCGGAGAGAAACTTTTTGAACCAAGGCTTATATTTATTACATCCGCCCCGCTTGTAATTGCGTGTTCCAAGCCGGCAAGGTAATCAGAGGTTTTTATGCCTTCAGCGCCGTCAACCTTTATCGGCATAACCTTTATGTTAAAACCGCCGACTACACCTGCCACGCCTTTGCCGTTGTTTGCCGATGCGGCGATAATGCCGCTTACAAATGTGCCATGCCAATTGGTATCGGTAACATCAGCCCCGCCGTCTACCGCATTATACGGGTTTTTCAGCCTGTCGATTAAATCTTCATGGTTTGTTTTTGCGCCGGTGTCTATAACAGCCACAATAATTTCTCGTTGCTCTGTGAGCCCCGTAACTTCCCACCCTGTAACCGCATCGGTGAAAGCATGGCTCCATTGGGCGCTAAACATAGTATCATTAGGGGCAACTCCCATTAAATATTTGGGATAATCATATTCGACAAAAGCCACGCGGCTATCCCGCTTTAATCTTCGCATTGCATCCGCCGCTTCCGCCTCATCGGAAAAATCAAA
>JALOAJ010000063.1 GCA_023228885.1 Bacillota bacterium | reverse complement strand
TAAAACAAATCCTTTGTGGGGTAGACAAAATATGCAGGGCAATTCAATGTCTTGTTTCCGGCTTGGATGATATCCAATGCGGGAATGTCTGCTGCGGGGTAAAAAAAGTTCAACAAGCGCTTTGCGACATAGAGCGTGGGCTGGGCGACATTATATGCGGCTTTAAAAACCTGTAATTATGCCGGGCAATACTATTTTTTACTTGAAATTAAGGTAAATAGTATAATAATGTGATTACTATATAGAAAAAAGGCATATACGCAAAAATTGCGAATATGCCTTTTTGTTTTTTTATAATGATTATTTTTGCACTACTTCATAAGCTGAATAAATAATCTTTGCCGCCTCGGCGCGGGTTAAGTTATCTTTGGGCGCAAATTTGTTATCGCCCTTGCCGTTTACCATGCCCATTTGCACAAGCGAAGCGATTGAGACAACCGACCAATCGCCAATTTCATCGGCATCGGCAAATGTCATTTCGCCTTGTGGGATTTCAACTTCCGCCGCTTTTAACGAACGAATAAGTATAACCGCCGCTTCTTCGCGTGATATTTCCGCCACGGGTCGAAAATCTCCTTCCGGATAGCCCGTTACAATACCCGCCTTGGCAGTTGCCATAACAGGCGCATAAAACCAATCGTCATTTGAAACATCGGTAAAAACAGCCGATTCGTCAACTTCATTAAACCCGAATGTTTCGCCAATTAGCTTGCAAAATTCCGCCCGCGTTATATTTTGCTGCGGTCGGTATTCCGCTTCGGCGGCGCCTTTTATAATGCCTGCTTTGGCAAGCGCGTTTATCGAATCCGCTGCCCACTCAAAGCCGTCCAAATCGGTGAATTTGTCGGTATCCTCTGCGGGCGGTTGGTCGTCCGACGGCAAAACGGTTATAACGCCCGGCTCGATTTTTATGTCATAAGGTTCAAACACATTGTTCTCGACAATTTTAAAAGCTAAAATATCATCAAAGGTTAGCGGGTATTCCTTCGGGGCAGCGCTTTTGTCTGCCGTTATCTTCATTTTAACAACGGCTGTTTTTTCAACCCAGCCAACCTGTTGATTTGCCCATGATGCGGCAATTGCAGCCACCATGCCCTTTTCTTGGCTCGCATTTAATGAAAATACCAGGCTGCTTTCCTCCATCTTATCCGTCAGCTTAACGCTTGATTTATCAACGGAGAATGCCGAATTATCAAAATACAATTTAAAGTTCATTCCTGCCAAAATGTCAACATTGGCTATTTCAATTTCAAGCTCTGCGCTTTGCCCTTGCTTAATATCTATGCTTGGAGTGCTCAGCACGATTGTGTCGTCTGCCATTGCCGGCGCTGAAAAAGCAAGGAATGTTATAAATACTGCTAAAATAATAAGTGTAGGCTTTATTTTCAATTTTGTTTTGCCTCCTTTGCCGATTGCATAACGATTACATCATAATGTGATTGCATCATAATATGATTATATCATAATGTAATTGAAAAGTGAATCACTTTTGCGGCTTCGGCACGGGTTAAGTTATCTTTGGGTGCAAATTTGTTGTCACCTTTACCGTTTACTATACCCATTTGCACAAGCGATGCGATTGAGTCAACCGCCCAATCACCCATCTCACTAAAATCGGCAAAGGTCATTTCGCCTTGCGGGATTTCAATTCCTGTCGCTTTTAGCGCTCGAATTAGCATAACCGCTGTTTCTTCGCGTGATATTTCCGCCGCGGGCAGGAAGTTGCCTTCCGGATAGCCCGTTACAATACCTGCTTTGGCAGCCGCCATAACAGGCGCATAAAACCAATCGTCATTTGAAACATCGGTAAAGGCGGTTAATTCGTCAACTTCATCAAATCCGAATGCGGTTGAAATGAGCTTGCAAAATTCTGCACGGGTAATGCTGCGCCCCGGCTCGTAAGCCGTTTCGGTAACGCCGTTTACAATGCCTGCCTTAACAAGGGCGTCTATTGATTCTACCGCCCACTCAAAACCGTCAAGGTCGGCAAATTTTTCAGCGCCCACAACTTCGGTTTTTGGCGTTTCATCTTGCTCTTTCGGTTCGGGTATGACGGGGATGTATTTGTTGCCGCCGCCTGTTCCGCCGCCGCCCGTTCCACCGCTTTTTTCTTGAACGGTTATACTTCCGTTAAGTTTGTTAACGGTTAGCTTTATAGTATTTCCGCTGCTGTCTAAACTTTCAATTTCTACTCTATTAAAGCTCAAATCATACTTTCCCGGTTTAATGCCGCTTTTTGGCTTAAACCTTGCTGTAATTATTGTTGTCTTTTCTATCATTCCAACTTCGTGTGCCCTGTTGTCTCCTCCTATTGCCGCCAGCCTTTTTCCATCTCCATGAACATCCGCTCCAAGCGCAATTGTACCATTACCTTTTAGCAGAGTGTCCTCAACCGTTATATTGGATTTAGTCAATTCAAATGCCGAACTGTCAAACTCAACAAAAAAGCTTAAATTGCTTAAAGTTTTAAGATTTGAAACTTCAATCCCAATTTCCGCTGTTTCGTCCGGAGTTATTGTGGCACTTGATATGCTAAGAGTAACGGTATCGTTTGCAAAGGCAGTTGAAAAGGCACAAAATACTAAAGCAAATGTTGTTAAAAGCGAAACAATAAGCTTGTTACTTTTACCTGTTATGCCCATATTCAATCCTCATTTCAATATTTTATACTGTAATATATGGAATGCGTTTTTTTATCTTGTGATGAAAAAAGTGGGTAAAATTTAATTTACCCACTTTTTATTAGCATATCTAACGGCTATTGTTTTAACCGTTTTTTATTTTGTTAGCATATCTTGTGCAACCTTTTTAAGTATTGCAGTAACGTCAGAACCGCTTATGTTACCATCATCGTTCATGTCTGCTCTTAGCAGTTCGTCAATGGTTACGGCAGGCTTGGTTAGGAAGATAGTTCTAACTCTATCAGCGCTTAGTAGTGTAAGTTCAAGCACTCCGCCTTTGTCTGTCAACGCACCCTTGTTTGCACTATCAAATGCATTGACTGCTGTAACGATGTCTTCTATATCGCCTATTGCCAAAGGAGCATCGTCATTTATCCAGAACTTAACCAATGCAGCGGCATTGTTATATTCTTCTTCTTTTGCCGGGTCTGCATTATTAACTAACTCGTCATAAGCAACAGTTGATCCGTCACCCGAGTTAATGTCTGCCAATGCAAAGCCTTCAGCTTTTGCGTCAAGCGCTGCGTTTAGGTCGGCTAAGTCGCCTTCAAGTTCGGTTTTAACCGCTCCGGCATCTAAATTGCCAACTGCCGTAGCTGCATCTGCGCCTTCGATTCTTGCTGCTGCAACATCGTCTAAGTCAGCAGCTTCATCAACTGCATCTTCAAACGCTTCAACTAAATCGCGAGCTGCTTTTTCTGCAGTGAACTGAGTTTTCTTAGCTGTTAGCAAACCATCTGCAATAGAAATTCTGTTATCCAAAGCATCTGCTTCGTCATGGTCAAGCACATCTACCAAACCTTGTGCTGTGTCGCGCAAGCCTTCAGCAGTTGCAACACCGTTCAAGTCAGCAGCTTCATCAACTGCATCTTCAAACGCTTTAACAGCATCCCTTGCTTCTTTGAGCTCTTGATTATCTTCTTCTTCAACTGTTATTACACCATCTTCCGGTGTATCAAAAGTAAAGGTATCATCGTATGTAGCATCCACCAACTCAAGTGTTGTGTCTTCAAGAGCTGCATCGGAAGCAACTTTAAATGTAATTGTTGCAACAACAACATAATCGCTGAAATCTAATGCTGCACCTTCATCAAACAGCCCTGCAAAAGTAGCTTTCCCGGTAGCGTTATCAAAGGATATACCTTCTTCGCTGCCTGAATCATATTTTATTGCACTACCTCTTGCAATATTTACAACATTTAGCACATCTTTATCAAAGTTCATGCCAAATTGCAATCCGGCTGCGTCATTTGGAACATCTTTAACGCTGATATCAACGGAAACATCTTCGCCCTGTTTAGCAACTTTTGATTCAACAGCTATCGTTGCGCCTTTTACAATTGCGGCTTTAAATGCTGCTATTGCAGTATTAAGGTCGCTTGTTGCTTGGTCAACTTCGCCTTGTGTTGCATCTTCGTTTGCAAAAACAACATTTGCATCACCGATAGCGCCGTCAAGAGCGTTCCATGCGTCTTGCGATACTTCGCCGACTTCATCGCCGATAACTGTGGCAAGCAAACCTTGCGCTACGCCAATTGCAGCTTCCAAAGCGCTTGTGTCAACTACTTCAGGAGCGCCTTGTACCGTAAAGGTAACAGGCTCGAAAGCCATTGCTGTGCCAAAATCTTCACCTGCATCGGAAGTTTTTGTGTCAATTAGATTAAATTGTGTTTCACCTTCAGGAGCATCATCTTTAACTTTTAGAATAAAGCCGCCAATTTGCATATTGTTTGTATTGTTAGCTGCTGAAATACCATTTGACCTTGCACCCCCAATTGCAATTTGACCGGGGATTTCTATTCCAATTGTTAAGTCACCAAATTTTTTTGTAGGTAGCGTAGAAAAATATGCGGCAAAAAAGTCCTCATCTACACAATTTGGAATACCCCAATCGTCATTTGTGCCTGCATTAATTTCAAAAACATTGGTATCGTATGTAAGTTTATAACCAATAGTTTGTATGTTTGTAGTATTGTCCAAATAAAGGTTAACCATTACTTCGTCACCTGCTGCTCCTGTTGAAACAGAAGGGGTTATTGTTACTGTATGTTCTACACTTGCAGCGCTTACATTAAAAGCGGCTATTGAAAACAGCATACAAACTGCTATTGCCAATGAAAATATACTTTTTATTTTTTTATTCAAAGCAATTCCTCCTTAAACCTCATAATATAATAATTTTGTAATTGGCTTTAGTTTTCTTCTATCGGGAACTTTTCCCTGTTGCCAACAAATACCGCTAAAATTAAACCTGCATCAACTGCATCAATGTCGCCATCATCATTTACATCGGCAGCTTCTAAGCCATGTGCCGCATCCGGAAAATCTGTTCTGTTGCCAACAAAGTAGGCAAGCACCAAACCTGCGTCAACTGCATCAACATCGCCGTCACCGTTTACATCACCAAAAACAATTACAACCTCGCCGGCAAATTCCTCGCTTAGTGCGCCCGGTGTGTCAACATCTGTGCCGCCAATTTTTACGAAAATTGCTGCTGCAATGCCCATACGGTCTTTCGAAACTGCGAACTCAAATGTGTTGCTGCCCGCTCCCGGGTTATCGATTTGGTCTATGTACGCAATGTCGTCTTCGTCGGAGTTAGCATCGAAATAACCGTTGATTGTGGCAAGAATTGTAACTTGGTTGCCAACGGTAGCATCTACATCATAGCTAACAACTACATTTAAAGCATCACCATCATCGCTAACATCTATGTTAGTAATTGTGATTGGCGGTGTGTCCGCCAATGCCATTATCGGCATTGCTGATATTATTACCGCAAAGCATAAAAGCAACGCCAAAACTTTTGATTTTTTACCCATTATTTTTTCCCCTTTCGCTTTTTAATTTTGCTTTTTTATAAAGCAAAGCTCTTTCACATAAAATAGTATAGCTTTTCGCAGGCATAAAAGGATTTAACCCCTGTGAATGCCCAACTTTAAAGCACTCGACAACATTTAAAGCACCCGGCAAAAACCGAAATATAAAATACCGCAATTTTATAGACTTTTTTCAAATCTGTTTTAAAATGTTACCGACCTTTTCAAGCTTCGAATGACGCCAAAATTTTATGGCGAAATAAACTTTGCCCAATATAATTATTACTATTTCATTATACACGCAAACATTAATTATTTCAAGCGTATTTCATAAAAAACAAAAATTTTAGCTTTCTTACAATTTTGGGGGTTGCTATTTGTGTATTTTCACACCTTTGATAAATTTAAGCAACGCTTTTTTGTGAAAAATAAGGGTTTTTTTGGGGAAAGATGAAAAGTTATCATCAAAAAAATTATTTTTCTTAAAAAGCCGTTAGCTCAATGCCGCTTCGGGCAACAATAATATTTTTATCACCTTTTTATATATTTCGTCAAACTGGCTTATCGGCAGCGGGTTCTTGCCTTTGCCTACCTCAATTGTAAAGCCGGGGCGGTTAAATTCTTTTATGAACCAATCCTTATAACCGCTGTAACTTGCCAGACCGCTTGTTTGTTTAAGGGCATATCCGCTTACTTGCGACATTAGCCTGCCGATTTTTTCGGCTTTCGGCGGAGGGTTTTTGCCGTATTGCCAAAAGATTTCTTCACCTTGGCTATGCAGTGCAACGACATAATCAAAAGCGATTTGCCGTGTTAAATTTGCAACCGCTGTTGATTCCGGCTCGCTTTCCCAACCTTTGCCGGGGTAGCGCGTTGCACATCTTTTTGTTATTCCGGCATTTGCCGCAAGGGCTTTATATTCTTCCCACCCGGCGTTATAGTTGTGGTTTAAATCAACCCCCCTTGCGTTTGCTTGCCAGCTTGCCCTTTTTTTAGAAAGCTCGATTCCATCGGGGTTTATCATTGGGGCTATATAAATGCTTGCTTTTTTGTACAGCCTGCGAATGTCATAACCGCAAAGCCGAACGCCCGACACATACCTTTTTGCGTAATCAAACGCAAACTGCATAACGATTTTTGATGTTATCCATTCCAGCCCGTGGTGCGCGGCGTTATAAAACACCTTTATTTCGCCTTCTCCAAGCTTAATAAGATAAATATTTCTGCCCTTAATGCTTTTGCCCATTATTGAAGTCTTTAAAAAAGGAAAGCTTTTTTCAAGCCTTATTAAATCATTGCAAAGCTGTTTATAATCGTAAACACAGTTCATTACAAAACGCCTCCCATTTGCATCTTTCGATTACATTATATGCAAACAAGACGGCAAACGGTTAATCTCGGGAGTTTCCGAAATTAACCGTTGTATTATATGAAGTGTTTTTTTAGTATATTAATTTGTACAGCATTTGCGCCGCTTCCGCTCTGTTTACGCTGTTTAGCGGGCGGATTGTGCCGTCACCGTAGCCCGAAACAATGTCCGACCGTACAAGCCCCGAAATTGCGGCGCTTGCCCAGCTTGGCACTTGAGCCGAATCGTTAAAATAT
>JALOAJ010000021.1 GCA_023228885.1 Bacillota bacterium | reverse complement strand
CTTCTGAAATAGAGTCAAAATCCTTTATTTCCTTTTGAAGTGCCTCTGCATCAACTTCTATATTTTCCCTCAAAGCCATCGAAATCATCTTTGCCATTT
Organism: Bacillota bacterium; assembly: GCA_023228885.1. Classification (GTDB taxonomy): domain Bacteria; phylum Bacillota; class Clostridia; order Monoglobales; family Firm-18; genus JAAZFB01. The sequence goes on along the minus strand of JALOAJ010000021.1, from coordinate 41,197 downwards.
GCTGACGGTTAATGGGAATGGTATAATCTGAATATTCGTTATTTTCAATAAAGCCGGAACCCATCGCAATATCAATGTACAGTTCCGCCCAATAGGTCCCTTTTCTCTGAGCTGCAAATTGATCAGCCTGTCCTTCAAGACCTCTTCCTCTTGCAGTTACCAATGTTTTGATAAATTCATCAATCTGAATATTGTTATCAGGCATAAATGTTCCGTCCTCATAACCATTAAATAATCCGCGCTCTACCATATTGTAAACAATATTCTCCGCCCAGTGACCGTTCAAATCGCTGAAGGTTATGGATGGTAAAACAGATGAAGAATCCGCAGTTGAATCTGAAGACTGGCTTGCCTGCTGCGGAGCAGGAGTTGATACTGGTGCAACATCTTTCGGCCCTTCATAAGAATCTACCGTATAAGCTTTAAAATTATCAATCAAAGCCTCTATTTTATCCATTGGCTTTGAGCCGAAAAACATCTGGAAAGCAGCATATTGTGTTGCTGTAATTCCGAGCTTAAGATCTTTAAAAATAACTTTGTCATTAATATAAAAATCTGCCAGATCCTCATTGGTTCTTATCACTATCTTAATATCATTCCATTCATTCACTTTATAAGCACCGGCTTTAAGGGTTGATTTAAGCATAATAGCCCCGTCACTGCGAAATTGAAGTATGCCAAAATGCGTTGCGGCGCCTATCAGGCTTGAGTTGAACCAATCATTGCTTCCAGGAGTTTTAATATCAAATGTTGCTTTAAGCTTATACTCATATATACTTGCACCGCCCTTAGGAGATGTAAAATTAATGGGTTTAGTTTGCATTGTACAATTTATATCTTTGGAGTTTTTAACACCGGCGTGCGTATATTTAAGAACGTTATTGCTTCCGTCGCTATATACAACCGCATCACCTACATCGTTTCTGACAATATAGCCGCCCGCCTTCCCAAAGCCATCCGCCATACTGCCGGCTTCGTCATTCTCAAAATTATTTTCAAACAATGTTTCTGCGTTTACAGATACGAACATCCCTGATAGCATCACAATTGCCATTATAACAGTCAGTATTTTTTTCATAATAGCCTCCTGATTTTTAATATTGTCCTAAATATAAAGGTGTTAATGGACACATATCTACAAAATTTCTGAAAACAAATAACTTAGCATATATACTTTCAGATCCGCCATGAATTGAAGGAGCAAGCTCAAACTCTTCACTGATTTGTCCTGCATTAAGGGATAACTCAGTCATGTCCAGATTGCAAAACTCCCTTGATTCATTTTCATAAACGGCAAATATAGGATTGATTTTTACTCCGTCAACGGCCGAGTTATTCTTTATTCTAAGCTTCAGAGCTGCAGTTTTTCCTCCGGATACGTTGAAGCCTTCCGGAGAATAAATTAATGCATCGTCTATATAAACTCCGGCTGCCGCCAAAAATTGAAGAGGATTTTTGGCCGATTTTTCTCCGAACTCAATATACAAACGGGCAGAATCAAAAATTGCCTGATGTATGGTTGCCGATCTTATTGCAAAATAGTAATCGCCGACGCCGTCTATGTAATCTGTTACATCAAACTCAAGCGGTGTTTTATCGTAGAAGTCTTCATATGACAAAGGCAGGTTCCCTATGGGTGTGGCGTTATAGAATATCGGCCTATTCGCCCATGTTATACCGTTAAGCGTCCAGTCACTGTTATCTGCCAATTTCTTTTCGGCAGCCGTCAGAAGTACCGGCATAGAAATACCTGCTTGCCCCATGGTTGTCTGATTCGGGTTCCCGGTTGGAGTTAAAATAATTTTTGCCGTTTCAATTTCTTTGCCTGAAATTTCCTCCGCGCTAAGTGAATACTTAAGAAAAGTCATACGGTTATCCCTGTTCAATATTCCGATTACGCTTTTGTTATACGCCGACTGATCAGCACCGATTTGGGCGTTGATGGCTGGGGTTTTTGTCAACGGAGTTATTGGAGGAGAAACATTTCCTACGGTAACGGTAAGCTTAGGTGCGTAAAGTGTTGCATTATCTCTGGTAGCAATATTAATAGCACTTGCCGCATTTACAAAAAGTGCAAAAGTATAAGTGTTATCATCGTTAACAATGGTTGGGAATTGCAAATGCGGAATCGCCAAGTCAATTACCGTCCCGTTAGCAATGCTGCCCGTAATGTTTTCTGAGCAGGAAAGCATTTCGCTTCCTATAAACTTTTTTTGAGTAAGATCAGTTTTGTTTTCAAGCTGAAATCCATAGGAATTCGCAGCATTTAAAACATTATAAGTAACAGATTCCGGCCAATCTCCGTTGGCAGATGTAGTCCACAATTCGAGCCTTCTGGCAGCCGTAGCCGCAGTAGTCGCCGCAGTTGCGCTTAATTTTGCTTCATGTATAAAATAACCTTCGTCAAGTTTATTTTTTAAAGCAGTTAAATTATACCTGAATATGCCTATTGTTAAATTCCCCCCCGTGGGGTTAGATGTTGGGAGGTTTAAAGATATTGTCCCGCCTGTAGAGTTGTCTGCGGTTGGTGATTGCGACATAAGAGCTGTATCTGCTGCCGGGGTCATCGTTATCGTAAAAGTGCCATCCCCATTGTCGGTAACCGTTGGATTGGGTGCAAGTATCAACGCAAAGCATCCTGTATTGCCTAAGCCTGTCAGTAAAAGGAAAACACAGATAGAAATAGTAATAATCTTTTTCACATTTTTCACTCCTTGTATTTTATTCGGCATAATCGCCATATGCCTTGTTGTAAATCTCCAGTAGCTCACTGAGTCCCATGCGCTCCAACGCCTTGATGTAACCATCCCATTCTGTTTCTAAAGAAGCATCCCCTGTTATGAACCTTGCAAGCATTTGATCCGCATAACTGTTTACATCAGTTTTTATGATATCTGCTTTCTTTTGCTCTTCGTTTCCAATATAGAAAAGAGGAAAAGGCTCCTTGAAGTACGGTCTCACTTTATTGCGCTCCGAAATATTTTTTTGCTCAGTATCATCATCAATCATGTTCCAAAACGCAACCGGCTTAAGGCAGGGTTCGCCGCCCCCGGGCTGCATAACTGTTCTTGCCCTTTTCTGCGATACTGTCTCGTCATCTTCTAAAATAAATTGCCACCTTGTTTTATTATCATTAAATTTAAAATCCTCATTTTCTTTGCCTGCCCATGATAGTATTCCGCCTTCCTCGGAATACAAATAATCTATCCAACGGATTGTAGCCTCCGGATAAGAATTTTTATTCGTTATGGCGAACTTTCCGCGTTTAACCTTTGAATCAGTCGGCCAAACCCTGCTTCCATCATTGAGTTTCAAGGGGATGAAGCTAACATAGTCACCATGTCTGTCAGGTCCAACCTGAAGATCAGGCGAATATGTAAGCAAGCATCCCAGCACAGGGCTTTTGCCGGAACCCTTTGCACGCACTTGCTCTTGAGTTTGAGTAAATGTATCGTTATCCAACAGTTCTTCTTTATACAAACTTCTTAGCTGTATAAGCGCATTCTTATATTCACCTGAAGAAGGTGTAAATATCACCTTGTCATTTCTTACACATACATTTGCGCCATCGCCAAAGAGCAAACCAACATTCGCCATAAATCTTTTGAGTTGTTCTATTCCCCAAATAGTAAGAGGTATTTCATCTTTTTGCTTGTTCATGTTTGGATCATCATTTTTAAATGCTCTTAAACAAGCAACGAATTCTTCCATAGTTTCCGGCATTCTCAAGCCCAGATTATCCAACCATTTTTCATTTATATACATAAGCGGAAGTCCCGATGCTTCGTTGATGCTTGGCAAAGCATATATATGTCTATCGGGCGCTGTTATCGCCTTTTTTATCTCCGGCTCATCTGCAAAAATTTTGTTTAGGTTAGGCGCGTGCTTTTCAATCAGCATCTCCAATGGAATCAGAAACAGTTGGTCTCCGTATGTCAACTCTTCCTGAGATGTTATCGCAGATTTGAAAAACACATCAGGCAAATCGTCTGAGGCAAAAGCCAGGTTCTTTTTTTCTCCCCAGTTGGAGAGTGCCACGGTCGTGTACTCAAAACATATGTTTGTCATTTCCTCCATCCTCCGGTAAAAGAGATTTTTACTCCAATCACTGAAGGATGGGTCAGTTATCCCCATCATTTTTAAAACGATTTTTTCTTCCATTATGGGATAGCCTGTCTCGTTGAATTTATTCGATATAGATGTGTTGGTTGGCGGCTTGCCGCATCCAGCAAATAATACCACCATCGCCGCAATAAATGCCAGCGTCCTCCTCATAAAAAAACCCCTTTCAAAATAAGATAAAAACATTCCTACTGTTTGGCGCATCCGAACATTTTTTCTTTCAAATCAAGATAATATAAATAATTTTCCTCTGGCACATCCGGAGGACAGCGGTGGTCACAGAAGGGGATATATCCACCTCTTTCCACTAATGGCAGAATACTATCCATATATGTCCTTATAGCTTTTTTTCCTGCCTTTAACTGCATCTTATCTACTCCGCCCATGATACGAAGTTCCTTACCGTATTCATTTAAAAGTTCGGCAGGGTGAGCACAGCCATTTACCTCGAAAGGAAACAAACAGTTTATGCCGCCTTCTACCATATACGGAAGTATCGCCCGCACATCACCATCGCAATCGGTATACCATATATCAATTCCCGCAGCATCTAATTTTTTTCGTATCCTCTTATACCGCGGCATGACCACTTCTTTAAAAAAATCCGGCGAAACTATGGGGCCATTCTTAAAACAAATATCCTCCCAACCCCATGCAAAATCAAAATCAAAATGCGGAAGCAAACGGTCTAAGGAATCCTCAATCAACACGCAGCAAGTCTCGACCATGTCCTCTACCATATCCGGATAATCAAAGCATGCATATGCAGTCCCCTCAAAGGTCAGCATATCACGTATTTTTCCAATCAATGAACCGCAGTATACTCCGAGGGGATATGTACGGTCACCGGGATGCAATGCTTTTAAAGCATTAATGTCCGGAATTCTGCTTGGACTATCACGCCTCATTCTTTCTTCCTTGACTCGTTTCCAATCTTCCGGGGTAGCTACCATTGAAGATATATAATGAGGTATACTTGCGCTTCCCTTTGGTACTTCGGCTATAAGACCGTCGCCGTTCTGCATGATTACAGTATGTTCACGCTCTTCAATAATCTTTTCAGGAAATGTTGGCGACAGCCATACATTCGCACCGATTTTACGAAACTCGTCAAAATTAAAAAATATATCGGCTTCATTGTTATTCGTGATATTATTATCCCGGAACATTCTCCACTCTTGAAAGTTTTCGTTCCAATATCCGAATTCCATATTAAAACAACGGTCTACTGTTTGGTAATGCATTTGGTTTTTAAACCTCTCACGGTCAGTCATTGAAGATTTCCACTTCTGACGGGCTGGAATTATATCCATATCATGACACTCCTTTATTATTTCATAATTGATGCTTTGCAATCTTTAATTAATCAAATTTTTTCTTAAAACACCTCAGCACAATTTACACCTTTGCCCTCTTTAATTTTCTCTTTTTCTAAATTGCCCCGGAGGCTGACCGGTGGACTTTTTAAATTTTTTGCTGAAACTTGAAACATCCAATAATCCGATTTCCTTCACTATTTCATTTAATTTAAGGTCACTGTTTAAAAGGAGATCTTTTGCCCTTTCAAGCCTTAATTCCCAAATGTATTCACTTGGAGTAATTCCAGCCTGGCTTTTAAAAAGCTGGCTCAAATATGATAAAGATATTTCATTTTGCACTGCTATTTTCTCTAATGAAAATTGTTCGTTACAATATTCCGCATCGATTATCTCCTTGATAGATGAAAACATGATATGCATTTCAGTTTCACCATTGTGCTGGTCACATAAATAAGTTACCAAATCATCAATAACACCATCAAGGAATTTGCAAAGCTTATCCTTGCTCATATCCGGAACATTAAATTCGGATAAATACTTACTTCCCAAATCGTTTTCCATCATAAGCTTAATCAAAATATTAAATACATCGTAAAACATGCATCTTTTAAAAAACAGCGGAATTTTTTCTTTTGATATAGATTCTATCAAGCATGTAGCCGTTTTTTTAATTTGATCAACATTTCTCGTATTTATATATAAATTTAAAGTTTTTAATTGATCATATTGCTTTAGTACCTTAGGAGCAATGTCATAATTGTTTGAATTATCAAAAATCTTTATCAATTCACCGTTGCAGCTTCTTAGTGCCATCATGGCCTGCATATGCGCGCGACCTATATCAATAATTTCACGGCATATATCGCTGACGCCAATATGCATTGTAACGCCAAACTCCTTACTTACACCCTTTGCCAGTTGGTTCAGCATTTTTTCTATTTGCGCCTTGTCAAAAACATCAAATTCAAGTATATAACAATACTCATTGACTTCTACTCCATCTATAACATGAAAATCAAAATTATGTTCAATAAAAAATGTATTCATAAATTGTAATACTTCGTTACACCGCTCCATTTCAAAAGCCTCAAAGCACATTACAACATATAAAGATTGCTTTTTTTCATTATCTCCGGCTAATTGCAATATGACTTCATCTTGGTTTCCTTTAAGCAATTCCCTCAGCGCATGATTCTTCAGTATGATTTTCTGATTTTCCAAAAAGCTTGACATTTCGTTGTTTTTAATTAATATTTCATCAACAAAATGGTTTATTAAGTCAAACTCTCCATAAAGTTTTCTAACCCCTTTGGCAGGACCCATAATATTTAATAATTTCTTAATAGGCTTATAGTTCCAATGCGAAAATACTAAAATTGTTGCAATTCCTAAAAGCAACACCACTAAAATAGCATAAGCATAACTGGTCTTTGCAAATGAAACCGACTTTGAAAATTCCGACGCGTCTTCTATCATTAAAAATGTCCAATGCAAAGAGTCCGATTTTACAAATGTTGCAACTCTATTGTTTTTAAGATTTAAAATTCCGCTTGAAGATTTTTGTGTTCCAAGGTTTGTTATTACTTCATCCTGCAAATCGTTTCTGACATTTGCTTGAAATAACATATTGTTTTGAGAGTCAAGTATCATTGCTGTTGCTGTATTTTTTTTAATATTTAATGAAAAATCAAATTTAAGGATTTCTTCATCTATGAGATATATAAGCATGATTTTAGGCATGTTAACCGGCACAGGATACAAAAACGGCATTATGTGCAACGTTTCGTCTCCATCTCCTATAATTAGAGATTGCGTGGGCTTAACCAAAGGAACAGTCACATTGTTTATGTCATATTGAAACTCATTCAGCCTCCAATCTTTAAATTTATATACCCTGTCAATTATCAAATCCATAGAACCTGACTGTAAAGCCGAATAAATCATATTGCTGTCATCTTTTATGTAATATAAAATATCATAAAATCCTGAATCTGAAAGTTTATAGTTTTTCAGCATATTAACGCCTTCGAGCATTTTATATTTATTTAAGGTTAAAACATCTTTGCTAAGCGCATTATTATCCTTTATACTCAAAGATACAGATTGTATAGTTGCATTTCTTCTCTCCATCGCTTCTTTTGCCTTTTCCAATAAAAGAATATTGGAATTAATACCCTCCTTTTGCAAATTAGAAATAAGAACAGAATTTATAAGTACCGCAAAAATGATTATGGGTATAATAAATATCGCAACATATGACAGCACATATTTTATAAGCACAGATATTTTGAAGTTTTTCAAAATTACCTCCTATCCTTTAAGAGACCCGACCATTATGCCTTTCACAAAATGCTTTTGCACAAAAGGATACGCAATAAGCAAAGGCAGGCTTGACACTATGATAACTCCATATTTAATACTTTCAACTATCGTTTGCCTTTCAGACGCAGAACCTGACAAAGACTCAGGGTCAATAAGGGATGTATTAATGATGAGTATCTCTCTCAATATAAGCTGCAATGGAAATCGCGTTCTTGTTTTCAAATATAAAAGTGCATTAAAATATGCATTCCAGTGAGAAACACCGTAAAAAAGCGTCAATATCGCCAAAATAGCTGAAGATAACGGCAATATTATTTTAATAAGCAATCTGAAATTACTACATCCGTCTATCGCGGCGGCTTCCCTTAGTTCATTAGGGATATTGCTTCTAAAAAAAGTCCGGGTCACTATTACATTCCACACACCAACCGCTCCCGGAAGTATCATTACCCAAAAACTATCCAAGAGCCCAAGCGATTTAATCAGTAAATAATTGGGTATTATTCCGGCATTGAAAAACATGGTTGCCAAATAAAATGTAGTTAAAGCCGGACCTGCCTTAAAATCTTTTCGGGATATGGGATATGCAGCGCAAATTGTCATAATTACATTTAACAGTGTTCCTGATAAAGTGTAAACTATGGTGTTTCTATACCCCAACCAAATATCCTTATATTCAAAAATCCTTTTGTATCCGGCAAAGGAAGGTCCAACAGGCCACAACCATACTTTTCCTTGCCACACAGCATTTTGATCACTTATTGAAGCGCAAAATATAAAAATAAGCGGAAAAGCAAAAATCACTATCATTGCTATTATATATAAAAAATTAATAAAATCAAAAAGAGCATCTTGCTTACATCGCGCTTTCAAAAGGCTCTCCTCCTAAAACAATCCATATTCACTGACCGAGCGGGATATTTTGTCAACGGTTAATAATAATATAACATTTACTATGGTATTGAAAAGACCTACCGCCGCAGAAAAACTGTATTGCGCACCTAATATTCCCGCCCTATACACATAAGTTGAAATCACATCAGAACTCTGCATATTTAATGGATTTTGCAGCAAAAATATTTTTTCAAAGCCAATATCCATGAGTCTGCCGCAATTCATGATTAACAGTATCACGGCCACGCGCATAATGGAAGGTATATTTATGTACCACACCCGCTGAAACTTTGACGCGCCATCAATGCTGGCAGCTTCACACATTTCCATATCAATTGACGAAAGAGCAGCAAAATATATGATTGAATCCCAGCCCATGTTTTGCCAAATGTTTGTTGTTACAAATATTGACTTAAATAAATCCGGCCGAGACAGAAAATCAATACTACCATGTCCCAAAACGCCTCTTAACTGGTTAATAACGCCCGTCCGAGGGGCTAAAAAAGCAATGATGATGCCCGTCATTACAACAGTAGAAATAAAATGAGGTGCATACGAAAGCATTTGCACTCCTTTTTTTAACGATTTATACCTGAATTCATTAACCATTACCGCAAAGATAATAGGCATTGGAAATCCAAGTAACAATTGATACAAGCTGATGCCTAAAGTATTTTGTATTAAAGCCCAAAAATTATAGGACTTAAAAAATCTAATAAAATGTTCAAAGCCTATCCATGGGCTTCCCCAAATTCCTAAATTAGCTTTAAAATCCTTGAACGCTATCTGTAATCCATACATAGGAAAGTAATGAAAAATCAAATAATATATAACAACCGGTATTGACAAAATATATAATTCATAATTCAACTTAAAATCCTTTAAAAGGGAAGGCGGATTTTTTATTGCAATTACCTTTGGTTTTGACACCAAAACTTTCATTGGGGTTGCTCCTTTGGCTTTATAAATTTAAGGAAACTGCCTTGTTAATGCCATGATAGCACAGCGGAACTTGCAATGTCAATTAGTATTATTTTAATAAAATATGACCATAACAGGTGGGTTTGCCAAGCACATCACTATTTTAATCAATTAAGCAATTTATGGCTGATTTAAAGTCTGTTTACAAGTCTCCGTCTGAAGAGGTTGCCCTTGGGGCATTGGATGAATTTGAAGTAAAATGGGGTAAAACTAAGAGCGCCTTCGTTTCCGATGACGCTCTGATGAAAATTTTGAATCTGACAACCATGCAAATTGCGGATAAGTGGACGATGCCGATCCGGGATTGGGGTATGCTCCTTGATCATCTGATGATTTACTTTGGCGATAGGGTGAATATTGCGTTGCAAACAAATCGTTTGTCCTAAATAATCACTTGCACCTATAACATCAACAAATCTTCCGTTGTATGGCTTCGCATTTAGGTCCGCTTCAATTTCAGGCATCCTCAGCGATAATAATTTTGATGAAAAGACATTTAAATAAACATTTCCTCCGCCTTTTTTCGCAACAGGCCAGTTCGTCAGACGGGTGCTATCCGAAGTAAGTACTGAATATTCTTCCGGAAAAATAGATATATTAGGGTTCGGATTAGCCATTTGCCCATATGAAGAAACCGTACAAAAATCCGAAACATTGGAATATCTGGTAGCGATAAAACCCATATCTTTTATTTGGTTTATTTGTTCGGGCGTCATATCGCTCCACCATGGCATATTAAAGCTATGAGTTTCCGAAAAGGAATAGTTCATTCTCGAAATCATATTAGGAAAAACAGCCGTATCTGTTACGTCAAGACCCAATCCGTCGCCATATGGCAAAATTATCCGTTCGTTTTCCTGTGGTTCAATGGGATAGGGATATTTGAAACTCGAATTGTAATTTTGTTTTAGCGGCGTTATTGTTACCAAGGCTTCCGTCTTATTTTTCGGCAGCTCAACCAAAAGCTTAAAAATAGATTCCGTCGCATTTGATGAAAAATCAACTATACGCACCTTTGTTTTGACGGTATTACCGTCCCGCGCCTCATTTATATGGATTGAATTACAGGTGCCTCTTCACCTGCTGAAACCATTCGCTTTATTAAAATTTCCCTAAGCTCCTTTTTAATATCACGGTACTTTTCATCGTGAATCAGGTTGTTTCTTTCAACAGGGTCATTTTCCAGATCAAACAGCATTTCTTCTATGTAAAATTCACTGTCCTTGTCATTCCACGCATTTTTATCGGGAGCGCTGACATAGTACTTCCATTTATGAGTTCGAATCGCCCTACCCACAGCCGATTCGCTTATCTGGACAAATACTTCCTTGGGCCAGTTGCTCCCCATTTCCTGCAGCGGCTGACCGCTCATATAGGGGGGCTTATCTATCCCTCCTGAATATAAAAGGGTGGGAGGTATGTCAATCAGACTTGCAAGTTCTTTTCTTACGACGCCCTTTTCAAACCCAGGTCCTTTGATTATCATTGGTATTCTAATACTGTTTTCATGGCAGGAACGCTTGTATTCGGCGTTTCTTGTCTTGAAATGAGAACCGTGGTCAGAAGTATATAAAATAACGGTATTGTCATAGATACCTTTTTGTTTAAGAAGGTCTACTATTCTTCCCAGATTATAGTCAAGACTGTTGCAGCAGCCTAAATAATCGGGGTAGTTTTCACGCCAATCCCCTTCTGTCCCTTCCAAATCGGACGGAACTTCAAAATTTTTGAATTTCTCCTTAGAATTTATCGGACCTTCATAACGATTCCTGTCATTTTGATGGTGCGGCTCTATGTGGGAAAGCATCAGAAAAAACGGTTTTTCCCCGTTACGGTCTTTTATGTAATCCAATGCAAAATCAGTTATGCAATCTGCCCGATACCCCTTAAAATCAACCCTCTCATTGTCGGAATTGTAAACATATCCGTCATATCCGTGAGATGTAAATTCCAGAATGTCCGAAGCCATCCAATATTGATAACCTCCCCGCAGATGCTCGGGAACCGGCCTTGTCATAAAATCCGTATCGGAACCTCTGTTTTTTGTGGCGTTATCGGACGCAAGATGCCATTTCCCGATGTATGCGGTTTCGTACCCCGCTTCATTAAAATAGTGGGCTATTGTTTTCTGATTAAGCGGCAATGCCAAGTCATTCCGAAAACATCCGTTTTCGGTTGCGTAAGTCCCCGTTTGCAAGCAAGCTCTTGCCGGTCCGCATACCGGTTGGCAGGTAAAAGCAAATTCAAACTTCACCCCTTCTTGCGCCAACTTGTCAATATTTGGGGATACATCTAATTTTTGACCATAACAGCCAAGCGTATCATGCCGCTGTTGGTCCGAAAAGAAAAAAACAATGTTCGGTCTGTTCATCTTATGCCTCCTATGTTATATTTGCTGGTCCGTAGCTTTAATTACTCTTGATTTCTTATCTGTCGTACCTTCCTCCTGCCTTTTGCCGCCCGGGGTCCTGTCGTATAACCTATAAGGTTTGCCTTCGGGCAAAAGCCTCACGATATGGTTGCCGCGCCATACAATTGTATATTCAATACTGTTGACCGTTTCATTTGTTACAACTTCCTGCAGTTGATGACTGATTTCGGCAATATCATTTTTGCCTAAGTTAAATACAATATAATCCTTATCCCAAAAAATGTATGTTTGCTCCCCATTGATTTTTAATGTGATTCTTTCTCCGACCCACTTTGGAATTCTTACTCTGTAAGAGTTTGCCTCCTTAGCTGTCAACTTGATATACCCTACATTCGGATACGCACATTCAATCATAACATATTTCGTATCAATATCAAATAAAAAATTTATGTCAATACAATCATCCTGCTTTATAACTGTGTTTTCCCATACCATATAATGTGCCTGAGGCGCAATTCCCGTGCAACACCCTGCCAAAGCGCGGCGATTGTCTATAGGAATATGGTTTGGGGATGCGTGTCCCGTAAAACCGCCGATAATTCGTTTGTCCAAATCCTTGTATGTATGTGTCTGCGTATCGTCCAGCGTATTATCAACAATTATTGCCGGTGTTGATCGGATCTGATTCTCAACCAATTGATTTCTTGCGTACCTATCAATGGTATCCCATTCGTCATAACCCAGTTTAATCATTTCAAAAGCAAGCTCAATCATATCCTTAATGCAGCAACTTTCGCTTGTAATATGACCCGGATGCTTAAATCCGGCGAATTCGGGTACAAACCCAAAGCTGGAACTTATTTTTTTACCATATTCAAAAATATCTCTTGCCAACTGCCTGTGCATATCGCTTCCCGTTACTCTTGCAAATCTTGCAAGACCTATTGCAATCCACAAATGAGAATGAACATGCCCGTTAAATTTTCCGCCATATGCAAAGTATCGTGTTTCTATTACCGAATAATTTATCAGTCCCTCGGCTAAATCAAGAGCTTCTTCGTTTCCTGTAAGCTCATAATATTTCATAATCGCAGCAACCATAGGCATATTTCTGGTTCCTTCTTCCCCGCTGCCTCTATGCTTTGAGAAATCCCATCCCTTACCTTCATATATTGCATCGCCTATAAAATAATAAGACTTTCTCGGCTGTGGATAGCTGCCGCCCCAAAATGTAACGGTTTCCCTCTCACAAACCAGTTTCCTCAAACCATGAACCAAGTTATCCATATACTTTTTTGCCCTTGCGTCCTTTGTTTCTTCATACCATGTTGTCAAAAATGACGCTATATAAGCCTGCTCATGCATGGAAGCGAATACATGGTCGGCCCAGGGATACGGATTGTTATAATGCAATCCATCGCCACGAAAGCCTTTTAAAGTAATATTTATTAAACCCTTCAAGACTTCGTCGCCCTCATTTGTTGAAAGCATTTTTTTTACCCGCATCAAGCCCTCTGCCCAACTTGCACAAATTTCGGCATCGTCTACCCTGCAATGCTGAGCCGAAGCCGGATATGTATCCAAATCAATCAGCCAATACGGCAAATAGTCTGAATTTCTATCTATCATCGATGTAAATGTATTTAGCGATAACTTTGCACATTCAAACGGCTCATATTTTCGGTACTTTTGTCTATTCACTGTCAATTTACCACCCTTTATAGAATTCTGTAATCTTATTATATAAATTTATTTTTTTATAATCAACAACGTTATTTAGCAATTTACAAACTATTATTGGATATAGCAATTCAAATCAGTTTATTTATAAACAAATAAAATTGTTATATTGTACAAATTAAATTTAGAAAATGATTTACTGTATTGTAATTTTCACAAATTTATGTTAAAATATATTATAATATAAAATGTTTGTTTTTTACAAAGGGGGGAAATTATATGCAACTATTTTTTGATAGCATTATTTCTAACTCACAAGAGTCGGTTTCTTTGGAAATCAACAAAGTGGAGCCCCGCATAAATGCGTTTAAGCATACACATCACTATTTGGAGCTTGATTACATAGAAAGCGGAAACGGAGTTTATTGGATTGATAACAAAAAATGCAAGGTAGCACCCGGTGATCTATTTATAATTAATAATAAAGAATTACATGGGCTGGATGTTATTCAACCGAATCCGCTTGAAATTTATGTATTGAATTTTGAACCTCAATTTCTATGGTCAACTGCTTCGGATTTGGCTGTTTCGGATTTTTTAAGGATTTTTTTTTACAGAGGGCATGAGTTTTCGAACAGGATTTCAAATACCAGCCCCCAAACCCAAGAGATTATCAGGCTTATAAAAGGAATAAAAACAGAATTCCAAGAAAAGAATCCTGAATATCAGGCAATGATCAGATTAAAACTTATGAACATTTTAATTTTACTGTCACGATGCAAACAAGATCTAAATAAATTTAATAATAACGAATCTGAAATAATAAAAAACAGCAATGGTATTATTCTGGTAATGGATTATATACATTCGCATTGGAATGAAAATATTACATTGGAACAATTGGCTGAAATTGCGCACCTGAATCCATCTTACCTTTCAACTCTGTTTAAAAAGCTAAACGGTATCTCACCCATTGACTATATCAATAAACAAAGGATAAGAAAATCTCTTGACTTTTTGCTGACCAGCGATAAAAACATCATTGAAATTGCCACCCTATGTGGTTTTAACAATACAGCTAACTTTAATAAAACATTTAAGAAAATAACCGGCTTTACCCCTTCAAAGTACAAAAAGGGTAATAGCTTTAATTTATAAATTTATTTTACCGGAAAAGACACGATTCATCCACGAAAAATCTGAAACGAGCCAAAAAGCAAGAAAATGTTAGGAAACATTGAAACGGTGTATGGCATATAAAATAGGGGTCTGCGATGTGTTTGCAAACAGAAAGAAATAGGCTGAAATGGCTGTTTTTATCCCTGTTTCTCCGCCAACGGACATCGTCCGTTTATTTCGCCCATAGCACATGCTATGGGCGGAATTTGTTGTCTGCGCTTAAAATTATATAGGCAATGCCTGCTTTTATATTCTATCGCATATCAATGTGCCGATTTGCTCGGTGCCTGTGGTTTTTTCGTTTGCGGCGGCAATGTCTGCCGTCCTGTATCCGTCTGCCAAAATGCTGTTTACTGCGTTATCTATTGCGTTTGCTTCTTCTTTTAAATCAAAAGAAATATCGAGCATCATTGCGACGGATAATATAGCCGCAATGGGGTTTGCAATGCCTTTACCGGCAATGTCGGGCGCACTTCCGTGTATAGGCTCATACAGCCCCCTTGACCCTTCGCCTTTCGAGGCTGACGCCAGCATTCCGATTGATCCGGTTATTTGGCTTGCCTCATCCGACAGTATATCGCCGAATATGTTACTTGTCAGCACAACATCAAATTGTGCGGGGTTTCTTATTAGCTGCATGGCGGCATTATCAACCAGCATATTGGTGACGGTGATGTGCGGGTATTCTTTTGCCAGCCTTTGCACCGTTTCACGCCATAACCTTGAGCTTTCCAACACATTTGCCTTGTCGATGGAATGAACAAGTTTATTTCTTTTATCCGCAAGCTCGAAAGCCACTTTTGCAATGCGCTCTATTTCCGACACCGAATACCGCTCCGTGTCATATGCGCTGTCCCCATCCCTGCCGCTTTCGCCAAAGTAAATTCCGCCGGTAAGCTCCCGCACAACAATAATGTCAAACCCGTCTTTTATTATTGACTCTTTAAGGGGAGATGCCGCCGCAAGCGGGGGATATACCTTTGCAGGGCGTATGTTTGCAAAGCATTCCAAACCCGCCCTTAGATTTAACAAGCCTTGTTCGGGGCGCACTTTTGCGGTAGGGTCATCCCATTTTGGTCCGCCAACGCTGCCCAACAGCACCGCATCCGCTTTTTTACATTCTTCAAGGGTAAAATCGGGCAGCGCCGTCTTATACTTGTCAATTGCGCAACCGCCCATCTCAACATAAGTTAAATTGAAGGTGTGGTTGTATTTTTTTTCAATTTTTTTTAGCGCCTTTACTGCCTCGGCTATTATTTCCGGACCTATTCCGTCCCCTTCGATAACTGCAATGTTTTTTGTCATTATGCTTGCACTTCCTTCATTTTTTCTTTAATATAGGCTATCTCGCCGCCTGCCTCGATAATTTCTTGCATAAACTTCGGAAACGGTTCGGAGGAATAGCTTTTGCCGGTTGTTTTATTTAAGATAACGCCCGTCGAAAGATTAACCTCAAGCTCATCCTTGCTGTTTATTTCGTCCAAAATTTCATCGCATTCTAAAATGGGAAGCCCTATGTTGATTGCGTTTCGATAAAAAATCCGCGCAAACGAACGCGCTATAACACAAGAAATGCCGCTGCCTTTAATGGCAATCGGGGCGTGCTCCCTTGACGAGCCGCAACCGAAATTATAACCCGCAACCATAATATCCCCTTGCGAAACATTTTTGGCAAACTTTTCATCAATATCAATCATGCAATGCTTTGCAAGCTCCTTTGGGTCTATTGTGTTCAGATACCGCGCCGGAATAATTACATCGGTGTCAACATTATCAGCAAAAATGTGTACCTTGCCTTTTAAAATCATTTATACTACCTCCTCCGGTATTGATATTTTACCTGTTATGGCAGATGCCGCCGCAACGGCAGGGCTTGCAAGGTAAACCTCGCTGTCAACATGACCCATTCTGCCGACAAAATTTCTGTTCGTTGTAGAAACGCACCGCTCGCCGCTTGCAAGAATGCCCATATGCCCGCCAAGGCACGGACCGCAGGTTGGCGTGCTGACCGCAACGCCGCTTTCAACCATTGCTTGTACTAAGCCTTCCTCAATAGCTTGCAGATATATTTTTTGGGTGGCAGGGAAAACTATGCACCGAACGCCGTCCGCCACTTTTTTGCCCTTTAAAATTTTCGCCGCAACCCGCAAGTCGCCAATCCTTCCGTTTGTGCAAGAGCCTATAACAACCTGGTCTATTTTTATATCTCCCAAGCTTGATGCAGGCTTTGTATTGGAGGGCAAATGAGGGCACGCAACGGTGTATTCAAGCTGTGACACATCTATTACAATCTCTGATGAATAAACGGCATCGCTGTCCGCCTCAAATACTTTATACGGTTTTACGGAATGTTCTTTAATGTAGCTTAGCGTTTTATCATCGACAGGGAAAATGCCGTTTTTCGCCCCTGCCTCAATCGCCATGTTGGCAATGGTAAATCGGTCGTCCATTGTTAAATGCCCAATCGCATCACCGCTAAATTCAAGCGACATGTACCGCGCGCCGTCAACGCCGATTTTGCCTATCAGGTGAAGTATTATATCCTTTCCGCTTATATAGCCTTTCGGAGCGCCCTTTAGCACAACCTTTATTGCGTCCGGCACTTTAAACCAAAGCTCGCCCGCCGCCATTCCTGCCGCCATGTCGGTACTGCCTATTCCTGTTGAAAAAGCGCCCAACGCGCCGTAGGTGCAGGTGTGAGAATCGGCGCCTATAACAACATCCCCCGCCGTTACCAAGCCTTTTTCCGGCAACAATGCATGTTCAATGCCCATTTGCCCCACTTCAAAATAATTTTTTATGCCGTATTCCTTTGCAAACTCACGAACTATTTTTACCTGCTCTGCCGACTTTATGTCTTTATTAGGGCAAAAATGGTCCGGAACAAGTGCGATTTTTTCATTATCAAACACTTTTTTGATACCAATCTTTTTAAATTCCTGTATTGCCAGCGGCGATGTGATGTCGTTCCCCAACACCATATCAAGCCGCGCCGTTATAAGCTCGCCCGCCTTAACGACCTTGTTGCCTGAATGATTTGCAAGTATTTTTTGCGTCATTGTCATTGCCATCTTTTATTTCCCCCCATTAACAATTTTGTTGTATTTAAAATTGCGATAAGCGCAACCCCAACATCTGCAAACACCGCATGCCACATGGATGCCTTCCCCATTGTTGCAAGCGCCATTACCAAAACTTTAATGCCGATTGAAAGTATAATATTTTGCCACACCGTTTTGTGCGTCATTCTTGCTATTTTTACTGCAAGCGGCAACTTTGCAAGAGAGTCGGACATTATAACGGCATCCGCCGCCTCTATTGCCGCATCACTGCCCAAACCGCCCATTGCCACACCGACATCCGCAAGCGCAAGCGCCGGAGAGTCGTTTATTCCGTCCCCCACATACACCGTTACGCCCTGCTTTTTAATCTTTTCGATTTCATTTAGTTTGTCTTGCGGCAGCATAGAGTAATGCGCCTTGTCAATACCCACGCTGCTTGCAACCCAACTGCCGGAACTTTCGTTATCGCCGGTTAAAATGGCGGTTTTCTTTATTCCAAGCTTGTGCAAATCTTCGACAGCTTTTGTTGCTTCCGGCTTTATTTCATCTGTAAAGGTTATATTTCCCGCATATTTTCCGTCAATTGAAAAATGAATAACGCCGCCTTCGGTTGTTTCGGCGCCTTTGATAAATTTATCATTGCCTGCTGCAACGCTTATTCCGTCAACCTTTGCCGTCACGCCCATTCCGGCGGTTTCAACATAATCGGATATCCTTGTTGCGTCTATTTCGGCGCCGTATGCCTCTACAATGGCTTTTGCCATGGGATGGTTGGAATAAAACTCTGCATATGCCGCAATTTCAAGCAGACCGTTTACCTTTTCGTTTATTTGTTTAATGCTTAGCGTTCCTTTGGTGAGCGTTCCTGTTTTATCAAACACAACGGCATTAGCCTTTGCCAGCAAATCCAAATAATTGCTGCCCTTAATGAGTATTCCCTGCTTTGAGGCTCTGCCTATTCCGCCGAAAAACCCCAACGGTATTGAAATTACAAGCGCGCAAGGGCATGATACAACTAAAAATACAAAGGCTTTGTATATCCACTTTGTAAATTCTTCATGAAAAAATATTGGCGGCAAAGTTGCTATCAAAAGCGCCGTGGCTGTTACGGCTGGCGTATATACCTTTGCAAACCGAGTTATAAACCGCTCTGTTTGTGATTTTCGTTCAACCGCCTGCTCGGTCAGTTTTAAAATTTTAACCGCCGCCGAGTCGTCATACGGCTTTGTTACCTTAATTGTAAGCACGCCGTTTTGACAAATAAAACCGTTTAATACGGCATCCCCGCGGGACAAATCTTTAAGCATCGGCTCTCCGGTAAGCGCCGACACATCCACATGCGCCGCGCCCTTGATAATTTCACCGTCCAACGGTATTTTTTCGCCTGCCGTTACAATTATCTCATCCCCTGCCGACACGCTTTCCGGTGCAACCCTTGTGCCGTCAGGCAATGTTGCGTATTCGGGCAAAATGTTTATAAGCGATTTTATTGCCTTACGAGATTTTCCCACCGATATTTCCTGCAGCAGCTCCCCCGCTTGGAAAAACAGCATCACCGCGGCGCCTTCGGGATAATCCCCGATTATAAAAGCCCCAACCGTTGCAAGAGCCATTAAAAAATTTTCGTCAAACAATTCGCCTTTAAATATGTTTTTTATTGCTTTATATAAAATATCCAACCCGGACAGCATATAACTTGCAATGAACAAATAAAAATTTTTGCCAGTTAAAAAGGCAAGCGCAAATACGCCGCCCGATAAAATAAGACGGGTAATAAGCATAACAAGTTGCATATCTTTGGTTTTTTCGAGTTCCTTTCCACAACACGCTTCAAACATATTAACCCCCCTTGCCCTTTAGGCTCACAAAATCACATTAAAATTTAAAACCTTACGGTTCTTGAGTATGCTCCATGGCCATTAAAAATATCTTTTTAACATGGTTATCCCCTATGGAATAGTATGAAAGCCGCCCTTTTCTCCGCAACAAAACAAGGCGAAAATGCCGCAAAATTCTCAGTTGATGCGAAACGGCGGATTGCGTCATACCAACTTCCTCGGTGATTTCCGACACACACATTTCTTTCAAAAACAAAGCGCATAAAATCTTTATCCTTGTTGTATCGCCAAAAATTTTAAAAAGCTCTGCCATATCGTATATTATTTCATCGTTTGGCACTAACGGATGCTTTTCATCCATCATTTCGCAGCCCCCATTCAATGAACGCATGAATACTTGTTCATGCGTTCATTTTATCACGGGAATATTTTTTTGTCAATCATTTTTTAAAAAATTTTTTAGGTTTTAAACCCCCTTTTTAATTAAATTGTAAAACAAAAATGTCGAAATTTCTGTTATAATGGAAGAACGGAGCAATCGGTCGATTTAAGCCGTTTGTCAACCGTATTAGCCCTTCGGCTGGAAAGGATGTAACTTGCATGGGTAAAAAAGCAGTTGCAATTATTATTATACTCGCTTTAATATCGGTTAATGCCTTTGCATTTAGTGATGCTAAGGGGCATTGGGCAGAAAAATATGCGCTTTCGCTTTTTGATTTGGGAATTTTTAAAGGTGATGATAACGGCAACGCCAATCTTGCTGACGATATCAAGAGAATAGAATTTCTTGCGCTACTTATACGCGCCGTTTACAAAGAGGCGGATTTCCCGCCGGGCGATAAAAGTTTTGTTGATGTTTCACACGGTTCGTGGTATTATGATATTGCAAGCTTTGCAAAACAAAAAGGGATAGTGTTGGGGGATGAATTTGGCAATTTGCTGCCTGAAAACAATATTAAACGAGAAGAAATTGTGCTGATGGTTGTCAGAGCGCTGGAGCTAAAGGGCGGCAGAGCCGATTTTACTGACATTGACGAGGGGTATATATATTACAACGAGGTGTGTGCAGCGGTTGAAAACAAAATAATTAACGGGTATGAGGACGGCAGTTTTAACCCGAAAAACCCTGCCACCAGGGGCGAAGCCGCAACAATTATTGCACGGATGTTGGGAATTGAGTTTGAAACGCCTGTCTTAGAAAAAATCAATTTGACATGGCATCATCTTTCAAAAACAGGCATAACGGACACCGGCGCATTAATGGATGGGCTAAATGTTGTATCTCCCACTTGGTTTAGAATACGCAGTTTTTCGGATGAAAAACCCGCCCCATATGAATATAAGCTTGATGGAGATAACATTTATTACTTACAGGATATCGGAAATGAACAATATATAAAAGATGCCCATAAAAAGGGGTATAAAGTGTGGGCGCTTTTTAAGTCAAACGACTTTTCGCCAAGGAATAACAGCGGTTTTTTAAATGACGATGCCGCAAGGAAATCCGCCATAGAGCTCATGCGAAAAATGATAGATAAGTACAGCCTTGACGGTATAAATATGGATTTTGAAAATATGCTGGTTGAAGATAAAGACATATATACTCAATTTGTCAAGGAAATGGGCGAAATGATGAGGGATACGGGAGCGGTTTTATCTGTTGATGTAACCAAATATTCGCCGATGGGTGGAACATGGTCTATGTGCTATGACAGGGCGGAAATAGCAAAGTATGCCGACTATGTAGCGCTTATGGCGTATGACCAAAACGGCGCTTCAAGCCAAAAGGCAGGCAGTGTGGGCGATTTGAAATGGGTTGAGGATGCTGTTTTGAAAACGCTGGAGGAGGTTCCCGCCGAAAAGTTGATATTGGGAATTCCGTTTTACACCCGCCTTTGGCAATCGCAAAACGGCAAAGTGATTAAAACAAGTGCAATAGGCATGCAAACGGCGCAAAATGTGCTTGATGAAAATGACGTCAATGCTGTTTATGACGAGAGCACAGGGCAAAACTATGCAAGCTGGGAAACCAACGGAGTGTTGTTTGAAATATGGCTGGAGGACGAAACTTCCATAAAAAACAGAATTGCGCTTACAAAAAAATATAACCTTGCGGGGATTGCATCTTGGAGCAAGGATTTTGCAAACTCAAGCATATGGGAATTTATAAATAACGAAATAAAGGAATGATAATATGGAAACAGTTAAAAGCATTTTGCTCGGCATATGCTATGGTTTTTGTGCCATAATGCTTATGAAAGGCGGTTTTGTCAAGCCTCTTTTGCTTTCGCAAGGTTTGGGAATAACGGTAGCAGGTCTTTCGGTTAGAAAGGTTATGCTTAACATGCCGAAAATATGGTTTGCCGCTGGTTTTATTGTCGGCGGAATTGTAACATGGTTTGTGGAGTTGTTTTAAAATTTAACTGTTATCATTATAATTTTGCAAAAATAATTGCATCTTAGCGAAACCGCTCCACTTTTTAATCACACATATCCTCTGCATACATATTATGATATTGAAAACTGCATATAGCAGTATTTAATAAAAATGGGAGGAATAAATATGAAGGAAAATCGCGAAGCCTGCGACAGAAGACTTGGTGATTTTAAAGACGGTGTTTGTATCCATACCGATCAAGTATATGATTCTTGCAGAGAGCGGGATTGCATTGAGGATGTGCGCGTTATATTGACGCGGTGCGCCCAGGAGAAGGTTGACAGGGCAATCAATGTAAAAGTTAAAAGCGCGGAAGTTATCTGGGTATATTCAGACCTTGAAAGCGTTCCGTTTAACCGTGGATTTTTTACTGTGGATATTAAATACTTCTTTAAAATTATACTTGATGTATTCACCGGTGTCGGAAGACCCACCGAAGTTGAAGGGCTTGCTACATTTGATAAAAAGGTTATTTTATTCGGTTCGGAAGGAAACTCAAAGGTGTTCTCGTCTAAATATGACCCCGGCAGCCAAATTTCAACAATGTGGGAGAAAAACAACCTTCCCAATGCCATTGTTGAAGTGGTGGACCCAATAGCGCTAAGCGCCAAAGTTGTTGACTCATGTTCTTGCGACTGCAGTTGCTGCTGCGAAGTGGCGGGCGTGCCTGACAATATTTGCAGATGCTTCCACGATGATTTGATTCTGGGCGAACAGGATAAGGTTGTTTTTGTAACATTAGGATTGTTTACAATAATCAAAATTGAACGAAATGTGCAGCTTAGAATTCCCGCAATTGATTTTTGTGTACCTACCCGTGAATGTCTTGCAGCAACAGAGGAAGACCCATGCGGTTTGTTTAATTCGCTTCGCTTTCCGCTTGACGAATTTTTCCCTCCGCAAAAAAATGAATTTGATGATGATAACCCATGTTGCTGTAAGTAAAGCAATAAGCCTTAACAAAAAAAAGGGGGTCTCCCCCTTTTTTTATATCTTTTTAACCATGCGTTTGGCATTTAAGCGCTATTTTTCACCATTGCAACGGAAGGCTCATTAAAGGTTGATTCAATAACGGCATGAATTTTCTCTGCATCGACGGCATCTATCCGCTTTATCATTTCGTCCGATGTGCGTATGGAATTTGTTAAAAGCAGCGATTGTCCATAGCTGTGCATTCGGCTTGAGGTGCTTTCCAAGCCCAAAATAAGGTTGCCCTTTAGCTGCTCCTTACACTTTTGTATATCCTCGTTTGATATCCCGTCTTTGGCAAGGCTTTTTGTTTCATCAAAAATCAGCTGTTTAACCTCGTCAACCCGAGCGCTGTTCATGCCTGCGTATATTGTAAACATCCCCGCTTTGGCAAACATCGATAAATATGAATATATGGAATACACAAGCCCCCTGTCTTCTCGTATCTTTTGAAAAAGGCGGCTGCTCATTCCACTGCCTAAAATTGTGTTGACAACCATAAGGGAATAGTCGAGCGCATGACCTCGCGCAATGGTGTTATAGCCGATGCACAAATGCGTTTGCTCTATATCTTTCACCGTTTGCGTTTCTGTCGGTATAAATTTGGGCTTTGACAATGGGCGGATTTTGGCGTCGCTATTTTTCCAGCCGCCAAACTTTGTTTGCACCATTTCAAGCAAGCGTTCCTTTTCAAAGCTGCCCACAATTGCAAGCACGCTGTTTGATGGAATGTAATAGTTGTTCAGATATTGCAGTATTTCATCACGGTCAATTTTCCCAAGCGATTTTGCAACGCCCAATATTGGATATCCCAATGAGTTTTTGCGCCATGACTTCTCCATCAAAATGTCGTGCACAAGCTCCTCCGATGTGTCCTCATACATGCTTATTTCTTCTAATATAACGCTTTTTTCAAGTGCAATGTCGCGTATATCGAAAAGCGAGTTAAAGAGCATATCGGATATAACATCAAGGATTGTGTCTAAGCGGTCGGACAGCGATTTTGCATAAAAACAAGTGCAATCTCTGCTTGTAAATGCGTTTAGCTGTCCGCCTATGTTGTCTATCGTTTCGGCAATTTGTTTTGCCGTTTTATGCTTGGTGCCCTTAAAAAGCATATGCTCTATAAGGTGCGAAATGCCGTTATTCGCCCTTGATTCCCTGCACGAGCCCGCACCCACCCACAGCCCGGCGGTAACAGACTTTAAGTGAGGCATTTGCTCAATAACAACTCTAAGCCCGTTCGGAAGGGCAATGATTTCATGCATAAACTAATTCCTCAGCTATCTAAAACATCTTTTCTTGATAAGTTTATTCTGCCCTTATCGTCTATTTCAATAATTTTAACCTTTATTTCATCGCCGATTTTAACGACATCCTCCACCTTTTCAACACGCTTTTTATCAAGCTTTGAAATGTGAACAAGCCCGTCTTTGCCCGGCAAAAATTCAACAAATGCGCCAAACTGCATGATGCGAACGACTTTTCCCACATATATTTCGCCAACTTCAGGGTCTTTAACAATGCCGTTGATTATCTTTATCGCTTCATCGCCGCCCGCTTGGTCATACGACATTATATACACCTTGCCCATGTCGTCAATATCTATTTTAACGCCTGTGTCCGCAATGATTTTTTGTATAACCTTACCGCCCGTTCCGATAACATCCCGTATTTTTTCAGGGTCTATCTGCATTGTTATCACCCGCGGCGCATATTGCGACAACTCGCTGCGCGGGGTTTGTATGGCTTGGCTCATTACGCCGTCTAAAATTTCAAATCGCGCGGTTTTTGTTTTTTCCAACGCCTCTTTTATTACCTCGTGCGTCAGCCCATGCGTTTTTAAATCCATTTGAATAGCGGTTATACCGTCTTTTGTTCCGGCAACTTTAAAGTCCATATCACCGTAAAAATCTTCCAGCCCTTGTATGTCTAAAATGGTTTTAAAGCGGTCACCCTCAGTAATCAGACCTACCGAAATGCCTGCTACGGCAGCTTTTATCGGAACGCCTGCGTCCATCAATGCAAGGGTGCTTGCGCAAATACTGCCTTGCGATGTTGAACCGTTGGACGAAAGCACCTCGCTTACAAGCCTGATTGCATAAGGAAAATCGTCCTCGGACGGAATTACCGGCTCAAGCGCCTTTTCGGCAAGCGCACCATGCCCTATTTCCCTTCTGCCCGGACCTCTTGACGGACGGGTTTCCCCAACGCTAAAGGAAGGGAAATTGTAGTGGTGCATATATCGTTTAAACTCGAAATCGTCAATGCCGTCTAATTTTTGAACTTCACCAAGAGCACCTAAAGTGGCAACGGTGAGCACCTGTGTTTGACCTCGTGCAAAAAGCCCCGAGCCGTGAGTGCGGTCAAAAAGCCCAACTTCCGCCGAAAGGTGGCGGATTTCGTCTAAACCTCTGCCGTCAACACGCTTTCCTTCAAGCAACCAGCTTCTTACAATGCCCTTTTGAATTTGATAAAGAATTTCATCAATTTCGCTGTCATAATCGTCATACTGCTCTGCAAACTGCAATGCAACCTTTTCTTTGACATTTAGCATATTTGCATCACGAATGTTTTTATCGTCGGTATCAATAGCCTCTTTTATCATATCTGTTGCAAAATCGGCAACGGCGTTATAAAGTTGCTCGTTAACGCTGTGCGATTCATACTTCATTTTTTCCTTTTTGCCTACTTTATCTGCAATTTCATCAATAAAATCGCACAACCGTTTTATTTCTTCATGCGCAAAAACTATTGCATTGAACATTGTGTCCTCGTCAACCTCTTTTGCGCCTGCCTCTATCATGGTTATTCGTTCCCTTGTGCCCGAAACGGTTAGACAAAGCGGGCTTTCGTCGCGCTGTTGCTGATTGGGGTTGATAATAAACTGACCGTTTTCAATGCCGACAAAAACGGTTGCAAGCGGTCCGCTAAACGGAATGTCTGATATTGCAACAGCAATGCCCGCGCCTATGGCTGCGGCAAATTCAGGCTGGTTATCCTGTTCAACGCACAGCACAGTTGCAACAATCGCCACATCATTTCGTAAATCATCCGGAAACAACGGACGCATCGGACGGTCTATCACCCTGCCTGTTAGGATTGCTTTTTCAGACGGACGCCCCTCACGCTTTAAAAAGCTGCCCGGAATTTTGCCAACTGCATAAAGCCTTTCTTCATAATCCACGCTAAGCGGAAAAAAATCAATCCCATCACGCGGCTTTTCCGAAGCGGTCGCCGTAACCAAAACAACCGTTGAGCCGTACCGCACAAGGCATCCACCGTTTGCAAGCTGTGCCATCTTTCCTGTTTCAATGACAAGCTCTCTGCCTGCCACCTCTGTTTTAAATGTTTGTAATGCCATATTCTTTTACCTCCTATTATTTTAGGCGGGAAAAGCTTTAGCATTTAACTATCTGCCTTGCGCGCAAGACAAATAATTAACTGCTAATACCAATCCCGCTTTTTGACATGTTTATCAAATCTTTTGATGGTATAAATACACCCTAAATTGCAATTTAGGGGAGCATTTAATCGCTCCCCTAAACAAGTTTAATATCTCAAGCCAAGCCGTTCGATTAGTGACCTGTATCTGTCAATATCCTTTTTTCTTAAATAGTTAAGCAACCCTCTGCGGTGACCAACCATTTTAAGAAGCCCTCTCCTTGAATGATGGTCTTTTTTGTTGATTTTTAAGTGCTCGTTTAAGTGATTGATGCGTTCGGTTAAAATCGCGACTTGAACTTCGGGCGAGCCGGTGTCGTTATCATGCACTTTAAAATCGCCAATTATTCGTTGTTTCTTTTCCTTAAACATTGTTTACCTCCACTTGAAATAATATGCATACACCGAGCAAAAGGCAAGTGGAAATTTAACCCTAAAGCCCAGCATAGCTTTTTTATATTAGCATACCAATTTGAATTTGTCAAGCAAAAATATCCCTTTCCACATTTTAAAGAACACAAAAATTTCGTTTAATATTGATTATCGCCGAGCAAGCAACCCCTATCACCTTAGCAAACAGCTTCAAGAAATTCCTCCAGGGTTATACCAAGAAAGTATTTGTTAAATGCAAATTCCCGCAAGGCGGTTTTGATGCCGTCCGGGTTATGTTTCACGCCTTTTAAGGCGTTTTCTATATCCGAGATATTTTTAGAGCTGAAAAAGTCGCCGAAGATTTTGCAATCTTGAATAAGCCCATTTTTTATGTCCAAATTAATTTCAATGCACCCGCCGCTAAAACGCATATTATTTTTAAAAGCATACCGAGGGGAGTAGCCGTAGTTCCACTCCCAACTGCGATACTTTTCATCCGCAAGGCGGTTTATATTTGCAATATCCTGCTCGGCTAAAACATACTGCTCCAAGCCGAAACTTTTTGCAAGCAACTCTTTAAACTGCAAAACGGTAATTTGGTCTTTCAAATACTTGCTTATGTTTGTTACCCTGCTTTTTACCGACTTTATTCCTTTACTGCTGATTTTCGCTTCGTTTACATTTAGCGCATTCGCTATTTTTGAAATATCCGAAGAAAAAAGCAATGTGCCATGATGCAAAATGCGGTTTTTATGTACAGTCTGCGCGTTTCCGGAAATTTTACAGCCATCAACCAAAATATCGTTCCTGCCGCTGCCGCGCGCATCAACGCCCAAGCTTTGCAACACATTGATGATGGGTGAAGTAAATTTTTCAAAGTCACTAAACCATCTTCCGTCGTTATTTAGCAAAAACGAAAAATTAAGGTTGCCCTTATCGTGAAACACAGCGCCGCCGCCCGTTAGCCGCCGCACAACATTGATGTTTGATTTTTTAACATACTCAGTATTAATTTCGGCGGCAGTATTTTGGTTTTTGCCCACCACAATTGTATTATCGTTGCGCCACAGCATAAAAATGTCTTTATCGGTTTTTGTTAAAAGATATTCCTCAAGCGCAAGGTTAAAATATGGGTCTAAACCCTTGCTGTCTACATATATCATACGCCTTTTTTGTTTCTGCGCAGTTGTTCGGTTTCAGTAAAATTGCTTTTGGAAACATGACCTTTTAGCGGCATAATTTTATCCGAAATTGCATCTATAATCCAATCCGCCTGCGGGAAAAACTCTGATTCCAGCTCATAAGCGGGGGTTATCCAGTTGCGGGCGCCGACACACACCGGCGGTGCATCAAGATAATCAAACACAAGCTCGGTTATGTTTGCCGCAATATTTTTTATAAAGGAGTTTCGCTCGCAGGCATCGCTTGCAAGAACTATTTTGCCTGTCTTTTTGACTGATTTTATCACAGCATCATAGTTAAACGGCACTATGGAGCGGGCGTCTATCACCTCTGCCGAAATGCCGTATTGGCTTTGTAAAACATCGGCAGCCTCCATCGCGCGGTAAAGTGTTGCGCCTATCGTCAAAATTGTAATGTCGCCGCCCTCTTTTTTTACATCCGGCTCGCCCAGCGGAATTTCGTAATATTCTTCCGGCACACCTTCTTTATGGAACTGTTCTCCTATATCGTAAATCCTTTGGCTTTCAAAGAAAACAACCGGGTCACTGCCTGCAAGGGCGGTGTTCATAAGCCCCTTGGCATCGTACGGAGTTACCGGGAAAACGCATTTTAACCCCGGTATATGCGCTATCATGCTCGTCCAATCCTGCGAGTGCTGCGCGCCGTATTTAGAGCCGACAGACACGCGAAGAACAACCGGCATCTTCAAAACGCCCGCACTCATTGATTGCCATTTGGAAAGCTGGTTAAAAACTTCATCCCCCGCACGCCCTATAAAATCGCAATACATAAGCTCTATAAGGGCGCGCCCGCCGCTCATGGCATATCCTACTGCACTGCCTACGATTGCCGCCTCGGATATCGGAGCGTTAAAAAACCTGTGATAAGGCAACGACTCGGTAAGCCCGCGGTAAACGGCAAAAGCGCCTCCCCAATCCCGATTGTCCTCACCGTATGCAATAAGGGATGGGTCGGTATAAAACTTGTGTATTATCGCCTCGAACAAGCCGTCTCTAAGCTGAAATACCCTGTTTTTTGATACCGGGTTTCCGTTTTGGTCGAACGCATATCGTACCTTCTTTTTAATTTGCGCAACTCGCGGGTTTTCATCAAGCGGGATAAGCGTTTTCGGCTCGTCCTGATGCATCTTTTCAATATTTTCTTCCGAATACATGATAGATTCAATTGCATCCGGCTGTTTTACTAAATTCATACGAGGCGAAACATTATCATCTATCGAAAGCTTAAGCGCCTTTGTGATAAGCTTTTTGGCATATTCGCCTATTTCTTCAATTTCAGACTGTTTAGTTATTTTAGACTCAATCAGCTTGCCGCTGTATTCCTTCAAAACATCATGCCGCTCCCATGCGTCCAACTCATCTTTGGTGCGGTAACTGCCCGAATCGGAGGGAGAGTGCCCCGTCATTCGATATACGATGGTATCAAGCAAAACCGGACCATTATTGTTTTTTATTATATCAATTTTTCGTTTCATCGCATCAATAACGGCAAGGGGGTTGTTCCCGTCAACCCGCTCGGCATGCAGCTGGTTCGGATGCACGCCCGCCCCTACTCGAGCAAGTATGTTATATGCCATTGTTTCACCGAATGTTTGACCGCCCATACCGTAAAAATTATTAAAAAAGTTAAATATAATGGGCAGACCGCCTTTGTACCCTTCTTCCCACAGCAATGTAAATTGGTCCATAGCCGCCATGTTAAGCGCTTCCCAAACAGGACCGCAACCCATGGACGCATCCCCGACATTTGAAATAACAATGCCCTCTTTTTTGTTCGCTTTTTTATAAAGCGCGCCGCCCATTGCTATTGTGGCGCTGCCGCCGACTATCGCATTGTTGGGGTATATGCCAAAATCGGTGAAAAATGCGTGCATAGAGCCGCCAAGCCCTTTGTTAAAGCCTGTTTCCCGTGCGAAAATTTCAGCAAGCGCTCCATAAATCAAAAAGTCAATTGCAATTTCCTTTACATCCTTTTGCCCGCCTTCAACCACTTTTAATATGGCGCCGCCAAAGTAGTTTTTCATTAAACTGTAAAGCTCGTCATTATCCATTTTATAAATGCATGAAAGCCCCTTCGCCAAAATTTCGCCATGGCTTCGGTGTGACCCGAAAATGTTATCGTTTTGGTCGAGCAAATATGCCTGACCAACCGCCGACGCCTCTTGACCTAACGACAAGTGCGCCGGTCCGGGGTTGTTATAGCTTATTCCGTTATATTCGCCAACGGTTTTTATGTCCAAAAGCATGCCTTCAAACTCGCGTATTATAGCCATGTCACGATATATTCTAACAAAATCGTCATTGGAAAAATTGGCTTTTTCTTGGGCAACGGACTTATTATATTGGTTTACCGCAATGTCGTCAAACTTGATAAAGCTGCTTTTTCGTACTTCATCAGGGTTTATAAATTGTGATTTTGGCATAACAACTCAACTCCTATTTAAATAATGTTTCTCTTATTATTTCGCAAACGGTCGGGTGCGGGAATATAAGTTCCTTTACATCCTCCACCCTCATTTGCATTTCAATCATAAGCGCCGCACCGTATATTATTTCCGAGGCATAATTGCCAATCATGTGAACGCCCAAAATATTTTTTAGTTTTTTGTCGATAACAATTTTGCAAATCCCGTCCCCGCGGACATTTTCGGCAACATACCGTCCGCTAAACATCATCGGCTGTGTTATCACCTCAACCTCAAGCCCTTTTCCCGCCGCCGTTTCTTCCGTTTCGCCAACCGAGGCTACCTCCGGGCTGGTGTATATTACCGAGGCAACGGCGTTATACCTCATTATATCCTTTTTGCCCAGCATGTTGTTTACCGCAACCTCCGCCTCGCGATATGCCGTGTGCGCCAGCATGGACTTGCCGTTTACATCACCTGCCGCATACACATTTGCAATGTTGGTGCGCATGGTTTTATCGGTAACAATTGCGCCGTTTTCACAGTAAACGCCTATCGCCTCCAGCCCTATACCGTCTACAACAGGCTTTCTGCCGATTGAAAGAAGCACTTTGTCGGCATGCGCCATATCGCTTTTGCCTTCGCTTTCATAAATAACCGCATTATCCGTCACCTCAACCACTTTGCACCCAAGCTTAAATTCAATGCCTTTGTCGGCATAGTTTTTAAGCAAAATAGCCGAAACTTCCTTATCCGTCTGCCCGGCAATGTGCGGCAGCATTTCAATTACCGTTACATTACTTCCCGCCGAGTTGAAATAAGACGCCATTTCAAGCCCGATTACGCCCCCGCCGATAACGACAAGCTTATCGGGGATTTCCTTAATGTCTAAAAGCTCTCGGTTTGTAACAACCGTTCCGTTTTTCAGCCCCTCGGCAACGCCTTTGATAGGCGGTATAATCGGTTGCGATCCGGTACATATTAAAATGCGCCTGCCTTGGTACTTTGCATCCCCAACCGCAACGGTGTTTTTACCTGTTATAACCCCCTCACCGTCAATAACCGTCACTTTATTTGTGCGCATTTTGCCTTTGATGCCCGCTGTGAGCATTTTTACAATTTTGTTTTTGCGCTCTATGACGGCGCTATGGTCGATTGACGCGTTTTGCACCGTCACGCCGTATTGCGCGCTATGTTTTGCATAATCCAAAACCTTTGCGCTGTGAAGCAGCGCCTTTGAGGGGATGCATCCTTCATTTAAGCATACCCCGCCAATAAACCTTTTTTCTATAATTAAAACATCAAGCCCTGCTTGTGCGGCACGCTCCGCCGCCAAATACCCGGCAGGGCCTGCGCCTAAAATAATCAAATCATACATAAAATGTCCCTCCTACGCCATCAAAGCCAAGCTAAAATTTTCAAGTGCCTGTGTCAGCTCTTGCATGAACCTTGCACAAGGAGCGCCGTCAATTGCTCGATGGTCGAAGGTTATAGAAAGCCCCATTGCAGGATACGAAACGCCGTTTTTCGTACGCTCGGTTATGCCGCACACGCCAAGGATTCCCGTTTGAGGCGGGTTTATAACCGGGGTAAACGATTCAACGCCAAGCGTTCCCAAATTTGTTATTGTGAAGGTTGCGCCGGACAACAGGTCGGGGTTTATTGTACCTTCCTTGCAGGCGGTTGTCAGCGCTTTTGACTTCGACGCAATTTCAGCAAGGGAAAGCAGATTGGCGCCAAAAAGTGTCGGCACCATAAGCCCCCGCTCCGTATCACAAGCAATACCGATATTTGCGTTGGTAAATTGCTTTATGGTGTCATCTTGAAAATGCGCGTTTAAATCTTTGTATCGAACCAGCACGCGTGAAACGGCAAATGTAATAAAATCATTTATCGTTATGTTGGGCAGCCCTAATTGTTCTGCATTTTCCTTGAGTTTTTTTCTAAGGCTCAAAATTCCGCTTGCGTCAAAAGAGGTGTTTAGCGTAAGCTGTGCGCTGTTTGCAAGCGAATCGTGCATCGTCTTTGCAATAATGCGCCGTATGTTGCTAAGCTTAACTTCTTTAAATTCGGCAATCGGCAATTTTTCCGCCACAGTCTCGGTTAAATCGGCAGTTACCACCCTGCCGCCTATGCCGGTTCCCGAAATCGGCTGCATTTGCGCATATTGCTCTGCCGCCGCTGATGTGACAAGTTTTCCCTGCTCTATAACATTTTGCACATCCCTTTCCATAACCCGCTCATTTGCCCCGGAAGGCACCGCAAATCTAATGTCCGCACCGCTTTTATCCGCAAGGGCCCTTGCACGGGGCGAAATTTTAATAAACCCATCCTTTTGTGCCGGGGCTTGCTCTAAAACCGGCTGCGGCGCTTCCGAGGGCGCTTGCTCCTTTTGTTCCTGCGGCTGTGCCGCCATGTCTTTATTTTGCGGCATAAACTCGGTGTAATCCTCCCCTTCATCCCCGATAACGCACACATTTAAAAGGCACTCAACATCATCGCCTTCTTCAAAAAACACGGCAAGCAAGGTGCCTTCCGTCTTTGCCTCCTCGTCAAAGGATGCTTTATCCGTTTCGTACGAAAAAAGTATATCGCCTTTTTTTATTTTATCACCCTGTTTTTTGTGCCATTTGGTGATTATGCAGCTTTCAACCGATTGACCTTGCTTTGGCATTATAACCGCAGTTGCCATAATTAAATTCCTCCTTTAAATTAGGGATGCTTTGTAAAATAGTATAAAAACAGCATAAGTTATTATAACGCAACATTAGAAAAAATTTCGATTATAGAAATTTTTTCTAATACTAATTCCAAATTAAAACATTAATTTAATTTGGAATTAATTCAATACTATTTTCCTTACGGCAACGCCGCTGTTGACAACCTGTTTGTCAACATTTTAAATTAGAAATAGTATTACATTAATGCGTTTCAACGAAGTGGGGGACATCTCCCACGAAGTTATAAACTTTTTTTCGTTAACAAATAACGCTCCGCCTCGGCAGACCATAACCCGCTGTTTCGCTTTGTTATTTCCGCAAGCTTTTCAAACAGCTCATCGTTTTTGCCAAGCCGTTCAAAATCGTCTATTGCCGTAAGCGGCATTTCAATGTGGGTGTATATAAGCTTTTTACCGCCAGGAATGTTCGGAAGATTAAGGGTGGTGTCCGCAACCGCATCCAACCCGCCTATATGCGTAATCATGGCAGACGGATTTATAATGCCCTGTTCCATTAACGCCAGCGATTCCTTCAAATCCTGCGTGTTGCCGCCGCTTGTGCCCACTATGTGGGTTGATGTGTAATGCACGTTGTAAAAATTAAGTTCTGCCGAAAAATTGGGGTTTGTCGGGCCTGCAAAAAAGTTAAGGCACCCGTCCCGCGCAAGTATTTTGTCTCCAAGCTCAACAACCGCCCGCACCGGCGCATACACCATAACATCGTTATACCCTGCGCCATCCGTCAACGACATCAAATATTCCACATCATTTTCCACCGCGGCAGTGTTTACATACATAAGCTTTATGCCGTTTTTTGCGGCTTTTTCCGGAGTGAAAATCTGTTCGCAACGCTCCAGCCTTGCCGAATCAATGTCTGTAACAACAATCATGCTCGGCTTTCTGTCACAGTTGATTGCATAATCTATTGCCCCCATTCCCATAGGGCCTGCGCCGGCAAGTATGGCAAGCGTTCCGCCCTCCACAATACCCATGTCATGCTCATAAACGCCCGGAGTGGTATGATAGCTTGCCTTAAAAGCGCCCACTATGCAGCTCATCGGCTCTGCAAGCGAGCCGTAGAAAAATGCATCGCCGTCAAAAGGCAACAAACTGCCCGTTTCCATAATTTCGTTCGGAATAACGATATATGTGGCATTGCCGCCGATATATTTATATGAATAACCGGGAGCGGCAAGCGTTCCTTTGTAGTTATGTGCCGGTTGAATTGAAAACTTTTGCCCCTTTTTAAATTTATCCTTCCACTTATCGCCAACCTCTATAAGCTCGCCGCAAAATTCGTGCCCTACAATTATGGGGTTTTGGTCAATGTCTTTCGGCACACGTTTGTGCTCTTTCCCCTGCTTAGCCGCCTTATAGCTTGACATACAAATACTGTCCGACACAACCTTTGCAAGCATCTCATCTTCCGCAATTGGCGGGAGCTCAAATTCCTCCAGTCGCAAATCGTCTTTTCCGTATAACCGTACCGCTTTTGTTTTCACAACTTCACTTCCTTTTATATTATTTTCGAAATACCATTGTTTATCCGCTTTACCGTGTCGGGCAAAACCTTATCATCGCTAATCAAAATGTCTATATCGTCAAGGCTTGCAAAAGTAAAGGGAAGGTTCTTGCCGAATTTCGTGCTATCCATAAGTAATATTGTTTTGTTCACCTTTGATATAACCTTTTTTTTAATTTCGCACTCGCCGTAATCGCCCGCGGTAAAACCGCTTTTGAATGAAAATCCGGATGCCGCCATAAATGCTATATCAATATTTATAGCATCCAGAAAGCTAAGCGCGTTTATTCCGGATAACGATAAGTTTTCACGGCTTAGCGTTCCGCCCACAAGATTTATCGTTGCATTTTGATTTTTAGCGCATTCAAGCGCAATGTTGGGCGCGCTGGTGGTAATAAAAAGCTTTTGGTCTCCCAACAAACGAGCAAGATACATAATCGTTGTGCCGGAATCCAAAAAAATCGAACGGTCATGCTCAAAAAACGAAAGCGCCTTATTTGCAACGGCAAACTTTTCCGCCGTGTTTTCCATTGACCTTTTCGAATAAATTTCTTCTTTAATGCGAGAAAGGTGCGAAATCCCTTTGGCGCCGCCCTTTATCCTTACAACATCGCCAAGTTCCTCAAGCTTTTTTAAATCACGCCGCAATGTCATGGTTGAAATGTCGGGAAACATTTTTTCAAGCTCAAAAAGCTTAACCTCTCCCTTTTCATGTATCAATTGCCGTATTCGCGATATGCGCTTTTTCAAAAATTCACACCCCCTGTGTTAAAAACGAACAGAATAATTGTAATTATTAACACATATATAATACAATACAATGTTAAAAATGTCAATATCTTTTATGTCAATCAACATTAATAAATTTTTAATATTTGCTGGCATAATCGGGTAAATGTGTGGTATAATTGATATAATAACCATGGCGGTGCGCAAAGTAATTTGGCATGCCGCAGTATTAAAAGGGGGA
This sequence comes from Bacillota bacterium, assembly GCA_023228885.1. Taxonomy (GTDB): domain Bacteria; phylum Bacillota; class Clostridia; order Monoglobales; family Firm-18; genus JAAZFB01. Next base: position 5,389 of record JALOAJ010000021.1, on the reverse strand, counting down.
AAACAAATGAAAAAGCTTATCAAAAACAATGTATATTGGGTGGGAAAGACCGATTGGGAGCTTAAAACATTTCACGGTGACGACTATTCCGTCAACCACGGCTCAAGCCAAAATTCTTACTTAATTTTAGAAGAAAAAACAGTTTTGATAGACACCGTGTGGACGCCAAACACCACCGAGTTTTTAGACAATTTAAAAAGCGAAGTAAAGCTTGACGAGATAGACTTTATCGTGGCAAACCACGGCGAGGTTGACCACAGCGGTTCATTGCCCGCGTTGATGGAGCAAATACCGAACACGCCGATTTACTGCACGGCAAATGCGGTAAAATCACTTGTGGGGCAGTTTCATCACCCGGAATGGAATTTTAAAGTTGTTAAAACGGGTGACAGCGTGGATATCGGCAACGGCAAAAAGCTTGTTTTTGTTGAAATGCCGATGTTGCATTGGCCGGACAGCATGGCAACATATTTAACGGAAGATAATATTTTGTTTTCAAACGATGCTTTCGGGCAGCATTTTGCAGTCGAGGAATTGTTCAACGACAAGGCGGACCAATGCCTGTTATGGGAAGAGGCGATTAAATACTATGCCAACATTTTAAACCCTTTTTCGCCCCTTGTTAAAAGAAAAATAGAGCAAATTCAAGATATGGGCATTCCGATTGACATTATTGCAACAAGCCATGGTGTAATTTGGCGGGATAATCCTATGCAAATTGTTGAAAAATATTACGAGTGGTCGCAAGGCTATGCCGAAAACCAGATTACAATAGCATATGACACAATGTGGGATGGAACAAAGCAGCTTGCGCATAAAATCGGCGCGGAAATATCAAACCTATCGCCCGACACGAAGGTTAAAATATTTAACATTTCAAAAGCGGATAAAAACGACATTATGACAGAGGTTTTCAAATCAAAAGCAATTGTCGTCGGCTCACCGACGGTAAGCCAAAACATATTGTCCTCCGTAAGCGGTTGGCTTGAATTTTTAAAGGAATTAAAGTTTAAAAATAAAAAATCTGCGGTTTTTGGTTGCTACGGATGGAGCGGGGAAAGCACAAAGGTGTTGCGCGAACGGCTTGCTGCTGCAGGATTTGACCTTGTCGAGCCGGAAATTAACTGCAATTGGAATCCCAAAACGGAGGATTTTGAAAAGGCTTATGATATTGCAAAGGCGCTTATCTAATTATAGGTATAAAAACAAGCATTTATCTGCCGGAATTATAATATTATATAAAGGAGAGTGCGCTAATGAGCGAAAAAATTAACAACAGAGAACATCGAAAAGAAGTAATAAAAGGCATTATTAAGCAACTGCATGACGGCAAAGGCGTTGATGATGTAAAGCAACAATTTGCAGAAACCTTTGAAGGCGTTTCGGCAACCGAAATAACCGAGGCGGAGCAAGCGCTTATTTCGGAGGGTATGCCGATAACCGAAGTTCAGCGGTTGTGCGATGTGCACGCGTCCGTTTTCAAAGGCTCAATAGAAGAAATACACGAACCTCAAGGCGATTTTGACGCACCGGGGCATCCTGTAAATGTGTTAAAACGCGAAAATCGGTATATAGAGCAGTTAATCAAATCACAAATAAAACCGTATATAGACGATTTATCAAACGACAGCAGTTTTCATTCATTAAAGCAAGGCTTTGAGGAGCTTGCAAAAATCGATATACACTATTCCAAAAAGGAAAACCTGATGTTTCCCTTCATGGAGAAATACGGCATAACCGCACCGCCGCAGGTCATGTGGGGCGTTGACGATGAAATCAGAGGTCAAATAAAAGAAATAATTTATTTGATGTCGGCAAAAACCGAGCAGCCGGAAGTTTTAAAGCAAAAAGCGGAATCAACCATTGAAAAGGTTGCCGAAATGATATTTAAAGAAGAAAAAATCATGCTGCCCATGCTTACCAAAGCGCTTACCCAGGACGAATGGAAGGGCATTGCCGACGAGGGTGAGGAAATAGGCTTTTTGGTTGAACATGTCCCCGAATGGAATCCCAAAGGCGCTAAAATTTCCGAAAAAGAAAAGGCACAGCCCGGCGTTATAAATATGCCAAGCGGCAGCTTTAAAACAGAGGAGCTTGTTCATCTGTTAAACGCCTTGCCGTTTGATATAACATTTGTTGATAAAGATGATGTTGTAAAATACTTTTCGCAAGGCAAAGAGCGCATTTTTGCACGCACCAAAACGGTAATAGGGCGCAATGTTTCCAACTGCCATCCTCCCGCAAGCGTTCATGTTGTTGAAGATATTGTCAAAGACTTTAAAAGCGGTAAAAAGGACAGCGAGGAGTTTTGGATAAACATGGGCGGAATATATGTTTATATTCGCTATTTTGCTGTGCGAAACGACAACGGCGAATACCTTGGAGTTTTGGAGGTTACGCAAAATATAAAACCCATTCAGGAAATAACGGGTGAAAAACGATTGGTAGATTAAAATAAAAAGCGAGGTTTTGCAATGCCCCCGATAAGACGGACGGTGCGTAAAGCGCCGCATAAAACCATTATCGCACTTTTTTGCGTGTTGTTAATTTTAGGTAGCGCTTTGGCGGCATATTCAGAGGTTTTTGCCGACAAAAAAATAAAAAGCGGCGTTACGATATGCGGGATTGATGTCGGTAAAATGACGGTTCAAAAAGCCCATGATGAAATTTCGCAGCGCATAACAGATGCAATGGGCGATATGCAATTGCTTGTCAAGCATAGAAAGCTTAGCCATGCCATAGAAATGGCAGATAACATGACGATTGACGTTGAGGCAAGTATTGACAAAGCATATGCCGTTGGGCGCGAAGGGGGCTTTGCAAAACGGCTGATTTCACCGTTTACAAAAAGACAGGACATACTGCTTGAGCCTAAGCTTAATACAGAATTTTTCAAGGCAGAGCTGCTTGATTTTGCCGCCCAAGTGGAAAAAGGCAATAAAATCATCGAAGTAGATATAGAAAATAAAATCGCTAAGGTTGACCTTCTTCAAAAAGCTACTTTGGTGGGGGTTGAGGAAACCTATCAAAAGATACTTTCAAACGCCGAAAAAATGGTTTTTGATGATGTTGATACTATCATTTTGGAGAACGCCACAGCCCGGTATCTGTATGAGCGAATTAACAAACAACCAAAAGACGCGCAGCTTGAGGTTGTTGATAACCGTCAAATAGTCCACGAGCATACTGTCGGCGTTTTTGTTGATTATGACGATATTGCAAGAAAAATCGAAGAAGGTGAAAAAAGCTTTCAAATTGATATTGGGGTGTTCCAGCCCGAAGTAACGACAGAAAAATTAAAAAGCATTATATTCGCCGATACGCTTGGCGAATTTACAACGCAATACAGCGCGGGCAACATAACAAGGTCAAAAAACATTTCAATTGCCGCCGGAAAAATCCACGGTAAGGTTATCGCCGCAGGGCAAAACTTTTCGTTTAATGATATCGTGGGGGCGCGCACCTACGCAAACGGCTATATGGACGCAAATGTTTATGTGGGCGGAAAGATAGAACAAGGCGTGGGGGGCGGAATATGTCAGGTCAGCTCCACAATTTACAGCGCGCAACTGTATGCCGACTTGCAAACGGTGTCACGAAGCAACCATATGTTCACCGTTTCGTATCTTCCGTTAGGGCAAGATGCAACAGTTGTGTGGAACTCAATCGATTACATATTTAAAAACAACACCGGCTATCCCATAAAAATGTTTGCAACCGCAAACAACGGGGTATTAACGGTCAAAATTATGGGAACAAAAACGGATGAGCACAAAAAAATAAAAATAGTTAACACAGTAATCTCAAGCACACCGCAAAAGGATAAAATAGAGTTTATCGCCGGCTTGGCGCCGGGACAAAGAAAGGTTGAACAGCAAGGTCAAAAAGGCGCGGTTGTTGATACATATAAAATATATACCCGAAACGGGGCAGAAGAAAAAAGAGTTTTCCTGCACAGAAGCACATACCTTCCAATGGACCGAATAATTTATGAAGGAGAGCCGTTGAAAACGCAAAGCGGGCATGTGCAGCCGCAAGAAGACTTGCAAACCGAACAACCCGCATCAAACCCGCAACAGCCCGAGCAAGACATCGACAACGAAGTGACGCAGCAGCACGAGCCTGTCCCAACTATACCGGATGAACTGTTATCAGAAGATGGTCTGTGACTTGACGAAAATTTACATTTGAAATTGAGGTGCAGCTTTTGACAAACGAGGTTGCAAAACACCTTAATAAAAACCTAAAGCATTTTAGCAATCTATGCAGGACGCAATGCAATATTTTTGATATAAGTCTTAACAAAATCAAAGGAGAGCATTATTGCAAAAAATGCAATCGGTGCAATTTTATCAGTACACACAAATACGGATGCTACGAGGCGCAAAGATGGGGCGGCAAATATATATATTATTGCCCTGCAGGTTTTATATATGTTGCGGCTATCATTAGCGACTATTTAAACAGAATAAATGCAGGCGTTCTTGCCGGACCAATAATCATGGGGAACATAGAGGATTTTACAAACGACTTTTTGTTGGATATAAAAGGTGTTCCCAACATTAAAACATCACTTGTAAATGACATTTCCGAAATAATGTTCTCTTTATTTGCAAGCAAAGATATAGTAAAACCAACTGCCGATTACGACGGCATATTAAACGACCTCTACAAAGCAAGAGATTTCCACGAAGAAAAAATACCCTACCCCATAGATTTAGAAAAAAAGCTGCAATCTGCAATAAGGTTTGGGGATGCGGAGCTTTCAAAAGAACTTTTGAATTTATTGCTGGGGCATATATTTTTCTGTTCAGACGGAGATTTTAATGTAATTAAAGCAAGGGTCGTAGAGCTTGTTGTGCTTCTTTCGCGCTCGGCAATTGATGGCGGCGCAGATTTAGATGAAATATTTATTCTAAATAAAAACTATATAGACGAAATTGAAACATTTAAAACGATGGAGCAGCTTAGCGTTTGGCTTACATTTGTAATCAACAGGTTTGTAAGTTATGTTTTTGAATTTAAAGCGGTAAAGCACTCCAACATATTATTCAAAACAATTAATTACATTAAAAATAATTACAATACAAAAATCACCTTGGATGAGGTATCAGAGCATGTGTATTTAAGCAAATCATATCTAAGCAAGATTTTTAAAGAAGAAATGAAATGCACTCTAACCGCATACATTAACGATATAAGAATTGAAAAAAGCAAAAAGCTGCTGACAGGCAGTTCCCTAAGCTTAGCTGATATTGCCTATTCAGTAGGCTTTGAAGACCAAAGCTATTACACAAAAGTGTTTAAAAAATCCACCGGCATGTCACCGGGTAAATATAGAAATATAAGAGGCGAGGCAAAATAGCGTAATAAGGTTGGAGCTATTGTA
>JALOAJ010000001.1 GCA_023228885.1 Bacillota bacterium | reverse complement strand
ACATAATCCCAACCCTTTGATTCAATTGTTACTCCGTTGCCATGAATATGTAAGTTCTTATAGTCTGATAGGTTCAATTCACCCATTGATTCGTTCTCCGACCCAAGCGTTATCACCCCACCCATAAACTCAACCACAATCGCCACATCATCACTTTCACGCTGACTGTCTAATGCCGCTATCGCATCCATAATCGCTTGTGCAGGGTCTGCAACACCTGTTAAGTCTAAGTCGGCGCGTTCTTTGTGTAGGCTGTTTGGGGCGGCGATGCTGTAATGTAAACCGCTTTTACAATCACTTCCGCCACCGCCGCCAATCGGTACTGATAAATTTCCTTTAATCATTATCGCTCACCTCAATTCAAAATTGCACGGATAGCTATATTACAAGCACCGCCATTATTTACAATCTTAATTGCAAACACTGTTTTATTAATCGTTTCGTTTTCTTTAATCTCCTGCCACATTGCACCCGCGTCTTTCGGATTGCTGTTTAATGTCGCGTACAATGTAACATCGCCGTCCGTTTGCCAGCCAATATCGTTTATGCCTCGCTTGTTTGGCGAAATGGTCGGCATTTTAACGATAACAGTTTCAGCTCCTTCTAACTCTTTTTCAAACACATAATTAAAGGCGTTTGTGGTTCTTGTGAAGTTTAGCATTTTTATACCCCCTCAAATTTTCTAAGCTGCACATCTGTTGTAGTATTCAAATTTTCGTCATACCTTATAGAAACAACAACTACCGCGTTATATCCTGATATAATTTTATCCGTTTCCCCGCTTGATACCGTCATGGAAGAAATATTTTCTTCCGTCAATATTGTATCCACTGTTTCTTGTGTCATGGGGCTTGTTATGGTACACATTAAAGACCACACATTCTTGTCCCTGTTTACCATTTGCTCGTTTAAATTGATAATATCTACCGTTGTTTCGTCATTAAATGTTAATGTCATTTTTTGTTACCCCCTTTAAGTTTGGTCTAAAATAGCATTTAACTCATCTTTCATTAAGTTAAGAGAATTTGCTGTTACAAAAACAGCATTTCGAACTGCCGTTACATCGCTAAGTTTAACAAATAAAGTTCCATGTAACATACTGCGAGCTACAAAACCTAAGAAAAGGTCGGCAATAGCCTCTTTATTTACAAAGTCGTACTGTATAACGGTCGATAAGTTATAAAAATCTTCTCCCTTGTATGCGGCTACCTCGTCAAGTTTATAAACATAATTATTCCATTCTAAAGCTGTAAGATTGTACTGCCCATCTGGCACCTTTGCAGCAACCCAAGAAAAGGTAGTGGGCTTTGTTCCTTGTAGATGCTGTCTTTTAGTTTCCCAATAAATAAGCCCATCATCTGCTATTGCATCATAATATTGTGAGTACAAAATCGCTGCTCCGACCTGCAATTCGGTAACCCCTTTAACTATATAGGTAACGTTTAGCGTTAATCCGGTTACTGCGTAGCTCGACATTCCCCCATTGTACAAGGAAAAAGAAGTTACTGGTACAACTCCGTTTTTCTTATACACATCAAATATCACTCTGGTCCAGTTATAAGAAAAGTTGCCAATGGTCACCCTTAAATTATTCCCTACCTGTGATGTTGAAAATTTTGCAGGTTCAGGGCACATAGTAAGCGTTGCCGGGGTTGTGCCGGCACTAAACTCATCTGTATTTGCATTATACCCATATGCTGTAAGCTGGTATGTAGTCGCATATTTCGTTACGTAAGACTTCCCCGGGGCACTTGCTAACAGGTCTAAATCAAATTCACACCAGTTGATTTTTTCGACGAGGGCTTTAGAAATCACCCAAGTACCAATCGTAGCTCCGCCGGACTCAAGCTTTATGCCATATCCTGTATGACCTGTGCTTTTACCCCATTTTACCAAGGCGGTGTTGTTATAACGATATATTACTGTAACATCTGCGTTTGGTTTTGTTGGCGCCATATAAAATCACCCCTTACATAAATCGAGCATAAACTAATAAATTGTCAACAGTTGCATTTGTAAAATCCCAAGTACCCACCGGATATGTTTTATGTGTGTTGCCGCCACTCGGCTCATTGCCAATATAAAGAACCGATGCCCCCATAGGTTTGATATACATCGAGCCACCCGCTTGATAAATAGTACCCCTGTGTTCAGGACTTCCACCTAAACTTTGATAATATAAATCTAAGCTTGCATCACTTGAGTTAAGACTTATATATTGTCCGTAAGTAGTGCTTGATAAATTACTTCTGACTTCCCCCCCTGTAATTGTTCCTCCTGTAATGCTGGGGCTTTCAATCGTTGTTTGCGTTATTTTTGTCGAGGTTATATACGAAGGTACAGTCGGTATGCTTGGCTTGTTTGTTAAATCGGAATAACTTCCGCTTGTTGCAACTGTTTTAAAATCAGGTTTATTATTAACTTTCGTCCATTCTATAACAGCGTCCGCACCCATAGTAACATTCGTTCCGACAATAAGACTTTCGATTTTAGCGGCTGAAATATTCGCGCCGTCCTTAATTTCGCTGTTTGTAACCCTGTATTCCCCGTCTGTATCTTTTGTTCCCAAAACAGCTTTATTCCATTGCTCCGCTTTTGCTATATAATCATCTTGCAACGGATTATCCTCGTCAAATGCCGGAACTTCCGTACCGTTTAAAAATATCTTTCCGCTTTCATCCAATCTCAATCTTACAGCCGTTTCATCTTCCGTGATATAAAATATATCAATGCCGGTTGCATCTTTGGTAATATAACCTACATTTTTGCCTGTTCCGTCACCTGCGCCTAAAACAATACCCGGTATGCCTGTTCCGTCTTTATCTTTGACAAAGCCAAGCGCCATCTTAATTAACTCATCATTTCTGAAAGTAATAAACTCTCTTTGCATTTGAATGTAATCATTTCCCACCCCATCAAAGTCGCTCGTTTTTATTTTCCCGGAAGTAATCAAATCACCTTTTATAGATACATTACCCTTCAACTTAAACCCTGTTGCCGTTTGTTCAAACACAGTGCCGAAGTTTGCCTGTGAAGTGCTTTCCCACGCCTCTCCGTTCCAAAAATAATAAAGATTGCCGGGCTCATAATAATAAAGTTTCGATTTGTTTACTCTATCATCTAAATCATTTATTTCTACAGGGTTGCCATAGTTTGCCTGTACCGTCTGTTTTATGCTTGCCGCCGTTTGTGTAATGTCGGATTGTAGCAAACCGTCTGCTGTTTGCCTGTCTGTTACTTCTTGTGTTATCACTCCCGCTGTTTGCGTTATTTGGCTTTGTATTGATGTTTCGCTTTCGCCAAACACATTTTCAACCACGGACGATATTTCACCCGCCGTTTGTACTACCTGACTTTGCATGGTATTTACCGGCGCCGTTGTCTCAACCCATTTATCACTTTCGAACTTATAAAACTTCTGATTAGCTAAGTTATAATATGTCTTTTCTCTATCCGCGCCTTCGGGCGGCAAATACGGTGAAGTCGAATTGCTGTAAATAATAACATCACCGTATACAGCTGAAACAACCTGTGTTATTCTGCCGGCTTCAACTATTAAAGCCGAATCAAGCCCGTTTATATCAGAAGCCATTATGGCAACTCTATCGGCTGTCTGGTCAATTTCCGTTTTCATGCCGTCTTTTTCTTTTCTGATGCGTCCGGAAAAATTATCATCGTCCAAGTTATATAACAAATCCTCATACTTGCGCTTTGTCAACGACAATTCATCACGAAGCGCCTGTACTTCCTTTTTTATTTCTCTTACTTCTGCCATTAAATCATACATACAGTTCGCCCCCTTGTGTTACAAAGATTTCAAGCCCATAAAGTTTTATCTTTCCGTATCCTTCAAAATGAAGTTTAAAGCCATAATTTGCCGTCTGTCTCGGCACTATCCGTATAGCTTTTAAACCAAGCCCCCTGCCGGAATATACTTTATGGGAACCGCTGTAAGAAAACTTTTCATCATCATAAACTATGTAAACCTCTAAAGAACCGGTTGTTAGAAACTCGGCAAACAACTGTATTTTTTTAATATGCTTTATATCAATTGTCTTTCCGGTAAATAAATCCGTTTCAAACGACCAACTATGAAAATAATTCCCGCTGTCAAGCCTGTAAACTTTGCCGTTTTCACCAAACAAAAACATTCCGTTTTTATTATACGCAAACCCCAATACGCCAAAATCAATACTTTCTTCCGACCATTGGTCTATAAATGTGTCATAAACAAATAATTTGTGTTCAAAGCCAACTTTCGTATATAAATAATACTTCCGTTTATCCGCTCCGCTAACAGCATTGCTAAACCGGTTGATATTTAAATTGTATCCAATGTTTCGCGGGTTCGCCCCTGTGTATATTTTCACTCCATCCATTGCAACAAATATTAGCCTGCCGTTTACTTCTTGAACCGTCCTGCCGTCAATTGCTCCTTCGGGGAATATATCATGTATTCTAAATGGATTTTTATTGTTATATATCTCGTGCATAAAATTATGCTTAAAACAAACCACATGGTTCATAAATGTTGTTATGCCGGTAAACGCTGTGTTAGCTTTCGTGTTCGCCTGTGCGGGAGAAACCCAAGCGTCGCTTTCGTTATACTCAGCATAATCAAAATCCCAATTGGCATAATCGTTAAATGCGCTTGCGTATACCCTGTCATCATCAACGCCGAATAGTCTTGACAAATGCACCGTTGCATATTTAATATCCGGTATAGGGTTATCCCCGTTCGCTTCCAAATCATCCGCTTTTAATTCGCTGTCATCTAAATAAACAGCCTTTTTATCCGGGAACACTATATACCGTTCTTCAAAGCTCCCCGAAATCGGGTCACCCACATCATCATATAAATTAAATTTAACAATGCTTCTTTGTATTTTTTCGTCCGCGCTTGTTGCCCCGCTTTCTTTAAGCTCGGCTGTATATGTCGATTTTCCGGAATCATTTTTAATATAATCGATTTTAATTTTTCCATCATCTCTGTAAACCACAAATAAAAAATCATCAAAACCGAATAAGCTGATAGGATTTGTATACCCCTCTTTATACACAACCCTCTTTTGCGACGGCGTTAAATATGGCGCCTCATCGGTGGATATATTGCTTGCCATAGACAAAACACCGGTATCTAAAGTTTGCCGTTTATTAAGCCCACTCCAGTTTACCTTTGTCAGCTTATACTGTTTTTGCCCCTGCGGTAACGGCAACTGCATATATGTTAATTGTTCCTGTTTTTTAGCCATAACAATACCTCACATACCAAACTTCGATTGTCTGGAAAGCGCCCACGCTTTAAAACTTTCAAGCAAAGCGTTGTAATCATTAAGCCACTTTGCGGCGTTGGCATCTTCATTTGCCAACTTATACGCTTCGCCCCTAAGTTTTGCCCCAACTATGTCTATAAATTCATAAGGCAACATTACATTCCCCGTTTGAATTACATCGCTTGCGTTTACAGTTTTTAATGCCGGCTTTACAAAATAATAAATAATTATTTCTTCCGGCACCGTTTCTGTTTTAACGCACAGCTTTTTACCCTGTTTATAATAAATACCAACAAATATATCCGGATTGACAATTGTAGACTTCATCAGCTGCACATCATCGACAAACACAGTATAAATATCCTCAAACCTTATATTGTTTTCCTCTGCAGGAACTGTTACCGATTCAATGTCTATTTCTGTTTCGTTCGCCAATATAATTTTACATTGTTCTCTTATGAATTCGGTGTATAGCAGTTGTTCTAACGCGTTTAGCCACTCTATATATGTTTTATTGGAAATAGGCAACGCTATATCAATTTCGTTCTTTAAACCGCTCACAAACGCACTTGCCGCTATCCCGCTATCGAACATAATTACCACCCCAAATTCTTTACTTGTTTGCCTTTTGCGCCATCTTTCCAATACTTCAAATATACCGCGTGAGCTTTCCGAATAAATTCACCTTTATGGCTTTCGCCCAAGCCCGTTAAAAATAAAATATTATCCACAATTGCCGTATTATACAGCGGCAAAACAGTGCTTTCATCGCTAAGTGATTTTACAATCACAGGTTCACCTTTAAAAAGGTTTTTCTTATCGTTACCGTATAAACCTTCAAGCTCGCTAACGCTGTCATTGTAATAGTTAAAAAACCGCCGCTGCTCAATAGGCGTTTCCAAACTAACCTTTTCAAACACATCTTTTATTGTCATGCAAATCACTCCTTATTTGTTCAGCAAGTGCCAAGGTCTTGCGTGGCAGGGGAAGGAAGAAAGAAAAAAACCCGCCACGCAAGAAACTGACAATCAAAAACGATTATGCGCAATTATGAATTCGCACACAACCGCCGGGATTTGTGCAAATTAAATCGCCAAAGTTTACAAGCAATGCCCTGTAAACAGATTTTCCTTCCATCAAATTAAATATTCCCCCTCCTTGCAACTCGGCAAAATTCCATTCTTTGGCGTGAAATTCCACAGCGCCGCTTTCAATTCCCCACATTTCATCTTCCGGCACAAAGCTTTCGTTAACAATGTCAACTTCTTTATTGCCGAACAAAAATGTAATAGACTTAAAGCCGCCTGTAATGGTCTTGCTTCGTTCCTCAACACGAATGTTATTGGTACGCAAATAGTTTACATAGTTGTCATACGCTTCGTCACCGCAAAGCAACATATCAACATCGCTGTTCTTTTCGTTCTTTGCACGGCGCAATGTCTTTGTAATTGTTCCATCGTCAATATCACCGTTGCCGTCTACTACAACAGGGTACAAATACGGATTGCTCGCTTTTGTCACACCGTATAAGCTTGTCACATTGTTATCGAATATCGCACCAAGTCCGGTAATTTCACGGGTAAACGAATTTTGAACGGTAATAAATCCTGCGTCAAGAGTAGTCGCCGAACCGTCAATTGTTATAGTGCCGTTAACCCTGTCCACCGCTGTAATTCTGCGCCCCGACTTTTGCGGAGTGCTTGTAATGATGTCACCGGTTGTCCATATGTCAATTATAAGCCCTTCCTTGACATACTTCGTGTCAGCAACCGTAATTACATTACCCGCAGGAGATACCGCCGATGTGGTAGTTAAAACGCCTGTACCGTTGCCAAACAACGACCTACCCACATTCCATTTTGCCGTATCGTATGCGCCTTTAACTTCTGTGTCGAGAGCGTTTGCCATAGCTCCGCCCGAGCCTGTAAGCGTTACAGCTTTAGCAGAAATTGTCACATTAACATACATATCTTTTGAATTTGTCGCAAACCTTTCAAACTTAACATTTCCGGATGCCGGAGTGTTAAGCCCTTCCGCACCGAAACCGAAACCGCCTGACAAACCGACCGGAGCAGCAGCCACGATTTTATCAGATACCAGCGGCACTTTTTTAATTTTACTAAACAACGCTGACGGCTCAATGCCTAATTGATTTCGCCATACCGGCAAATAATTTTCCTTTAACGCTTTTTCAAATGTTACCAAATTTTGCATAATTCATCCCCCTAAGATAATAAATAATTTTTACTTCAACTTCTACTACTTCTTCGGAGTAAACATATTTCGTGTCCGTTCCGAAGCGTCATCCCATGTTTTTGGTTTTTCTTTTATATTGAGTGCCGCATTTACTGCGCCGCTGCTTGCAGAAAACGGTGGCACTTGCTGACCGCCTTGAACCTGTTCAACCCTTTTCTTTTCGATTAAATCTTGAAAGTCCTTATTTTTTTCGTATAACTCCATCAGTTCTTCGGCTGTTGGCTCTTTGTTGCCCTCTTTAATGTTGCTTACACCTTTGGCAATGGCATACGCCATTATGTATTTTTCATCTGTGGGAAGGTCCGGCGACGACAGAGCCTTATTATTCGCGATTATCCTATCAAGTTGCGGTAACATCTCCTGTATCCCCTGCAATTCCGGCACCTGCGCCAGTGACGAAATAACTTCCGTCTTTTCTTTTTCATATGCTCCGGCTTTTGCTTGTTCGACAAACGGCTGCAAATCTTTCATAACATCGTCTTTAACAAACTCAGCCATTTGACGAGCATATTCCTCTTGCTTAGATTTTATTGTGTCCTCATCATCAAAGGTAAGCGAACTTACATCAAGCGTTGGCATAACAGCTTCTATAATTTCCTCTTTCTTTTCATCACTCATCCGCCTCGCCAATTCTTGCAAATTCTGATTTTCCGCCTTTAATGCTTCAATTTCCTGCATTACCTGTTGCAACTGCTCATCTTTTTCAGTCGCAACCTCCGTTGCCGCCTCAGCCGCTTTAACCGCTTCTTCGGTAACATTGCCTTCGGCGCCTTCAACCGCCGTCTCTTCAACTGCCGGTGTTCCCTCAACTTCCTGCTCCGGCGTGTTAAAATCCGCTTCGCTTGCCTGCCGTGCATCATCGAATGTTTCAATCCCCGGTATTGTTTCTTGTTTGTTTTCGTTACCCATAATTATCTCATTTCTCCTTCCGGCATTACTGCCATCATTTGTTTCCTTTCCTTCCTCTCAAAATGCTGCATAGCGTGCCCTTCCAACGCCGCCGCATATTCCGGCTTTTTCATTTTTAATATCTGAAAATTCATCTGCAAGATATACCTTAGGTGTTCTTCATAGTGAATTTCATCATCATCAAAATCGCTTATTTCCGGTAACGCGCCGTTTTCAAAGAAAACATTTTCACGCTGTGCCGCCTGTATTTGTAACAAATTCAAATTCATTATTTCGGTATAATTTCCAATCCGCATATATTCCAAAGCCCGCTGTTTCACCCGCTCCGGTATCTTTCCTGTTGCGTCTGTGAACAATCCTAAGTTATATGCCTCAAAGAACCGTTGTTTTTGCATTTCCTCACTCATAAGCAGTTCGTTTTCGGTCACATATTCCACATCATAGCTGTTTATATCCTGAGCCGACCATATTATCGCGCTGCCTATGCTGTTTGTGCCGACATAATTAATAATTCTACGAGCATTAGCATACAGTTTATAAATCTGCAACCACATCTTAGCTAAATTCCGTATGCTATTTCGAATGTGGTCACCCGTCAACGACAACCGCGTATCATCCGTTTCTTTAATGCTTTCCAACGCCCTGCCTGATGTTACCCCTGTCGGCACACTTCCGGAAGTCATAAGCTGGCTAACCCCTGCAACATATTCCATATCGCGAATTAAATTCTGCCGCTCCATCATAATTTCAGACGGTAAATTCCCATTCTCTATCGGTTTCGGTGCCTGTGAGCCTTGCTTATAAACCAACATATAACCCGGTGTCAACCCATTGGCTTCATATTCTTCTATGTCAATTGAACCTTCCTCTACCGAAAAACTTTGTATCGCAACACGCTTTATAAATTCATGTATACGGTTTACGCAACCGTTAAACGCCCTTTGTCGGGGAATTAAATCCTCTATTACCGACTTACCGAAAAATTGCCCGGCAATCTCTCTGCAAATGACCTGGTTTAACGGAATTCTGTTATACGGCAAATTCCCGTAATAAACAATTTCCTTGTCGCCGATTATAATTATCATGCGCCCGTCAGGTCTATGCTTCGACGGCCGTTCAAAATATGTAATAACCTTTTCGGCGTTATCAACCGTTCTGTGTCCTATCGTCAATACTGTGCTTTCATATCCAAACCCGCCGCCACTGCCCACCGGAGTAAGCTCAAATGTTTCAATATTCGTTCCTTCGACCTCAACACCGTATAAATCATATATATCATCAACCGTTTTTACCTGCTCCAATATAACTGACCGTTGCGAGTCTATCCCCTGCTTGAAAATACTTTCCGGGTATATTTCATACGGGGTAATCAGCCCATAATCCAAATCACCTTCGTAAAACGCTTCTTCATCATTCTTTTCCATACCGTCCTCACCAATTGCAACAACCTTTTTAACAGCGTATTTTTCACCCTTGTTACTGTCCCACCACGAAAGCCAAAAGCAATTACCGCATAGTTCATTCCATGCAATCATAGTGTTTTTCTTACTGTCAAAGTCGCTTACCGACTGTGTATGCTGTAATACCGCCGTTGATACTTCCGCCTTGGCGTAATCGTCAAGCTCGTTTGTCCGCGGGTTAACCTTCATTAAGTATTTTATTTTCTTTAAGTTTGAAATCCGCGTTTCAATCAGCGGCGCTATCTGATTAAATGTTTCGCGCTCAAGCCAATCATAAACAGGTTCTAACTGTTCAATGTTCCCCCGGTATGTATTTATATCGCAATACTGATTTCCCACAAGAAAATTTGCGTTTAATGTCCATTGGTTTTCAAGGGGAGAACGCTCCGTTCGGCGCTTTTCAAGTTCTTCGGTAACAAATTTAATAACATCTTCTTTATATAACTGCGTGCCGTCCTTTTCAGTATCAATAACCTTTTTTTCAGTTTCAACTTCACCCTCGGCAAAAACACTATCTTCGCTTGCATACATACCCCGAACTGGCGGAGCATACCTAAAAGCCACTACCCATCACCTCATTTCTCTTGCCGCTTGCGCCACTTTTCTATAACCCGCTGATGTGCGCTTATACTTTTGCTAACCGGTTCATTAATCGTTTTGTATTCGCTCATATTCCGGCACATCAAACGATTATAAAGGTCTTTGCGCTCAAACCAATGCAATATCGCCTGTATAATAATAATCACACTCAGCACAGCAACAACAATTAACATTATTCGCCACCGCCGGCTTCTTCGCTCCATACAGCTTTTAATTCGATGTTGTTTTCGATTTCGGTTTCAAAATCAAACAAAACATCACCTAAATGCCATCCGTCAAAAAGATAATCTTCTTTTGTAGGGTCTTTTGGTTCTTCCGCCGTCGTTCCGAACGGTATGGTCTGGCTATCAACCGAGCTGCCACCATCACTATCAAACGCCACCGTAATATTTGTAACGGCTTTTATTTTTAATAATAACGCTTCTAAGTCGGCAACATCACCCTGCAAGCCGCTAATATCCTGCATAACATCTTTGGTGTCCTCTGCGTGCTGAACCAATTCCAATATAACCGTTCCAAGTTTCCCCAACTGCCCCGAAAACCCCATGCCGCGGTTTAATATGTTTTTAAGTTTCATTATCTGCAACCCCTTTACAAAATCGCTTATGCATTTCAAGTCCGCGCGGTTTTTCAAACGCCCTGCCACAATCCGTACATACATAGCCGTTTAAATCAGATAATTTCGGCAGCTTAACCCCTATCGGTTCTGACGATTCTTCCAGCACTACCGGCTCCCGTTTACTAATATCAAAAAACAATCCTTTAGGCTCAGTCCTTTTCGGTTTTTCCGGCTCTTTGTAGTCTGCCATTTCCTTTAATGCCGATTCTAAACAACTTTTACACACTATAACGCTGTTCCCCGCTTCTCTCGTCTGCGAAATAGCATAAGTATCAACACTTTTACATCCCCTAACCATGCAGCGCCGTTTTAGTTTCTTAATATTCATCAGTAATAGCTCCTTCTTATATTTCCTTTTTTCAGCACTTTATCTTTATACTTTTGCAGTTCCGTCCGCTCGTCAACCTTTTTAGCTTCAACCTTTTCGACCATGCGCCAGTTTTGTATGCCGTACCGTAGAGCTGCCATAGCATCATCGTTAATGTTAATAGGTTCATCTGTATACTTGTCGGTTATCCTGTCCTTTTGCCATCTGTATTGTCCTATTTCAGATATAGTGTTCGCGCATGAGCTGTCAATATATATTTTTCGCTGTTTTAACCAATCAATTTGCGCCTTAACGCTTCCGGTACCTTTTTTACTCGGTACAACTCTAAACCCTGCGCGCCGCCACATCTGTATTCTATCCGGCTCCGCACTATCCGCAAACATAACTTTAGTTTTATCCCAATCCTTTAACATAGGTATTATCTCGCTTGTATCCTTTTCGGTAACATATAATTCCTTTAAAATATAAATCTGTCCGTCCTTAATCCCTAAACAAAGCACTGCGTTTGCATGATTAAATCCAAAGTCCTGCCCGTATGCCACATCATCATAAAAATTATAATCCTGCTCACATTCAATAACATTCCAATTGCTAAATATCAGTCCGGATGTTTCGCCCCATTCGCCAAGCCCGTAAATCCTGTATCCTTCAGGGTCAAGCTCTCTCCTGCGCTCCATACGGTCATAATAAGCGATGTCAATGAATTTATTATCTAAATATGTACTGTGATGTGTCAAAACATCATCAGAAACGCTATCAAAAAACACTCTCTTAATCCAATGCGCCGAGCTTACCGGGTTAAAGGTAAGCTTCATCTGATAAAACAATCCCCGGGGAAGTTCGCCCCTTAGTCGGTCATCTATAACATCAACATCAGCCTGTTGCAACTCTGTTGCTTCCTCAAGCCATACATCTGTAAGCTTCCCTGTGGTAAATGTAACCGATTTTATTTTCTCACGCTGTCGGTCATCGTTAAATCCTGCGAACAACACTTCGTTTTTATTTACCAAACACTTAATGCCCATCGGCGAAACGGTGTAAGAAAAATATTTTTCAAGCCCCATGCGGTTAACAGCTCCGACAAGTTCAGAAAATGTGCTGTTCCTATTCGATTGTTCCACCTTACGCACACATAGCAGATTTCGCCCCGGTTCACTTATCAGCCGTAAAATATATTGTTGCGCCGTATCAACGGATTTTCCGGAGCCTGCCGAGCCTTTCATAACAACATATCTATGCTTCGACTTATGTATCGGCTTGAAAATCTTATTGCATTTGATACTTATGTTATTCGGCAACCGGCACCACCACCTTAAAAATACAATTTTTCATACCTATCCGTTTTATACCGCCGTCGCTTCTCAAACCACAGCCACCAGTTCAACCGCCCTATAAAACTACACTATTTTCAAACTATTACAACCTTCTTCCCCCGCTCCAAACCCGCTCCAAGCCCGCCAGTTTTACATCCAACTTCGCAAAATACCAATTTTACGAAGTTGCAAACCCTGTAACGGTGCGGGTTATAAGGTTTTGATAATATTTTGTTGCATAAAACACCGTTTCAAGTATAATTATTCAACATATTTTACAGTTATTTCAAACCCTTTTTCGCTGCTTAAATCGAGCTTATCGGTCGGTTTTTCACCGATGGTATCTCTAACCAGTTCAAACGCTTTTTCGCTGCCCTGTGTCGCTTTATACGCCATAGCAAGCCCCATAGCTTGGTCTATTGTAATGCTTCCGTTTTTAGCGCGTATACGCTCCGCAAGCTCTGTCAGTTCAATATCTTTCGGCATATCCGTTGCAAGTATGGCAGTAAAGATTTCGCGGAAGGTAAGCCGCTTCTTTGCTTTTTTTGCCGAGGCCTTACCACCTTTGCGCTGTATTTCCCTTTGTGCTTCCTTTGTCCTTTTGCTAAGTGGTATCAAATTATCGTGTCCACTTTTCTTCTTATCCGCCACATCTCCACCACCTTTTTTATTATAATTACACTAATCCTAAAATAATTTTAGCACGAAAGAGGTGTCCATTATCGCCAACTTTCATAAAACTTCTTCCTAAATCGATACAAATTACTTTCAGATACAGAATGGTTAAGCGATATCTCAACAATGCTTTTATGTGTAGTAAGCACATCAAATAATGCTTGATAATATTCGCCGGCAACATCGGTGCAAAGGTTTAATATTTTCCGCTGTACTTCATCCGTCTGCTCTCGATATGTAAGACAAGTAAAATAAATAAATCCCTGTTGGTCATGCGACAGATTTATTCCGCGCTTTTTCCTAAACATCTCTCGTACCACTCCTTTTTAAACTTTGCCCCGCCATAAAACACCTCGATAATTTTAATAGCTGTTTCAAGGTCTAAAACCGGCTTTTCCGAAAACAACCGGTTAGCTTCCGAATAACGTGCTCCATTTTCCGATGCGTACTTTTCCCAAAAAGACAATTGTCTATGGTCCTCAATAACTTTCCGTTTAAATACCGAGCCTTGCTCGCGGGTGATAAAATGGTTTTTAACCATTGAATAAATATTATAAAGAGATAAATATAACATTAAATCCGCACGCCTATAATCAGGTGGTGCAGTAATATTGTTTTTAAGGTTATATAAAACGGTCTGTTCGATTTCGGATGGGTTCATAATTAAATCTCCTCGCACAAAAAATCTTCTTCAAGTTCGCCAAATCCTTTTTTGTCAATCGCGTACACGCCTATGTTGCTATACATTACATTATTTTTTTCATCAAGTTTATCGTATAAAGCAAAACACAAACTTGTAAATTTAATCTCATTTCGAAAAGATATTTTTAAATTTTGGGGTATCGGCATAATTTGTTTAATAAGTATTTTTTCCATGTTAAGTCTCCTTTTTTTTATAATTGGACTTTTGGACTTTTAGTTTTCTGTCGCCGGACTTTTTGTTGTTTTCTATATATTTATATTACTTTTATTTATTTTTTTATGTAACAAGAAAGTAAAAGTCCAAAAGTCCAAAGTAATCTTTAAGCAAGCAATAGCAAGGTTTTCAGCTTGGACTTTTACTATTTTTGAAAAGCCCATTTTCGCATTCGAAAAGTCCAAAATCATTTTGCAAACACTTTATAAACACCTTTGGACTTTTAGGTTTGGACTTTTAGAAAAATGAAAAGCCCAATTTCACTTATAGCACCGAAAGAAAATCTTCTTCGTTCTCGTCATAATCAGCAGGAAATAAATAACGCACATTCCCACTTTTTGATTCTTCTAATTTTTTCGGATAACTTTGTTTAAATGCTTTTGTAAATCCAGTGCGATTTTTGGCTTTGTGCCCTGCTTCTTCACACCATTTGCGATAGTTATAATATAAATCCAACGTAGAAATCTTTTCTTCAATCGGATTTTCTTTAATAAACACATAAACCGGATTAACCGCTTCCTGAAACTCCTCAACCGATTGTGCTTCGTCGTCTGTAACTGTGAAGGTATTAACTGCCCTTAGTGTTTTATAACCGTCTAAAATCCAATTAAATATAGCAGATTTATGTTCTAATAGCTTTTCAGTAATATTTTTATCCATAAGTTTTTCGTTCGGATTATTAACATCAGGGTCTTCGACAAACTTAATCGGAAATTTAATAAAACATATCCGTCGCATAAAACCGTATGTAATATCGCGCGCATTTATAAGTTCATTGCAAGCAAACATCATTTTAGCGCGACTACGAAAGTCGACGAAGTCTTTACCTTTAAAACAACCTGTAACCTTATCGCCAACAACAAGTTGCTTAAAAATAGCCTCCGCACCCTTTACATTCGTTTTTGTTTCCGCGCTGATGTTAAGCAGAGAATTTAAAAACTTTATCCGCTGAAAATCTTCTACAAGGGCTGACATCTCAACATTACTGACATTGTCATCGCCGAATATTTCCGTTATCACATTCAGCAGCACTGATTTACCGTTTGCACCTTCGCCCATAAGAAAAAAACACTTCTGCAAAGAGCAATCATTAAATAAAACATAACCGCACATCTCTTGCAGCAACGATATTCGTTTAGCATCGCCGGCAGCAATGTCAGAAATAAACTGTTCCCACTCCGACGAAAACACTTCAGGGTCATAATTAAAATCGACTTGAAAAGACGATAGGTCAGACTCTCTATGCTCCCTAAAAGTAAAATCAGTTAAATCAAGTGTTCCATTTTGAAAATTAAAAATAAGTTTTTGATTATATAAATCAGTTGAGACTGCATCAGTTTTAATAAGCTTGGTAATCGACGATATTCGCGAGCCGGTACGATAAAACCCGAGTTCGTCCGAAACATACGATTGTATTTCCGTATCTGTTTTGCGTTGCCAAAAACCCGATTGATACTCATAAAAACCGAGACTTTCGGAAAAACGAAGTTTGTGTTTTTCTAAAACAGATTTAGCAATTTCATCCTCCGACGGAGCTTTAAAGGATATTTTTTTAACTTCGTTAAACCAGTCTTTCGGAAAGTTATCTTCGGCAGCATTGAAAAGCTCTGTAAGCTCCGGTTTGGCAACGAAACGAGAAACAGAATAAGCAAACTCTTTAAATTGTTCTTTACCGGTTATTTTTTCGCATAGTGCGGATAAGCCATCCTTAGCGGAATTAATCAGTATTGACAATGAATTATTATCAACATAAAAATCAGAAACATCCTTATACTTGTTTGGCGGTTGTCCGATAACGAATTTTATTTTGTTTGTAAAAAGTGTTTCGGCAAGTTTAAAGGTAAATGAATTTCCGGCATCATCATTATCGAAACACAAAAATACATTATCGTATTGTCGGCATACCGACATAACAGTCTTAAGTTGTTCTCGAGAAAAATGACCGCCCATAGTAGCAAGCACAGAATATCCTTCCTGCTCAAAAGATAGTGCGTCGAATGCGCCTTCGGCAATAACTAATAAGTCAGAAGTATTTCCGATAGTATGCATACCCCACGGTATGTTTTCGTTAAGACCGTCCCTTTTCATTTTCTTATATTTAGGAGTGTCGTTTTTTCGATAAGCCCGCGTAATATAATAAGATATGTATCCATTTTTCCAATAAGGAATAACTATGCGTTTTTCATTGTTAAAACCGATTTTAAGGCGGTCTATCGTTTCATCTGATATACGCCGCTGATTAAGATATTTTCTAACGGTAGGAGTTAGGTTTTCGTGGTATTTTTGCACTTCGTTGCATAGGTTCTGAGTATACGAAACCCAGTTTGAATGATAAGTAAATGTAACTCCGGTTATTTCCGAAAGTTCACGAATGGCAGATTTTTTATCGCCTTGATAGCGAGCGATAGCGCATAAGTCGATAACATCACCGCCTTGGCTTAGTTTAAAGTCATACCAAAAATCATCATTTACCAAAAGGCAGGTGGCATTATTACCGCCGGAAAGAGAATATGTGCGGTCTCCGGATTTAATTATATTAAGGTTTAAGTAACGACGCGCGTATTCGGTGCACATTATTTTTTGTTTAATCTCGTGTATTATTTTCATAGCATTACCCCGTCCGTTTCCGTAAGAAAATCATCATTCCCCCGTAATTCCTTTAATCTCGTTTAAAAAATCTTTCCTTGCCGTTTTTGAGAGGTTTAGAGCCTCGTTTAGCGTTCCGTCATGTTCTGATAACACTTTGCGCTTTAACTCTCGCCAAAACCCCAACAAAGCGGATTCAAGCGTGCTGTAATATTGCATATCGGAATGATATTCTGTGCCTGCCGCCTTTCCGGTTGTTCTGATTTTAATTTGCGACAGAACATAGCCGCGCTCGTCTACTGTGATAGAATAGTTGTGGGATAGTTTAATCATTATGTTTTCCCCCTAACTCCGGGTCATCGTGGATGTTGCCGATAATTTCGGCGGCAAAATGATAATTGTTGTTTTTAATATTTTTTAATATACTTGATTCTTCCCACGCTGTCGGAGTATCCCTGCCGAGATATTTCACGCCGAAACCCGCTAATTCATTTATCCAAACAATAACGCCTTTTCTGTCAAAAGAATATGCAACGCCTGCAACTATATCCCCCTTATAAATCTCAACACCGTTTTTATCTTTTAGTCCGGTGTATTGTCCTATTGTTTCAGGGATGACTTCGATATAGTCAAACTCCGGGTATCCCGACATCGGCACTTCGTCATCGTAATAAGCCGTTGTCATTCTATGTATCATATATTTGCCAAAAGGCACGCCATAAACCCATTCTTTTGTGTCAACCCTCTTGCCCCTAAACTTTATCTCACGCATTATCATCCCTCATTTCTTCGTTCCAGCAACGGTAACAGTTTGAAGGCTTGCCTTCGCAATGTCTTTTTCCTCTTGCGTAAACGGCGTCTCTGCAAAAAGCAGGTCTTTCTTTGCCGTGATAATCGTATAGCTTTTCTGCCTTTGTAAACTTCTCCATAAAATCCATCATATATGTTTTAACAGGATTTTCCTCGCCCCACTTTTTGACGATGGCGATGGCTTTTTCGGGGTTATAATTTTCGAGGGTGTCACACCACTCATCCTCGCCATTATTTAAATCAGACAAGGGACAGCAGTCGCAAGCAATTTCGCAGTTCTTCGTCATTCTGTTTTTAATCTTTAAATAATCAATAGCTTTCATTCTGTTTCACGCTCCTTGCATTTTTTCAGTCTTAAAAAGTTATTTCCATCGCGGATTAGTTTTTCATTGGTAAGCAACAAACAACAATGACCTATTTCGTGGTTTATATAGCGTCTAAATTTACAAGTATTACAATAATTATTATGCGTTATGTGTATATCAACTGTGCCAATGTTTAGCCTTTTAATCATACTTTACCATCCTTTAACGCTTTTTCGGCTTCGGCTTTGGTGAGAAATACGGTTTTGCCGTATGTTCTTTCACCAATCCCTTCGCACACTACTTTATAATTAAATCCGTCATGCCTTGCGTTAATCACTTTTGCCTGTTCAATATTGTTGTTGAAAAAGCTACTTTTAACCCAAACTGTATCCCCAACCTTGCACGGCAACACCACTAACCGCCCATCACGCTCCAATTCACGGTAACGCAATAGTTCTTTCATGCAATCTGCTGTCACTGTATTATCCATGTCGTTCTGCTTTAAATATTCTATATCAGCCTTTATTTCCGCAATCGTTCTCATTCCGCTCCCACCCTTTCAAATTCATATACCCACACAAACGGATTACCCATAACATACCACTTCTTGTCTTTGTATTCCCGTGTTTCTTTTATGTTTTCCCACGGATAACTTGCATAGTGCGTTATAATTCCATTATGTTTGGCCGGCTTTGGTTTGGCGTACATGTCGTTCCACAAATTAGCAAACCCATTGACAAATGTCGGCTGTTGTATCTTATCTCTTTGCTTTGCGGTACTTACATTCCATACAGCTTTATATGCCCCCTCTTTTTCCGCTTGTTCCTCCGTAATATCCTGCACCCGCTCAACCTTAACATCCGTAACCTTTAAAAATAGCCTTGCCGCTTCTTTTGGCACGAAACGGGGGGAACGCCATTTTATACCGATTGATTTATATGTTTCTGCAATATCTTCATGGCAAGCCTTATAGATATAATCGTCTTTTAAATTTTCATCCCATTTTTGCCATGTTTCCCGCACATACAAAATGTCGTTTGGCTGAAATGGCGCGCAACATAAGCAAATCGCTTCGGCATCCGCTTTATTGGTTTCCATGAATTTGGTTAAGCTAATCGTTGTCTGTCCATCGGGTTTGTTTTGTGTGACCGTCTGCGGCTTGATAACTCGCCTCGTTACCGTCTTTCTGCCGTCTAAAATCGCCTGCAGCATTTCGGTGTTAAATAAAATTGGCTTTGCGTTTTGTAGTAGTTCTGATTTAGTCATTCCGATACCTCCACATACCTGAAAAATCTGATGCAAAACAACAGGTTAAACCATGCGAAAGCGATTGCAAAGCGGCAATTTGACGCCTTGTGTGTAATTCCGACACTCGGGATTATGAAAAATTGCGTATCGGATATGTTGAACCCAAACCGTTTAGCAATTTCACGGGAAATATAATTTGATTGCCCGTCACATCCCCCACAATTAGGATGGCACACATAACTATTTGTGTTGTATTTGCAATCGCCGCATTTTGATTTATTCATTCCTTCCCCCCCCATTCTTCTGCGCTGCTATCAATCCAATTCATAAACTCTTTGCATTCTAAGCACAACAATCCTTCTAACCCGTTTTTTTCGTGTATCATGCTTTTAAAGTGTTTTTCATGGATGTTTCCATCTTTTTTAAATCTGTAAAGTCTTTCTCTAACTTCTTCTTTCCAAAACACTATATTTTTACTGCCGCAAGTAGGACATTTATATTTCATTCTTTTTCCCACACCTTCACCTTCCTAACCCCAAATTTTAACGCTTCCTTGTGACTTTCCATAAACATATCAATGCATTTGCCGTATATCGCTCCCCCTCTATCCTGCACTATCCTTTCGCCCACACCTTCAATCGTTAATTCCGTGCCAAACTCCATATCACACGCTACCGTCACGCCCTCAACTGCCATTTTACCGGAGGCAGTAAAATGGTCTGACTTACCGCAACACGCCACACAGGGGCAGTATGCAAAGATGGTGTATTCTCCTAAATATTTGTAGGGCTGTTCGGCTCGTTTGGCGCGGTTTTGTTCGGTTAAAACTGTCTCGGCAGCGTTACCAGAAAAACATAAAAACATTAAAACAATCAATACTATTATTTTCTTCAAAGTCAACCCCCTTCAATCAATTTAACCGCTTCTTCCACACTTCTAACTATACCGGTTATCGCTCCGGTACTTTTCATGACTTTTAAAAAGTGCGCTTGCTCTTTTCTTATTCTTCCTTTTTCTGTTTTAACTTCAAAATAAAACGCTTTTCCGTCTGATTTTCTGTGTCCGGACAAATCCGAATAACCTTTCGGCACCCCGGTTGAAAAAAACCTGCCGTCAACGGTTTTTCCCGAGCCTACATTAACCCTGAAAACCATTGCATATTTCGTTAAAGCAATTCTTATAGAATTCATTAAATCCGCTTCATTCATCGATAAATACCTCTTGCTTGCGCCTGATGCCACATCCACCCTGGCTTATATCCATGTATCTTTGCATAATCAGCCAGTTCTTGCCGAGTAGTACATTCATCAGGCGACTTATATCCTTCAACCCTTTTAATATCTGCTTGCCGTATTTCCTGCAACTCAATTTCTTTGTACTGTTTTATTTCCTCTGTTGTAGGTTCATAAACCCATCCGCAATACGGACACATCGGAGCAGTTTTAAATGTACCGAAACATTGTAAGCATTGTCGAACGACCAGTTCGCCTTTTTCGTTAAAGCGGTTGTTTGCTTTTAGCTTCCCGGTTAAACTCCATTCTCTGTCATCATCAGGCATTCCATGTTCGATGTAATTTCCGACATGGTCTATAACGATTGCAGTTTTATTTTCCTGCGGCCTTAAAGCCCTGCCTGACTGCTGAATAAATAGCGCTGTTGAAGCAGTTTTCCGAAGCATAATACAACAATGGCAATCCGGTACATCAAAACCTTCTGCGATTAAATTTACATTGCACAGAATAGTTATTTCTTTGTTTCGATACCTTTTTATAATTTCCGCTCGTTCCTTTTTCGGAGTATTGCCGTCAAAATGCACAGCTTTTATTCCTGCCGCTTGAAATTCAGCCGCCATTGCCTCGGAATGCTTAATTGTAGAGCAGTAACAAATAGCCTGCTTACCGTCCGCTAATTCTTTGTAATGTTTGATAACATCGCCAAATATAGCCCTTTGAGATAAAACAATTTCTTGTTGCTTAGTGTCATAATCGCCTTTGGATTTTTTCAAACCTTTAAGGTCTGCAACGGTAGGCGCATAATATTTGTAGTCTGCTAAAAAGCCTTCTCTAATTAATTGCTTCATTGAAATGCCCACAATTAAATTATCATAAGTGGCGTTTAAGGGTTTGCCGTCCAACCTGCAAGGCGTGGCAGTTAGTCCGACTATCGGCACATCGGGATATGCGTTTATGATTTTCTGCCATGTAGTAGCCATAGAAAAATGACACTCATCGAACACAATAAAATCAGGCTTAGGATATTTGTGTAAATTATTTGAATATGTTTTAACCATACCAATATGTATCGTTTTTCGCTCTATCCCAAGCCTGTCAAATGTGTCAATCGTTTGGTCTAACAGTTCTTTTCTGTGCACCAAAAACCAAACCGTTTTATTTTTCTTTTGTGAACTGGCTGCCATAAATGCAAATATAACTGTTTTTCCTGCGCCGCATGGTAACACCGCTACAATCCGCTTATAATCTGCGACAAAAGTTTTATGAACCTTGCGCAACAAATCAGATTGATAGTTTCTAAATTTCATTACAGCGGTATATCGTCCATATCAAACGGCACATCAGCGTCTGTCGGTGGTGGCACCGGTTGAGTATGCACACTGCTCGACTCAACCCATGGGGGCAGTTTTTCAACCTGATTAGGCTTTTTGAAATATGCTACCTTGTGTTGCTTTTCGCCTTCGTATTCTTCGTGCTTAGTCCGGCACGCTCCTACTTTTCCAATCCATGTTGACGGTTCTAAATTGCCATGCGCAATTTGAAAGCTATCCCAGAAATCACCAAGCATTTGGTCTGTCGCTTCCGGGTTATTCGGTAAAAAAGTTATATAATGAAATAACCTTGTATTTTTACCAGATACTGCAAAGGTTAGTTTAACTAAATCATTTCCTTTTGCTGATTTCCCTTGTTCCGCTTTCTCAACCCTTATACGATAGTCGCCTATTGGTAAAACCTCAAAACTTCTTTCTTCGTAATTGTCTGCGTTAAATTGCCAATTAATAGCCATTTTAATTATTCCTCCTTAAATTAATGGTTTTTATTTTTACTTCTTATCAATATAAGTTGCTCTCAAATCTGCTATATGTAGTTCTAAAGCAAGGGGATACTTTTCAAATGCATTACCTAAAGCATAGCTACCGCCCTTGATGCTATCGTCAAAACCACCCATATGCCATCTGATTGCCATAAGTTCATCGACGGTTAGTTTCATAAACAGCCCCACTATATAAGCCGATTTTTCGCCATGACCGTAGGGAAATTGGTCATCCACCGAATATCCTTGTACCGTTTCCCAATCAAACCTACCGCCCTCGTCACGCTTACTGCCGTTTTCGGAATAAACCTTTTTGTTTCTCCATTCCGGTACATAAAAATTAACTTTGCATAGGTCGTGAAACAAACTAACGATAGCGACACTTTCGTTTTCAGCTGATATCTTTATACCGCTTTTCATGTTTTCAAATACAGCCAGCGAATGCTCAACTAAACCGCCTTCATGTGAACCATGAAATCTCGTGCTTGCCGGCGCAGTATAAAAATCAGTAGTATCTAACCATGTAAGAAGTTTATCTATTCCCGCGCGCTCAATATTTTTGTTACAAAGGGATATAAACTTTTCTTTCATCACTTAACCCCTTTCCCGTTGAATATATCTTCCGGCTTGCAAGTCTTTCTGCAATATAACTGGTCTTTCGCATATACCGTTTCACTTCCTTGCAAACGATAAAACCATATTTGCTTACCTTCAACTTCTACGGTTTCTATCTTTGCCACAATGTTTGCAAGTCCGCATATGTTTTCAAGAATTTTCTGCGGCAACTTAGGGCTTACCATGCTTATCTGTGTTCCGTCAGCTTTTGTAATCGCATATGTATCTTGCCATGCATTGAAAATTACATTAACATCAACAAGCGTTGCGGCTCTCACTAATCGCTTGATGCCGTAATACACAACCTGATAATCCATCTGCGAGGCAACACCCCTATTTTTGCCGACTTCTCCAAGCTCCAAAAGCCACCTGTCTATAATGTCAGTAAGATTATCAATAATAATGTTTTCATGCTTTTTAGAGTTTGCCGTCGTTTCAAACTGTTTAATAAAATAATCATTGTCGGCAGGGTTGTCTTGCTGCTGAAGAATTTTCGGAATTTTGATAATTTCCGTGTTCGGCCGTTCAAAGTTTTTAAGTACCACGCTCGAATTATCACTATCCATTAACAGGTTTTTGCCTTCTGTCAATGTAGAATTAACTGTTTTCCCTGCACCACTCTTACCATAAATCAAAGCTACTGCCATATTAGTTCTCCCCTCTCATCATCTTTATTTGTTTTGTGCTAAACCCAACATCTTCAAAACTAATCGGAGCTGTCAACACCTTAGTTTGCTTGCAATAATCACATATGCCGCACCGTTCGGCAGGGATTTCACCTAATTTAACCTTTGTAATGTGCGGTAAATCCTGTTTTAAATAACCCAAACATTCATCAAGCCGCCATTGAGGAATATGTATTATTTCAAGGTTTGTTACAGGTTCCTTTGTTGCGGCGGCAATATAAACAGGCAATTTCCCGCCAAACACTTCTTGATACACCGCAAGCTGTATATCATAGCTCCAATGTTCAATAAAGCTTTTTCCCATAATAGGTTCTAAAGAGCGCATACATTTTAAATCAACAATTTTGTTCGGAAACAAGCTATCGATTTTAATCTTAAAAGGCACACCGTCAATTTCCCCAGTTTTTATAACCTGTTTTTCCCCTGACATAAAAAGCATAAACAGTTCATCGTTTTCGAGACGGTTTATTATTTCTTCGGCATTGATGTAATCTACTTTTAAGTCACCGGACTTTAAGAATATTTCCGGGTGTTTAGCTTTAAATATGTCAAGAGTGCCTTCAAAATGAGCGTCAACATAGCTGCCTACCAAAAGAGCAGTTGTGTTTTCTTGTTTATACTCCCCATTAATTTTAGCTAACGCCATAGCCTCGCATTGTATAAAGTCTTTGTATTGCGACACCGACATAAAGCGTTTGTTTGCTTCGGTGGAATGATAGTTTTCAGCAGTTAATATAAAACTCATAATTATTCAACTTCTTTCACATCGTGAAATTCCAATGCGCATTCAGTCGAACAAAAAAGGTTGCCTTCACAATCTATGTACGCTTCGTAATCTTCAGTCAATACGGTAAATGTCTTTTTGTTTTCTAAGCAATTTACGCAGTTACCTATGATAGTCGGGTCTTTTAAATCTTCGGTGTGATATATTCGTTCAGCTTGTTTAAAATTATCCATTAGGCTGCTCCTTTCCGGGCTTGTCCTCTTCATAAACTTTAATCGGCTCTAACTCCTTTTCGACCGGAAACATTATAGACCGTAGCTTTTCCTTTGCCGCTTCCCATTCTTCTTCTGTATACGACATGCTCCAATTGCTGCCGTGTATATCAACCATTCTTTGTCGTGCTGTTGTGTAATCCTTTGCATAAATCGGCTGACAAAAGCCCGCCAATTTTTGTCCGCAACCAAAGGTGAAAATATATTTATTCATCGTTCTGCTCCTCTCGCGGGTCCTCTTTTAAAAGTCTTAAAAATTCCACACCGTTTACAACAAAGCTTTCTTTCGTTTTGTAAGCCGTGTCGTTTCTGCCGATAAATTCAGTTTCTGCAACACCGTAAGCCTCTTTTACTTTTTCCCATTCTTCGTTGCCGTAGTACCCTACTATGTGAACCTGTTTATCAGGGTCAACTATGCAAACATCATACTTTTTATCTATTTCGTCAACAATTTTCTGTGTCGCTTTATTTGCGCTGATATATTCATCTATTAATGTTTTTAAACTTTTCATTTGACAACCTCGCTTTCCTTAGCCAAAAACCCATCAATTTTAATAAGTATTTCAAGATTTTTAGCCATTAAATCCTTTAATTCCTCGCTTGCGGTCTGTTTCTGTTCTTCTTTTTTTTCAGCAAATCGAGCGTCATAGTAACCACTTAACGCCCTTGCTACTGTTGACCGACTCCATTTTGTGATTTTTACTATTTCAGCGGGCGACAATCCTTTTTCGCCCAATAGCTTAATATTATCGATATCCTCTTTAACTATCTCTGCGCCGTTCGGAAAACTTTTCATTTGACAACCTTCCTTCTTTCGTATATAATTTAACTAACTGATTTTATAAGCCCCTTATGGCTTCCCGCTCACACTTCCGATGTGGGCGGTTTTTTTATTCCCATGTTACCACCGCCCATAGTGCTAAAGGTATCGCTATAAACACCGCTATAAATGTATGTACCGTTATCCCAATCACAGCGTCCACCTCACAGCCTTACAGCCTTTCATGTCTTTATTCCTTATCCCGGCTAATTTTTTAGCTTCGTAATCGTAATTTTTACTGCTGATGGGCACGCGAACATTGTTTAAAATTACTTCTCCACGACAAACGCTGTAAATATAAAGCCCTTTCTTTCGTGCCCCAATAATGTGGATTTGCTTTGGCGTCAACCCCTCAACCGATTCTGATAACCTTTTTTCAAGTTCGCATTTTTCAGCCGTCAGATTCGCAATATCCCGCAGAAGGTTTTCCGATTTCCCACGGTAGTATTCGCGCAAGTCTTGTGTTTGTCTGTCTTTTTCGGCAATCTTTTTTAGACAAGATTTTCTTAGTATGAACATTTACTTCGCTCCTTTCTACCCTACTTTTTCTTCAACCCACTCATAAAACTTATCTTTGTAAATCACATAAGACCAATTTTTAAGCTTAACGGCAAACCCGAAGGGAAATCTCCCTTGCTGCAAGCCGTATCTTAGCAACCGTGGGTAAATGTTCATAACATCTGCTGCTTCTGCTACTGTGATTGTTTCAAGTGGTTGCATGATTTTGCCCTCCTTTCTAACTTATTAATTCATCCACCGTGGTTTCAAGTGCTTCTGCAATTCGCTTTGTCAGTTCAAGCCCCGGTATTTTATATCCCTTTTCAATGTGAGATATAAAAACCTGTGTAGCTCCAACTTTATTTGCAAGCTCCTCTTGCGTTAAATTGAGCGCGTTTCTGCACTTCAAAACATTTCTTGCGATTCCCAAACATATCACCCCCTATTCGATTTTTATTGACATCAATCCCCAAATAATGTATACTTGTTTTGCGAGAACAATTTAATAAATTATTCAAGGGATTTTTGTGTCTGTTTTTAATACTTGGTTATATTATAATTCACCGCCTGAGGAATGTCAATGTTATTTTTCCTCATCTGAGCATAATTGTTATGTTTCACAATTTTCTATTCCTCGTTTGGTGAAACTAACCAATAACAAAAAAAGGATGGTGGCATTGTGGCGAATATTTTGTTTATAATCACCTCTGGTTTGGGTGTTGCAGGGTTTTTTGGCTTTTTTATAGGACACACAAACTTGGTTTTTTTGGGCGGAATTGCCGTGGCTGTCGAAATTGTTGTTGGCTTATTAACTCGCGAATTAAGGAGTTTAAATACTATTGTTTTAGCAATGTTTTTAGGTGTTATATATTCTTCGATAAAAGGTTTGCCTGTTTGGTATGGTTGCATGGTCGGTTTATGTTTTGAAAGTGTTATAACAATGGCCATCGGAATTGTTTCCCCGTTATTTTTCTTACTAACTAAAAAGCCCAAAAACACAGGCAACATTAAAGAAATACAAAATCACGGAAAGTCTGAACTTGAAGAGCTTATGGCAACTGATTTAACTGAAGAAAAGTGAAAGGAGACGCTAAACATGATTTTCTTAAAAAAGTTAGACAATTTGATTAGCGAGAAAAAAATAACACGCAATAAAATGTTAAAAGATTTGTCTTTAGGAACAAACTCATTTGTGAACTGGCAAGAAAGGAACACCATTCCAAGCGGTGAAACACTTTCTAAAATCGCCGACTATTTCAATGTATCCGTTGACTACCTCCTCGGTAAAACAAACAATCCTGCTCCGCCCGATAGTGACATCACCTTCGACGACTTTACCTTCGCTTTTTACGAAGAATCAAAAACCCTTACAGAAGAAGATAAAGAAAACCTACTTGACATGGCACGGATATTTAATCAAAGGCGAAAGGAACGACAAAGGAAAGATGGTGAGTAAATGCAGGCGCTTACCAACCTATACAATGAATTACAAAAAGAAAATATAGTCTTAGAAAATCTTAATATAGCAAATCACAAAGCCGCAACCATTAACATTGAAAAGGATTTTGCTGTTTTTGTTGACTATGATAAAATCACGACATTAGACGATGAATTTAATGTTGTTTCTCACGAATACGGACATTGTGCTACCGGAACGACCCATAAAGTTTGTAGCCCATATGAATTAATTTCAAGACATGAATACAGGGCAAACAGACATGCGATTTATAAGTTTTTGCCATTTGAAAAGTTTAAAGAAGCGCACTATAAAGGTTATGATGAGTTTTGGGAAATTGCAGAATACCTTGATTTACCTGAAAAGTTCGTGCGGCTTGCATACGATATTTATGCCAAAGAAGGAAAACTATAATAAGCAGGTGATACCATGATATGCAGAAGCAAAAAATGCCAACGAGAAATATCAGGCGATAGTATATATTGTTCATACTGTGGAATAAAACAAACGCCCGAAAAAATTAAAGAGCTGAAAAAGCCTAACGGTTACGGAAGTGTAATTAAGCTTAGCGGCAGACGCCGAAAACCGTGGGCGGTTAGAGTATCCGAAATGGTAAAAAACAAGCAAAAATTTAGATATTTAAGTTATCATGAAACAAAAACAGAAGCTTTGAAAGCATTAGCGCAAGAACAAATCACTCCCACAAGCCCAAAAGCAAATATAACATTTAAAGAGTTGTACGAAGAATGGCTTGAAACACCTGATTTTATAGATATAAGCAAACAAACACAAGATAATTATACAGCTGCATATAAACATTTAGCGCCTTTACATTCCACTAAGTTTACCGACATCAGAACAGGGAATATGCAACAGATAATACGCAAATTAGACCGCTCGTTTTCAACTAAAACAAAAATTAAAATTCTTTGCGGACTTTTGTATAAATACGCAATACAGAATGATGTTTGCAATAAAAACTATGCGGAATTTATTAAAATTCCAAGCGAAAAGAAAGAATGCAAGACTATATTTACTGACTTAGAGTTGGAAAAAATGGAAAAATGCGGACTACCTTATGCCGATACTATCATTATATTGTGTTACACGGGGCTTAGGATTAGTGAGCTCTTAACATTGACGCGCTTTAGTGTAAATTTAAAAGATATGACATTAACAGGTGGCTTAAAAACCGATTCGGGCAGAGATAGGACAGTACCGATACACCCAAAAGCGCTACCGCACATTAAAAAGTATTATGATGAAGGGCATGACTTATTAATAACCAAATCCAAAGAGGTCGGCAGGGGCAAAAATAAGACTGTGCAGAAAGGATTACCCATAACCTCAAATTATTACAGGAAATATATCTTCAAGCCGATAATGGAGGAATTAAAAATAGAAGGCAAAACACCTCACGCAACACGACACACAGCCGCCACTCTAATGACGATATCCGGAATGGATACCAACGCAATTAAAATGATTTTAGGGCATGCAGATTATGCTTTTACAGCAGACACTTATACCCATATAGATTTGACTTTCTTGCAAAATGAAATAAATAAAATATAAACAGCAGTATACAGGTAGTATGCAAACGATAAAATATATCTAATTTTAGGCAAAAGAAAAACCGCTATGAATTTTGAATTCATGCGGTTTATTGATGGTGACCCATGTGCGATTCGAACGCACGACACCTTGATTAAAAGTCAAGTGCTCTGCCGGCTGAGCTAATGGGTCACATTTTATTTTATTATAAAAAATAATTGGTTGGGCTGGCTGGGTTCGAACCAACGAATGCCAGAGTCAAAGTCTGGTGCCTTACCGCTTGGCTACAGCCCATTATTTGGGGTGGATGATCGGAGTTGAACCGACGGCCTCCAGAGCCACAATCTGGCGCTCTAACCAACTGAGCTACACCCACCGTTTATAAACTATTGCAGCTTGTTATGACTTTTTGGAGTGGTGCTACTAAAATATATGGCGCGCCTGAAGAGATTCGAACTCCTGACCTACTGCTTAGAAGGCAGTTGCTCTATCCTACTGAGCTACAGGCGCACATCTTGCTTATTTATGATGAATAAATAAACAGTGGAGCGGGTGATGGGAATCGAACCCACACAATCAGCTTGGAAGGCTGAGATTCTACCACTGAACTACACCCGCATCCGGCTGCCCGTTTCCAATAGCCAACTTTTAAAATTATAGCAGGATAATGCAGGTTTGTCAATAGTTTTTTCGAAAATTGTTTCTGTTGCCCGAATTGCAGAATAAGATATCGCGCTGTAAAAAGACTTAATATTAGGCAGCGGTACATTTTTTACTGCCGCGTTTGCGAAAAGGTTACTCGAATTTCCTGTAAATAGCTGTCTATAAAACCTTTCGTTTCTTTCTTATGGGCAGGCTCTTGTTGGTATTTATTTGCCTTCAACAATGCCTTTAAGGCAATTTAAAAAGGCTTCTTCGCCAAATGTATTTATCTTGAAAAATACTGCCTGGCTGCCTCCCGAGGTGATTGCCGAAAGATGAAGATTGTCTTCATTTCCCATAAGTGTTACGCTTAAGCTTACGCGATTTTTTCCCATCATGCTGTACCGTTCATAAACACGAACAGCACACTGCACACCGCCAGCAAAAACATCGCTTCCATCTTCATAGCTGGCAGATAAACTGCCATGCAGTATTCCATTGTGTATCCTGTTTAGAATTTGATTAAAATCACCTTTAAAAGTTTTCTCGTACTTTGCCATATTGCACCCCACAATCTTATTTTTAATTATAACCCGAAAAAAGACAGCTCCTCAAATAATGGATTTATGGCATCGCCCAAACCTATAACCCTTATTATATCTGATTTATCTATTGACCAATTTAAGTCAACAACGGTCTCACCGTAAAAAAGCGGAAAGCTTTTAACAAACTTCAGCCTGCCGGACAGCTCATAGCAAGCCAAAAATATAACATCATTTTCTGCTTCCCCAACATTGCTCGTCACCATATAAAATTTATTAACACAAACGGTGTTCTCGTCTATATCATTGTAATCGAAATATGATGTGTCTATTGCTGCATCTGTGCCTACGCCCCTTGAAAACCCAACTGTGGGATTACCAATTTGCATATACGCAAATTGAGCCCCCCTTTGGGGAACCGGGTAAACTTTTGCCGCCATGCTAAAATCAGTTGTGTGCCCTCTAAGATAATGATATGAATTATCGATAAAGCATTCAGTAAAGTATGCTTTGTATCCGCCTATTTTATACCCTATAACAACAGGCGTCTCCGTTAGACTGATAGCCTTGTTTACAAAACCCTCGTTGATAACATTACCTTCATTATTATAAATCAGTATTTTTATTTTATAAAGGTATTCGGGCAAATTAGCGCCCAAAAAGTGCAAAACCTTGGCATAGTAGGACTGGGGATAGATGTTTTTATAATAAACATCTTTACCGTATTGCGCAGGAATACCGGCGGTTTCTATTGTAGTTGCTAAGTTTCTGTCTGATGTAAGTTTATAGTTGTCTTGATAGTAGAATTCCTCCCCATCAATAATATATTTAAGTATATAATCTCCATCACCGTATGTTATAAACTTATATTTTACTGCCTCACCCGTATAGAAAAAGTTTTGGGTGAGGTTCTCGTACATATCTGTTCTTTTAAGGATAACCGATACACTAACACCGTTTTCGGGTATATCGGTTGCCGATGTAAAAAAGCCCCCTATTATCCTTGGCGCCGGCGTGTCCGTGCCTAAAGCATAAATATTTATATTTTCAAATTCGCTTTGGGTGAAGGCGAATTTCCGAGCATCACTTTCATAAAAAGAAAGCCCGCCGCTTTGCGCAAGATAAATATTATAACCTTGATGCAGATTATCGGGAATTACATGCTTGGGATAGGAGCTGCCGCTGCCGCCCCCGCCCGGCATGTTTATAGCTATGCCGGGCGGTTTGGGAATTACAGGCGTGGACGGCTCGGGTACGACATTGCCGACGCTATACCAAATCGTCCATTCATCGCCCTGATACGCCCGGGGAAAGGACATCATATAATGTGCTTTATTTTCTCTGCCGCTGATTATATAATTTTTACTTTGAGTGTGCTTGCCATTTGTCGCATGTATAACATAACTAAAATATTCTCCCGTTGGGACAACATAGGAATTAGGCAGGATAAAATCGCCCTCTATGCATCCGATAACCATAAGACCTCCAAGGTCAATATCCTGCCCCAAGGGCTGCAACCGTCCGTATAAGTCAAAGATTTCACCCTCCTGCTCCAAAAGCGTATAGCCGTCCTCTGATAAATATAAATCAAGATAGTTATAATACGCTTTGTTGTCAGAGTCTGCAACCATATAGCTTATTTTATAATCTCTATATTCATCCGGTATTAAAAGTTTTATTTCATAGTCAAAAGACTGTGCGCCCACCGAAAGGGGTATATGTTCGGTGACTGCAATTGCGCAATCAGAAAAAACGCTTATATATAGCCCCATCTCGCTCGTTGCCGGAATAGGCATAATAACCCTACCGATAATTTCCCTGTTCGGCTCCGGCAAAACAATATTTCGAACTATTGTTTCATTTTCCACCGCTATGGCAAAAGGAGGCTCGAATGAAAAGCCCGCGCCATTATAATAAAGAGTTTCACCTGTCAAAAAAGAAAGTTGGGCGGATATGGTATATTCCCCCGAAAAATCAGCTATATCCGGGGACTCGCCATATATAGCGTATTCCGCACTGCTTTCGCCCGCATTTATTACAATATCTTGAGAAAACGAATGATTTTTACTTTCAAAGTTAAGTTGCATGTATATTTCATCTGATGTACCCATGCTCTCGGGAAGGCTAACATTTCCGTTAAATAACTCAGCCGCCCTATCAACCTGCGCACATATATTCAATTGACTTAAATACTCCTCTGCAATAAATTCATCCGAGCCGAACACATTTACATATTTAAGATTTTCCGGGCGCAACCGCCAATTAATGTGGCAAAGTGAGTTAGCCGGTTCTTCAATTTCAATAAAATAAGGGGCGCTTGTTGCCCCCGCTTCTATATGGAAAAAGCCCCCATAAGAGAATAATTCGCCTTGTATGAGAATTGAAATTCCCACATCGCAGCTTAAAGGTTCGTCCAATGAAACTACGCCTTCAATCCATTGCATTTTTTTAAGGGTCAAATCTATATTTAAACTTTCGTCAAAACCATAAAAGTCCACCACATTATTCTGCTTTATGCTTAAAGTGTTGTCTGCTGTGTAATAACCGCCGGAAAATTGAGTGCCTGAATAATCTTTAGACAGCACCGAGCAATGCAGGTATGTTTGGTAATACATTCCTGTGCGATAATAGGCTTGGGAATAGCCATGCGGAATTTCCGCAATTGCGCTCCCCACCTCAACTAAAAGCCCGCCCTCCGGTGCAGTTTCTCCATCGGGTAAGCGTATATAGCCCTCAATGTAATTTTGACTAATTATAATGCCAACAATATCCTTTTTGTCATTATCCAAAACATCAACAAAAATGGTCTCACTTGCAACAGATATGTGTTGGAGCGCTGATTTCCCCTGGGTGTCGGGGGTATATGCGATGCTGTATTCGCCCGGGCTAACGCCTACTAAAAACTCAGCATCGCGCTGCCCTGCCGCCAATGTTTTATCAATAGAAATTTTAACATCATGAGTTGCCAAGTCAACCCTTATAGGCAAATCATCGTTTAACGACCCAATATCCTCTGCCAAGCGAAAAACCCCGCCTATCTTGCGCTGGGCATATGGAATTTTAATATCTGCAATAAATGTGTTGCCTTGCTCAGACAAGGGCAAAACTTCGGTGTTTGTAAGCATCTGATATTTGGCGTTTTCATCCCCCGTCAATACAAAGCTTATGATTATGTTGCTTTCGTTTGACCGCACCTGGTACACACCATAATATTCCACACTGCTGCTGCCCTCCGGAATAATTACGCTGTCATAAGTATCGCCGCTAATCTGCAACGCAACTTCAAAGCCTCCTTGCGGAGCGATTTCACCATCCGGCAAAGAGATAACCCCTGATATATTAAAGTCATATTGCTTGTTGGGCGCAGGAATCAAGACGCCTCCTCTTCCGCCTCCGCCGGTACTGCTACCGCCCGACTTAGATTTAGAATCGGCCACTGCACTTTCAAAATGCTGCACAAAATCAGATATGCTGTAATATCTGTTCCCTACAATCTTTTGTATAACCCCCGCTTTATCTTTCGCAGTCAAATTGTTATATTCACTTAAATTAACCCCTATATCGACCGAATGGTTTTCTATCTCGCCTTTGATTTGTTCATAGCTTGATGCAGAGTTTATCTGTTCTAAAAAAAATTCCGGCGAATAATTTGGCACCTCGTATGCCGCTGTCGCCACAGGCACAAAAAACATAAAAATAATTAACAAAAAACATTTCAACACAACACCCCATTTATATATAGAGTAAAGCGCCTACCAACCTTGGTATTTATTATAACAACAAGGCAACTTGCCAAATCAAGTTGCTACACACCGTTTCAATAAATACATCGGAAGCAAAGCCGAAAGGCTTTGCAACAATCTTAGTATTTATTATAACAACAGGGCAACTTGCTAAATCAAGTTGCTACACACCGTTTCAATAAATACATCGGAAGCAAAGCCGAAAGGCTTTGCAACAATCTTAGTATTTATTATAACACAGTCTAATATCATTTTCAATTGGCAGACAACCCATTTTTTTGCATTGTAACAAACAATTAAAACCCTTACATTAAAAACTCATAATTTTCTTAGCCTTGCTGCGATGCTTTTGTCATGAATTGCATTATTTACAATAGTACGACGGCGAATGTCCGATTTCTTTTTTGAAAAGCCTGGAAAAGTAGTTATAATCCCCAAAGCCCACAGCAGCGCTTGCCCCCGAAACGGAGGAGCCTTGTGAGATTAACGAAATCGCAAGGGCGCATCTGAGTTTATTTGCATATTTGAGTATGGTTGTGTCTGTGTGGTATTTAAAAATTCTACACATGTACGATTTGCTTATACCTATGCTGCTTGCCAGCGAATCAAGGGAAAGGGGTTTTGTGTAGGTATTGTGAATATGTTTTAGAATTTCTTGAACAAGCTTTAAACTATCAAGATTTTGTGAAATTCGCCCTCCAAAAAGATTGCTTCTTTGCAAATGCCCAAAAAATAGTGAAAAATACCCTAAAAGCATATGCTGATACCCATCCTTGCGCTCATTGTACTCGCTAATAATTTTGCAAATCAAATCATCGATAAAGGAATCCCTTGGCAAAAATGTTTGATAAACATTGTCAAACACTTTAAAAACTGAAGATTTTAAATTTATTTGAATAATATAATGCCTTGTTCCGTTTAAAAAACATAGGCTTTTATGTGGCTCGCACCAATTAATAATTGCCATTTCATTTTCATAAACCCACTTATTTTCACCATTGCAAAGCAGATGTATTCCACCGGATAAGACATAGTAGATTTCCAACGCCTCATGCCAATGAAAGTGACAACCCAAGCTGTCACTATCCGTTTGTCTTTCAAAAATTATGATAGGAAGCTCAGAAGTAATCGCATCGTGATTTTCGAAAAAAATATCCATATTCCCTCCATGTCAATAATGTGCTAATTTTATATCATTTTATACCTATACTATTTTTTTGTCAAGATGTTATAATTAATATATTACTATTAAAATAGGGAGGATTATAAATGCGTGTTTTATTCTTGGATATTGACACATTAAGACCCGACCATATGAGCTGCTATGGCTATAAGAGGTTGACAACGCCTAATATTGATGAAATTGCCAAAGAAGGGGTGGTTTTTGAAAATTATTATTGCTCCGATGCGCCCTGCTTACCCTCAAGAGCGTCGCTAATATCGGGTATGTTCGGCATACACAATGGCGCTGTGGGGCACGGCGGAACCTGTGCGGACAGGAGACCGTACGGCAAAGAAAGAGGTTTTAGCGACCCCATAGACAACCATAATTTTAATAATCTTTTCAGGCGTGCCGGAATGCATACCGCATCTATCAGCACCTTCTCCGAACGGCATTCATCGTATTGGTTTCAAGCGGGCTTCAATGAAACATATAATGTAGGCGGCAGGGGCATGGAATCGGGGGAGGAGGTAATCCCCGTGGCTTTAGATTGGGTGGAAAGGAACGGCAAAGAGGATAACTGGTTTTTGCATCTGCACTTGTGGGACCCCCACACCCCTTATAGAACACCGGCTGATTATGAAAATCCTTTCGAGGATGAGCCGCTAAACACATGGGTTACGCCGGAAATATTTGAAGAGTGTTTAAAACATACCGGTCCGCATTCCTTAAATGAAATTACTATGTACAATGACATTACAAACCCAAAATATCCAAAGCACCCCGGTAAAATAACAGAGTATAAAGACCTTCGTAAGATTATTGATGGGTACGACTGCGGTATACGGTATGCAGATGAACTAATCGGAAAAGTTTTGGCGCTTTTGAAGGCGCAGGGTGTATATGATGACCTTGTCATTATAGTGACTTCAGACCATGGAGAAAATCTTTGCGAGCTGGGAATATGCAGCGAACACGCAACCGCCGACCACCCCACATGTCATATTCCCATGATAATCAAATGGCCCAACGGGATGCAAAACCATAAAGATAAGGAGCTCCATTACAGCCTTGATTTGGTTCCGACAATGGCAGAGTTGTTGGGCTTAGAAAAGTACGACAAGTGGGACGGTCTGTCGTATAAAAACACAATTTTGAAGGGAGAAAAGCAGGGCAGGGAAAGCCTTGTGTTGTCACAAATGGCGCATGTATGCCAACGCAGCGCAAGGTTTGGCGAGTGGCTTTACATAAGAACCTACCACGATGGGTTCCATTTATTTGATGATGAGATGCTGTTTAATATAAAACACGACCCATACGAACAAAATGACCTTAAAAGCCGCTATCCGGAAGTTTGCGCTCAAGGTGCAAAAATTATACTGGATTGGCATGACAGCATGATGAAGACATCCGGCAGCACAATTGACCCAATGTGGACTGTTCTAAAGGAGGGAGGGCCTTTTCATACGATTGGTCACCTTGAAGAATATATAGAAAGACTGAAGCTTACCGGAAGAGCCGAAGGTGCGGAAAAATTACGAAAGAAATACCTTGAAAATCGTTAATTTAATCAATCATTATTTTTTGTTAGCTGGGTAGCGTCATTTACACTCAAAATAAAAATCAAGGGCGGTGCTTTCATGCTCCGCCCCTTTATTAATTACAACCTCTACAAATCTTTTGGAGGCCATGCAAGCTTTTCGTTGTATGCTTTTTCAAGCCTGCTCCAGTAGCGGCCTTTATGATGCACAAGGCTTACCGGGTCGTATTCTCTTTTTTTGTTTATTGCAAAATCATTTTTAAGACTTGTTATTCCTTTGTTATTCAAAGTAAATGACAGTAATTTGTTTAATAGCGCAATTTTAATTTCCCTGTAATTTAAGTCATTCCATAAGTTTTTTATCTCACCGGGGTCTACATCACGGTCATAAAGCTCTCCTGTTTCGTTTTCGCTATAATACACCATTCTATACTGCTTTGTGCGCAGCGCAACAATTCTTTCTTCAAGCCAGTCATACTCGCAGAATATTTCTTCCTTGCACGGAGAAGATTTTGACACCATAGGCAATAATGTTGCGCCCTGCCTGTCTTTTGGCATAGGGATATTGCACAATTCAAAAATAGTCGGATAAAAGTCCAAGGATTCTACAAGTCCGTCGCACTTTATGCCTTTAGGACCGTTTGGGTAACATAAAATAAAAGGTATGCGCTGAATAGATTCGTATATTCCGAAGTTTTTATGAAAAAGACCGTGCTCGCCGGCAAAATCGCCATGGTCCGCTGTGTAGAAAATGATGGTGTTATCCGCTTCGCCCATATCCTCAAGCTTTTCAAGCACCTTTCCTATTTCATTATCTATCGCGCTAATAATTGCATAATACGATGCCAAACACCTTTTGAGTCTGCTCGAGTTTGGGTCAGCCAAGGGATATGCGCACCCGTCCTTTAACATATCAATCATATGCTGCGGCTTGCCTGCAAATCGATTTTCAAAATAATCAACAGCGCTGTCCGGCAAGACCACATCATCAGGATTGTACATATTAAAATGTTCTTTTGACGGGGTTATAGGTTCATGTGGTCGTTGAAAGCTCATATGTATAAAAAAAGGTCGGCTGTTATCCCTGTTATTGAGAAAGTCCAATGTTTCTTTTCCTATAAAATGTTCCGTAGAAAATTCATGAGGCAAACAAGAAGGCTTGCTGCCGTCCAATGTATGCTCCTGACCGGGCTTAGGCGTTCCGTCCTCATACAAATCAGCCAGACCGTTTTCATAAAGATATTTAAAATAATGATTGGACATCGGATTCCCGCATTCGCTATCTATCATATCGCAATATCTGATGTGCTCAAAGCCATCACTATCCCATTTTCTTACCATATGCGATTTCCCGATTAATGCCGTTTGATATCCAAATTGTCTGAACTTATAGGCTATTGTGTCGTTATTTGCGATGGGATAATCGGTGTTGCGATTGCCATACATTAGATGTGTGTGAACATGCTGCCCTGTCATAAAGCAAATTCTTGACGGGGAGCAAATTGGGTTGTTTGCAAAAGCGTGGGTAAAATCAACGCCATTTGATGCAATCTTATCAAGGTTGGGGGTTTTAACGTTTGGATGCCCCTTAAAGCTCATGCAATTTGCATTATGCTGGTCGCTCATTATCCACAATACATTCGGTCTTCGTTTCAATTTTAATATTCCTCCTAATTTATTTCTGTGTAATGCTTGTTATATATTTTAAAATCATCAATTACCCCGTGCATATTCTGAGTTCCGCTTTCATTAGAACCAATAAATGCAGGACCGTTATTTGCTAAGCCTATTGCCACGGTTTGACCCCATAATTCATTGTTAACATATAGGGATAACAGCGTT
This sequence comes from Bacillota bacterium, assembly GCA_023228885.1. Classification (GTDB taxonomy): domain Bacteria; phylum Bacillota; class Clostridia; order Monoglobales; family Firm-18; genus JAAZFB01. Next base: position 108,605 of record JALOAJ010000001.1, on the reverse strand, counting down.
TCGGAATGCGTCAGCGCGATTTGATACTCATTATTTGCAACAAGCTTGTTTTTGGTAATAAACTCATTAAAATTATTTCCGATTCTCCTTCCAACCTTTATTGCGCCGTCCGCTAACATTTCAAGATTATAGCCCCCATTGCGGATTTTTAATATTTTTTGTTCTTTGATGGAATGCAAGGTAAGCCTAAAAGAAACGGTATTTACTCCTATCGGGATAGCGCTATCCGTTAAAACTGCAAAGTCGTCTATTCCATCAAACTCAAGTTTTCCCCCAACCCGTTGCGGGGAGCTTTCCGGATTATTATAAAGTAACCTATGAATGAAACCTCCTCCGCCTATCATTCGTTGGTTGTTTCCACTCAAATCTTTATACAAAGGTCCATACTCATCGGCGGCTTCCTCGAAATCAAACGATGCAATAGGCTCATTACCCACACTTTGATGCAAATAAATCGGTTTTGATTTAATAAATCGGTTTTCAATGGTTTTAACGCCAACATAGTAATAACAGCTTTTTACATTATCCGCCTTTTCTAAACGCCACGCAAAACTAAATGCGTCGGACGGAGCAAGCGCCTGTTTTGCCGCTATCTCCCTGTCCGTCAACGAAATTGTAACAACACTGTCATTATTATTGGTTTCGGACTTGCGAATCGAACCATCAAGCAACTCGTTTAGCGTAAATGTAATGTCCGATAAATTAGAATCTAAAAAGTGAATTGTAATATTTTCAGCCGGAGGATAAATTATATCCATATACAAAACATCAACGCCCTTATTTGCGGAAGATGCCCTTAGAAAAGGGGTGGCGCAATTATAGCTGATATAGGTATTATTATTTACTATTTTTTCTGTCCCCTGTAAGGCGCCGTCAACATTGACTATCGTTGGCGTGGCATCAAAATTAATTCGCCCATTCCAAGTAATGCCCCCGCCTTGAAATTCCACAGCTATTTTCGCACGCATTTTATCGTTTGGCACCGAAAATACCTCGCCATGGCTATAAACACGGTAATCGCGCTGTTGAATATCGTTATTCCCCATATAATCAAAACCCCGATAAATGTCAATATTTAAAATGTCCGATATTCCTGATACATCTATATTAAACCGGTTAATGTCATCAATTAAGTTACTTTGAATATCAGGGACGATTGAAATAATTTCGTCTTTAGATAACATTTCGTTAATGTTTCTGTATATGTAATTATAGTTTTTCCGTGTAATGTTGTTAACGTTGATAAATTCCCCGTATTTAACCGTTAAATTATCTTCATCATATAAAATCGGATACACCCATTCTTGCCCTACAAAGCATAAAGGCGGGATTTCTATCCTTATTATCTTTCTTTCGTTTTTCGGAAACGGCATAAGGTCTGTTTCGTAAAGGGTGTTGCCGTTTGCATCCTCAAGCTTAAAAACAAAATGTCTGTCCGGAGTGTTTCTTTTTAAGCCGATAACTTCAACTTCAATCGCACTATTTTTATATATTTCAGACGGCTGCACAAAATAAATTTCCTCGCTCGGCGCTATGTAGTCGCCTGTTTTTAGTATATTTGAATAATTTAAATTGAGTTTTGAAATAACATCGCTTCGATTATATGAAGGTTCAATAGCCGTTTCGGAATAATCGTTCCAAGTTGTAACATGTGCAATGTTAAAGCCTTTATCGATAATATACTCCCAAGACTTAACAAACAAATCTGCACCGCGCCCGTCAATAACAGTTCCTGTTTCAGTTCGCCAATACATATTTTTTGCCGTTGCGCTAATTTCTCTGTTGTCATCCCTTTGGTTTCTTGCGGCTATCATTGCCTCTATTTTGCTGTTTTGCGGGTCGTCAAAACTTGAATATAAATATACGCAATCAGCAATGTCAAGGTAACGGTTAAAAACCTTTTCATTAAAGCGGTCTCTTTTTATTTTCCCCATCTCAAGCTTCAAGTAAAAATCCTTTTTTGACGCGGTAGATTTTTTCACCTTTTTCCTAACTGCATCCCATTGCATAGGCGAAAGATAATCGCCTCCGAATGTTGAAATCAAAGGTTTCCCATCCAACAACGGTAAATCATCGCTATAAAGACTGAGAATGCCAATAATTGCATTGCTTACATTATCAACCGAGATATCCCAATCCTCGGTGAAATTTAATTGGGGAACTATATAAAAGTCTTTCCCTGTTTTTGTCTTCAAGCTTTTTGCATGCCCAATATACTCACCCATTTTCGCAATATAGGATTCCGGTGAGCTTAAAGGCAAAAAATATGTCCAACCGTCAAAACCGGCGCGCCGGCTTTCCTCCATGCGCAGTTGTATATCATCTTCTAAATTAGCGGATGTATATATCGGCTCGTCCTGGTAATAAAACTCGTATTTATCAGATAGGGGCATTGGAACCATATAATCGGTCAGCACAATTTTTTCGCTTAGCGGTTGGTTTTTCCAAGTTGTTATTTTCGGAATGTCGCTTGTTGCAAGCAGATTGTCGAAACAAATCAGCTCTCCGCTAACCTTGCCTCCCACCTTATATCCAACCCTGCCCTTTGTATTTTCAGTTTGGGCAACAACCCCGCACGCAATATTATCTGTTTCATCCGTTAAAATAGCTTCAGAAATACCATCTTCGGTCACAAGCTGCAAATGATATTTTTTATTTGGAAGATATGTGCACTTACGGCTGTCCAAAACACGGTCTGCCGTTTTGATGGAAAAACTTTCGTTTGAGCCGTCTATATCGACGCAATAATAATCGTTTGTATCTTTATATCCAAAAATAATGCAAACGGAGCTTTGCGAATTAGCGTTTAAAAATGTAAAATCAGTTAATAGATTAAAATTCTCAAGCTCCGTTTCGGTTAACGCGCTGCTTTCCTCGAAAGCGTTTACAGTTGCAAACAGCTTAGAATCGTTAAAACTCCAGGCTTCTTCATTGTCAAAGATAAGAATCGTTTGCGCTCTTGATTCAAAACTATCGTTTAAACTACTGTTTATTTTTTTTTAGCGCATATTGCCTGCTGGCATATGGCTCAAAAGCATATAAATCCTTCCAAACAAAAACCTTTAAGCTGTATTTATCCGTTGGGTCGTCTACCCCTATTGCAGGTATGGTAAGCGTTTTTTGGGCGCCTGCCGCAATATCTTCATCAGTTTGAGCCATTGTTACATGCAATAGTTTATTATCATCATATAAAGCCATTATTCCAACAGCCGGCAGCGGGTCGGTCGAATTATTTTTCAAAACTATTTCAGCTTTTATATCGCCGCTTTCAAGCCCTGTTTGCGTTATATCTCTATCTTCATCTGTTGCATTTTTAAATTTGCAATCAATGGACATAATCGGAAGTATTTCTTCTATGGAAAAATCCGCAAAATATCCTTCGCCGGTGCTATTGCTCACCGCACCTTCCGAAGCGTTAAAAATAAATTCCAAATACTTTGTCTGTGCGCTGATAACCAAATCCCCGCCTTGTCTTGCGCCGATTTGGCTTATTTCCTGCCATTGCGTTGATTCGGATGCATTGAATAAAAACTCATTGGAGACGCCTTGCAATACGCCGTCCGAGTTGAAAGGATTTATTTTAACAGAAACATAACCGCTTTCCGGCTTCACCCATCCTGAAATGGCATATTTTTTTAAAGGGTCAACCGCCACACGCTGTGAAACATTAACATAGCCCGACCCTTGGTTATTATCGGTTAAATGCAAGCTTACACCGGAGTTTTTCGTAACGGTTGTTGAAATTTCTTTTGAAACATTTGCATAAGGGCTGTTTTCCGGTCCATTGTACACAAACCACCCTTCATACCCGTTTTCAAAATTGCCATTTATCAAGCTAATGCCAAACGATGTTACAACCGAGCTGATAACAGGACCATCCGTGGTTGAATTGTTTTTTTCATCGGTAGCTTGCAATGTCATCATGTATTCCCTGCCGGGCGATAACCCTGTAACTACTGTTGATTCTACGCCGGCATCCAAGATAGATGTTGCTGTTTTACCGGTTTTTATATCTTTTGCAATCAGGGTATATTCTTTCAGCCCATTTATAGAATCTGGGGCTGTCCACTCCAACTCCACCGTAGTTGGCGTTATGTTTGAGGCAATAAAATTAGGCTCTGTCCATTCCGGAGGAATTAAATCGGTATCTGACTTTTCGGTCAGCGATATATCATCAAAATACGCTTTATCCATTCTTGTATTAGTATAACTGCTTAGAATGACAATTTCTAATTTTGTTGTGGCGCTTGTTAAAACAACATCCGCCCCGGCACCTGCCGGTCCTAAAGAAAGCTGCACTTCCTGCCAGTCGTTTCCTTCGACAAATTCAGGCGTATCTGTCCAATAAACCGCTCCCTGCTCCGCCCCCTCATTGTTCAGTTTCCTAATGCCTATCCTGCAGTTTCCCTCAACCGGTTTTACCCACGCGGAGAAATTATAGCCTTTTGTATGGTCTACATCAATTCTTTCGCTGCGCAGCGCAATATAATTTCCAGGGCGGATGTCATTTATAAACAGCCCTCTTGAGGCGTTTCTTCCGACCCCCTCCATTACAATAGCATCAAGGGATTGCCCTGCTGCATAGAAGTTAGCTTCTAATGCGTTGGCGGCAGACCAGCAATAACCCGGAGGATTGCTGCTTTCTCTGGCAGGGAAAATCTCAAAGTCTCCGTTTTTAATCAAATTAGCGGAATTTGCATTTGCAAAAGGACCTATTAATAAAGATAAAGCAAACAAGCTTAGCGCCAACATTAGTGAAATAATTTTTTTCATAAACCATTTACCTCCGTTTATAATAAATTTATTTTTGCGTAGCCTCGTGTTATAATTATATATTGCGGCACATTTTATAACAAGGGACTATTTTTTTTCGCGGGACAAATTTCTGTATTCCTGGGGTGTGAGGGAGTGGAACCTTTTAAATGCCCTTCTAAAAGCCCTTGGGCTGTTATAGCCGCACAACTCTGCTATCCTTTCAGTCGATAAATCTTTTTTGTTCAGCTCATCCGCTGCCTTTATCATTCTTTTCCTGTTGATGTACGTTGCGATGGAAAACCCGGTTTCTTTCCTAAACAAATTGTTGGCATAATCTATATTCACATTAAATTTATCAGCTATGCTTGCCACATACATATCGGGTTTTGAAATGTTATCGTCTATATATTCAATAATCAAATCCGCAAACTCATTATTTTCTTTCTTGTTTTTGAGAACTCTTTTGCACACAATGCTGCAAATGTCCTTAATAGTTTGGAAATCATCTATCGGGTTTTGCTTAACATTTAGCTTATCGATAAAGATTTTAATGTTATCGCAAAAATTATAATCCATGCTAAGCAAAGAATCAATTATTTTGATAATTGTTCCTTTTAACTCCATTATAAGATATTTCATCATATCATACGATAACTGGCTGTCAACATAGTTTTTAACGAATATAGTGTTTAGCAGTTTGTTTGTTTCTTCTTCGTCCCCTTCCTTAACAAGCCTTACAAGCTTGCTTTCAATTTCCAACGGATAGAAATAACTCCACACCCTTTTGGTTGCGTCCTCGCTCCACATTATTGTATTTGCATTTTCTATGCTGGCAATTTCAAGTAAATCCAGCGCTTCGTTGCATGATTTTACAACTTCCATAAGGTCATGCTTTATACTTCCTACGCCTGCAAAAACAATCCAATCGCTTATTTGATTTATAATCTTTTCAACTTCCGCCCTCATCAATTCAACTTTGTCCAACACTACAAGAACCGCTAAGATATTGCTTTTGATTTCAATGGGAAAGGTATTCGAATAGCCTTCAAGCATTGCAAAAACCATGCTCTTTTGTTCATCGGCGTTTTCTTCCCCAAGCATCACACCTATAACAACGAAGGCGCTTTCGGATAGTTCTATTTCCGCAAGCTTGCCGGCTTCATCCATCTCCTCTTTGTTTTTAAAGCCTGTTTTCATTAGCTTATATAAAAATTCGGTTTGAACAAATAATTTTTGTGTATCGACTTTTTTGCTTAACCCAACATTGGATTCTAAAATATTTACAATCGAATCTTTTATGTATGAATAATCCTCCTGTTTCAAAGGCTCATTCTTTCCCTGCTTTGCTCTCTTTAGCATTGAAGTTATTTCAAGTATAGGAAATGAATGTTTTTTTGAAAAATAAATCGATATGACAGAACCTAAAACAAGCCACAAAAAAATAACGATTATTATGATTGTTCTTATTGTTTTAATCTGATGAATTATGCTGTTTTCTGAATTTGCCGCCAAATACTTATACCCGGTTGATTCAGATGTAGTATATAAAACCAAATTATTATTTTGTGTATAATATCCTCTTTCTTTCCCTAACGCTTTTGTTGTTTCTACGGCTGCGCCGCCCTTGATAATGCTTTTACCGTCACCGTCGATTATTTCAACATAGCTGTTTTTCTTATCCATAATGTTTGCTATTTTTTCAGCGTCAACAAGCATAATAATGCAACCCAATTTGTCTTTATTAAAGTCAATCGGTATTTTTTGAACATACATTATCATATTTTTTTTATCGCCATTATAACTGATTTCGCCGGAAGGATAAATCCTTTTTATAAAATCCTCCTCAAACAAATGCGCGGTTAAGCTTTGAAAGTCCATATCATTATATGTAAACACATTGTATTGCTCAATGCTTCCGTCATACGCATTATCAGGGGCAATGACAACCCCATTTTGACACACAACATAAAGTGAATTTATGAATGTGTTGTTGCTAAAGGAAAACAAATCCTTCTGCGCCTGCCAAATATCATACGAGGTCTTGCTGCCATGCAAAACAGTTTTTATTCTTGGTATTAGGCTTATCGCAATGGCGATATTATTCATTTCGTTCAAACGCTCCTCAAACTGCACGCTTGAGTGCTCCAATGAAAGCAAATTTGTTTCTATCCGTTCATATTCCAATGTGTTTATAATGTTGTTCATAATAAAAAAGCATACGGAAATCGGCACGACTATAATAGTCATATATGAAAATAAAATACGAGCAAACAAGCCGTAATTCTGCAATTTTGATTTACCCATACACAAAACTCCAATCTTGTTCATCAAAACAAACTTTAACGATATCCGGCGAACTAATGCAACATCATTGGATAGAAATTTTCAACCTTTTTATCTGTCCGCAAAAGTTTTTCCCCAATATTGTGTGCCCATTCCTTGCAACCCCTTTGCACGGTGTTTCTCCTACAAGGGCGTCATTGACCCAAAGCCTCACCATTTCACAATCGGTTGAAAATGTGATATTGTATTCAACATCCTCTTTAATAATTGGCTTTGTAAGGATTTCGTAAGTTTTAATATTTTTTAGCATACCGATTTTTCGGCTAAGCAAAACAGCCCCGTTATCAAGCAACGATAATTTCCATGCGCCGTTATATACATCTATTATATCCGCTCCAAGCTTTTTGGCTTTTAATGTAATCTCAATGCGGTTAGACCCTATCGGCACGGCGCTGTCTGACAAAAGCATAAAATCATCCGCACCGTCAAAATGCCCGTTTTTCGGCGAGCGCTCCGCCCCGCCCCATATAGAACGGTTGATTACCGCCCCGCCTCCGAGCAACATTTGCCTATTCCCGGTTAAATCCGCGCAATATGAGCCGGCGGCTTTTTCCAAATCAAAATCAGCCACAATGCTTTCTTCTTGAAAGATTTCGATTTTTTTCGTTTTTTCCTCAGCCTCATCATAAGCAAAACATTTTATTTTAGCATAGTTGTTATTTCTTATACGATAGCAGGGCATTGACTTGTTGTGGTTACCGTCATAATAATAAAAATAAGAAATAGCGTTTTTTATGTTTTTGGGAATTTCAACACCCTTATCGTCTGAAATATTTCTATCAGCAAGCTCTATGCGGATAAACCCGCCGTTTTCTATATTTTTTTCAATTAACTCTTTTTTCAAATCCGCTATTTTAAACGAAACGCAAATTCCGTTATCAAATTCCAACATGTTGCTTTCGTCCTCATCAAACAGACCTTGAATATAAAAACCATCAACCCCAACATTTCCATACGGAACCGTTTTAAACGGAGTTTGCGAAACCCATTCGGCTTTATTATTTTCAAACCTCACGCTTTCACCCTGTTCAAAATAATGCTTAATGTTTGTAATCTCACCTTTTCCAAAAATCAAACGACCGTTCCAGTTCTCACATTCGCCAATCCAAAGTATCCTTATGGATTTACCATATTGGTAATCCTTTTGCTGCTCGTCCATATTACCCAAATAAGATGAGCCGGTATAAAGCTTTCCCTCACCCTTTTTTAGCTTTTGCCCGGGCAGCTGCGAAAACTTTCTGTGAATAAATGTGTAATTGCTGTGGGTTATTCTGTTCATATTAATAAAATCGCACAGCTTGACAACACCGCCAATTTCAATTTTAGGAACCAAATACAAATACTTATCAAATTTTATAGTAGGTATAACAAAAGTAACCGAATCTTCCCTCTTATCCGCATTGGATGCATAAACTATTTTTCCGTCGGGGCTTTCCAAAGTTAGGGCAACATCTAAGTCATTATCAAAGGACAGTACTTCAATTTCAAGCTTTTCGCCAACAAAAACTTCTGCGGGATAAGATATGTAAATCTCATTGTTGACGCGCTTTTTACCCTTCATAAGGTTGCAGTAGTAATTATTTATTTCGCAAATAACATGCCCCTTATTGAAAGAAGGTTCAATTGCGCCTTCCGAGTAGTCATTCCATGTGGTTATATTTACTGCCGCATTTTTTTGCTGTATCGTTCTTTCCCAATCATCACGAAACATGCTTGTGCCATGCGGCGAAAAAATGCAGCCAATCTCCGGGCGCCAATACCCGTATTGAACTGTTCCCATAACATACTTTTTAGGCGTATATTGCTCTGAAGCCTTGCACATGGAATAAAAGTTTTGATGCTTATAATCGGTTGAATGACTAAACAAAAATGTCCCGTCACAAACCTCTAAATAACGATTAAAGACCGGTCCGCAAAAACCGCCGTTTTCCTTCCATGTCCTTTTTATGCGCCCCATGTCTAACGATAAAAAAATACTATGCCCATGCCGCTCTATTTTATTTTGTATGTATTCCCATTGGTTCGGGCTTAGGGTATCTCCGTTAAATGTTGATATTAGAAAGCTGCCCGCTGTTTTAAAAAGCCCCTTGTCTTTGTATTTATCCAGCAGCTCAATAATAAGCCCTGCTATCGATTCCGCCGAAAATTCCCACCTGTCTATTATATTTATTCTGGGTATAATGTAAAACTCTATACCGGTTTTATTAAACAGCCTTTTTGCAGCGCTAAAAATTAGCTCCAAAGACTTAAAATACTGCTCCTTTGCAGGCAACGGAATAAAAACCTCAAAGCCTGTTACTCCATGCTCATAGGCAGTTTTCATGCGGAGCTCAGTGTCTTCAACCTCATCGCCGGTTGGTTTTAGCAAGGGAGCATCGCGAAAATACAAATCATAATCCGCATTCAACGAAAACGGCGACATAAAATTAGCAACCACAAGGCTTTTATCCATAACCTTGGGTCGGTGCAGATATTTTTCTTTGACAAAATTACATCTTTTTGCGCCTACTGTTTTTATGTCAACCTCCCCCGGAATATATGCAATAAGCCCTCTTATATGTTCGTTATCGGCAAACAAGTCCGCCTCTAATAAATTGTTGTTAAAACTGATGCCAATTGAATATTCTATATTGTCATAAAACTTTATAAAGGCGCTGTCATCAAGACATTTTTTGTTTTCGTTAATAAAGAACAGACCATTTTTCTTATCTACGCCTACTGTTATTTCTTTCACGCTTTTTCCCCCTATCGATATGGCACCGCACTAATTTTCAGGTTATCAATGCTTCCGTCAAATGCATTTGTCGCAATGCCGGGCGAATTACTAAGAACCATCACTCCGTTTCGCGCGCGTCCGGGGCTGTCAATTTGACACCACGGCTCGTCGTCTACATAAACGGTCGCTACTTTGCAGTCATTTGTTATAGCTATTTTATACCATTTCCCCTTCTCCAGCTTTTTTGTGGAGTTAGCCGTGTTCCTTAGCATATTTCCGTGCTCATACGCAAACGCCCTTGTAAACCTTAAAGTTGCACCGGGCATTATATTTAAAATATACGCCCCGTTAATAATGGAAAGCAAGTTTTGATTTTTTGTAAAGCTGTTTACTTTTAGGTCAAACTCAATGGTGCTGGCGCCTATGGGAACCATACTGTCTGTAAAAACAGCAAATTGCCCTTCTCCGTTAAAGCTGATGCCTTTTCCCTCTCTCACCGGCGAAGAATCCGCATATCCCCTAAACGACCTGTTAATTATATTGCCGCCGCCGCTCATTGTGTTATCTGCACCGCTAAAGTCCTTAAACCTTGCGCTGCTTTGCCCTGCCTCATCCTCAAAATAAAATATCCCCGAATATTTTTCAATATTCAACATTTTTATAGGCGCCGAATCCTTTTTGTCGTCCGACCACACCACGCTATCGATTAGCGAAACATCTTCGCTGTTTTGTATATAAATCGGCGTTGATTTGAGAAAACGATTATCCGCCGTTTGAACCTCGGCATAATAAAAGGACATGGGGTTATCATCATAATACTCTACATTGTATGTAAAATCGACAAAACTTTCATCCATGGCGGTCATAGGCTGCTTTGAAACGTCATAATCCGTTAAACATATACTGGTAAAACCGCTGTTATCCGATAACTGAGCAATATATATGCCATCGCTTTCCAACTCATTTAAGGTGAAAGTTATATCCTTTAACGCAGGGCTTTCAAAATCTAAAGTGATTTTGTCTTTCGGATTATAAGTAATGTCTATTATAATCCCGTTAACACCTTTATTTGCAGACGATGCTTTGCGCATGGGGGTTTGGGATGTCCACTTAGGCATCGGCTTCCCGTCAACCTCTTTTATTTCAAAAGCTTTGTTTGCCAAATAATCAAGGGAGCCATTTATTTTTACATCCCCCTCAAATAAAAGCTTGCCGCCCCAGTTGTCCTGGTTTTCAGCCGCGCCCTGCCACATTATCTTTATTGTCCTCCGCTGTTTGCCTTCCGGCGCTTCCTCTTTTTCATTTATATGACTATAAACCCGGTAATGACGCTTTTGAACATCAATATCACCCATTACATTTGAACCGCGATAAATTTTAACATCTTTTATTTGCTCAATATTTGAAACCTTTACCCCTAAGCTTTCAACAGCCGATTTCGAAAAGCTTCCAAAGCTTGTCGCATTTGCATCATTGCCTTCCAGCAACGGCTTAATATCAATAATCTCACCTTCTGATAGCATTTCTTTAATATTTCTGTGAATAACAATGTGGTTTGCACGGGTAACCCTGTTAATGCTAATGAAATCGCCATACCTTTTTTCACTTAAATTACCTTCAGTATCGCCGATTGAAAGAATTGGTCTTAGCCAAAGCGAACCGTATAAATTATCCGTTGGAACTTTCAAAGCAATATCAGTTAATCTATCATTATAAACCGTTTCAATTTTCGAGGTGTAAACAATTTCTCCTTTATTGTTTTCCAATTCCAGCTTTACGAATTTTTCCTTTGTTGTCCTTTTAAACCCCAATACTTCCAGCAGCAAATGTTCGCCAACCATAACTTCAATCGGCTGCGAAAAATAAATTCCATCTTCCTGCCAAGTCGGCTCCTCACCATTTTCCATCCATTTTGAAAAATAATTGAGTATATCAGCCAAAACATACGATTTGTTTTTAGACGGCTCTACTGCAGTTTCCGAGTAATCATTCCAAGTGCATAGATGAATGAGGGACACGCCCCGCTCCATCATGCCTTTGAGCATATTTCTGATTTCGCTTGTACCCTGCGGGTTTGATGCGTTCCCAATCTCCGGACGCCAATACATATATTCGACCGAGCCTCTGATATACTTTTTTTCTTGCCGTGATTCAACGCCCTCCAACATTTGGTCAAGCAAAGAATTTTCCGCATCCAGTCGATTGCTGTACAAATAGCCCCCATCGCAAACATCCATGTATCTTTTATATACTAAATCCGTATAAACTTGCGTTCTTTTAATTCTGCGAAAATCTATAAACAATATAAACTTTTTATTTCTTTCCGGTATGTCCGGGTCGTTTTCTATATTCTCTCTTACCGCCGCCCATTGAGAAGGGCTAAGTACATCCCCGGTAAATGTGGTAAAGGCAGGAATACCGTTTATATGTGTAACATATGGCGAATCACCGTATTCAATCAACAGCTTTTTCATACATTCGGTTAGCAGCTTTTCGGTTGGATTCCAGTCTTCAATGACATTTAGCTGCGGCATCACCATAAAATGCACACCGGTTTCTTCATACACATCTTGCGCTATTTCGGTTACTAATTTCAATTGGTCGTCCAAATAATCAAAAAAACTTGCCTTGCTGACTGGAAGATAAAAGCCCCAACCCTTCAGCCCGGCTTGAATGCTTGCAAGCATACGCGTTTTCATATCCTCATATCTAACTGTGTCAATATCCGCCAAACTATCAACATCGGATAGCGACCTAAACAGCGGAGCATCAGGATAAAACAGCTCGTAATTTTGGAACAGAGCGAAAGGAACCATATAATCTGCGACAATGCTGCCTTTATCCGTCTCTTTGTCGCTGCGCACCAAGTAATCAAAAACAATAGGATTGCCCACCAAAACGCCCTCTTGTTCAGGTTGAGCGGTTACCCGAATTTTGCCGTTATCGGAAGGGGTAAGCGGTATTGTACCGTCAAAAGTTTTGCTTTCCAAATTTGGAGTGGAACCGTCCAAGGTGTACCTTACTTTATAGTTTGGATTGGGGCTGAAAAGCGTCACGCCCACCAAATCCAAATAGATGCCATCCGGGTTTTGATATGCAACTATTTTCTTAGGCTCGGGAACTTTTTTTGTGTTTATTTCAAAATTGTCAACCTGTAAAATTCCCATTTGCCTGCTTTGGCTTGAAACAGCAAACCCAATAAAACCATGACCGGAGTAAAGCGCAATTGCACCCTTTAAAATTTCACCTTCTTGGCTCCTAAGATTAGCCTCTGCCAGCCCATCTTTACATTCTACCTCAATTGTATACTTTAAATTTTCTTTTAAGCTTATCGCCGAAATTGCATCAAGAACCGAATTATTCTTGCATATTTCAAAAGTATCCCTTTGCCTGTCAACCTTCACCGAGTAAAAGTTATTCTCATCTTCGTAGCCAAAAACAAGCTCAAAAACATCTTTTTTATTTTGGTCAAATACCACATCAACTTTGGCATAAAAATTTTCAAATGAATGTTTTTTATACATTGCAACAAAGCCTGTTCCCGCTTGCGACCTAATATTTAGCATGCCCTTGTCAATGGCAAAGGCGTTTTCATCACTAAATTCCAAGCTGCTGCTTGTTTGGGAAGAAAACCTCTCCATAACTTTTATAACAGAATAATTATATTCTTTTTCTTGCCCAAACTCGCCATTTAAAGCTGCAATGGCGCGCACCTTGTAATCACCTTCCGTCAGCTTAAAAGGTCCGGTATAAAGAACTCCCGAGGTTTTGGGGTTTGCGCCGTCTAACATATAATAAATATTTGCGCCGAAGGTTGATGCTAATTGCAGATATTCATCTCCTATATTGCCTTCATCAAGGCTGGAGATTACCGGTGATATATAATTAATTTCCGGCTCAAACAGCTCTGCTTCAATAGTGTTTAAGCCGAGGTTTTCAACAAAAAAGGAAATATCCCCGCTTAGCTCGAAGGTTTTATCGGCGCATATTATGCTCACAGGGCAAAATTCATTGCCGGCTTCAAACAAAGCAACTTTTATATCGCCGCCATCTTGTGTAACTTTTAAAAGGTATCTAACCTTTCTTGTTAATTTAGTCGGCGCTTCTTTTACCAAGGTATCGCCCTCGTGCAAGGTCATGCTGTCATTTGAATAGTCTAAAGTGATAGTAGCTAAACCGATAGAAAATTTTAATTTAGACATAACCTCTTTGATGCTTTGCTGCGGCCAAACGGAAAACTCCTGCGAGAAACAAAATATGCCCCCCGTGTTTTCAATAACCTGTTTAGCGGCATCATTGGCGCTAATCACACTATTATGGTTGTTTTCTTTTTTTCGATAGATTTTCAGGCTGATGCCGGCAAATGTATCACCATAGATTTTCCAACCGCTCAGCCCATCCTCAAACCCTCCGTTTTTTAAAAGCTCTGCGCCATCTGATAAATCTTTAAACGATACATTATCAAAATATGCTTTCCCGGTATTGGCGCTCCGCGGGTTTGAAGATGCAGAAATATAAATTTCAACCCATGCAACATTATTGCTAAGCGTGAAATCATCTTTTCCCAAAGTTATTTTAAAATTAACCCAATCTTCAGACTGCGGGAATGTAAATTCGGTTGGTTTAATTAAGACATTTTCGCCTGTTAACTCTCTGATGGTTATACTGGAAGCGCCAAATGTAGTGAAAACATCTGCGCTAATTTCATACTGACCATTGGCAAAAACGGGTATCCTTTGTGAAATCATCGATTCCTGGCTGACATTATCGTCTGAGTACTCGATGGAATAATTTCCTTCACTAACATATCTATCAACAGTAAATTCAAATTTTGCAGCGTTTACTGCCAAACATTCAAAACCAATAAAAAAGAATATTACAGCCAAAAATACTGAAAGCTGTATGTTTCGCATATTTTCACAAACCCTTTCATATATCATTTTTCAACTATAATTATTTCATAAATTACAGAGTTATAAAGCCTGATTACCACTTCCATTCCCGCATGTAAATCAGCAGTTGTATATTGTATCAGCGTGTCATTGTCTTTGCTGTATTTATAAACGGTTGTCGGCTTAGAGGCTACGCAGGCAAACAACTTGTCAGCCCCGTTATCCGTTCCATATTCAACAAGGATATAATTGCCCTCCTTTGATTTAACCCGACCGATTACATGCTGTGCATAAGTGGCGTCCATATTAATCAACGAATGTTCGGAATTTAGAGATGCTATATGCTTAACACCGTCTATTTCTCCTTTTAGGTTGATATGCACCTGTATTATATCACCTTTTTCAAGCGGTTTATTTTCACTATCGACCAACGGCAGCCCTTCTTTGAAGGGTTTTGCCGTTTTTACTTTAACGCCCCCTTCATAATAATACACGCCATTGACATTCCCTTCGTCCGTTGCCATTGTGACCACAGAGCTAATGATTTTATAGCTTTGATTTTCGTCAACATCAAAAGAGCCTGGAGCCTCGCTGAAATAAATTAGCAAAGGAGTATACCTTTCATTGCTCATATTATAGGGCTGTACATAATAGGCGGTATTCCCTGCAAAACTTTTCAAATCGGCTGTGCTGTAATTATCCTGATCGTAAATATTTTTATAATATTCATTATCGCTTTCATATATTGCTTTGTCAAGGCTTGGAAATTGAAAGATTGTTGTTTCGTTATCGATAAAAAACTCTATTAGCGATGTTGACAAATTTGAATGCAAAAAACCAAAATTACTGCCCTTATAAAGTCTTTTTTCTATTCCTGACGACTTTCTAAAAACATCTTGCGTTATTAACTCTGCATCATCGCTAACCGCTTCTGCAATCCGCAGTTCATAAACGTTGCCTTTTTCGTTTAATCTATACTGTACAAGGCGCGGCGTCATTTTTCCGTCATCAATGTCATTTAGTTCTGTTAGAATCAAATCTATATTTTCTTGTTTGAAATTGGAAACAAGCCTTTTTTCGCATTTGAAGATGTTCCACCCACCTGAAGCATCCATAATTTTTAAAGTTAATACGCCCTCTAACCCCATAGATTTTGCCGCTTGCAACAAAACGCCGGTTTTTAGTTCTCCATCTTCTGAAATTACCAATGTAAAAAGTTGGTTGTTATCGTCTAAATATGCTGTAACAAAATCTGAAACATTGGCTTTTCTTATCGCATTATCATCAAGCTTTTCTTTATAATACGGGGTTAGCATATATCGGTTATTGTCAATCACAAGGCTGTCACTGCTTATTTCGGATATTTTACCCGAAACCTGCTTGTTGAAAATCTTGACGCCTATATTCCGCTTAGCGCCTTCGTCATTTGAAATTGTCACAAGTAATATATCATGTTCTTCAATATCGTCAAACGATGCCGCCTGCCCGTCCTTTGTTATGGAATATAAGTCTTTTGAGCCCTCATCTAATGTCAACTTAAGAGTTTCATCATACTTATCGTAAACTATTCTATCCTTTTCTGAAACAGAGCCCACAAAAAGCACTTGATAATCACTAACAAATACAACCTCAAAAAGACCATCGTTGTTGTTATCAATAAGCCTTAAACTTGCCATGGCGGAATTCATAAGCTTAAAATCAAACGGCACAAAACGGCCATTATACATCATTGAGGCATTTTCAGCCAACCTTGCCGTATTATTTTTCAAACCCTCATCAGAGAAATAGCTTATGGTTTGATTTTCCGGGCTGTAATTTGTTAATTCGCCCCAGTTGATTATCAATGTATTGTTCATTCGGCTATTTTCAGCAATATATTTTATAACGCCAAGTTCGTCAGTTTCCTTTTTCTGAACAAAGGCATTAACATAATACCCCACAAGCTTATTTATATCAAGCCCCCCGGTGTAAACCTCCTGACCGTTAATAACTGCAATGCCTTCGTTTAAGCTTCCCCTACCGTAAATCGAAACGCCGCCGACCATTTCAACAATGCCTTTGAGTTCATATATATCAAAGTTTTTATTTAGCTGCGTATAATTGCGGTCAACGCCATATTTATTGCCTTCGCCGATGCTGATAAGCTCAATCGCAGGTGCGGCAAGCGCATTATATAGCATTATAGCAGCATTTTCTCGGCTAATGGCTTCGTCTGATTTTAAGCTTATTTTATTTAAAACGCCCATTTGATGCGCTGCTTGAAAATGGCTTGATTCTTCGGGATAAACATTGTTATATCCGCTTGCATAAATTATCATTTTTATTGCATGGCTTAATATAACCGATTCCTCGGGTTCAAAAATACCGCCCGACACACCTGACACTATCCCCATTTCAGCCGCAAGCTGTATACTCGAAAATGCCCAATGCTCATTGTCAACATCACTAAAATACGGCTTGTCAGCGCCTTTTGGGTCATCAATCCCAAGCATTCGAATTACGCTTACAACAAATTCAGCGCGGGTTATTGCATTTGCGGGCTTAAATGAGCCGTCTATGTATCCACTCATTATACCCAAACTATTGAGAAGCCGGGCTTTATCGCCGATTTCGCCTTCTAAATCAGTAAATGAAGCGAAAACCATAATTGTGTTAAATGCGAATATTAAAATAAAGCAACTAATTATCTTTTTCAATTAAGCCTCCCCCTTACTATATCAAGCATAGTAAAAACAAGTTTTGCAGCCTCTGCACGGTTGGCAGCATTTAAAGGATGAAATTCACCATCATGGTTTTCTATAATACCGTGCTTAATAAGCGTTGATATGGAATGTTCCGCATATGGCGAAATTAAATTTTTATCTGAAAACGAAATATCTTCCTTTAACTCTACCAAAACACCTTGGTTTATTAAAGCCCTATAAATTATCACCGACGCGTCTTGCCTTGAAATAGGCTCGCCCACACCAAAGCGATTATTATCAACGCCCTTGATAATTCCGAGATGGCTGGCGGCGCCTATGTAGTCGTAATACCATGCGCCATTATCAACATCGGTAAAATCACTTTCCATGTAAGGCAGCGATAGTGCGCAAACAATTTGTTTTACAAACTCTTCTCTTGTTACAGCATTGTTTGGACGAAATTCCCCGTTTGGGTAACCGCTGATAATTCCCAAACCTGTTAGCTTTTCAATATATTCATGCCCCCAAAAGTCCTTAGGCACATCCTTAAACATTTGCTCTTTAGGCTCGAAGGTTTTTGCATCATCCACCCCAACTTCATCCTCAGGCTTTTCCTGACCTTCCAAGGAAGGGGAAGGGCTGACAGAAAAAACGGTTCCAAAAGAGCCGGTGTTTTTTCCGCTTTTAGTATCACTCGCCTGCTTCGTCGGTTTTAAAGCAATTTTCAGCGCCGATTCAAAAGCCTCTTTTACTTTTGCATGTGATGCAAAGTTTTTATATGCTAAGCTTTTAAGCAAATCCGCCTTTATACTTGTTCCATCCTTTAGCGTATTATATTGGCTTAGGTCTATTTGAAAGTAGGAATAATACTTTTTTAAAATATTATCTATCTCTCCAAATTCCGAATTATTTACTATTACCAATGCCAAGCTTTTTTCGAATAGTTTTGGTATCATTTCCAAATCGCTAAAAGGTCTGTGCGCCGCAATGTCATTATAAATCAATTCTTCCTTATTGATGCTTTTTACTTTTAAGTAATAACTATCGGTTAAAGGTAAACTTATTTTCTCGGCATATTGTATCAGCAAGCTTGAAAATTCCGCTTCCGAGCAAGTGTTAATTTGTGTAATAATTACACTGCTTTCAAAAGCGCTTTTAATTGAATCTATGTTAAAGGGTCTTAAATTGAATAATTCCCGACACACCATTTCTTGTTTGGCAGGGCTCAGGTCATCAAAAGTAAGAAAATTCATATCCAACAACACCAGTGTACTTCTGGCTTCGGTATTTGTTTCTTTGAACAAATCACAAAAAGCTTCAAATTCAATATTCTCATCGTTTAATGCCAAAATCATTTTTTCTTTGGCAAGCGGATCGACAGTTTTTGCGGTTAAAGCTAAAGTATTATCAGAAATATTACCTGCATAATCAACCGCCGCAACTTCAATCTCATAGGCTGTGTTGGGGGATAGGCCGCTAAAAACATAACTGCTGCCTAAGACTGCTGTGGATTGTTCATCAATTGTTACAATATAATGGCTAATCTTAAAATCATCGTCCGCCTCCGTCCAGCTTACAGCTAACGATGTTTCCGTTGCAAAGTCTAATGTTATTTTTGAATTTACCGAAAAATGCGGGTTTTCCGTATCCGAAATCAGCACAATGTCATCAACATACATTTCTCCCGTCTGCCCCTCGCCCGTTTCGGCAGGATAAAAAACAATTTGAATCTGTGTGGCTTGCGGCGGAAAAGTTATATCCGAGCCGCTGCCCGCAGGACCTAATGTTTTTAAATAAACTTTCCAATAATCTTCAGTAACATATATTCTGTTTGGCATTCCCTCCAAGGTGTTTGAATCATTCAAAAACCGCAAAATAGCATGCCCGCTGCCGCTTACTCGCTTTGCGGCAAAGCTGAATAAAAGTGTGCTTTGCCTATTCAAATCAGACAACGGTATAGTCTTGTTAAGCTGTGAATACCCTACCAAAGCATTTTCGTCTTTTAAATGCAGTGAATAGTCGCCTTTATACTTATCTTTGCTACTTTTCTCTATTGTTTGACCCGAAAACTGCAGTCCATAAGTATTCCATCCATCCCATGGCCATGCATCCTCGCAATCCAAGTATATCATTATGTCGGCAGACATTGCCGCCAAGCTTCCAAACAAAGCAACTGCCACAAAAAACGCCAATAACTTTTTAATTTTCATGCCCATATCTCCCATCAAATTACCTATTGTTATACCTGTCAAGCGCTGCTTGGTGCGATGATAAAACCTCTTCAATTCCCATGCGATATAAATTATCTATAAAGTCGTCATATTTATTAAAACTTTCTTCACCCGTAATAAACTTTGCAAACATTTCGTTTAAATGTTGACCTATTTCAGTTGATTTAGAATTTAACACAGATAATTCTTCTTCGGTATAAAAAACGCTTGCCGGCCAAATTCTGCTTATATCCATTTCTTTACGCATGCTTACCGCCTCCGAAACAAGCTCGGCGTCATTATCCCAATTTGCAAGGATTTCATTCGGAATCTTATCCAACGACCATTCAAAATCCTTGCTTGGCCAGTTGAAAACGCAAGAAGCAAAAAGCGTGGGTTTAATTTTAGGGTCAGTTACTTTTTCCTTATAAACAGGCATATTGTCAATCATGTCATAATGCACGCCCTCTATTCCGTAATACATTAAGCGCCCGCCTTCATCGGAAAATTGATAATTTATCCACTCCATTATCGCCTTGGGGTCTTTCGCTTTGCTGGTAATGTAAAGCCCCATACCTCGATTTACCTTTGCAAACATTTCGTTGAAAGCGTATCTTTCACCGTTGGATGACAAGGGGAAATTAAGCAGCTTTGCATTATATTCCGGCGCAAGGTCTTTTATGGCGGTTTTATAATTACTAATCCTTACATTGGGCTTTCCAAATGCAATGCCAACTTGATTGTTAAGTATTTTTTTATCAACCTGGGCTTCACTTTGCGACATAAAGTCTGCATCGATTAACCCTTCTTTAAATAATTTATTGCCAAACTCCAGCCCCTGCTTATACAGCGGGTCTAAAACACCGTATTTTGCAACGCCATCCACTTGATAAATCCCGCCTGTTATGCCTAAAGGGTTAAATAACAGCAATGCCAAACTATAATTGTTAAAGGAGCCGTTACTTAAACTATAAGGTATCTCATCAGCTTTGCCGTTTTGGTTCGGGTCTTTTTCTTTAAACGCTTTCATAACTGTATACCATTCATCTAAAGTGTTCGGCATATCAAGCCCAAGATTATCAAGCCAATCTTTTCGTATCACAAGCCTTGCATAAAGACCGCCCGCCATTTCAAGGTTTGCCGTATATGCCGGGATGTTCCATAGCTTGCCTGCGTCATCTATCGTTTGCTTTTTTAAATCCCCTATTTGATTAAGCTCTTTTTTTATGTTATCTCCAAATTGGTTAACCAAGTCGGTAAGTTCAACAATAACCCCCGTTTGGGCAAGGCGGGATATGGTATTGCCATCGTTATTCCATAAAAACGCCTCCGGTAAATTACCTGAAGCAAGCAACAAATTAAATTTATTTCTTTGGTCCTCTGCCGTTATATACGGTACAGTAGTGTATTCCACTTTAACGCCTGTTCTTTTTTCAAGCTCCTTTACAACCTCAACATCGCCAAATGAGGATACCCCGGCTGTCGAGTGGTTGGCGTGCAGGGGAACCCAAATGTGAAACGCTGGTTTGTCCGAAACCGTAGTTTCCTTGCTGCAACCCGATAAAATTAAAACTGACATAATCATAAAAATTGCTAAACCCTTGCATTTTTTCATATTAAGCTCCATTCCTGCCGTGTGCAAAATAAATTTATTTTATCGCACATGCAATTTATTTTTTATTCCGCAAAAAATATACACTTGCACATTAGTTTGAAATAAAATCAAAGATTTTTTCAAACTAAAAATCCTTTTAATATGGTCATTCTTTAATCGCCCCCACCATCATACCAGTTACAAAGAATCTTTGCAAAAACGGAAACACAAATAATATTGGAATAATCGATACAATAATGGTGGCATATTTAATGTTTTCTGCAATCGGTTCGGTGGCATAATCCGCCATATCCGAAACATCTGCTTGTATCAAAATTTGGCGCAAAAACAGCTGAAGCGGAAATTTATTTTTATCCTGCAAGTAAATCATTGCAGGAAACCAGGAGTTCCAATGCCCTACCGCATAAAATAATATATTAACCGCAATAGCCGGTATTGAAATGGGTGCAATAATTCTAAATAAAATATTTAAATCATTAGCGCTGTCAATCCGGGCTGCCTCTTCCATGCTGTTTGGAATTGACAGCATGTATGTTCGCAAAATAATAACATTCCATGTTGCCACGGCTCCGGGTAAAATAAGAGCAAGCCTACTGTTTAGCAGCCCCAAGCTCTTTACAAGCAAATAATTCGGTATTAGCCCTCCGCTAAAATACATGGTAAATGTAATCATAAGCATGAAAAACCTTTTAAATGGCATTGTCCTTCGTGAAAGGCAATATGCGGCGAACATCGTTAAAATAATGTTTAAACTAACGCCCGCAAACACATAAAACAATGTGTTTGCATACCCTACAACGATGTTATTATTAAGAAAAACCAAAGCATACGCCCCAACATTAAACCCTACCGGATACAACATCAATCCGCCCTTTGCCAACACAGCGTAAGAGTCGCTTAACGATGCGCATAAAACATAATAAAACGGATAAATTGTAATAATGGATAACAGTATCAAAAAAGTGTAATTTGATACGCCAAATATTTTTTCACCAATGCTCTTTTTAAAGTTTTGCATTTTTCCCCTCCTACCAAAGGCTTGTTTCGCTGAATTTTCTGCTTAACATGTTAACCAAGTATAACAACAGAAAATTTATTATGCCGTTAAACAAACCTACGGCTGCCGCAAAACTGTAATTTGCTTCTATTAAACCTTTTCTGTAAACATATGTACTAATTACTTCACTAACCTCAATGTTGCCCGGATTTTGAAGCAGCAGCACCTTTTCAAAGCCAACGCTCATCATATGACCAATACGCAAAATTAAAAGGATAATAATTGTCGGCGCTATTCCCGGCAATGTGATATAAATTAATTTCTTGAAACTCCCCGCTCCGTCAATATAAGCCGCCTCGTACAAAGCATGGTCGATTGAGGTTAAGGCGGATATGTATATAATGGTTCCCCAACCCACATTTTGCCACAGGGTAGACCCAACAAACATCGGTATATACCATTTGTTGGTGTTTAAAAACCTTTGCGGTTCTATTCCTAAAAAGCCAATAATCTGATTAATAATACCGTTTGTTGAAAAAAAGTCATAGATAAGCCCCACAATCACTACTAAAGATATAAAATGCGGTATGTAAGATACCGTTTGAATTATCGTTTTAAATCGTTTTCTTTTCACTTCGTTTAACAATAAAGCCAAAATTATAGGCATCGGGAAATAAAAAATTAAATCGTAAATATTTAGAACAAATGTGTTCCTTAATAATGCCCAAAAATAAAAACTTTTGAAAAACTGCCGAAAATTGTCGAACCCAATCCATGGGCTCCCCAAAATCCCCAAGTATGGTCTAAAATCCTTAAAGGCTATAATCAATCCAAACATGGGTATGTAATTAAAAATCACATAATAAAAAAATACAGGGGCAAACATTAATAAAAGCAACCTGTTTTTAAATAATTCTTTTAAATTTGCATCAAAGTTCTTGCGCATATAATTTTATTTCCTTCCCTCATCATTCATGCTTTATAAAAAACATCTCTTACAGTTTTTATTATAGCATACACGATTAAACAATGAAAAGGGACAATTTGTGGTAGAGGACAATTTTGGGAAAGCAGAAAGCTGATACGGCTTATGCGAGAGCAACTTGTAGAAAAGATCTTTGGTTTTCCCGCCATGGCTTATGTAAGTTTGGATAGACCCACAATAGACAAATGTAATATTTTGTGATAAAATAAATCCATAAACAGGTGATAATCATCAAACATATGTATAAGCCTTTAGGCAAGGCAGGGTTAGGTGTTTCTTATATTGTTCCTGATGAATATGGCATTTCTTTTGCAGCGGAGGCACAAGGCTTAAAAGAGGCATATGCAAACGACACAAACAATAGCTTTTTTTCCTTTTCCCATATTGACATTTGGGAGCGCCTGTCTGAATATGAGAAAGAGGGTTGCATAAGAAATGATTTCCAATGTAATAATAGATAATGCGAATATTTATATGTTCCAATGCGCCGGAACTTTGGATGATTTTGATAATGATATTTAAAACTCAACAATTACAAATGGGCTGCATCCAAAACCAACCAACGCAAATGTAAAACGATAAAAGCCGCAATATTTGCAGAGCTGGCGGAACAAAATCGGCAATGATACGGAATTTACTAACGCGCTTTTGACGACACATCGCCAAATGTCACTTTGTGAACAATCGGCGACATTTCATGCCAAATGTACACAATAAAACGGTCTGTGCAGCTTATAGGAAAATCAAGTTCCAAAATGTTTAGCTCGTCATCGCACAGCGCGCTCGTAAAGATTGCTTGTTTAAAGCTGTTTTTGTCATATAAGGCGGCGAACATATTCAAAGTTGCCGGCTCGTGCCCACTCCCCCATATTGAGGCGCGGATTTCATATCCCCCCTTTGGACCTATTTCAACACTCAGCCGTGACAATTCAGCAGCAGCCGTTGCAGGCAATAACTCACGGTCGTAATAGATTTCGATTTCTGAAATTCCTGTATGGCTGCTTTGAATTTCCGTTGCTCGAAGCTTTACATACCTTGCCGCAACCGGGCTAATGGTTATGGTTGCGTCATTCGCTAAAGGAGAAGATGATAAATACATGGTATCCCAATTTACGCCATCGCTTGAATACTCAAGCAGGTAGCTGCTAATTCTATATGAATAACGCTGAGCGGTTATTTCAACCTTGTTAAACAGCATGCTTTTACCTAAATCTATCGTAAGCTGCACAACATCAAGCTCTTGGTCCGCCCGCAATGTCCAGACGGTTGTTTTATCACCGTCAACGGCGTTTCGTGGAGGGGACGCACTGAGTGAGCCGCCCGGGGTATAAACTGCTTTTTTTAGAGCATAGTTGACCGAATTATCCTCTCTTTCTCGATTGCCGCCTATCGCATCAATCGCCTGGCTGCCCAAGCGTCCGTAAAGCTGCTCAAGATAAATGCTGCGCATATCAACAAATTGGCCGACTTCCAGGTATCCTTCAGCTCGCGGGGGAAAAGAGCCATTTGTCATAACGCCCGTTGAACCTATGGCGTAATTTTGCGCTGTTGGCGGTTTTTGCACACAAAAATTGCCGACGGTGTTCCACAGCAAGTAGTTTGCTCCGCTCCATCCATGCCCGCTACCCATCCACTGCCTGTCCTGTACTAATATTGTGGAGCGAACATTGTCATACAACCCCCCAACGGACCAGCGTTGATGCGGCTCGCTTGCACCGTATTCCTTTTCGGATGTACAATCAAGAAACACATTGGGTCCGCACACTCTGGAGCTTACATAATATGCATGCCTTGCCCCTTCGGTATAGCAATCTTTAACAAGAGCCAGCTGTCCTAAAAGCGGAAAAACATCGCGGGTGCCGCCGGCTATAATCCCAACCATCTCATAATTTTCACATTTTTCGACCGTTACCCATTTTGTGCCTCTGCCAACCAGCACACAATGCTGAGAAAAATGATATGATTTTAAATTTTTTACCCATATATTTTTTGCATTGGTGATTTCCACCATGCACGAAGCATGTTCCATGTCCGAGTAGTAGCTTTCGCCTCCCTCAACGGCTGTTATGGAAGAATCAAATGCCGACACTGCCATAATGTCTTCAACACCTGCATTACTGATGCGCTTTTCATCCGAATACCTGTATATCCTGCCGCCTCCCCAAAGGGTTTCTATGGAGTTTACTATCGGAGCGTCCACCGTTATGAGATTTCCCGTTATTGAAGTTATTATGCGGTCAAAATGAAGGTCAAAGGGGTTCCATTGCTTGGTGGCTTCGGGGTCGCCGGGGCGTAAAGCTATATCATCCATGCCTATTTCAGCTATCCAATCCGCATTGCCATGCCGCACAACCATAATTGCGTCGCCCACATTAAATCCGTTCGCATTTTCCACATTAAAGCTGCGGCTGCCGACAGGGACATAATTATCAACAATGCTTACAGAGGCGCCTGTCACCTCCGATGGATTGCCGCTCCCCGCAATTTGGATGAGGGAACGAACCGTTTTTCCTATCGCCGTGAGTATTGTGCCTTCTTGATTCGCCCCCTCCCCCCGAAGAACAACACCATCCGCCCGTATCGCAAGAAATGAACCGATTTTATAGCTGCCTTTTTTCAAAAGCACCGCACCGCGCAGCCCGTTTATTAGGGGCAAAGCCGACACCCTATCAATAGCCGCTTGTATTCTTTCCGTATCATCTTCAGCGTTCTCATCCGGGTAAAGAATTTCAGCCAAATTTGCATTTGGATTGGAAACACCGCCCCCCATATATCCGGCGTTTGAAAAATCAGGTATTGTGTTGCCTCTATAATCGCTTAAATACTTTAGCGCACCGTCAATGCCGCGGTACACCGCCTTGCTTTGCGTATCCGTAAAATACAGCGGGTCAAACACGGAAAAATAAATATCTTCGCGATTCCCTTCAAGTTCAAACTCTATGCGGTATTGTTCCCACAGTATAGGCTTCACGGGAAAAGAACAGTTAAGCTCAAAATTACTTAGGGCTATCTTTGTTGGCATACGATAAACGATAGCCCCATCTGAATTATAAACGATACAGTTAAACATTCCGTCAACCTTTGGAAGAAGTATAAAAGCAGGAAAATCATCCTTTTCCAAAATATATGCGGGGGCTCCAATTTCAACCGACATACGCGGATGCAATAAGGCAATCTGCATGTTTGTGCTATCAAGCTGATAGTTTACTGCATGCCCTTGAACAGGCGTGAGCGCACAGAGCATGAGGGTGACTACACACAAGCAAAATACCTTCTTCCAAAAGTCCATCCTTGCAACAATCCCTTCTTATGTTTTGCCTAAAATGTAAAACACCCCTAAAACTTACCCATTTTTCATCACTTTGCGAAAAACAATGACGCTTTAACCGTTTCAGAAAGCGTTTCTGCCATCAAAGCATAACCTTCTTCGCTAAAATGCACATCATTCGGGGCTTTGTGATAAGCCGGTAAGTTTGGAATATCGGCGGCAAAATCACAAATGCGGATATCATTTGCCGCCATAATTGGAGTTGACACCGCATTATAAGCCATCTCCGAACCTGCTATTCTGCCGCCGGCTCCCTCCGGAACAGGGGTAGTTGTGCACCAAACAAGGTTTGCCCCCTGTTCGGCAGCGCGCATTATTGCTATGATATCCCCAAGGTTTTTGCCATATTGTTCCACATCAGTTATAATCGTGCCGTTTTCCGCATCGTAATCAGAATATCTTAAATCATGCAAACCAAAATTAAACACAATCACAGACCAATTCATTTGCCCATAGCCCAGCCAATAAGACATTTTCCCTATACCGTTGGCGGTGTGGCTTGAGTTTTCGGGTATAATATAAACATTTGCACGATTGCTTAGCAACTCCCTCAAATAAGGCGTATATCCGATAGATATCGAATCGCCCATCACAAGCACATTGGGCAAGTTCGGGTTTGCGTTCGCAAGAAAGCTTTGCTGTGATGGGTCGGTGTAAATACATTCCCCATTAGGAGGCAATGGACGCGGAAATCTTTCTGCGGCAACATAAGGCTTTACATTGGTTAAGCCATCAAGTAAGAACAGTTTAATGTGATGCTCGGGGGTTGGCACAAAATCTATATCGAAAGGTATTGTAAAGGTTAATTCCTCCCCAAGCGGGATAGCGCTTTGTATACTGTTATTTGCAGAAATTTTTAAAAGCCGGTCTCCTGAACCATAAAGCGCCGCTACAAGGACTGCCCCCGTTTGCTGTGACGTTCCTTTTTTTACAACCGCCACTATTTCCATTTCGTCATTTGCCGGAAGTTCTCTTATCTCATTTATCCAGGTTTGATCTTTATCCTTAAATATAAGGCTTTTAAAATAGAACATGGGCATTTTTATAAGGGTAATATTAAATTGCCTTGTCTGCGGTTCACACCCGTTTAGCGTTGCGCTTGCCGTAAGCGTCACTTGTATGTCGCCTTCTTCATAGGTGGGTCTTGTAACCTCGCCGGTTTCAACATTTATTTTTTCTGAGGTTGAGCGCCAAGATATCTCCGAGCCGCTAAAACCTTCAAATATTAGATTTAGGTTGCCTGTTACATTGCTTAAATCACCCAAATTCACATCATCTACATCAACTTTTGCTAATTGCTCGTCTGTCGCGTCACAAAGCACATTCATTTCATACAAAAGTGAGTTGCGTACACCTGTTCCTTTACGCTCCACAGCTTGGTATCTTACATATCTTGCAATAATCGGTTGCGCAAAAGTTATATTTGTTTCTCCCCCAAGCGGGTGGTCACCCTCATAAGCCTGTGTCCAATTAACATTGTCCAAAGACACCAATATCTTATAAGTAGAGTTGTCATCAATGCTTGTCAACAGTTTCAACTTATTTATAGGATATCTTTCGGCAAGGTTTACGGTACAATTTGCGTTGTCCATCGGTTCAAAGTCATTGACCGTTCTCCAAAACGTATCTGCCAGCCCGTCAAAAGCATTATATGATTCCCGCCCGCTGACTTCATTGCCCGCATAGGAGGCTTTTTGAAAGGCGTAGTCCCCTGCAAGAACAACATTGGCGCTAAACACACTATTTGCCGCTGTAAAATCTTCGCAAGCAGCGGTAACAGCCGCCATTATATATTTTTCTTTCATGGGTTCCGTTACGGTGATTGTTTTGCCCGTCACACCCTGCATTTCCTCCCAACCGTCATTTATTGCAGGGGACGAATACCACTGTACCGTGCTTAAATCTTCAAGCTGCACATCTTCATGCGGCAGGAAGTCGTAATTTACTGTCAATTCGCCGCCCAAATGCGCTTCTCCGAAAATTGCAACATTTTTTACCGTCACCTTTTCAGGAATATAATAAAAAACTTCAATCTCAGAAAAACCCCATCTGGCGTCTTCGGTCGTTTTTGCAAACGCAGTAAGCTTTATATGCGTTGCCGTTTTATCATCAAAGTCAAAAACGGTGGCCTCCGTTCCAGCCATAGGCTGTATTGCACCATGTATTACATCCCATTTTAAGCCGCCATCGGAAAGCTCTATTTTGTATTCAGTTGCCGTAGGGGTATTTGAAGTCGGCTGAATGACAATTCTGTTAATTAACGCCCTTTGCTTTAGCTCCAGCGTAAAATCAGGCAGCCCGCCTTTTCCTGATGTCCAATAGGTGTTTGTTGAATTGTCAATAGCATTCTCGGGACCGGCCCCGGAAAGATTGCCGTTTGCGGTTGCAGTTCCCCCAAAGGCATGATTTACATTAGGGATTGGTTCGGGGTCCGGCTCCTGACCGACGCTATAAACCTCAACTTCAAAGACGCTGAACCTGCCACCGGCTTTGGATACAACCTCAAACTGGACATATCTATATGTTTGCGGTTGGTCAAATGTTATTGTTTGTCCTGTGCCCGCTGCCGGAAGGGGTGTGTTTACTGTTTCAATGGTAACAGGGCTGTCAAGTTCCTTATCATACTTGGTATGCGATTCTGCACTTACGCCTTTTCTTAGATTGCTTTCCTGCAGCGTGCTGTCCTTTTCTTGATGCGCACCGCAAATTTTGTAGCCTGTTACAACCGAATCTGCATAAATAACAACCTGATTAAATGTGGTTTCCGCGCCCAAATCAATGTATAACCAACCAAGCCCGTCATTATAGCGCAGATTTTTGTTGTTTGTAGTATCGCCGTCCGTAACTATATACGGATTTGGACCGGATGAGTTATATCCCGCCACGGCATACGAAACAACCGGCTTTCCATAAGCCAAATTTCCGTCGGCATCTGTGGCAGACAACACCTTAACATGCGGAAGATATGCAACCATAATTGTCATCAACAGCGCAACCGTTAAAAAACGCCCAGTAAACTTTACTTTCATAATTTCTTACCTCCTTAATTTCTTACTTATATATAACAACATTGGAAACCGAGTTATATCGCGACTGTATTACCATGTCGCAGCCCTTTATGTCCTCTGTAAGACTGTCGGGTGAAACTGCTTCAATTCTGTCCGTTTCTGAATCATATATATATATGTTTCCTCCGGACACTACATATGTTCTTAGCTCGGGCATATCGATAATGATGCTTGCGCCCGCCTTATCCTCTATGCGGCAAAACTGTATAAGGCGCATACGGTCGTTAGCTGTTCCCCCACCTGAGCTTATCGTGGCGTAGCCGTTTCTTTGAGCATAATTTACAAGCTGTGTAAAAGCTATCACCTCATTGTAGGAATTGGTGACGAACTGTATAACATCGCCGCGTCGAAGGTTCTCCCATTCAACCGGTGGAGATTCATGGTTTCTTATCGCTGCGGCAGTTTCCACATGATGATTTTCCTCTCCATCACGGACAGACGGCATTATGCTTCGGAGAACACCCCCCGAATAATAATATAGTTTTGACACAATGTTTCCCTCACTGTCTGCCGCTTTGCTTATTGAGTCAACCACGGCAATAGCGTTCCCATAATTAATTGCGGCGCCCTTGCCGAGAACTTTATAAACCACCAATATTCCCGCCACTCTGTCTCTTGCCGCATTAAATATTGATACGACAAGGTCATCCCTTACATTAAGTCCCTTTGATATACCAAAGTTTGTTTCCATGGATGGCTGTATCTCCAAAACTTCCTTTTTTCCTCCGCCCGGCAAATCAATTTCTATCGCCTTTACCGGAATGGTTATTATATCTGTGTTGTCTCCCACTATGTATTCAAAACCAAGTTTTTGACCGCTTCCCAACTGTAAAACCGTTTGTTTCACATTTTGCAAAAATTTTGTCGTGTCAAAGGTTCTCCCAACATCCATTTCCGGAATAATAATTTCCTTTAATTGCCCCTTCGCATTCAAGGAATATTTTATAAGCTGATGCTTTACCCTGCTTACGCCATCTTCATCTAATGCAGTAAATTCATTTATTATATCGGATATTCCCGACTTAGCGCCATTGAAAAGAACATTCCCCGCCAGTTCAGGCTTTAAAAACTCTCCCGTTTCGGTATAAAGTTTAAACACAGTTGAAAACTTTTTAACGAAGAAATCCACAACATAGGCATATTCGGAAATCTTTTCAGAAATATTGAGCTTAGCGAAAATCTTTCCGTTTCCAGTCGTGTAAAATTCACCGCTATCCCCCACAACTATGTTTTCAGGCAGCGCAGCGCTGCTACCCTTTAAAAGCTTATATCCTTTTCCGTTTATAACAATCGAATTTCCCTCCGCATCAATCTCCTCTACAATTCCGGTTATAATATTATCCAGCAGCAGCACAATGGTAATCAACTTTTCGTCTTTGCTTTTTGCTATTGAAAAACAATAGCCCTGCTGAATAGCGCCTAAGTCAATTTGCTCACCCAGGGAAGTTGTAATGCTGACCTCAGCAGTTAGCGGCAAACTCCCAAGGTCAATATACGGCAGCCCTTCATAATAGTTTTCATCTTGTATTTGATAATCATAATTTTTCAATATTATACGGTTTTCTTCCGGAATCGTCTTTTCGGATATAAAGGTCTTGACATCCTCAATAAATATGATGTCAAAAACACCGTCTCCGTTATTATCCAATAAAGTTACAGAGCCATCAGACGGTAGCAGATTATCATACACGGCGCCTTGCCAAACCCTGCCATTGTAAATTATAGGCGCAAATCTTTCGATGGAAGCGCGATAAATCTGCCCACCCGCATAATAAGCAAGCCGCCCGATGCTAAATTCATGTATGTTGTCAATTTCCGGGCTGAAAACTGTATTCGTCTTTTTGTTATTGTAAACGGCATGTATGGTTTTTTCTTCATCCTCGTCATTTTTTACGTAAAGCTTTATCCTGTGCCCGATAAGTTTTGAAAAATCAAAAGAGCCGCGCTTATAAACGGCGCCATCTATGCAGACTTCCGTCTCCTTTAATGTATTTATGGCTGTTAAACCGCGCTTGCCCTGTCCTTCCACAACCCCTATTTTTTCTTCAAGACCGAGGTAATAGCTCAAGGCGGTTTCATCACTTATATAGGAATTCTTGCCGCCAAAATCCTGAAACATAAGCTTTACATTAAAGCTTTTAAATAAAAGCTGCGCCGCATCCAACCTTGTAAGCTTTTCGTAGTCCGCAGCCTGTGAAAATATATTAAGTTCAACCGCCGCCGCCATATACCCTGCGGGGTATCCACCACGCTGTTGCGCCATGGTTGCATAGCCCAAAGACCTTAAAAGCATACAAACGGCTTCCTGATATGTAATTACGGCATCGGGTCTAAATTCCCGAGCATCCGAAATTACACCCAACTTCAATGCCGCTTTTATATAACCGGAGGCCCAATGTTCGATGGCAACGTCAGAAAAACTTTCACCTTCCTCTAAAAAGCCCCCAACAATTTCCTCCTTGTTCATCAAGCGAACTATCAGGGAGGTAAACTCCGCCCTGCTAATCTGTTCATTGGGATAAAAATTACCATCCTCATATATCGCCATAATACCAAGCGAATCCAACACCTCTATTGCTTCGTCGCTTAGCCTCCCTTCCAAATCGGCAGGCGCGGCATATGCCAATAATAAGGGCAAGACTAAAAAAAACATTGTTAATGTAGCCGATATTTTTTTGAAAATATTAATCATTTTGCCCCTCCATATCAAAAAGGAGATATACAACTTTTGCTGCTTCAATCTTTGAAGTTGTGAGTGAAGGATTAAAGTATCCGTTTTCATCCCCTAATATTATACCGGCATTTTGAAGAAACCCAACGGCATCAACAGCATAGTCGGATATATCTGATTGGTCATTAAACAGCACAGGAGTGCTGTTTTGCAAAGGCTTTTCCGCAAATATGCCCAACGCACGCAAGGACATTACCGCCATATCCTCCCTTTTTATTTGTTCGTTTATTCCAAACAACACAGGAGTTAGCCCGTTAATAATCCCTAACGAATATGCCGTTTCAACATATGGATAATACCATGCGCCGCTGTCAACATCCTCAAACTCAAGGGAACATTGCTCCGTTTTAAAGCCGCCCGCCAAAATCAGCATTTTTAGAAATTGCTCCCTGGTTATTGGATGTTCGGGATTAAACGCATTGTCTTGGTCGCCCGATATTACCCCTTTTCGTGCAAGCGCCTCAACATAGCGATAGCCCCAATGCGCCTGCGAAACATCTACGGGGAGCTTTGACCCCTGCTGCGGCGCCTCATCCGCCGGTGGGATGGGCAATAGCTGTTCATCCTCCGCTTTTACTGCCGGGAAACCGCCGCTGCTCGTTCTTGCCTTGCCGGGTGCGGAAGAAGGTGGATTATACGGCAAGGATATTACCGTGGCTGCAAAAGCCGCGGTATCTGACGCACCCAACCGCTGTACTGTCGCAAGCAGGGATACCGTCTTGTTTTTTCCATCCTTTGGACGCGAAACTTCGCCCGATGATGAAATAACATCCGGGTTGCCGCTCTCCCATGTAATGACGCTGCCTTCCAAGCCCTCCGACGGCAAGCTTATGTCGCTTGTAACATGCGATAAATCCCCCAGATTTATTAAGGAAATATCCATGGCAACCGCCTCTGCATCGGGCAGGTAGGACAATATTGTAACCTCATATACCGCATTTGCAGTTTTTCCATTAAGTTCAAATGTTGCGATAAGGGATACGGTCTTATTCCCTTCGGCATTCAACGGACGAACGGGTATTGCCAATGTTTTCGTGTCTTGTTTTGCAATTTTAAGTAAATTGTTATCAGATGATTCCCATGTTATATTGCAGTTATTTTCGCTAATGTCCGGCAGCGCAATGCGGCTCTTCATACTGTCTATTCCATAAATCTTTGTTGTTCTGGCATCATTTTCCGCCATACTTTGATATGGGTCCTCCATGTAAAGTTCTATTTCCGCTACGGATATTTCTATTCCGCCTTCTGTTTCAAGGCTTATATAGCGTGATTCAATATAAGTTTGCGAAAGTAAAATCCGAAAGTCGCCATTAATCCCGTTTCCTGTTGATACAACATCGGATATGCCGTCTCCGCATCTTACCGTTAGCGCTAATGTTTCCGCCGGTAACCTTGCGCCTCGCACGCTCAATATGTTAAAACTTTTAACTTCGCCCATGTCAAAGCTTATGGAAGAACCCTCCCATGAGGTGTTATACCTGCCGTCAACAGCATTATTCTCGGAAGTTACGGCACCGTATAAAAGGTTGTTAAAAGTCGGTGTGATAATATCTTCCGCAAAAACTTCAATACCCTCAATACCCGCGCTGTTAATCGGTGTTACGGAAAAGGCGATATACATATCCGCATCTTCTTCTTTGATTGTGTAAGCGCTGCCATGTGCACCTTTTATAGGTGAAAACTTTTCTTCGGCAGCCGCCTTTATATGCCATTGCAGTAGGGAGGTTCCTTCCGGAAGGGTATTATTCATCTTGTATGTATAGGCGCCTGTCAATGTTTGACCAACCTGAGCAAGCCCTGTGACGAAAACGCTTTCGGCAGAGGGTATGTCATGATATACCTCTATTTCCGCCATCCCGAACATTCCGGATACCTTTGTAAGAGCTGTCACACGCATATACTGTGCGCTTACTTCTTCGTCCAACTTTATTTCCAATTTCGTGTTTTGCGCTCCAAATCCAGCATGACTTGTGTGTACCGTTGTCCATGCGGCAGCGTTTATCGTGTCACCAAGCGGTCCTAATGCTGGAGGGTTAGGGTTCGGACCTGTGTCCGAAATTTCTATTTTAAATGAGGTTACGCTCGCAGAGCGGTTAGAGGCTGTAAAAATTATTCTGTCAAATATAATTTTTTTATTAAAGTTTAGCTTTATCCACGATTCTTCCAAAGTCGTTGCCGAGCTGCTTGATGACCAAACCGTGGAATAGTTTCCATCAACTATATTTTCTCCCCCTGTGCTTCTGCCCACAGATACCGCACAGCCAAGCGCAAGGTTTTTTTGTTCTGCGAAACTTACGCTATGGCAACAAAAAAACAAAATTAAAGTTATTGTCGATAATCTTATCAGTTTCAAAAAATCACCTCCGCAATGCTATTTTCATCATTAAAGTTGTTTCCCTTTAACACTATCCGCATATATCTATACCAATCGCACGCTAATGAGAGCCTATATCTTTCAAGAAGCTCCGTTTTTCCGCTGCTTTGCCCTTCAAAAGCTTTCTGCCAACCACATCCATCTTTTGATATGTAAATCTCAAAACTATAACGGCGTTTTAAGGAATTTCCCCAGCAAATACCCACAAGCTCCCCTGTCTTTGGTTCTGAAAACTCGTACTGAATAAAGTGCTCCCCCTTTGTATTCCATACGGTGCTATAATCGCCGTCAACCGTCTTTCCACTATCCTCTTGATTTTCCAAAGCGATAACGGCGCCTTCTCCCAGGCGCACGAACCTAACCGAATAGTAAACCCCATTGCCGTCTCCCGTGGAATCAACCACCTTTATCTTTGCTGTTCCGAAAGCATTTGTAGTGTTATACACTTCCCCAAAGCTTCCCTTTTCCGCTACCGCTTCAACTAACGGCGGCTTTGTTTGCGAGCGGGGCAGGTATATTGTGTAATCATATATATTACTGTTAAAGCCTTCAATTTTCAGCTTGTTGATGCTGATTTCCAAAAGTTTGGGGATGTTTTCATTAGTTTGATTTATGACCGCTCTTTTTTCCGAAGGAACGCTTGAAATGTTGCTAACGCCACCTTCACCCAAGCGTTCATACAACTGTTGAATATATAAACTCCCCGGCTCAACAAAAGTGCCTAAACTTTCCCATAGCCCCTCGGGGCGCGGTCTGGCGCCAACACTTCGGTTTCCCGCATGACCTATACCCCAATTTTGCGCAGTAGGAGGTTTTTGTATAATTGCCTCACCCATAGTGTTCCAAAGCACATAAAATGCTCCTGCCCAGCCCTGCCCTGAGCCTAAAAACGCCCTGTCCTGTATGTATATTGTGGAATTAACATTGTCATATAACCCACTTACAGACCAACGATGATGCGGTTCGCTGGATGAGTGGTCGTTTTCTGATACACATTCATAAAACACATTAGGTCCTTGCACACGGCTTGTAAAGACAAAGCTGTGCCTGTAATCCCGCGCATAGCAACGAGTAACCAGATTCATCTGCCCCAATATATAAAACCCATATCGCCTGCCCCCGGCAATTACACTTCGTGGGTCAATGGCGGTATTATCGCAAAGGGTGATGTTTCTTGCGCCCCTTTCCACTCTAAATCCGTGCCTGTAATACTGCATTGTTATATCCCTTGCCCAGCCGTTTATTGCGTTGTTGAATGTAACCGAAAAGTCTGCATGTCTTTCGTCAGTCGGGCTTTTAAATTCCGATTGAAAATATATGTTTTCGATACCAACATTCTCAATCCTGTCATCATCCGAATATTTAACGACAAGCCCGCCGCCCCATGTTTTTTCGATAGGGCTTCCCAGCGGCACATCAACGCTTATAATGTCGTTGGTAATGTCTGTTATTGTTCTTTCAAAATCCAAATCAAAGGGCGCCCATTGCTGTGTCAGCCCAGGGTTTTGTGGGTCCCTGAGTGCAATAGTGTCCATATTTATTTCATGTATCCAAGACTCTGTGCCGAGCCTCCTAATAATAACTTTGTCGCCCACCCTAAAATCCGAAGCGTTTTCCACCCGCATGTTTCTTGCGCCCAATGGAACATACAAGTCTAATATTTCTCTTTCGCTACCCTTTATTGCCTTTGCGCCGCCGCCCCCTGTAAAGACAAAGGTGTCACGCGATTTGGAGCCGGTTGCAACAATATTCGTCCCTTCACAGGTTTGCCCCTCGCCTCGAATAACAATGCCGCCTTTGCGGACATAAACGCTATCCCCTATTTCGTACCGGCCTTTCTTAATTAAAAGCGCCCCCCTAAATCCATTCGAGCGTATTGGAAGTTCGCATATACGGTCAACCGCCTCTTGTATGCGCAACCCATCGTCCCCTTCGGCAGGCTCTATTACTTCCGCTATCGGTATATTCGGTATTGGCTCCTCTCCCATTTTATAACCAACCTGCGAATAATCAAGCAATCTGTTGCCCCTATGGTCAGGGGTATATTCTAAAAGTCCTTTTTCCCCTATATATGCAAGAACGGCCTCGCCGCTCGGTGTAATCGTTTTGTTTCTCGCCGTAAAATAACTTGCGTCAGAATAATTTTCTCCCGAACCCAAAAGGATGTCAAAAACCACTTTATAGGTTCCCGGAGCTGATATCTTTAAATCAAATTCGACATCTTGTTTTTCAAAGGAATTTAAGCATACAGTTTTTTTCTCGCCCAAAAGTCTGCCATCCGGCTTGTAAATCCATATGTCTATCACACTATTATACTTCGCTTCTATGGTGTAGCTTGGACACATATCCCCTACCTTGATAACGGCGGGTATTCCAATGCTCAAATCCTTTATTCGCGGGTGAACAGGAATGATATCAACAATTGAATGGCTTTCAAATTTAAACCATGAGATAATTTCATCCATCACGGTTTGGGGATTGCTTATATTTATTATTTTGGAACACACCGGGTCGTCCTCAAAAAGAATTTCCCTTGACACAACAGCAAGACCATGGGAATTTGTATAAAAATGCAGCCCTTGCCCGTTGGCATATTCCCTTAAATTAATGTAGCTTATTTCGCCTATGTCCAAAAAATCAACCTCAGTTTTCCCCATTACATTCATAACAGATGAAGGCACCATAAACTCGTCGCTCCCTGTAATAACCGCCTTGGCAGCATAGAAGTCAGGGTTAAGCTTTATAATCCTTTCACCTATATAGGCGATTGACGCACCATTGAAAAACACCGCCGCATCGCCTAACTTTTCCTCGGCCATCGCAGCCAACTTACTAATGCGGGCTTCCTGAAACGCAGCCGGTTCTCCCACGCCCTCATCATCTTGATTTCCGGATTCGCTTATATCGGAATTAATATCATCATCATCAAAATTATATACAATTTCCGCAGAAGCGCCAAGCTGCACCGCAAACAATGCAATAACCAGTAATAAACAAAATGCCCTTCTCACTAACCTACACCTCATTCCCCAAAAACTTTGCCCCAACTGTTTGACAAACGGGTATCAAGCCTTCCCCATTCCTTGTTCCTTTCGATACCCTCCGGGTGATTTTCCGGTATGTTCTTTAAAAATTCTGATAAAATATGTTATATCGCTATACCCCACATCCAGGGCTATTTCAGTTATACTTTTATCCGACTGTTTAAGAAAATCCATAGCTTTATTGATACGAACTTCATTTCTGTACTGGACAAAGTTTTTACCTATTTTACTTTTAAAATATTGGCTGAAGTATGAAGGATTAAAGCCCACATATTCCGCAATATCGTTAAGCGCCAATTTACTGTCATAGTTATCTTCAATATATTTAATAATCTCATTCATAATATTATTGTCAATATTCTTTTTTGCATCATCAAGTTTTTCCGCAAGTTCCATGAAGCAATCCTTAAGCGCATTCATGCAATCGTCCGGGCTATTAGCGTCGTCAACTAAAAAGTCAGTCCGTATTCGATAACCAATCCTAACCGATAAACGGCTTAACACCTCGTTTAAAAAATCGTTGCAAAAATCCGTACAATATTTTAAGGTGCGGTTATCCACTATTTTGCAAATTTGTTTTACCACACCTTCCAAACCCAATCTGTCGCCTGACCATAAAAGCTCTTCAACCTTGCTAATAAGCGGACGCACCGTGCCAACACCTATATAATCTGTCGTACACAAAGATGAAAGAGCGTTTTTCACAGCCAAGGTAAAGCTTTTTTGTTCCAAAGGCTTACATAAATAGTCACTTACGCCATACTGTATCGCGCGGCGTGCATACTCAAAGTCTTCGTATCCTGAAACGATTATAAACTTGATAAATGGGCATTTTTTATAAAGATACTTGCACAAATCAAGCCCATCCATCAAAGGCATGCGTATATCTGTGATGATAAGGTTCGGAACCCCGCTCCTTACAACTTCTAATGCTTCTTCGCCGTTTGAAGCATCGCGTATCTCGGATATCGGCAAACCTGATTGTTTCAGCATAAGCCTCATTCCGTTAATGGTTAAAGGTTCATCGTCAACCAACAATAAAGAGTACAAAGAAAACACCCCGCTTTAAGTATCAGAATCATCAAGAGAATAAGGATACAGAAGCTTTACGGAAGTTCCCCCATCCTTCGGTCTTGATATAAGAAGCCCGTATTTGGAACCACATTCGATTTGAAGCCTGCGGTGCACATTTTTTAATCCCATTCCGATATTTTTTATATCCATATCGCTTATTCCAATACCGTTATCCGCTACTTCTATTATCAAAAACTCCTCCTGCTTATATGCACGAATGGTCATTTTATGTTCGCTCTCAACCCCATAGGGAAAGGCATGTTCAAACACATTTTCCACCAGCGGCTGCAAAGTCAACCTAATTACACATTTGGAAAGATGCCCATTAAAATCCGTTTCTATAGCCGGCATGAGCTTGCTGCGGTGTTTTTGTATGTTCAAGTAATGCCTCACATGTTCAAATTCATCTGAAAGCTTTACATGCTGCAATGGGTTCTGTACTGAATACCGCAACATTTTGCTAAGGGAATTTATCATGTCCTGCAAGAGCTCATCGCCTAAAACCATGGCATAAGTATTCATTGCGTTTAGGGTATTATATAAAAAATGCGGATTTATTTGTGATTGAAGCGCTTGATATTCCAGCCTTCTTTTTTGGAGCTCTTGATTTTTTCTTTTTAATTTTGCTTTATATTCCTTCTCGATAAGAACGGATATTTTTAAGGTCATCTTATTATAAACAGCTATGAGCCTGCCTATCTCATTTTCGGGAATCACGCCGGTGTAAACTTCCGAATTTTGCATGGCTAACTCCAATCGTTTTATCGGCAATATAATTATATTGCAAAATCCCCACCAAGCCATAGCTGAAAACAGTATAACCAACAACCCCAAAACAAGAATTGTTTGCATAGTTCTATAAATCGGTGCGTATAGCTTCCTTGTGGGAATAAATAAAACGGTTTTCCAACCCGAATCCTTTGAATTACCTATGGTAAACATTTGGTTTTTGCCCATGAAGTCAGCTTCAAAGTTATAAATTCCGGAAGTCTTTAGGTCGGGAACAATGTCGGTAAGCTGTTTTCCGCCCACATCATCATATGATGAAAATACCATTTTCCCGGTGTTGTCAATAAAGCATATTGAGCTTAAATCAACATCGTTAATCTGAAAAAGTTCTTTAAGACTTTGGCGCGGTATGAAAATTGCGAAAGTAGCTTCAGCCTTAAAGCTTACACCGGAGTATATGCGCCGTGAGAATACAACATATTCCTTTTCTTGATTTGACTCATTGTTAAAGATATTCATTTTAAATATCTTTAACGAGCAATCGTCCCCATAGGTTTTCCTAAAATATTCATTGCTTTGTATTCTTTCGCCGTTATCTATGAAGTAAATATTATCTTCATCAACTCTTTTGTTTGCAACTAAATAAGACCTACCGTAATCGCAAATAATTGCCATATTTTCAATTGCCTCATGTTGCCATATGGTTTTTTCTAAGGCGATTTCATTTTGCGCCCATTCCCCGAACAAATATTGCTCAAAATAATCCATAGGGTCAAGCAAAATAAACCTTTGAACTTCGCGGTTTATTCCAATTTGAGAAGATAGCCACTTATACTCATTAACCATCGCATCAATCTGTTTTCCCGCGCTTTGAACAATCTTTTCCATAAGCTGACTGGTGTTGGCTTTTGTATATTGCATAGAACCGTAATACACAACGCCTCCGATAAGCGTTGTCGGTATCAACACTATAACAAGAAAAGCTAAAGCAAATTGGCGAAACAGCGGAAGGTCTTTATAGTTTTTCATATTTAAACTATCTTCCCGAGCTCATTCGTTTATATACCTCGTTCATTTCGTCTATTTTTTCCTGTCCGCCGCTCTTTAAATATTCCGCTTTAAACTTGTCATATTCCCTGCCGGGGTCATCACTTACAATAGCTTTCACTATCCCCGATTTAGTTAGGCTTGACAGAGTAGTGCCATATTTTATATCCGCGGAGAGAACCTCGTCCAATATCGAAAATTCAGGTGTTATCGCGCCATCCTTCATCCTTAAAAAGTTATCTTTTGAAAGCCTGCCGATAACAGGGTCATCACTTATCAGCTCATAATATCCGGCGTCGTAATAATCCGGTCGGATAAGCGCCATGTTCTGTCCGGCATATGCAAGGGTTTTGGTGTTGTATTCCCTGTCCTTGGGTATATTGTATCCGTCCAAAAGTGTATAATGCTCTCCTTCTGCACCGTTCATCAAATATTTCCCGCCCTCTTTTGCCATCCAATTGAGATATATCATAACGGCATCGGGGTTTTCACAAGACTTTGGAACAATATTATACACTCCCACCGCAGGCGCTATAACCTTATGAATTTTTCCGCTTTCATCCGGGAAGTTATTCACAAATGTCCACTCGGCAGATGGAACTGTCCGTCTTGTTTCCTCATTAATGCTTCCATAAAGCCATGAATGATTTCCCGACCATGCGCCGGCAAGCCCCCCATATGTGTGCTCAATTGATTTTTTGCCATCTGTATCAACAGCAAACTCATTTGATATAAGCCCCTCTTTATAAAGCTTATTCATAAATATAACATAATCCCTATAACCGGGTTGCAATTCCATGGGGTAAACCTTTCCGTCAAAGGTATTCACCAGTTCATAATTCGTTATTCCAAAGGAGGACAATACCGCAATATTATTGTAGCCTGCGCCCGTCCCGCCAACCGCACAAGTTTCAGGGATTACCCTTTCTTTGCCGACATTGCCCGGGTCTTTTTCTTTAAAGTCTTTTAAAAGATGATAGTATTCTTCTCTGTTTTCAGGAAGAGCCTTACCCAAAGCGTCAACCCAATCTTTCCTTACTGCCAACGCATGGGCGCCGTCAACCCAAGAACCGGAAGGCAGACCGTATTGCTTTCCCTTATACTTGCCCAAATCTAACAGACCGGGGCGTGTTTCGTAAAACTCGGTAAGGTCAGGACCATGCTCCTTTACTAATTTATCCAGTTCCAAAAGCCCCCCCGCCTCAGCAAAGTTGCACACCAAAGAAAGCTTATATGTATAACATATATCGGGCGCTTCATTTGAAGCAAAAAGCAGATTAAGCATTGTTTCTTCTTCTTTTCTTGGAATCGGAACAAACTTAACCCTTATATTGTATTGCTGCATTTGTTCATTGACCCAGCGAGTCCAACGATTGTCTTCCATGCTCCCTTCGCTTGATGTAATACTGCCGCGGTCAAAAACCTCAACAGATATCTCGGTCATATGTTGTTCATTGTCCTCGACAGCCACTTTTTTGTTGCATCCTGATAATACCGTA
Organism: Bacillota bacterium; assembly: GCA_023228885.1. Classification (GTDB taxonomy): domain Bacteria; phylum Bacillota; class Clostridia; order Monoglobales; family Firm-18; genus JAAZFB01. Next base: position 66,514 of record JALOAJ010000001.1, on the reverse strand, counting down.
AGCAAAATAGTTGCCGCAAGAAGTAAAACAGTCCATCTTCTCATTTTCAATTCCCTCTTTCTTCTTTTTATCCTTTTAATGCACCAATCATAACGCCCTTAACAAAATACTTTTGCAGCCAAGGATATACTGCAATTATGGGTATTGTAGAAACAACCACGATTGCTGCCTTAACCGATTCCAACACAAGAACTTGCTGGTCTTCGTTACTAAGCGAACCGGTAAGCTGTGTTGCCATATCTCCCATTACAAGCTGGCGCAGACGCACCTGGAGGGTATAGAGCTCGCTGTTTCTTATATAAATCATGGCGTTCATATAGGAATTCCAATGCGCAACCGCATAAAACAACCCCAAAGTAAGCAAAACGGTTTTTGAAAGCGGAACATAAACCTTCCACAATATCCTTGCCTGCCCTGCCCCGTCCATAAACGCCGCATCCTCAAGCTCTTTAGGTATTCCCATAAAAAAGGTTCGCAAAATAATAAGGTTAAACGTGGAAATTCCGCTCGGCAAAATAAGCGCCCAGACGGTGTCCAGCAGACCAAGTTGTCTAACATTAAAATAGTTGGGTATAAGCCCGCCGCTAAAGAGCATTGTAAACACAATAAAGGTCATAATGTATTTTCTGCCCTTTATGTTCTTTGAAAGGGGGTAAGCGGTGAGGGCGGTCAAGCAAAGATTTAAAAGGGTTCCTATAACCGTTACGAATATCGTAACCATTAAGGAACGGTAAAACTTGGCATCCATCAAAACCGCTTTATAAGCATTTATATGAAAATCAACAGGCCATAGCCCTACCTTCCCCGTTAAAATAGCAGAGTGCCCGCTAAATGAGGTAGCTATTATTGTAATAAACGGAGTAACACAAGTAAAGGCTATAAACCCAATTAATATATAAATCGGAAGAAGCTTCAACTTTTCTATCATACCTTTGCTCAAAGAATACCCTCCTCCCCCATTTTTTTGATAAGCGCATTAGCTAAAAATATCATAATAAGCCCCACCACAGACTGAAACAACCCCATTGCAGTAGTTAAACTATACTGGGCTTTTTCAATACCGATTTTGTATATATAAGTGCTGATAACCTCTGAAACTTTGTACACCATCGGATTTTGCAGAACATACGGATGCTCAAATCCTATGGTAAGCAGCTTTCCCAATTGCAGTATAAGCATGGTGCATATAGTGCCCGCTATAGACGGCAAAGTAACATTAAACAAACTATGTATACGGTTTGCGCCGTCAACCTTTGCGGCATCATAAAGTTGGGGGTCTATATTGCTGATAGCCGCAACATAAATAATAGAATTCCAACCCATGTCCTTCCAAATTCCGCTGATTACATATGTGAAAACCCACCACCCTTCATCACCCAAGAAATATATCGGCTCATGCCCAAGAAACTTTATTATATTGTTAACCATACCCGTCGAGGTGGAAAGCACTGCCGAAATAATACTCCCGGCAATAACCCAAGAAAAGAAATGCGGCAAATAAAGAAGCGATTGAGATATTTTGTTAAAATGCCTGTTTTTAACCTCGTTAATCATTAATGCTAATATGATGGGCATGGGGAACCCGCAAAAAAGGTTTAGTAAATTAAGCTTCAGCGTGTTATAAACAACCCGATAAATATCATCCATACCCAAAAGTATTTTAAAGTTTTCAAGTCCAACCCAGGGGCTTTCTCCGAACCCCAAAAAAATGTTGAAATCCTTAAATGCCATTAAAAGCCCATACATAGGCATATAGTGAAATGCGATATAATATATTATGCCGGGTATCAGCATTATGTAAAGCACCGTGTTTTTATCTTTAAATAACGAAACCCCTGATTTCACCAGGCGCGTATTAGTCCTTGGGTACATATTTTACCTCTTTTCAGTTGTCTCTTTTATTGTCCGTGCTTTCTTTATTATACTATAAACAGCGGCAGTAATGTTATTATTTTTTTATAACTTGTTGGACTTTTTTTTGAATTTTGGCAAAGCCCGTAGGGTTTCCCCATGCAGCTTGGCAATTGCATCACAGTTTTTGGCAAAAACCGTCTTTACTGATGCGTAAGCATGGGGGAATCGAACCATATGGTTCGACTCCCCCATGCTTATAAGCCATTTGCCGGTTCACATTGTTAAGTTATATAATACATCCCCGATAATTCGAGCATACAGCTCTGCCCCCGCCGCGCATGGGTGAACCCCATCGTCTTTATCGGAGTTTTTTAATGTAATCAGCAAATCAAATGAATTATAATTGCGCCATTCCCTGTTAACATCCGCAAGCGGCGTACCCGTTCCTTTGGCAATTTCACGAATGCATTGCACATATGTATTTAACACGGTCTGTGCCCCGCCGTAAGGCGTAAAAACGGCTTTGTTATGGCGGCTGTAATAATATGATGTTTCATTTCCCTCAATAATGGGGTTCGGCGTTACAAGAACGGGCATTGCCCCCGCTTTGCGAATTTCCTCCACAATCTGCGTTATATTATCTGCAAATTGTGAAACGGCGACATAATGGGGACCGTCCAAAACGCTGTCATTCATACCAAAATTTATAATTACAAGGTCGGGGCGGAGAGAAAGCACATCCCTTTCCAAACGCGCCAAACCCTGCGCGGAGGAATTGCCCGCAACGCCTGCGTTTATGATTTCCGTTCCGTATCTTTCAGATAAAAGTTCCGTCCAATTTTTCATGTCGGTCGTTAGTGCAGAACCTTGAGTGATACTGTCACCAAAGGCGATAATTTTTAGATTATGTACATTATCGCCCCCGGTAAAATGCATTCCGCTTAAAGCCGTCACGGCAAATAACAGCGCCATAACGGCAAATATTCTTTTCATATGCAACACCTAATAACATTATAGCATATCTTTTATTTGTTTGTCCCTGTCAATATCTTCCCCAGTTTCATTGAAGGGAGCTCGATGTATTTGTGACTAATCCACGATATGAATATGGTGACCGCAAAGGCGGTCAAATATATAACAAAAAGCGGATATATTCCGTATAAGCCGTGTATCAGCGTGTTTAGTATTACAATGTGCCATAAATACAGGCTATATGATATTCTTCCGAGGAACACAAAAGCTTTATTTTGAAAAAGCCGTATTGCCTTATCCCATGACATAAGAAGTATAATGAACAATGCCGTTCCCACCGCTGAAATCCAATCGTGTATTATTTCCGGCGCAAAAGAAAGGCTCCAGGCGGAAAACGCGTATATCAAAGATGCGGCAAACAGCAAAATCAACATTTTTATATCGGAAAACTTTTTCGTACTGTTAATCAAACGGTAACGGTATTTTGCGATTATCGTGCCGAACAGAAACAGCCCTGTATAATGTATAGTCATAACAAGGCTTGAGACAGACATATTATATTGTATTATGAAGTATGCGATGAAAGAGGGCAAAAAAGCAGTTAATAAGGACGGCGCAGCCCTTGTATTTTTATAAGTGCCCACAAGGAGCGGAAATATAAGCGATATGCGCATTTCATGTACCAAAGACCATATTGAGCCATCATAAATGTTTGTGTCAAAATCGCCAATCAGCGCCAAATGGGATAAAATTGCCCTGCACTCATTATCCGGTATCTGCCACGCATTGTTAAAAGCCGTTGACAGAGCCGGTATTTCACCGGAATAGGATAATTTTTTCAGTAGTATCGCAAATAAGATTGTCACAACATAAGGAATATAAATCCTACAAATTCTTTTAACGAGATAAGTGGAATAGGTAGGCTTGTGTCTTGAAAACAAAGAAAGCGACATAACGAATCCGCTTAGCACAAAAAATAGGATTACCGCTTCGTGTCCCAACCAAATGATGCGCAAAGGTGTATATTTCATTATATACATTAGCTTTTCCGAAAGGCTCCCGAAAAAGTTAATTTCCTGCTCAGTAATTTTGAGTCTGGTCAGGTAGTGAAAAAACACGACGGAGAGAGCCGCAGCCCCCCGTAACGCATCAAGCTGCGTAAAACGCTTGTTATCATGAACGGGTTTCATAAATTAACTTCCTATTTTGTTTTTAATAATATATAAGTTCCGTCAACCCTTGCGGAACTTATATATTATAGTTTGCTGACACTGCAAATAAAATATGCACAGAAAAATAAATATGCTTGAAATTATATTATGCCCTAATTATTGTTTCATCACCTCTATTTGTTTTATATATAATGCTTGGTTGGGAGACATTACCCTAAAATCCACCTTATTCGATTGTTTATTGATAAAATGGCTTAAATGTTTCTGAAGTATCAAATACTTATTGCTTGCCAAGGATTTAAAGTATTATCAAATCTCTTTTTCACCCTTTTCCCGCTTTCGGAAAAGTTAGTTGATAGGGTTGGTGATTTAATCATTGTTATCAATAATATTGATATCGCTTTTTTCACTATTGCACCTTCTTTAATATATTTTGTTCCTTATCTATCTTCATAAGGGTAGTGGCATATGCCAAAAACCTTGGTGTGCGTGTGTCAATATCCTTTTGGCTGACGCCTTTATATAAGTCGATATCATGGGATATACTTTGCATCAGCTTATTTTCGGCTTCGCTTAACTTTCCGTCTGCACTTGCGCTTATTATGCACTGCTCCGTTTTTTCCTCCATAGTAATTTGAAATGTCAGCTTTCTTCCGCTTTCAAGCGCATAGTCAAATGTGTAATGGGAAACAACAAGACCAAGCTTTTCAATCGGATATTTTCTTGCTTCCGCAAACCTTTTCTCATTGTTTTCATGCCATTTTAAAAACTCCGCCCTTTTTGGGAATTTGTCGCCTACTTCTATTTGAGGGGTATGAAGCAGCTCAGGGTAGGAGTTTAAAATAATCCCAACTTTAAATTGCTCAAGCTGCCATTCGCCTATTAAAGTTTCTATTGCATTATACTTTTCAACAATATAGTTTTGAAGCTGCGCAATGGTCTTATGGCAAGGCTTGATTGTCTTTGACATTTCATCCAGTCTACCGTAAAAATCATTCTTCTTATCTTTGCTGTCATCACAAAAAAATATTCCAACAGCGGCAGCGTCTTTCGCCCTATATTTAAATTTGTAGTATCGCCCTCTAATCCAATTTATTAAATTACTAATTTGTTTTACCCCAAGGGTTAAATTCCGCATTTTCATAATTTAAAAGCCCCTTCGGCGAATTAGATTTTACTAAGCTATTTACATTCTACATTTATAGTTTTGATTTCCTCTTTTGGTAAGCTGCTGTCAAGCCAAAAATAAAAATCCGTATGCCCATTTCCTTTGCCTTGTGTCACCTGTGTTATTTTAACAGGGTCGCCATTGATTAAAATTTTCATATGTTCATTTGCAATCCCCACATCTGTTTGTAAAACTGTTCCGTCATATCGCGTGGTACTCATATTCCAAAGTAAAGAATTTAATTCTTCTGTTTGGAACAATACGCGTTGATATAGGGAAAAACTAAATTGCATCCCATTCTTTTTTGAATAGTTCATTTTTATATAAGTTAAATAATCAAGATTTTCCCCGTTAGAATCAAAAGTATTATTTTCATTTTTCACGGCATTTAAAGAGAACGAGTTAATATTACCGGAGGTGTCGGCATCATAGTTAGTATTATGCAAATCCAAATCCCAAGGCTCAACCGGGGTATAGCAAATTTTCCTCTCGCTTTCAACCCACTGCACATCGCCATAGCATTGCAGCCAATCAATAAAAATTATCGTTTCACCACCGATATTATATCCTTCCGCTTCCTCGCCGGCAACATATGTCTTTATATCTGTTTTAAACACATCCATTGCATGGGAACCAACGGGCATATCGTTTTTTTGAGGAACATAATCTGCAATTATTGTAAAACCGGGGTTTTGATAATAAGAAATGTATAATGCTCGTTCTTCCTCAAACCAATAGACCTCAAATCCGTAATTTCTTAAATCCTCCGCAACAATCCCTGTCCATCCATTAATATTATATGACTGTATTGGCAGTCCATCAATGTATGCAATGATATCGGTGTTTAATACCTCACCGATTATTTCCCCTTGGGCATTTATACAGGTAATCATAGAAAATAACATTAATAAGGTTACAGTTAAAAATAATATTCTTTTCATATCCGACTCCCCCAACACAGCTTTTTGAATTTCCCCATTTTTCTGATTTAAATCCCCTATAAATCACAACTCTACTGGGAAATGTGGACATTCAAAAAGGAAATAGTGTACTTTTGTGAAAAAATTTATTATTACGCACAAAAAATAAAAATAACCAAGAAAAAACGGTAAAAAAGAGTGCAAAACCACACCCATTTTTAACAAGCATATCGGCAGTTCTTATATTGTGAAATTATACCCCACATCATTAGATAAATGAATACTTGTGGGGTATAATAAATGTAATTTCACTAAATCATCAATATTACTAAAAGTGTTTTGCTCATCCCTATATGTAAATCACATCAATCAGTCAGATTTAATAACTGTTGCAATTTTATTCATTTATTAGACCTGTCCTATAAAACTTCTCTTTGTGTCAACATGCATAAACTCACATTTTATTTTTTCCATAGGTATGAAAAATATTCATTTGGGTATTTTGCTACACCATCCCCACATTATTCCGAACATAAAATTCAACTCCGTATTTTTCCATATTCGACCTAATCTTCTGATAACTTACATCCGCAATATTGCAATGATCTTCGACCGAAATTGCCGCAGCGATTCCCGCGGCCTGACCAAGCGCGAAACAAGTTGGGATAACTCGTGAAGAAGACATAGCGACATGAGTGGCGGAAATCGCTCTTCCACTAACAAGCAATCCTTCAACCCCTTGGGGAACTAAACATCTGTAAGGAATATCGTAGCTGTTCAGTTTTCTTTCATCGCAACTTTTTTCTCCGCCCGGACTGTGTATATCAATTCCATAGTTTGTCTGCGCTACAACATCATTGAATTTTTTTGAATTGAACAAATCGTCCTCGCATAGCGTGTATAAACACTTGATTCGATTAGTTTCCCTTATTCCCGTAATCGGAGCAACACTTGAAAGAATATAATTTTCAAACCCGTTTCTTTGTAAATAATTAGCCACCGATATTACCTGTTTTAAGGCTTCCTTTTCTGCAAAGTTCATATCGTTTATTTTTGCACCGTTTGCTTTGACCCGCGTCATATTAACGAGTAATGTCCCATTATCGTTGTTTTTTTCCCAGTAAAGACACCTACCCTGAGGTAAATCGGAAAGGTTATTATAAAAATAACAATCTCCGGGCAATACACATTTCACCCTTTTATCTGTTTTTTGCATCTGAAACATAAGCGTTACCGGTTGTGTCAGACCATCCGTATCTCGTCCGCATAAATAAGACGCTCCGCTTTCTATACAAACCCTACCGTCACCTGTACAGTCTATAAAAGCCTTACCGGAAACCGCTTTCACACCCTCACGGGTATTTATGATTACCGCTTTTATTCTTTTATTCTCGGTCACAGCAGTTATAAAATCAGCATGGAAAACAACTTCAACTTTTTCCTTTTCAAGCTTACCGTTAAAATAATGCCTGAACAAAATAGGATCAAACTGGGGCGCATATTTTTCTTCGTTGAAATCTAAAAGTGTTTCGGGGATAACCTCAGAAACAAATTCCTTATAGATTCCGGTAACATTCCCAACCGGCATGAAAATGCAAACACCGCCTAATGTCATCATGCCGCCAATTTGTGCGGATTTTTCGATTAAAACAGTCTTTTTCCCTAATCTTGCTGCTGAAATGGCTGCCGCTATTCCGGAAGGACCTCCGCCTATTACTACGACATCATAAGCGCCCAAATCTTCCGCTTTTAATTGTATATTATACATTGCTTTACTCCTTTGGTTCGATAATTTTTATCATAGACCGCAACAAGTGGGGCAATGCCCCGCATAAACCAGCGGGCCGGCAAGTAAGCCGTTTCCGCCTAAACGATTATTAATAACAAAACCTTCATCCCATGGACCATATAACTTTATAGGATATATCTCCATAATATAAAACCGTTCTATATTAAATTATTTCAAATTGTATTTTTATTATATACCATATTTTATATTAAATCAACTAATAACGAGCTTTTGCTTTGTTTAATCATTTCCTGAAAAATGGTTGTATCTTTATCCTCCATTATGGAACAGTTCCTCCTTTAAATCGACCTTCCTTTGGAGCTGCTGTGCAAGCCAAAAAATCGTGTCATGTTCTTTTTATATTACCCGCCGCCTCCTTCCGTTCTTTAAGGCGAGTTTTGTTCTTGCAAGCAGGGCACAAAAGCTATTCCATTTCTTCTATAAAATTACCTCTTTTGTTTTGACTATTGTGTCGTACTGTCATTGTGTTGAATTTCTGGACTTCCCCCATTGCGGTACAGATAAGTCACAATATCCGCCCGAGGTGAATTGTTGTTTGGCGCAAAGGCTGTGCCTGTGCCGAAAAGCAGACCTGTAGCATCCGCCCAAGCCACAGCGTCTGTATAGTATTGACCGCCATACCTTTCGGCAAGGCTGCTTGTACCGCTTGCCTTTGGTTTGTCGTTAGACCGCCATAGGAAGGTCACGACCTGAGCGCTGGTGCAGATATCACCCGGGCTGAACGCAGTAGCGCTTGTGCCGCTGGTGATGCCGTTTTCCACCGCCCATAACACGGCTTTGTAATAATAGTCGTCAGCCTTTACATCGGTAAAGGGGTTATGTGTTGAAGCCGGTTCGGGCTGACCCTTTGCCCGCCACAGGAAGGTCACCACTTGACCTCTTGTGCAGGTGTCGTTCGGGGAAAAAGTAGTGACGGAAGTGCCGGCCGTTACATTGTTTTGTAGTGCCCAAATCACAGGCGCTTCATAGTACGCGCCGCCTTTGATGTCTGCAAATGGGTGTTTTGCCGCCGCGCCCTTTTCACCCACAGTAATGGTGTATTTTCCTATCACAGTTCCGTCCTGCTGCCGCAGTTCAACCACCTTTTCTCCTGTGGTGGTGAAGGTTCTGCCTTGCGTAAGCTGTACCGTTTTTGAGGTGTAAAACACTATATTGGCAGTGACATCATTGAGTTTTTCGCCTATGTTATTTACAACCTTTGCCCCGGTTGTATCAAATCCCTCGCCAACCGCATAAGTCGTTTTTGTCGGATAGGAAAGGATATTGACGCCCTTTTTCATACCGGCGGTTTCAGGATTTTCCGCTTTTGTTTCTTCCGCTTTGACTACTTGGACTGTTGCAATGCTGCTGCGCGCCGCTTCCTTGCCATCAACATATAATACGCAGAAGTAGTAATAGGTGCCGGCCTTTAAGGATGTGTTAAGTTTAAAATCCGGCGTTGCGATTTGTGCAAGAGTTCCTGTTGGCGGCGTGTCGTCTGTTTTTGCGATACCCCATGAATAGGTTAATTTGCCGCCTGATGCACTTGCGTCAATACGGATACTTTCGGTTATTTTACCCTCTATTACCATGGTGATGGCAGCGGGCTGTTTATCGATTGTTACAAGAGAGGATGCGGATGGCTTCAGCGTGGGGATTGCTACGCCGCTTTTATCCAGCATCTCCTTAAAATCAGATTCCGCGTTGTCAAGCGCCTCGCGACTCGTTCGATAGCGAATTAAATTGCCATTTCTACCAAAGTATGCGATGACCGGAAAGCTTGCGGATTTTTCTTCAAGAAGCGCCCACATTTGGTCTCCGCCCGCGTTATATAAAGTATACCAGTCAGCTTTGAGGTCGCTTCTTGCCGCTGTTTGAGCGTCAGACTCATTCATACCATAAGCAAAAGCAAGCAGATTCACCTTTCCTCCCAACGCGTTGTCTTTGATAAGCTTGTATCCGGCATAGATACCCGGATAGGTACAACCATAACTACTTCCGAATACGACCACAGTCGGCTTGCCTTTCACTTTTTCATAGCTATCAAGCGGGCCTGACTCTATTCTGTTGTATGGCAATATTTCAAGAAAGCCCGTTGACGCATCTAATTTCAATACCCGAACCGTTATAATATCCGAGGTTGTCGCCAGCTTACCGTCGAGATATATATAAAAGAAATAATAATGGGTGCCGACCGTCAAAGTCGGTGAAAGCTTCCACTCTGCCACTAAAAGCGTTCGCGGATCTATACTTGCTCCTGCTGTTGTGTTAGCATTTTTTGCACTACCCAAGCGATATGTTAGCGTGCCGCTCGCCGCGCTTGCCTCCATAGAAAAGCTTCCGGATATGCTGCCCTCTGTTACGGTCATGGAGGTGGGCTGTCTGGTGATTGTAACCAAAGAGGCGGGCGGATTAGGCGTTGGCGATGGACTTTGGGGTGTATCGCCGTTTATGTCGAAGAAATTGACATTGTAGCTTAAAGTCACATCTTCGTTTGCCTTATTTCGCAAGCCTGTTATCGTTACGGTGTACTCGCCGATTAGTTCCTTTGACATTTTGGGTCTGAATATGATGTAGTAATTATATCCGGTCGAACCCATAGAGAAGTAATTCCCATTGTAATCCGATGCAGCTTCATTTAATTTATAAGTCTGCCCGTCGCCAAAGAGCGTTACGCTAAGCTCGCCGCTTTTTTCCGGGTTTAAAAAGGTGTCCATGCTAAGGCTAACGCTCCACGGGAAGCTGCTTGGGAATATGTTGCTCGGGAACGCCGCGCCGCTTGGATATGCGAAAGCATCATACACAGTTGCTCTGCCGGCTTTCGTATTCATTAACATAGACCCATTCACTTCTCCAAAAGATACGGCAGTTAAAGACGGGCCCAAACATCTTAAACGATGGCCGACTGTTTTGATATTTTTCGCGTCGTGGTCTCCCATCCACCCGAGCAGGATCGCGGAAGAAAGTTCGCCATAACCGTCTGCGATATTGGACTTCGATGTTCCTTCGGTGGCTTCTTTTAAGTATTCATCACTCATTCCTTTGGGTTTGCTCGGATAGTGTCCGAAGTTAGATGTTGCGAGCAGCATTGCCCCCTTTTGCTCAGTACCGTGCAGCTGAGTAGCGGGGGCAAGATCGTCCGGCAGACCCGCAAGAAAACGGGCAAAATTAAGCGTTTTCATCGCATACGCCATGTATTCAGGCGTGAGTGCGCCCTCTGAAAATGTTGAGGTATCCGGCAGCGCCGCATACTTATTCTTTGCCGAGCCGGATAACGCCTCAACTTCTTTGTGGTACGCAATAACCGCCGCTTTGCGCTGCTCAAAGCTTTGCCCGTTATCGGCTAATACTTTATAACCGCTGTCTTTTGCCGCTGCCGGCAAGAGTGAGAAAAGCATACAGATTGTGAGCATTGCGCCCATCCATCTTTTTAACATAAAATCATTCCCCCCTATCATTAGTCTGCTTTAATAAATTGAATCTTTGCGTGGTCAGGGGCAGAGCCTTTGTATGTCCACACCGTTACCTTCGTCCCGTCATCGCTTTTCGCACCGCTTGCGTTTACCGCTAACGCTTGATTTGCGTAATTGCGGATAGTGCAGAACATGGTGTACTTACTGATTTTCCATTTAGGCGTGGTTGCGTCCACACCGCCTTTCCCGAATTTGAATGCGGCTCCGTCCTTGGACGCGCTCCAAGCCGCGCCGCCGCCAAAGGTTATGTCGTAGGCGGGTCCGCGCTCGGCGTCATACGACACCAGTTTCACGACAAATGGGTGCTCCTGCTTTGTGCCCGAAAGCTGCACCGAATACTCGTTAAAGTCGGTTTCTACCGGAACAAGGTACTTGCCGAAGATTTGCAGATAATAGCTGCCGTCGGCAAGAACATCGACACCGTCAGGGATAATAACTGGTTCGGGCGGCTTTTCCAAGAATTTGGTCCAATCCGGCATCGGAGGCGGTGAGGGCTTCACCCGCGGCATTGACGGAAGTTTGCCATTTACCGCAAGCCGTGAAGCATTGACATAGCCCACCTTGCCGTCACGCACCAACAGAGTCAGGTCGTAGCCCACCGTTTGTTCGCGGGCGTTCGGGTTGTCCTTAACGGCTGTCGTCGTTTCCGCCCTTGGGAACACAATCTTACCGTCCGGCCCGAAATAGTCGCCGTATGTTGTGACAAACAATCCGCGACCTTGTGATTTCAGAGCAAATTGGTCGTCGGTCAGCCGCCCGCCTGTTTTTATGTCTACCAGACACTTCACGCGCCAATCGTACCCTGTTTGTTTAACCTGAACCCCCGAGATTATTCCGGTACCCAATTCGATTTCCCGCAGATTGCCGTCGGGGTCGAGTTTTTTTGCAGGCGTACCTTGTGGGATTGTCGCGCTTATCTCTTTACCCTTGAAGTCTATGATTTTCTGCTGCCCGGTAATATCTTTGCCCGAAAGTTCACTTTGAGTATAATCAGCGTATGTTGTTACGATAATGCCCTCATCCACGAACAGCGCGGTGCTCGCGCCATACGGATTTGGTAGAAACCTCCACATGCCCGGGCCGTCGTTTGCCCAAAAGCCGCCCCAGTATTTCGCAGGTATGGTAATGCCGCTTGCTCCGACCACACCTTCTTCCAAGTGTTTATCAAAGCCTTTCCAGCCACCGCCTTGGTCAGACTCAACCATTATTCGATTGGTTGACACCGCCTGATAGACCATATAAGGACCATTCTGCGGGTATGTGCCGCTCTCCAAACTCGCAGAAAGAACGGGATATGCCTGCGGCAATATTTCATTGCCGTTCTTGTCAATCAACTGTGCGTATTCTACTGTGATGTATTTTGTATCAAAAACTTCGCCATCCCATCTGATGTCATTCGCGCCGCCGCCGTGGTCGGTGAATGCGTTCTGCTCTATCTTTTCGCTCTTGCCGGTCAGCACCAACGCATAGCCGCCGTTGAAGTCGAACTTGCAAACCATACGGGTATCGCTTGCCGGTTTGTAATAAAACCCATAATCAATAGCGGTACCCGCCGCGCTGCTGCTGTAATCGGCGATGTATTTGCCCGGCTTCACTATTTCCTTTCCCAACTCTAAATTCCAATAGCCGATATAGCTTTTGCCGCCCGTTTCTTGTATCAGACGGCTAACTCCTTCAACAGGCAACCCTACTGCCTTGTATTCGCAGGGGATGACTTCCTTGCCTGTGCTGTCGAGCAAGCCCATTTTGCCGTTCTTTGTCGCCTGAACATAACCGTCAACAAAGATTTGCTCGACGGGTTTATTATAGTCGGATATGCCTGTACCCCAACTGGAATCTCCCGTCCAGTATTCAGCCTGTATTTTGTCATACACAGGCTGAGCAGCCCACCGACCGCCGCTGTCAACCAAGCCGTATTTACCGGTTTTGAACGCACCGTCCGCCACAATAGCGCCTATGGGCATTACGCGCAGCCCGTGGTCGAAGAACGCCGCAAGTGTCTTTTTGTACTCCACTGTCGTTCCAATCCATGTTACATCTTCTTCAAGATAGTTTTGCGTCGCAGCCGCAGCTGGCGCTACGCCCGTATACGGCTTGCCGGGCTCGATAACCGCTTGCTTTTTAGCGTCGTCATAATACAGGTTGAACTGCGATGATGTGCCGCTAAGCTGCGCTGCTACCTCGCGCAGTTTGAGGTAGTTGGTGTCGCCGTCAATGTAATAGGCGTAGTCAAAACTCGTGACCTTGCTGTCTATGCTAAACTTTGTATTGCTCTTACGAACATCGGTAGTCGCCTTGAGTGCTGCGGGGTTTGTCGTACCTGTGTACGGCTTGCCCGTTTCAATGACGGCATACATGCCGTCCCACGACACATTGAACTGTGCCGCCGTGCCGCTTAGCAACACCGCGATGCCGCGCAGTTGCAGACAGTTGTTGCCATTGTTTACATCATACGCCTCCGGTATGCTGACAGTCTGCCCGTTTATAACGAATGTGGTCGTGCTGGGCTTGGCGGTATTACCCGCCGCAAACGCCGCAGTCGGCAGCAGACTAAGCGCCATACAGAGCGCGAGAACAATTGAAATTGTATGTTTCATTTTGAAACCTCCTAAAATTTAATGGAAAAATCCTAAATTATGCTTTTAAATCCCATCAAAACACCCGGAACCCGATAAACCGGGTTTTTGAAGGCCTTATTATATGCCGTCCTAATTTGTTCATAGATTTGAATGCTTGTGTCAAGCATATGTTTAGCTGTGGGTTCCTCGGGACTGCCGCGCCTTTTCTCGTAACCGTTTTGGTGCAGCCTGAGTTCCTCCTGCGCTTTGTAAACCGCGTCTCTTTTTCGGTAAAGCGTTTTATGCGCACTTAAAAACCACAGCACAATCAAAGCAAATGTGCTAAGTCCTGCAACACAATATGCAATGGCTATGTTCATATTAGCGTCTGCTCCTCTCTTTTTTCTGAATGCTTTATATCTTTTATCGTATCAGAAAAAAAGCACAAAAACTGTTTTTGGCCTGGAATGTCAGCTTTATGCCCTGAAATGTAAGTTGATAAAGTTGAAAGAGCCGCTGTTTTATGGTAAAATAAAATAGATAAATTATATATAGAGGTGTAAAATGCTGAAAATTGCCATATGCGATGATGATTTTCGGGAGCTGTCCCGGATTTCTGATTTGTTAAGCCTTTATAAAACAGAAAAAAACGCCGTGTTGAAATACGACGCTTTTTCCAGCGCCGTCGAGCTTTTAGAGGTCATGAAACGGCAGACCTATGATGTTGTGCTTTTGGATGTACTAATGCCCGGAATGAGCGGAATTACAGCCGCCCATGAAATACGCGGCTTTGACCCATCGGTTAAAATTATTTTCCTCACATCCTCTCCCGAATTTGCGGTAGAGAGCTACGCCGTAGACGCCCATTATTATCTATTGAAACCCGGTACAGCCGACAAACTGTTTCCCGTTTTAGACAGAATTTTGTTAGAAAAAGGTCGGGCGGAAGAAACTCTGAGTATCATGCAGCCTTCCTGTTTAATACGACTTCCCATTGGAAGGATTGAGTTTTTAGAGGTGTACGGCAAAAGGCTGATGTTTCATTTTGATGATGGAAACATAAAGGAAATAAGGGGTTCTATTTCAGAGTTTGAGGATAAGCTGCTTTGTAAGGATAACTTTTTAAAGGTTCACCGTTCCTTTATTATGAATATGGAGTACATACAAGTGTTAAACGCGCGGGATATAACAACCCTTGCCAAGCAGACCGTGCCGGTATCAAGGCTCCTGCATAGTCGAGTGAAAGAGGCTTATATGCAGTTTCTTTTTGTGGAAAAGGGGGTGGAATAATGACCCAGGCGTTAGTTTTGGTTAATGCTACCTTGGTTTTTTTGTATGGATTTTTCCTCAACATCGGCTTTGCGGGGGGATGCGAAACAAAGAAAGACCGCCGTATTATAGGCGTTTTGTGCGCGGCGATTTGGGTGGCACAGGTTTTATGCTGGCGGATTTTCGGCTTTACCGCCGCATGGCGGCTTTATCCGCTTATTGCCCATATCCCGCTCACACTCACTTTGGTTTTCGCTTTAAAAAAACCTTTAGGCGTGAGTGTGGTAAGCCTGCTTACGGCTTATTTCTGTTGTCAACTGCCGCGCTGGATTGCCACCATGTTTTTTGCGCTATTTGGCACAGAGATTGCCTATCAAATCAGCTACAGTCTGGTTATATTCCCTATATTTTTTCTGCTAAACCGTTATTTTACTGCCGCCGCGTATAAGGCCATGTCTTATTCCAAAAGGTCTTTGCTGTTATTTGGCGGACTTCCGATGTTTTATTATTTGTTTGATTATGTCACCCGTGTTTACACCAGTATTTTATATGACGGTATTCGCATGATCAGCGAATTTCTGCCTGCCGCTATGGCTCTGTTTTATGTGGTATTTGTCACAGCTTACCACGATGAGGTTCAGCGGCGTAATAAAACAGAGTTACAAAATTCTCTGCTTGCTATACAGTTTGAACAGGCGAAAAGCGATGTGGTTGTTATGGGGCAAATGCAGGAACAGACATCGGCATACCGTCACGATATGCGCCACCACTTCACCATGATAAACGGGTATTTAGAAAGCGGTGAGCCGGAAAAAGCTATCCAGTACATAAAAGGGGCGAAAGGTGATATTGACCGCATTACACCGAAGCGATACTGCGAAAATGCCGCAATCAATTTAGTGCTTTCCGCTTTTTCGGACAGAGGGGAAAAGCTTGGCGTAATCCTAAGTATTGAGGCCAATATTCCGAATGCACTGCCCATTCCAGAAACAGCGCTTTGCACCCTTTTTTCAAATGGACTGGAAAACGCTGTTATTGCTGCCGCGCAAATTACTGATAAAAAACAAAAGATTGTCCGTGTAAACTGTCAAATACATAAAGGGAATTTACTCATTTATATCAAAAATCCATATGACGGGGAGGTCATCTTCCGGGACAATCTGCCCAAAAATGACCGCCCTGAACATGGTTATGGCGTAAAAAGCATTAAGCTAATTGCGGATATGCAGGGCGGCTTTTGCTCTTTTGAGGCAAAGGACGGAATTTTTACGCTAAAGGTCGTGTTGCCTATTGGGGGTGAATGAAAGTGGTGTATATTTTGCACCAATTAAATTTGTCTTTGCACCCGCTATTTAATGCAATTCAGCAACAGGGTAGCCGCCTAAAGTGGACGGAATGGTAATATCACCGCTTGCAGAAGTTTGACAAGCCGTAATTGTTGCCTCACCGTTAAACACTGACACGGTGTATGTATAAATTCCTTCTGTTGCCGCGCTTGCCGGCACTACAGGAATCAGCGCTAACAACACCGCTAATACAATAGATATACTAATTATTCGTTTCAACATTATACCCCTCGTATAAAACTTTACCAAGTAACACTATTTTTAATATAATTATACTAAGGATTTACAATTTTTGCAACTATTTGGGGGTTTTTATAGATTTTAAGCTGAAAGTATAACCCTTTTTTATTAACTTGGCACAATAGTACATAAAAATTAAATTGTATGTTTTATTTCTATTCCATCCTTGAATTTAAAGATTAACTCATTATTTGACGCTACTGTAATTGTATCCACCAAGCTACAAAACAGGCTTGCGTCAAATTCGGATATAAGGGTGTTATTCTCATTCAAGGTGCTAAGCAGTTTCTGCGTTTCTTTCTTTTTGAAAACTTGCACCGTCCTTTTTCTGTTATATTTTCTTCTGTTTTAGGAAACATCACATCACCACCCCGACTACTATAAATTTTTGGTTGTCGGCATATTGCAAAAGAACAACTTCCTTGCCTATATTAATATATTGACTATTTTCATCTGTCTGCATTAAATCAATACAGCGTTTTATATGAGCAGAGGTTAAAATCACCTTATCCCCAAGCCGGATTTTAATATTCGGCAGTTCAATAACTGCGCCGATGACGGGGGAATAACCATCCGAAGTCTCCCGTTGTTTTAGCATTTTTGCAAGTTCCGTTATACCGCTTACTGCAACCATCTCCGAAAAAAGGGTATAAAAAAAGACGAGTACCAAAGTAATCACCTTTATAAAGTAAATTAGTTATTATATAGTTTCAATGCCTATTCTTTCAATATCAGCCAACGGCTTCAAAGGATAGATTCATCCCAAAGAAAAACCTTAATGTATGAAGCACTACCGTAGTTATTTAAGATAGCGTTTGCAGTAACTTCGTCTTGACCCAAGCTTACTCTTTTAAGTTCAAGTAAAACATCCTTTTGGTCGTATATCACAGCGTAGTATATTGCAGCACAAGAAAGGTTTCTTATTTATGTGCTAATGTAATAATTGTTATCATTTAAATTTATGGAGCTTTCAATAATTTTATTTATAAAAAACTATATTAAGTTTCTTAAGGGGTTTTATCAATGTTGTCATCACTTAAAAACATATCTTCGGTGGTTTGCTGTGCCAATTTAAGTTTTTCTTTAAGCTCAATTAGCGCATCAACTGAATCCATCATTGATTCTGCGGAAGTCATCATAGCTTTAGCATTAGCTTCCATTGCCTTAGCATTGGCTTCCATTATACTTGTGGTAGCTTCCAACACATCAACAGCGGTAGCTGTTCGCCCCGCCAAGTGGTAGTACATGGATTTAAAGTCTGCCATAGTAACCCCCCCTAAAAATGTTTTTGCCATAAACTACTGACAACTGGCAACTGAATGCTGGTAACTCCATGGTCGAGGTGACAGGATTTGAACCTGCGACCCCTACGTCCCGAACGTAGTACTCTACCAAACTGAGCCACACCTCGACATTACCCAAGCGATATATAAACAATACCTATTGTAAAGCTTTTTAAAGGGAATGTCAAGAGTTTTTTGGCAGACTAAATAATGCAAGCCGCTTTTAGGCATTCTAATTCAAATTTTTGAGCACAACCTCTACAACTTCGGGCGGGTTAAGCACACGCGGATATCTTATGCTCTTTTCAAGCCCTGCGCTAACAACCATTTGGCAATCATTTATTCTGTAATATCCTTTAGAATATAAGTCGGTTTGAAATCGGCTTTTTAAAATTTTTGATTTAATTACAGGCAAATTTATTTGTCCGCCGTGCAGGTGCCCCGACAAAACCAAATCGAAGGGATATTTTGCTATTGTGTCGAAATAATTTGCCTTATGAAAAACCAACAAGTTAAACAAAGACTTGTTGTCAATGCTGTTATAAAGGCTGCTTAGCTCGCCATTTAACATATCGTGCCGCATTCTGCCATCCGAATAAACAATATCTTTAAAACCTATAATGTTTATCTCGCTGCGTTTATATTGAATACTCTCAACCTTGTTATTTAATATATTAACGCCCCGATTTTTAAGGCTATTTAAATAATCCGTTTCATCCGGAGACCATGTTTCGTGATTTCCCGAAGTAAAATAAGTGGGTGCAATTTTCAAAAGCTGTTCAAACAGGGTAAATGAGTTTGTGTAGTCAGTATCGTGCATATTAATTGCATCACCTGAAACAATAATTACTTTAGGAGCAACCTGCTCAACCTTTTTTATAATTTTTTCAACATTATTCGAATTATGGTGATCAGAAATTAAAACTAAATTGTAATTGTTAAAAGCCGGCGGCAACCGCCTTGAGTATATGCTGTATTTGCTCAAAACGACCGAATTGTTCTCCCATATAACATAGGGCAGGATTAATAATGCAATGGAGAAAATTATAAGAAGTATTTTAACCGCCACGGCAAGTAGTTTTTTAAACACTTTTCAAGAACCTCCTTTTTAATTTTGAAAAGGTTATAAACATCAATCTAAACATAGTTTTTGCCGTATAAAATGGATTTGCCATGCCCCATAGCTTTAAATGTTGCATTATAACAATGCTCACTTTAATATTGTATTTATATTTTGTAAAAACATTCAAACTACTGCCGGTAAGCCCCTTATTTGTCTGACAATAATAATAGTAAGGGTAGGGCAGATACAAAAAGTTATCAGCCTTTGTAAAAACCCCTATATTAAAAATCAGGTCTTCTACTGTTGCCATATCCTCCCTAAATGTCGCGTTTCCAACCACCTGTTTTTTATAAAGCGTCCTGCAAACTGAATTCATTTCAATCCCGCTGATTATTTTATTGTACACATGTTTTTTAAAGTCTTCCTTTTCTACAAAAAGATAACCCGGAAAACCGGATGTTTCGATTTTTTCACTTCCATCGCTGTATTTATAAACTATTCCAAACCTTGTGATATCGGCATTATGTTTTTTTGCACCAAAAACAACTTTTTCTATTGCCCGACTGTCAAGATAATCATCCGAATCAACAAACATAAGAAATTCACCGCTTGCAACAGAAAGCCCCCTATTGCGCGCGCTTGCAACACCTTTATTTTGCTGTTCAATGACATTTATTATACACGGATGCCTTTCATAAAAACTTTTAATTATTTCGCCAGATTTATCGGTGGAACCATCGTTAATAATTATAAGTTCAATATTTTTATATGTTTGCGCAAGTAAGGAATTTATGCAAATTTTTAGTCTGTCCTCGCTATTGTAAACCGGAATAATAATGCTGACCTTTTCCAATCGATTCACCTGCTTTAACATTGTTTTAAGCGATGGTGGAGCACATCATTTTATTGCGGTTTATCAAACACTCATACCATCATTTTTATCCCACGGTTTTTCTTGGACACCCTTAGCGTTTTCCCTTACAAAAACTGTTTTTACCGTAAGCAAAACAATCTTTATATCCTTGAAAAACGAATAATCCCTTATATAAATAAGGTCATACAAAACCTTATCATCAACTGAAGTATCATATCTTGCATACACCTGCGCCAACCCGGTAAGCCCTGCTTTTACAAAAAATCGTTTGTCGTAATTTTCAACTGTTTTGAGATACTGCTCGACAAATACAGTTCGTTCCGGACGAGGACCCACCACCGACATATGGCTTAGTAAAATATTTAAAAGCTGAGGAAGTTCGTCAATGCGCATAGAACGAAGCAACCTGCCTACCTTGGTGATTCGCGGGTCATTTTCGGTTGCTAAAACCGCGCCGGTATACTTTTCTGCGTCCTCGTGCATTGTTCTAAATTTGTAAACATTAAAATCCTTTTGGTCTCGTGTCACCCGAGGCTGTTTATAAATGACCGGACCTTTTGAATCAAGCTTAATCATTATGGGAACTACCACAAATATCGGCAGGGCAATCAAAAGACCGGTAAGGGAAACTACGATGTCAAACGCTCTTTTTATGAACCGTTGCATCTTTGAAAGCCCGTAAGGTTTAATTTTCAACGCCGGGGTATCGTCAAACTGGACAGTTTCATTATTCATGATGTTTATACCGTAAAAATCCGGCAAAAGATAAATTGTTTTGTTCTGCTCAACCGCCTTTGAAATTAGCGAATCGCGCAAGCCAACCGGAATATCGGGAGAAATGAATATACTTTCATATTCTTTGAATGTTTCGTTTATTAAGCTATCTATTTCGCCTTGGTCATTAACATCAA
This sequence comes from Bacillota bacterium, assembly GCA_023228885.1. Lineage (GTDB taxonomy): Bacteria > Bacillota > Clostridia > Monoglobales > Firm-18 > JAAZFB01. The sequence goes on along the minus strand of JALOAJ010000001.1, from coordinate 45,622 downwards.
TAAGAACATACCATGATTCATAAAGGTCAAGGTAAGAATACTTTATTTTCTTTGCCAGGCTGTTTTCAACATCCTTAGACTCAATAACCAAAAGCTTTAGCGAGCCCTCTATTTTTTTTTCAATATATAATAAAATCATTTTAAAGCTGGCTATAAATACAAATAAAAACACCGGCATCAGTAAAAAAAACAAAACAGGTGCAGGCTTAAGCTTGCTCGAAAAAACGAACTGAACAATGACGGTTAAAAAAGTTGAAATAAGCACCGTTATTGCAACCGAAAGCAAGTTTTCAAACTTAGCTCTAATGGTTTTTGTGTAGAACTCATATGTGTAAAGCATAAATATAATGCAACAAACATAACAAATTGTTGCAATGAAAAGTGAAATTGAAACAGCTTCTAAAGCATTTTCATCCATTGGCCAGCGCAAAACACGCTCGGAAAGCTTAGACGAAAGCAGCACTAAAAAAATATCAACTGCTATAACTGCTGTATCAAATATTTTATTTTGATGCAATTTTATATTCATGTGTAGTCTCCTTAGTTTGCGCCTTTTGATTATGCAAAACATATACCTCACGGGCTTATTTTCCAAGCCAAACTATGCCAAAAGCCCTCATTTAGTTAAATAACGGGGCGACAAAGTCGAGCCCTGTTATTTGAAACACATTTAAATCAATTTTCCAACTTTTTGTAAAGGCAACCGATATCCGGCCTGCCTAACAACATATTCAGCAAATACCTGCAACATTAATTGTAGTCAATTAAAGACCTATCCGGTTTTCCGTCCGGATTTATTCTATAAACGCCATCTTCTTTTGTTTCATAATATCCGAACGATGCGCGCATTACGTTATCATAAATCCATTTCTCACTTTCGCCAACAGGCAAGTCAGGATAATCAAAGGAAGAATCTGCAATTTCATGCTCATCTCCTCTGCCTATCATACGATTAACCATTGTTACAAATTCAGCCCTTGTCATGTTTTTATCCGGTTCAACCTTGTTGTCATACCCTTCAAGCACCCCTATGTCGGATAGCGCTTTTACATAATGATAATACTGGTTGCTTTCAGGCAAATCGGTATAGGTGGTTGTTTTTTCATCATCCGGTCTGATTCTAAGCGCAAAGGTTACAATCTTTGCTACCTCGCCTCGCGATATATACTGCTCGGGGCTGATACGGCTTGTTTTGTAAACGCCAATATGCTTGGCGAACTCAAGCGCCGTCCTTGACCATCTGCCTTCTCCGATATTTTCATACGGCTCAACCGAACCCGGTGTAAAATCACCCAACTTATTGTCTTGTTTTAACAGCCTGTAAATGAGCGCTACCGCCTCCTCCCTTTTAATGGGGTTTTCCGCCGTTACGGTTCCGTCTTCATTACCATACAAATACGCATATGGGAAGTTGATAAGCAATGAAGGACCTTGCGGAATGTCATTTACAACAGGAGTTGGAGTTGAATCATCATCGGCATCGTCGTCTTCATCTTTGGATTCATTCCCCAGTACAGCCAAGGTCGCATAATTGGAATCGTAAGTTATTTTACCATCATGTCCAAGCGTTAACCTCAAAGAATCTGCCACAAGGCGACCGTTTATTCTGGCTGAATTGCCAATTTCAGCAAATGCCGAAGGTACATAAACAGTTCCGAAAATTTTGCCGTCGCCATTCAGCATTTTAAAGCTTGATGAATTGTTTGATACAATATTTCCATATAAGTTTTTGGTTTTTATTTGAATGTCTCCATTATATACATAAACATTGGAGTACATCCTCACCTCATCTGAACCGTTGTTTTCGAAATTAACATTTCCGTTTACAAACAAATGCGTTTTTGTTTTTCCGTCAGCGCCTGCGCCAATCGTTTGCGAACCCCTTAAAGACAAATTGCCGTTAATAAATAGGAAAAGGTTTCCTTCGCCTATCAGCTCTATTCGCCAGTCTGCATAATTTAAATCAATTGAATCCACAACGATGTAAATATCACCCTCGGATACATCAACCTTTAAAACAGTTTTAATGCTAACATACCCAAAATGAGTATCCTCTGCAACCGTTTTTCCGTTGACATCCCAAGCTGTGTCAAGCGATGAAACATAATTGCCTATTTCGGGAAAAGCTAATAAAGGCACTTCAGGCGCTATAAACGGCGTATTCTCAAGCTTTGCCACCCGCTCTGCAAATTCAGGGTTGTAATTTAGCGGTAAAATAAACTCATTATCGTTGTTTAAGTAAATGTTCCCGGATACCGCATTGTCACCGTTGCTGGTAAATTCTACATTGCCGGCTGACGAGTATATATCGCCATCTACAATGCCGGCGTGACCATAAAAAGCATTTCTTAAGTATATTGCCGTGTCAGCCGCATCAACAGTTGCCCCGTTTGACATTACCGCAACGGAAGAAATAAGAACCATCGACATTGACAACACCAAAGCCAAGAATTTTTTTGCAACAAATTTCTTATTCATAATTAACACTCCTTCTTTATTAAAGAATATTGATAAAACAAATTCTTTTTGCTTTTTACATTTCCAATAATGCAAAAAAGCCATAATTTATATACAAATTATGGCAACTGGCTGTCATATCCTTCATTAACAATGAAGAACTTAGACCCTACAGCTTTGCGTCTTTGCTTTTCAGCAAATTAGCCTTTTCATAAAATTTATAGTAGTTTTTATATGCAAAAAGCGGATAATATCATATAAGTAAAATTAAAAACACGATTCTAAGAATAGTATACTACACCCAAGAGCAAAAAGCAACACTTTTTTAAAAAATATGTAACAATGTCACATTAAAAGTTTTTTACAACAAAAAAAACCTTCAAGTTTTGCACCGTGGCACCCGAAGGCTTTTTTATATTTTTATTGAATTATTCGTATTTGTACGCTCCGCAATCGCGTAATATATTTTTCACCCTGTCATAATTCACATCCTCAACATCCATTGCCCAAATGGTGTTGCCCTCTTTAATGTCTTGCTCATATTCCTCGCTTTTTTCTTGCGGTATGCCAAGGTCTACAAGCGCGCCAACTATTCCGCCGGTCACAGCGCCGCCCAACAACCCGGCGATAGGTCCTGCAGCAGCAATGACGCCTAAGCCGGGTACTGCAATTGTGCCAAGCCCAAGCAGCAGCCCCGCTGCGCCGCCCAACACTCCGCCGCCAACTGTTCCCCGTGATATTTGGTCATTTTGCGGCTCGGTGTTTTCTTCATTTGTGATAATTGAAATATCACTCGTTCTAAGCCCTGCTTCTTTTACCCTGTATGCCGCTTCAACAGCATCCTCATGAGACGTAAAAACTGCTGTGATTTTTTTCATATTGCAACCTCCAAATAATTATTTGCGTACTGTAAAGTTAAATGAAAAGCGGTGTAAAAATATGCATTATCGACCATTCAACACCCTTTAAATATATTTCCCAACTTATCACTTTATATTCAGGAAATGTCTTTTAATATTTTTGGCTGGTGCAGTAATTGATTTTAAGAGAAACCAACTGTTCAAGCGATAAAAATGTTGACATATCAATTTAATTAATATATAATAATTTTTACAAACTTATTTATAATACAACTGCCGGATTGTGTAATGGTAGCACGACAGACTCTGACTCTGTTTGTGAGGGTTCAAATCCTTCTCCGGCAACCAGTTGAGTTATGAGTTGCCAGTTGCCAGCAGTTTAGGGCAAAAATAAGTTTAGGGGGTTACTATGGCAGACTTTAAATCCATGTACTACCACTTGGCGGGGCGTGTGGCAGGAGCCATAGAGGCTTTGGAAGCAATTACCGAAACGCTCAAGCAAGCGCAGCAAACCACGGAGGATATGTTTATCGATGACAATGATGGCGATTCGGATACCTAATTTCGTGTAACAAGGAGGTTTTCTTATGGCAGACTTTAAATCAATGTATTATCACTTGGCAGGGCGAACAGCTACTGCTGTTGATGTGTTGGAAGCTACTACAAGTATGATGGAGGCTAACGCCAAAGCTATGATGGCATCCGCGGAATCAATGATGGATTCAGTTGATGCGCTAATTGAGCTTAAAGAAAAACTTAAATTGGCACAGCAGGATACCGAAGCTATATTTATTAACAGCGATGATGATTCGGATATCTAAGTTTTATGCAACAAGGAGGGTTTCCCATGGCAGATTTTAAGTCAATGTATTATCACTTGGCGGGACGAATGGCAACGGCAGTTGAAGTTTTGGAGTATGCCACAGATGCGCTTGTCGGCACTACCCAAGCGCTTGCTACACTCACGGAAAAATTAAAATTGGCACAGCAAGACACCGAAGCCATGTTTATTAATGATGACGAGGAGCAATCGAAGGGGAACTCTGAATAAATAAAACAACTCTTTATAACACTTAAATGCAATTGGGGCAAAGCTTACTTTGCTCCGATTTTGTTTTATTAAAAACCCTTTGCCCACCTTTCGGTATTGCTACCGTCAAGATATCGCCCGTTTAGGGCAAACTAAAAAACCACCTCGGAAGTGGATTGCAACACACTTCCGAGGTGGTTTTTTAGCAGATAAGCAGCCCTATTTCGGTTATATATTTTGCCTAACGAAACCAACTATGCCAAATGGAAAATAGTATTGAAAAATTTAAAAGTTCAGGATATCCCTCATCGTAAAGGATAACAAAATAATAATCGGTATAATCGTAAACATATCTTAGCTCTTTAAACCTTAAAGTTTTATTTAATCTCCTGCCATAAGTTTTATTATTTTGAGGGTCATCTCGGATAATTTTAAGTTCCCCCTCTGTAACATCATTAACATAAACAGAAACAGGATAAACTCCAGCATCATTCTTTGCTTTAGCCACCTTTTCGCCGTAATTGGACAGTAGGTTATCAATAATTTTGGTTGATAATACCGGCTTAAATGGGTTGCTATTATAATGCTCCAATAATTCCTCTCTTGATAAAGTTGGTGCGTATACTAACAAAGCCGTTAAATAGTCTGTGCCATCTCCGCGACCTGTTATAGACCCTGATACAGATTGCAGCTCTTGCACGCTAACCCCATCAGGAACCGGGAAATTTGCAAGTTGACGAGCCAAACCCTGTAACCGAGAATGGTTTAAACGGTTTGTTATTATAACATTTATAATTACTATGCATAATGCGATAAGTACAGTTCTTTTCAATATTCTCCTTATGATAATCCCCCTTTTTTTGTTTATTATAATTTGTTAAAATAAGCTTTCGCATACGGAACATAATTTGATGCATTTTGACCAGTAATATGATGACCTGTATATTTTTTAAAAATTTCGGATGTATCAGTTATGCCAAATGTATTGATGTAATCCCAAATAATAATGGCCGCATAGCGTATGTTTTCATACGGGTCATTTAAATTCTTAACCATTTGCTGATAAGTTAAACCGCTATTTTGGGATTTGGTGTTTTCTCCCCTTAAATAGGTAAGCCAGTTATCATAAGCCACTCTTGCTGTTTGAGGTTGAATTTGGCATAGACCCACACTAACTTCATCGAGACCAATATAAGCCGCAGGGAAGTCTTTTATATCCCCCCAGTCTGTTGAAACAGTTTCCCTAAATACAACTGTTGCCAACAATCCTACATCTATACCGATATTGTCTGCCACTGCTTTAATTCGGCTTTTGTATTTCATTATATTTTTAAAACCTTTAACAATCTTTTTATGGGCGGAGGTGTTATTTTTGTTTCCATTATCAAAATAAGTTCTCGCCAAACCCCGTAGTAATTCTGCTTTTTTATGAATTCTTTCCTGCTCATCTGTGTTTGCAGTGCTCCTCCACTCAGTGCCCATCGTATCTAATTCCTTGGCAATATACGAACCCTTCCCAAATTCAACTTGGTTATAAGATAACTTATTTGCATTGTTCGCAATGTTTATTGCAGTATACTTATTGATGTTTTCACTTTGGGTCAAGCCAGCTTTTGCTTCGGTATAATTGCTTTGTTCAGTTTTAGGAAGTAAGCTTGACTTAGACAAATATTCCGTGTTGTTTAAATATTTAGCATGCTCTCTACTAAGCCAAAATGCCAGTTCATCATATTTGTCTCGTTCCTTGCCTTCGGTGTTATAATAGGCATTAATGTAACTACCGTATTTTCTTCCGTTTTCAGGATGCTCTGCTGTCATTTTCCTAATTTCCTGTACTTCTCGCTTCAAACGCTCGCCAGCGTCCCTCAAATCTCTCATTCTTGCATCGTAAAAAGCCCTGCTGGGTGGGTCCGACTCACTTAAAGCATATGCTTCTTCATACTGCCGCAAAAACCTTTTTGCAACTGGTTTTGCCCAATCAGGTAGATTATCCCTTTGGCTTTTCTGATTATCATATGCCCCATCCTTATTGTACTCTTTGCCTTCCACCTTTAAGTTTATTATACCATTTTTTGCATTCTTGTCAATGTTGTCTTTGTAATATTTTTGCCAATTGTAATATGGCTCCTTTTTATCTGTTCCTACACCTTCAAAACCGTAGTTTCTTTTTAATAACCCAAGTTGTTTTGATAAATCAAGTCCCTGTTGCAAATTGTAATTTTTCCACGACATTTTAAATGCCCCCTTATTTTTTGCATTACAAAAGCGCCTCCTTTGAAAGAAAGCGCTTTTGCAGCATAATATTATTTTTCTTGCCTTTTTAACACCACTATCATTATACCATAAAAAATGTCAAAAGTCTTCCGCAGTTTTTCCACGGTTACCACTACATCTTAGTATTCCTAAATTAACATTGCCTATGGGCTGCAAACTGCTTGATTACTGTGTTTATTCTATGCCCCTTATGGTTATTCGTACCATGGAGTTGCCAGCATTCAGTTGCCAGTAGTTTAGGGCAAAAACATTTTTAGGGAGGGTTACTATGGCAGACTTTAAATCAATGTATTATCACTTAGCAGGGCGAACAGCTACTGCTGTTGGTGTGTTAGAAGCTACTACAAGTATGGTGGGCTAACGCCAAAGCTATGATGGCATCCGCGGAATCAATGATGGATTCAGTTGATGCGCTAATTGAGCTTAAAGAAAAACTTAAGCTGACGCAGCAGGATACCGAAGCTATATTTATTAACAGCGACGATGATTCGGATGCCTAAGTTTTATGCAACAAGGATAGCGATTATCCTGAACCTTCTTTCGCTTTTTACCGCTTTCATCAAAATTGATTTAGATTTATCGTCATTAAACACCTTTTTAATAATTAAGGGCGCTGTCGAAAGCATCCGTCATAGGGGATATACTTCCCATGTTCTTCCACAGCATAATTTTAAATTGCTCTGCCTCCTTGTTGGCAGGGTATATTTTCGTATCTGAATATAAGTTCTCAATTTTTGTTACTTTTTGAATGGATGTGCCTAAAAGAGCGCCGTTTTGTTCGTATTCCCCCAAAATCACAAAGGCATTTTCAATTTTGTCGCCGCTTTCGTTTTCGATTGTTGCGGCGACTTCCCCGGTCTGAGTCGTTATTCCGCTAATGCGTATCTGTGATTGGGGCGGTTCGGTGTAATAATCAACGCCTGTTTGTTCAAGCTCGTTTAAAAGGGCAAAATGCTCTGCGGCAAGCTGATTTTGTGCATAGGTGATTGTTGATGTCCTTCCGTATTGATATATTGCAAGAGCAGATTGATATACGCTTTTCACCGTATTTTCGTTTACACCGCCGTTTGCAAACATCATTACCTCTAAGGCACTCCCCTGGGAGCCGCTTATTTTATCCCTGTAATTTTGCAGCTTATAATAATTCTCGGTCTTACCCTCCAACATTTCAATGGCATGGTGCATATTGCTGCCGTTTACCTGCTCCACCGTATAAGATGTAACCAAATCCCTGTCCGGGTATTCGGGAAACATACGATAAACAACATCCAAAGGTTTTTCAAGGTTTGAGCCGCCAAGAATATAGGAAAGGCTTGCCCTATGCCCCAAACTGTCAAGCTGCAACGCCGTAGAAAGCCCGGTTAACTCGCTTGCATAGTAGTTTTGATGCGCCTTTGCCGTTTCAAACTGCCGTAAATATGCCTCCTCTTGGGTTTTTAAGGATTTAAGAGCAGCTATAATGCTTTCCCTTTGCGCGCCTCCTGCTAAATCGCTTTGTATCTTGCTCATTTTTACCGACGGATTGGCAGGCATATTATATGTATGATAATAATTGCCGTCATAATAATATGAAGTGTAAGAGGCGGACTGAAAATATTCGCTTTGCGCCTCTCTTATGCCTTTAATAGAGGTATAAACCTGGGAAAGGGCATTTTCATAATTAGCCGTCATGGTGCTGTATTGGGCCGCCAAAGTCGTCATAGCGCTTATATATTCGTCCAATGCATCGCAATAGCTGCCCTCTATTAAATCCAAGTCTTCAAGACTTTGGCTGTATTCCTCAATCCTTTTCAAGCAAGACTGCCCAGTCAAATAAAACAAATTAAAGTTACTTCGGCATCCTTGGATAAACGCCGCAATGTCCGTTGCAGGGTATGCAAGGGGATAGAGCGGTGCGAAAAACTCCGCCATAGGCGCGGGATAGTCAACATCTGTGTACCAGTTATAATTATAAGGATTTGTGCGCTCGTTGTAAAGCCTCTCCAAAGCAGTTATCCTGCCTCTAAGAGTATCAATCCTGCCCTTTAAATCGGATAATGCGGCAAAAAAATCGCTTTCATTATCCAAAACAGATTGAATGGTGTCAACATAATCCCCATATTCATTAATCAAATCGGTGTAATCAGCTCTGTCATCATCAAAAAATTTGCTGCGCACAAGGGCATAATACGGAATACCCTCGGCATAGCCGTAATGGGTGAACAGGTCGGTGGCAAAATCCTGCAAAGCGTTTTCGGCGGTGCTTTCAATCATCATACGATAATAACCAAAGGGTATACCATTCACCTCGTGGTAAAATCGGTCTTTTTTGCTATAAACTCCATAAATAAGTTGGTGCGTATCAAGGAATGAGGAACCGCTGGCAGGCAGACTTTCCAGCCCTGCTTTGTCCAAAATGCCCTGCTCATACCCCTCATATTCACTGCGAAGCGTTTGATACTCCGGCTCAAGCACCGCAAGTTCCGTGCGAATTTGCGCCATCAAAGCCGTAATTTGCCCCGTTGCCCAATTGCGGTACGAAATATAGTCACTTGCACTAACCCCCGCATCCCCCTTTTTCGGCACATACTGATTTATAAGGGCGCTTAGGGAAACCTGCTGTTCCATAGCGGCGCTTGCAGTTGCATATGCGGCAGTAACCGCATTATTAACTTCTGTTTGCTGCTGTCCGTGTGCCTGCTCCTCCTGCTGCTGTTGTTGCAGCCGCTCATTTCCCAACTGCATCGCATCCTGCTCCATTTGATTTAACAAATTAGCCAGATTCGCCTCCAAGGCAGGCAGTTTTTCCACCATAACAGTTTCGGCTGTGGCTTTGCATTGCTCAATCAAACTTTCTATGGCAGCAATTTGGTCGCCGGGCGACGGAGGAGCCGACATCATACCCATACCTTGATCGGCTGCTATGCCGAAAGCCTGACCGAGCGCGTCGCTAAGAGGCTTTGCACCGCGGGTCACAGCAGGCATCATATATGTATCCGACAGCATTTTTATAATTTCTTTCGAGCCGAAGTTCACCGCCACCGTTATCTGCTTTCCCTTCAACCTGCCCAAAACGCCGTATGCCGTTGTTCCTATATTCCAATAATCGTTCATGGTTGCCTTAACCTCATAAAATTCATCATACAAAGCCCTATCCTTGCCGGGAGAATATCTTGGGTTTTGATTATAACACTCAAAATGCGCCGCCAAGCTGCTGCTGTAAAAGCTCTCCAAAGCCGGAAAATACTTGCCGGATAGTTTGCTCTCCCAATACCGCTTCGCTTGCGACCACTCATTAGACTGGGCATACCACTCCATAATCATAGTATCGCCGTCAGTACCGAACTGGGTTATCCTCTCGCTTCGATAGCCCAACCCCGATATAACCTTTTGGCGGTCTGCATCGTCCAACAAACGCCACATATTGCGGTTAAAGGCAGGTCCCATTTCATCGCTTCGGTATGTAGCCCCTTTATGCTCATAAACAACATAATAGCCTGAAATCGGATCCGAGGCACTTCCCGTCACACGAGGTCTTGCATCGTTTGCCAAAACGGAAACGCCAACAAGCATTAGTATTATGGCAATAATTAATAAGCAAGTTGTTCTTTTAAGCATAAACACCACATCCTTTTTAGAAACATATCACTCTACATTAGTTATATAAAAATAAAAAAATACAACCTTATTACGAATTTAGCCTTAGCAGCCCATCTGCATTCAAAAATGCCGTCCCTTTCTCTTTTGGCTTTTTTGCCGCTTTCAAATTAAAAGTTAGTGTTGGCATCCACAACAGGCGTTTTATCAGCAGTTTTTTTCTATTCCAAAATAATCGTACGCCGGTTTTGCCGCAACTCTGCCCCGAGGGGTGCGATTTAGAAACCCAAGCTGCATAAGGTATGGCTCATAAACATCTTCTATTGTTAGCGAATCTTCTCCCACCATGGCGGCAAGCGTGTCCAACCCGACCGGTCCGCCGCCAAAATCGTTTATAATCGCAAGCATAACATCTTTATCAACCTTATCAAGACCGATTTTATCCACCTCAAACATTGAAAGCGCTTTATCGGCAATTTTCTTTGTTATTTTGCCGTCTGCCCTGACCTGTGTATAATCACGAACCCGACGCAAAAGACGGTTCGCAATTCGCGGCGTGCCCCTTGAACGCAAAGCAATTTCGTATTTTCCTTCCTCATCTATCGGAACTTGCAATATCCCGGCAGACCTTCCGACAATTTTAGCAAGCTCATCCGCGGTATATAGCTCAAGCCTTGAAATAACGCCGAATCTATCACGAAGCGGAGAAGAAAGCTGCCCCGAACGAGTTGTAGCGCCAATCAATGTAAACTTTGGCAGGTCAAGCCGTATAGACCGCGCGGAAGGTCCTTGCCCCACCATTATATCAAGCGCATAGTCCTCCATTGCAGGATATAACACTTCTTCAACACAGCGGCTAAGGCGATGTATTTCGTCGATAAATAAAACATCATGCTCCGACAAGTTAGTCAAAAGGGCGGCAAGGTCTCCCTGTTTTTCTATTGCAGGGCCGCTTGTTATTTTTATGCCAACCCCCAATTCGTTGGCTATAATTCCCGCCAATGTGGTTTTGCCAAGCCCCGGGGGTCCGTATAAAAGCACATGGTCGAGCGCCTCACGCCGCTGCAATGTTGCTTCGATAGTGATTTTGAGGTTATTTTTGACGCTTTGTTGCCCAACATATTCGTCCATTGTGCGCGGTCGCAGGGATATTTCATATTCATTATCCTCGCACAGGTTTTTTGCGGTTATAATTCTTTCTTCCAATTAGCATGATACCCCCCAAAATAGCGTATATACTCTTTTGTTTATTTTAGCATATTATCTTTTCAAAAGCAAACAAATATGTTAAAATGCTGTTATGGGGGTGATATAAAAAATGCGTATATTGGGCATAGACCCCGGGCTTGCAACGGTGGGCTTCGGAATAGTCGAATATAACAACAACAAGTTTAAAACGATAGAATACGGGGCGGTTTTAACGCCCGCAAACACAGATACAACCTTAAGGCTGAAAGCTATTTATGACGATATGTCATACATAATAGAAAAGTATAAGCCTACCGAAATTGCAATTGAGGAGCTTTTTTTTAATACAAATGTAAAAACGGCGGTGAATGTGGGTCAGGCGCGGGGGGTGCTTATATTATCGGCAGCTAATAAAAATATACCGGCTTATGAATACACTCCGCTGCAGGTAAAACAGGCGGTAGTCGGGTATGGCAGGGCAGATAAAGCCCAGGTGCAATACATGGTTAAAGCCATTTTGTCGCTTAATGAAATTCCAAAACCGGATGATACCGCGGATGCGCTTGCCATAGCCATTTGCCATGCACACACCAAAAATAACGCGCTGTCAACATAAAGCGTTAGGCTGATGTATGCCATAAGCTGATATTTTTAAAAAAATCGACACCCGTAATATACGGGTGTCGATTAAAAAATTTACAATTTTAGCTTAGTTGGCAGATAGCAACATTAACAATGAGTTAGTCATAACGGCAGCCTCGGCACGCGTTAGGTTATCGGTAGGAGCAAAGATATTTTCTCCCCTGCCGTTTAAGATGCCTATTGAGGACAAAGTGCTGATTGCTTCTTTTGCCCAATCGGCAATCTCGTTATCATCAGCATAAGTTTTTGCGCCTTCCTGCACCAACTCAACCCCAATAGCTTTAAAAGACCGAAGAACCATTACCGCCATTTCTTGTCGTGTTATTGAAAGCCCCGGCTGAAAACCGCCTTCGGGGTAGCCTGTAACAACGCCTGCGTTTGCAGCCGCAGTAACAAACTCAAAATGCCAATCCTCGGCAGACACATCATTAAATAAAACCTCATGACTATCCGTTGCAAACCCAAACACCGAAACAATAAGCTTTGTAAATTCAGCGCGTGTTATAGACCTGCTCGGCTCATATGTACTTTTTGATGTTCCCGAGATTACGCCTTTTTTAACCAGATTGTCAATTGAACTTTTTGCCCAATCAAACCCGCCCAAATCAGAAAAATCATCAACGCTTGGTGTGGATGGCTTATCCGGCTCTTTTTCATCCGGCTCTTTTTCATCCGGCTCTTTTTCATCCGGTTCTTTATCGTCAGGTTCTTTATCGTCCGGTTGACGGTCATAATACGCTAAGCCGCCCGTTGATGGTGTGAACTTGCCGCTTCTTTTTGTTACAGTAATTTTGCCATCGGTTAAATCGTCAAAATCTATATCACTATATTGCGCATTTATAAATTCCAAATAGGTGTCGCCCACCTGCGCGCTTGATTTTACTGCAAATGTTATTGATGCAACTTTAACCCAAGCGCCAACATTTATTGCTTCTATATTGGCAAACAGCCCCGCAAAACCGATAGAACCCGGGTCAATATACGAACCGGTAAATTCCATTTCATCGCTGGCGACTATCCCATTTTGCGCCAACGACAAGCTATTTTCGTCAAAGCTAATCCCGAAAGCAACACCTTCACAATCATCCGGAATGTCTTTAACGCTAACATCAATGGTAACATTGCCCCCCTGACTTACAGTAGCCGAGGACGCCATAATAGATGCTTGTTGGGGTTCAGCAGCAACTGCAACTAATGAAAACAGCATACATATTGCAGCAAGCAATGAAACTGCTTTTTTAATTTTTCTAAACACTTGCCATCTCTCCTTTCGGTGATTTTTTACATACACCAATTAAGTTAATTCACATATATAACTTATTATAGCATGTATCGTTTATAATTTCAACAAGTTTAGCAAAATAAACTTATTGTTTGTATAGTAATTAATTATTGCCAAAAAAGGATTGAAATATTGTGGAAAATGTGATAAACTATTACAAAATTCTACAATTATCGACAGGCATAATTAAACTGAATTAACATATTAAGGCTTTGGGGGCTGATAATGTGAAGAAGTTTATTAAAAAAACATTTGACCGTTTTTTTGATATAATGGAGCTGAAATCAACTTCATCAATAGCAATGGTGCTTGTTGGTGTGCTTGTAATAATGCTTTTTTCCGTTGGCAGCCGCGTAAAAACCATTAAAATGCAAAACCTTGCATCCGATTATATCCATGCCACGGAACAGCCTTCGGAACAAAAAGCCAAGCAAAAAAAGATTTATGTTCATGTTAAAGGCGAGGTGAAATCGCCCGGTCTTTATCCGCTTGACTTGGAAAGCAGGGTTTGCAATGCGATAGATGCTGCCGGAGGCTTTACAAAAAATGCGGAAGCCGATACCGTTAACCTTGCAAAAATACTGTCGGACGAGGAAGAAATTTTCATTCCTCAAAAAGGCGCTATTCCCCTTTCTGTACCATTAAATGATGCCGAAATCAAAAAGGTTAATATAAACACCGCGACCTTGCGCGAGCTTACGACCCTTCCGGGTATAGGGGAAGTTTATGCAGGCAATATAATATCGCACCGAAACGAGAAGGGATGCTTTACCAGTAAGGAAGACATTATGAATGTTAAAGGCATTTCAAAAAAGCGGTTTGAAAATATTAAAGATTTAATAAGCCTTTAGCGCTTTGGGCGGGGGTTTTTAAAAAAACATATTGACTGCAAGCGGAAAGTGTGGTATTATAAAAATAGCAGAGTGTAGGTGAGATGAGTAAGTATAGACGAGAAACATTATAAAAAATAACAATCTGAGCCTCTGCTAATTATATTTAACGGAGGGTTTTTTATGTCAAAAAAAGTTCCAAACAGGATTTTGCTTAGCGAGGATAAAATGCCTAAGCAATGGTACAATGTTAGGGCGGATATGCCCGAGCAGCACGACCCATACATCAATCCTGCCACAATGAAGCCGGTTACGGCGGACGATTTAACGCCTATTTTTGCCGAAGAACTTTGTCGGCAAGAAGCAACGCTCCAGCGTTATGTTGATATTCCGGATGAGGTGCTTGAATATTACAAGCTTTACAGACCTTCGCCTGTAATAAGGGCTTATAACTTGGAAAGGCTGCTGGATACGCCGGCGCGTATTTATTATAAATACGAAGGCAGCAACACTTCAGGCAGCCATAAGCTAAATTCTGCCGTTGCACAGGTTTATTACAACAAAAAGCAGGGAATTGAACGCATTACAACCGAAACGGGCGCCGGTCAATGGGGCACTGCTTTGGCGATGGCGTGCGCATATTTTGATATGCCGCTGAGGGTGTATATGGTTCGTGTCAGCTATGACCAAAAGCCGTATCGAAAAGAAGTTATGAAAACTTACGGCGCAGATGTATTCCCAAGCCCAAGCAACACCACCGATGTTGGCAGGGCGATTTTGGAGAAAGACCCACACAACACCGGCAGTTTGGGAACGGCAATAAGCGAGGCGATTGAAATGGCGCTTAAAACTCCCAACACGCGGTACAGCCTTGGCTCGGTGTTAAATCAGGTTATGTTGCATCAATCGATAATAGGTATTGAATCCAAAATACAACTTGAAATGGTTGACGAATATCCCGATTATGTTATCGGATGCGCAGGCGGCGGCTCAAACCTTGGCGGGCTTATGTCGTCATTTATGCAAGATAAGCTCACGCAAAAGGCAAACCCGCACTTTATTGCGGTTGAACCCGCGGCGTGCCCGTCCTTCACCAGAGGTAAATATGCTTATGATTTCTGCGATGTGGGGCATATAACCCCCCTTGCAAAGATGTATACGCTTGGCAGCGGCTTTATCCCAACAAGCATTCATGCGGGCGGGCTGCGGTATCATGGAATGTCTCCCATTTTGAGCAAGCTGTATCATGACGGGCATTTGGACGAGGCAAGGGCTGTCGGGCAAAAAGAAGTTTTTGAGGCGGCTGTGCTGTTTGCGAAACACGAGGCAATATTGCCCGCGCCCGAATCGGCGCATGCCATCAAAACCGCAATTGACGTTGCGCTTGAATGTAAAGAACGAGGGGAAGCAAAAACAATCTTGTTCGGTCTTACCGGCAACGGAAACTTCGATTTGGAAGCTTATGCAAGCTTTAATAGCGGCGAGATGGAAAATTACTCTCTGCCGGACGAAGATATACAAAAGGGTTTATCAACACTTATTGATATGTAATGCTCAACTTATAAGCCTTCCATGTTAAGCGCATGGGGGGCTTATATATTATACAAATTGGAGGGGTGTAGGTTTGGAAACTAAATATGCGGTTTTGAATAACGGGGTTAAAATGCCGACACTTGGATTGGGCGTTTGGAGGGTTCAAGACGGCAGCGAGGTTATAAACGCGGTTAAATGGGCAATAGAGGCGGGGTATCGCAGCATAGATACCGCCGCTATTTATCAAAATGAAGACGGCGTTGGCACGGCGATAAAAGAAAGCGGAATTTCGCGTGATGAAATTTTTGTAACCACCAAGGTTTGGAACAGCGACCAAGGGTTTGAGCGAACGCTTAACGCTTTCGAGGAAAGCAGGAAAAGGCTTTCTTTGGAATACATTGACCTTTATTTGGTTCATTGGCCAATAGCCGCCACTTATCGGCAAACATGGAAGGCGCTTGTTAAGCTTTATAACGAAGGGCATGTAAAAGCAATAGGGGTTAGCAATTTTAACGAGCAGCATATAACAATGGTTGCAGAGGAAACCGGTGTGATGCCGGCAGTTAACCAAGTGCAGTTACATCCGCTTTATACGCAAAAAAGGCTTTTATCTTTTGCAAACGAAAATAACATAAAATTAACGGCATGGAGCCCGCTTATGAAAGGGAACCTTGACTTACCCCTTTTAAGGGAGCTTTCGTCAAAATATAAAAAAACGCCTGCGCAAGTTGTATTGCGATGGCATATTCAAAACGATGTTATTGTAATTCCTAAATCAATCAATAAAGAGCGCATTATTGAAAATTCGATGATTTTTGATTTTGAGCTGTCATCCGATGATATGAAAAGGATTGACCGGCTTTGCGAAAATAAGTTTTTTGGGACAGTTCCGGACGGTGTATAAATAAGAAGGTTAATAATTATGCGTTATCCTTTGGATAAAAAAAGAACATTACAGCTTTTAAAAATTGCGTCACCAAGTATTGTCGAGCAATTACTGGTGGTGTTGGTGGGCATTGTTTCTATCGCTGTCATAGGGCATTTGGGAAGCAACCAATTTGTGGCGGCAGCTATGACCAACACCATTGTCAACTGGCTTCAAAGCATATACATAGGCTTGTCGGCGGGCGGAATGGTTGTCATCTCCAGAATGTGGGGGAGCGGAAAAACGGAAGATGTGAAAAAAGCCTTCATGCAAAACATAATAATCACCGTGCTGTTAAGCCTTATTGTCTTTTCCTTTACATTAATTTTTAAAAATCATGTAATACTCTTTTTTTTCGGCGGTGCGGATGATGATGTTTTAAAGAATATACATGCTTACTTCGCTTTTTCCATGACAGCCATGCCTGCAACGGCAATATTGACCGTTATAAATGCAGGCGTCAGGGGCATAGGCGACAATAAAACACCGCTATACTCCACAGGAATTTTAAATGCGCTGAATTTATTGTTAAGCGTTATGTTAATTCAAGGGTTTGCTCCCTTTAAAATACCGCCGATGGGAATGACCGGGGCGGGCATAGCGGTTATGTCGTCAAAATATATCAGCGCGCTGTTCACGGGGGTTTATGTCTACATAAAAAAAAGAGATGTTCTTATTTCAAGGTCGGCGCTTGCTCCGCAAAAAAGAATAGCGGCAAAAATATTAAAGATAGGCGTGCCCTCAATGTTGGAGCAGCTTATTTTTCAAGGCGGGTTCGTTGTGCTGCAAACAATGCTGATATCCTTCGGAACGGTTCTTCAAGGCGGGTATCAGATAGGCGCCAACATTAACGGAATTACAAACGCCCCTTTTAACGGATTGAGCGTTGCGGTAACAGTTATGATATCCCATGCATTGGGAAAAAGAGACTTTGAAAAAGCAACGGAAATTGTTAAAACATCAAAAGCAATAACGATAATCGGGTTTTTGGTTTTGGGCACAGCCTTGTTTGGATTTGCCCCTTTGATAGTGAAGATTTACGCATCCGATGCAATAATTTTAGAATCGGGCAAATATTTTGCCAGAGTGTTTGCAATCTCACTATTGCCTGTTTCGTATTTTATCGTAATGGCAGCCGTTCTTCGAGGCGGAGGCGATATGAGATATGTTGCGGCGACAAGCATAATAGGTCTATGGGTGGGCAGGCTGTTTTTGTTTTGGTTTATAGGCAAAATCACAGGCAACGGTTACATAGCGGTTGCGTCCGGCTTGTTGTCCGACTTTATCTTCCGCTCGGTTATGTACCACTTTAGGGTTCAAAAAGGAAGATGGAAATTTATAAGAATATAAAAGCCCATCTAAACGCAAATCAATATAAAAACTCTTGCTTTAAAACAGCGCCTATTTTTTCAAATTCGCTTTTATCAAGCAATATTGAAATTTCCATGTCGGATGTGGTAATAAGCTTAATTTGAAAGCCGTTGTCCGATAACGCCTTAAAAAGCCTTGCGGCAATCCCGTACTGCGATTTTAACAGCTCGCTGTAAATCATAAATTTGCAGTTTCCCGGGCTGATTTCAGTTGTCACCTTTGGGTACTGCTTTTTAATTTCCCCCACAACGGAAAAGGTTTTGGTAAGGTCAACAGCGTCTATCGTGAAGGATAAATCGGTTGTATCTTTATATGGAGCGGTTTGGCTTATCATATCCACATTTATATGCGAATCGGCTATTTTTTCAAAAATATCCGCCAAAACAAAGGTGGAATTCGGCACATTTTCAATTGTAACAAGAACAACATCATCCACATTGCTAAGTTTAAAATCATACATAACAAAAAACCTCCATTTGCGGCATATAGCCGCCATGCCTGCAGTTAAAGCTGCTTTTTACGAACGCTCCGAATTAACAATATCCCTCATATCATATAATGCGGGCGGTTTTCCGATAATAAACCGAGCCGCGCGAACCGCCCCTACCGCAAAAATTTCTTTCGATGCGGCTTGATGCTTAATTTCAATAATTTCGTCCATTCCTGCAAATATAACCGAGTGTTCCCCAACTATTGTTCCGCCCCGTATTGCATGAATGCCAATTTCTGACCGTTTGCGTTTTTTTCTTACCGAATGCCGGTCATATACATACTCGCACGGTTTTGATACCGCCTCTGTTATCGCATCAGCAATAGCAAGCGCTGTGCCGCTCGGCGCATCAATTTTTTGATTGTGATGCTTTTCAATTATCTCTATATCGAAAGAATCCTCCAAAAACTTTGCCGCCCGCATAACAAGGTCAACCAACAAATTAACGCCAAGCGACATATTTGCCGAAAAAAACACCGGAACGCTTTTGGACGCCGTTTTAATTTGGCTTATTTGGTCTGCCGCAAGCCCTGTGGTGGCAACAACTATGGGCATTTTTCGGCGTAATGAATAGTCAAGCAGCCCGGTAAGGGTTGAAGGATGTGAAAAATCAATTATTACATCGGCTTCCCCTTTAAATTCTTCCGGTAAAGAAAACACAGGGTAATCGGATTTCGATGTTGGGTTTATGTCAACCCCGCAAACAATGTTGATGCCGTCCGAATGTTTTATTGTTTCAGACACAACGCCACCCATTTTTCCGTTGCACCCGCTTAGTATTACATTTATCATCGGTATCCTACTTTCTTTATTTTAACAAGCGATAGTCTTTTAATGCGCATTTTAAGGTTTCAAGGTTTTTCTCTCCCATGTCGCAAAGGGGCAGCCTTAAAATACCGGCATCAAAGCCCATAAGGTTCAGCGCTGTTTTTACCGGAATGGGGTTAACCTCGCAAAACAATGCGTTTACAACATCAAGCATTTTAAGCTGTAAGGCTCTGCTTCCCTCAACATCGCCGGTTAAATATTTGCAAACTATATTGTGCGTATCCTCGGGCAATATATTTGCCACAACCGAAATAACGCCAATACCGCCAAGCGACATAATAGGAACAATCATATCGTCATTGCCGGAATATATATTTAAACCTTCGCCGCATTTTTGCGCAAGGCACGCCACATACGAAATGGAACCGCTTGCCTCTTTCATAGCGTTTATATTGGGGTGTTGTGAAAGCTTGAACACAGTATCAACGCTCATGCTAAGACCTGTGCGCGGGGGCACGTTATACATGATAATGGGCAAATCAACCTTATCGGCATGCATGGTATAGTGCTTTACCAACCCGTCTTGCGTCGCCTTATTATAATATGGCGTAACAAGCAGCAATGAGTCGGCGCCCAGCCGCTCCGCCTCCTTGCTAAGCTCAATGCCGTGGTTTGTATCATTACTGCCTGTTCCGGCAATGACCGGCACCCTTTTATCCACCTTTTTAACGGCATATTCAATGCACGACAGATGCTCTTTGTCATTCATTGTAGAGGCTTCACCGGTTGTGCCGCAAACAACAATCGCATCCGTTTTGTTTTGTATCTGAAAATCAATAAGTTCCCCCAACTTATCAAAATCAACCCCGTCATTTGTAAAGGGAGTAACAATTGCAACCCCCGAGCCGGTAAAAACCGGTGTTTTTTTATTACTGCTCATAAAAAAACCTCCTAATTAAATATAACCTTCTGCGCACAAAAGCTCTGCCATTAACACCGCACCGCCTGCCGCGCCCCTTATTGTATTATGTGAAAGCCCAACAAACTTTATGTCATATTGACTGTCGGGGCGCAACCTGCCAAGGCTGATTGCCATGCCGTTTTCAAGTTCCCTGTGCATTTTTGTTTGCGGAAAGCCGTCATCATCAAAATAATTTAAAAACTGCTTTGGAGCGGAAGGAAGCCCAAGCTGTTGCGGTCGCCCGCTAAAGTTTTTCCAAATATGAATTACCTCGTCAATTTCAGGCTTTATATTAAAGCTTGCAAACACAGCGGCAAGGTGACCGTCCGAAACGGGAACCCTTATGCATTGTGTTGTAAAACGCGGCGTTTTCGCGCTGATTATGCCGCCTTTTTCAACCTTTCCCCAAATTTTTAGCGGCTCATTTTCGGATTTTTCTTCTTCTCCGCCTATAAACGGAATTACATTATCCAGCATTTCCGGCCATGTTTCAAAAGTTTTGCCCGCACCGGATATGGCTTGATAGGTACAGCACAACACATCGCGCGGTTCAAACTTGTTCAGCGGGAAAAGAGCCGGCACATAGCTTTGAAGGCTGCAATTCGATTTAACCGAAATGAACCCTCGTTTTGTTCCAAGCCGCTTGCGCTGAAAATCAATAACCTTCGCATGCTCGGGGTTTATTTCCGGTATAATCATGGGAACGTCCGGCGTTCCCCTGTGCGCGCTGTTGTTTGAAACCACAGGGCATTCCAGTTTTGCATAACGCTCCTCTAAAGCCCTTAACTCATCTTTATTCATATCAACGGCGCAAAATGCAAAATCCACCTCGGATGCAATTTTTTTTGCGTCTGCCGTTGCATCATAAAGGACAAGATTTTCAACCGTTTGCGGTATGGACTCTGCCATTGACCATCTCCCCCGCACAGCTTCGCTATACTTCTTGTTTGCGGAACGACCGCTTGCCGCCAAAACCTTTATATTAAACCACTCATGGTCTTTCATCAAAGTTATAAAGCGCTGACCCACCATTCCGGTTGCCCCTATTATTGCAACATCGTATTTTTTCACGATATTTCAAACCTCCCGTCCTTTAACAGTTTTTTAGTTTTAATTGACCAAAATAATATGATATTTATTTTATCATTTTCAATGTTGCGTGTCAAATAATTTTGAATGTAAAATTAAAAATTACCGTCGATAACCTCTTTTGCTTTTTCAAGCTGG
The DNA here is from genome assembly GCA_023228885.1 of Bacillota bacterium. Taxonomy (GTDB): domain Bacteria; phylum Bacillota; class Clostridia; order Monoglobales; family Firm-18; genus JAAZFB01. The sequence goes on along the minus strand of JALOAJ010000001.1, from coordinate 24,208 downwards.
TTATCTTGCATAACTTCCGCCTCAAACGCCACATCCATTATTTTAATTTGGGTTGTTATGTCCGCCACGCCGTACGGGAAAAGCCCATTGCCGCTTTGAAAAGCAGTTACTGCAATTTCGGTGTGGATATCGTAAAATTCATCCGCATTTTCAATAGGGTATCCCATGGCCGAAAGCCGTTGCTCTATCGCAAGCACATCGTTGCCGCTGTCGCCTTGTTTCAGCGCCCTTGCCCCTTGTATCGGCTGAAATTCCGATGTATCAAGCACAACCTTTTTATTTTCGACATAATAATCCGGCTCTATTCCGACTTCATGTATGTATGAGCCATTGGGGGTTAAATATTTTGCCACCGTAAGCCAAAGCGCGCCGCCGTTTTTTAAATATATGCTTTGCTGCACCGTGCCTTTGCCAAAAGTTGTTGTTCCGACAAGAACGCCTGTGTTATTTTCCTTAATCGCCGCGGCAACTATTTCGGATGCCGAGGCGCTGTATTCGTTTACAAGAACAACCGCATTAAACTTCATGCCGGTCGGCATGGAATAATGAGAAAGCGCCTTTTTTTCGTCCTTATAATCTTCCGTAACAACAAGGGTGTTATCGGGCACGAAATAGCTTGCAACATACACCGCCTCGTTAAGAAGCCCGCCAAGGTTGTATCGCAAATCAAGTATTACCTTGTCAATATTAAGGCTGTGAATTTCCTGCAAAACCTCCTCCAAGCAAATGCCGGTGTTGGCGTTGAATGTGGAAATGCTTACATATGCAGCATTTATATCGTCTAAAACTTTATATGTTACCGGATTTATTTTTATTACATCTCTTTTTACTTCAATCTCTAAAAATGTATTGTTACGCTCAATCCCCAGCTTAACATATGTTCCGACGGCGCCTCTTATGAGCTTTACCGTTTGGTCAAGCACAAAGCCGTATATATCCGTGCCGTCAACGCTGACTATAACATCGCCCGCCATTATGCCTGCAAGATATGCGGGAGAGCCGATTATAGGCGCGCCCACCATTGTTATGCCGTTATATTCCGACACATTTATGCCGATTCCCTCAAATTCGCCGCTAATCGTTTCGGCTGCGCCGTTAAACTCCTCAAGGTTTAAATACCTTGAATTTTCATCCAAGGCGGAATATGCACCTTTTGCAAATTCGTCAAAAAGTTCAGGGTGCTCTTTTAAAACTTCCGCAACGGCAGATTCAAGCATCTGCTGCCTTGTTGCGCCAAAGCGATGGTTTCGCTCCGTCATGCGAAGTAATATATTATAAAACTCATACATCGCCTCGCCGTCTTGAACATCTATTTGCGGCGCAAACTCCGCAAATACAGCAGTTGAAAATAGTGTTAAAACTATTAAAAGTGCGGCTATTTTCTTTTTCATTTGTTTTCACTTCCCAATCTTAAGGGGGCATACCCCATAAATATGTTATTTTACTTCAAAATGATACGCTTTTATTTTTTCATCATATGGCTGACCCAATATAAACACTTGCTTGTCAAGGTGCAAAAGGTTGATATCGCCGTCTATAACCGAATTATTATACAAAGGCTGCACATTCGGCGCCATAACAACGCTTTCGTAATCATTTTCCGACACGCTTTGCCACGAGCCAAAGTTCTTTTTTTGAAGGTTTTGCAATATGTAATTATCCCCCTCTTTTAGGTAAAGGTTGCCGCTGTAAAGCCAAAGCGCATTTTGATGTTTCGTTTTCCATACCACATATGTTCTGCCCCCTTTGTTTACCAACGCATAATAATAAGCGGATTCTTCCGGTTCAAGCTCGCTTTGAATTTCATCGTCAACAATAAAAACGGTATCGGGCGTAAATTGCCGTTGCTCCGAACCGTAAAAACCCTCAATCTCAAAAGTAGGGGATATGATGGAAAACCGTATCAAGCCTTGCAGTAAAGCGCTAAAATCCCCGCCCTTCGGCTTTAAAAGCTTTCCCTTCGGGCTCAAAAGCCCGCTATGGAGGGCGCCTGCAAACACATCAATGTACTTTGAATCGATAAACCCCCAATCGCTGTATAGGCGAAGTATGTTTTTATCAACCTTTGTTTCTATAAAAAGTTTTTGCGAAACGACACTTACCGCTTCTTCAAGGGTTGCGGCAAATGAGGTGTGATTTCCAAAAATAAAAATAACAAGTAATATCAGCGTTAGTCTTTTTATGTGCATATTCCCTCCGGTCACATTTTTTCCGGCGCATCCACCGCAATCAATTTTAAAACATTTGCAAGGGTTATTCGCGTTGCGTCAATCAATTTCAAGCGCGCATCGCATAGTTTTCTGCTTTCAACATTAACGCGGCACGCATTGTAAAAAGAATGAAACTCCGTTGCAAGCTCGGTGGCATACCGTGTAAGGCGCGACGGTTCAAGCGTTTGCGCCGCCGCCGAAACTTCGTCCGGCAGCTCGCTTATTTTGCGAAGTAAATTAAACTCCGCATCATCCTTTAACAGCGCGGCATCAATGCCGCTGTACGGCGGCACAAGAATTTCGTCCTCCGCCAACAAACGGATTATGCTGCAAATTCTTGCGTGAGCGTACTGCACATAAAAAACAGGGTTGCTGTTGCTTTGCTGTACCGCAAGTTCAAGGTCAAAATCAAAATGACTGCCGGCGTTTCTCATGTTAAAGAAAAACCGCGCGGCATCTATCCCAATTTCGTCAAGCAAAACATCAAGGGTGATCGCCTTTCCGCTCCGCTTTGACATTCGCGCAGCCTCTCCGCCCCGCATAAGCCGCACAAGCTGCATCAGCACAACCTCAAGCTTGTTTGGATTTATGCCAAGCGCCTCCATGGCATACTTCATTCTTGCGACATGCCCATGATGGTCCGCCCCCCAAACATCGATAACCTTGTCATAGCCCCTGTTTTCAAATTTATTTCTGTGATAGGCTATATCCGCCGCAAAATATGTCGGAACGCCGTTTGCCCTTACCAAAACCTCGTCTTTTTCATCGTCGTCGGACGACTTAAACCACAACGCGCCTTCCTTTTGGTATGCGTAGCCTTTTTCTTGCAGCAGCTTTAATGTTTCTTCAACCTCGCCGCTTTCATAAAGCGCGCTTTCCCTAAACCAAACATCATAGTCTATCCGATAATCCGAGAGCGTTTTTTTCATTATATTTATGTTTTTTTCAAGCCCGAACTTCACCAAAGCCTCACGCCGCTTCTCAGCAGGCATGCCAGAATATTTATCGCCATGCAGTTTTAAAAATTCAGCCGCACGGTCTTTGATGTCGTCCCCTTGATACCACTCCTCGTCAAACGGCGCGTCAATTCCGCACAGTTGCAAATAGCGCGCCTCAAGCGAAAGGGCAAACTTTTCTATTTGGTTGCCCGAATCATTAAGATAAAATTCTTTTGTTACCTCAAAGCCGGAAAAGGCTAAAATTCTTGCGATGGAATCACCCAACGCGCCGCCCCTGGCGTTGCCCATATGCATAAGCCCGGTTGGGTTTGCGCTCACAAACTCAACCATCACCCGAGCGCCCTCGCCGATATTTGATTTCCCATAGCTGTCGTTTAATTTTTCCGTCAGCAATAAAACTTCATACAGCCATTCATTGTTTAAATAAAAGTTAATAAAGCCCGGGCGAGCAACCTCTACCCGTTCTATATATCTTTCGTCAACGGATATATGCTCTTTCAGCTCGTCTGCCAAAAGAAAGGGCGGCTTTTTTGCAATTTTTGCAAGCGCCATTGCCGCATTTGCCGAAAAATCGCCGTTTGTGCGCTCCCGCGGTGTTTCAACGGTAAACGAAACAGCGTCGTACCCCGCTTTTTTTATTGCGGCGGTAACCGCGCAAGTTATTTGTTCTCTTATCTTTTGTTTAATATTTGTCATGTTGCAACCCTTTCAACAGCAAAATTTTAGCGTTTTTCTCAACACCCTTTAAACTGTAAATGAAAACTGTTTATGCCGGAGGTGTTATTATTTATTTCAACTTGATATTCAGCCGAAATAACGCCGCCCGATTCCGTCAGGTCAATATCTAATATGTTTGATGTAATGCCGATGGCAAATGCGCCGAACGGCGTTTCATAACTGCAAATATGCCGTTGCCCCTTTTCAAACACCAACTGACTGTTATTTTGCCCGCTGCGCAGCATTGTAACCTTATTATTTTCAATTTTAACGGTAGTGGTGGTTCCTTCCATACCCGTTACCTCTGTTTCGTTATATGTAACAAAATGGCTTGTCCCTTCGCTGTAATACAAGCCCTCGGTAACCAGTTCTATCTCGTCTTTATCCTCACCATCATTTTGACTGCCTTTTAAAGATATAATAATGTCTTTTTTCATCCTTTTCCTCCGCTTAGCATTATTTGGTTTTGAATTTGTGCCGCAAATGTTTAGTGTTAATACATTTCGATGTCTATTTCGGATACATTATCCACCGGTATTTTAACACCCAAAAACAATCGTGCAAACTTGGCAAAGTCGCCTGCCGCATCGCTTACATAATAGCTGTATTTTGCGCCTTGGTTCGATAAAATATCACGCTCCGCCAAAAGTTCGGCTATGTATTTTGCGGTGGGCTCGGCAGAATCCACAAGCCTTACCCCTTCACCCATTATATCAGATATTAAGCCCTTTAGCAAAGGATAATGTGTGCAACCCAGGATAATGGTGTCAACACCTTCTTGCTTTAAATCGGCTAAGTATTCATTGGCGATAAAATGCGCGGCGTCGCTTTGGGCAAAGCCGTTTTCAACAAGCGGCACAAACATCGGACATGCCTTTGGCACCGCTTTGATTTTATTATCAATGCGGTAAAGCATCTTCTCGAACGAGCCGCTTTTAATTGTTCCTGTCGTTCCCAAAATGCCCACTTTTTTGTTGACCGTTACAGCGGCAGCGGCTGTTGCCGTGGCGTCAACCACACCGATAATGGGTATTTTATATGCGTTTTGCAAAGGAAAAAGCGCAATCGAGCTTACCGTGCCGCATGCCACAACGATTGCTTTAATGTTTTGTGAAATTAAAAAGCGTGCATCCTGCAAGGCATATTTTATTATAGTTTCGCGGCTTCGCGTGCCGTATGGCACCCTTGCCGTGTCACCGAAATATACTATGCTTTCGTTTGGAAGTGCGGCTGCCAATTCTTTTACGACGGTAAGCCCGCCCAGCCCGCTGTCAAACACGCCGATAGGGCGGTTATCCATACTAAAACTCCGTTTCCGATGCGCACCCTGTTTGCGCATACAATTTATTTTAAGCTTAGCCTTCCATGGCATGCGCTATTATTTTATCCAATAGCGCCGAAAAGCAAACACCGCTTTTTTGCCACATCAAAGGGAATGCGCTTTTATCGGTAAACCCCGGAATTGTGTTTATTTCGTTTAACAACACCCTTTCAGAGCCGTTTTCCACAAAAAAATCAACCCGTGCAAACCCCTTGCACCCTGCCGCCAAATACGCTTTTTTGGCAATAGAGCAAATCTCCTGCGTTTTTTCTTTTGAAAGCGCGGCGGGAATGTCGTTATACGAAAACCCTTCGGAATATTTTGCCTCATAATCGTAAAAAGCTTTAGTTGTAACTATTTCGCTAAGCTGTGCGGTTTGCGGCGCGTCATTGCCCATAACCGCACATTCTATTTCACGCCCCTTTACATATTGCTCAACCAAAACTTTGGCATCATGGCAAAGGGCCTCTTTTATTGCGCTTATCAAAGAATCCGATGCGTCTACCTTTTGAGCGCCGATTGATGAACCGACAGATGACGGCTTAACAAAAACAGGGTATGAGAATTTTTCCAAAACCTTTGCTTGGATTTCATGAGGGTTGCTTAAATCATACTTATTAAAAACAAGCCATTGCGCTTGCGCTATTTCGTTCACCTCGAAAATTTGCTTTGCAAAGCATTTGTCCATGCACAGCGCCGAGGATAACACGCCGCAGCCCGTGTAGGGTATGTCGGCAAGAGTAAGCAGCCCTTGAACGGTGCCGTCTTCCCCGTTTTTGCCGTGCAAAACTATAAACGCCGCATCAATGGTAACCCTTTCGATAAAATCGTTTTTAAAAACAAAGATGCACCGTTCCCCCGCATTGGAAGAAACAGCCGCTTTGTGGGCGTTGCTTTTTTCCCACTCACCGCTTTCAAGCTTGCTTATATCACCGCTGTAAAGCAGCCATTCGCCTTCCTTTGTTATGCCAAGGGGCAGCACCTCGTATTTTTCTTTATCCAAGTTATTTATAACGTTTCGAGCAGACAACCTTGAAATTTCATGTTCCGAGGAATTTCCGCCGAAGATAACGGCAATTTTTTGTTTAGCCATATTTTTTAAAACCTCCGATTTATTGCCAATAATATTGCATAGCTCATTATACCACAAATCCGAAGGATTTTGGTATAATTGCGCAACGCCGTTTCCGAATAAAGTGAGGAAAATATCGGCGGCGCATAAATTCCTGCGGAGCAAGTATAATATCTGCTTTGCAGATATTATACCATAATAAATTATATGAAACAATTTTTGAAATATAATTGTAATGCTCATTCTATTATTGCCTTTATTATCATAATATGTAATATCCAACTACGGTAAGGAGGTTTATTTATGGCGGATTACTTAGTAAAGCACTCTTTTGGGTGTATCAGGCATTTTTGTCACAGCCCGAGAAACGGCATTTATCTTTGCACCATGACAGATGCCCGCATAACGGGGTATGAGGTTATTATGGCAGATGGACAAAGCGATTACGACATATTAATCGACGATAACGACATTACCCATATAACATGCCAAGACAGCGAAGGCAATATTATTTACATAAAAAACGAAAAGGGAAAGTGGGAAAAATACACCCTTTTAAAAAGCAAATCATCCTCGTCATACTCTAAAAATTTTAACATTTTTCATACCGATAATTTAATAAGCGTGATTTATGCAGTCGATTACAAAGGGAAAAGGCTGTTGTCGCACCATATGATTGAAAGCAGCGATGTGCCGGTTGCAATAGATTACGCCGCCGGCGATTTTTCATGCGCCAAGGATAACAACGGCAATATTCACTTACTTTACACCAACGGCAACGGTGTGCCCGGTTGGCGGCAATTTTCGTGGAACACAAAGCAATGGGGCGAATTTACACCCACCTCGGCGGAAAGTTTAAAAAGCCCGTATGTTTTCGTCAACGATAAAATTCATGCGGCGGGAGTTACGGCGGATAACAAAGTTGTTTATCTGTCGCAAGGCGAGCAAAAGGTTGTGGGCGAACACGGCAAAAACCCGATTATAATGCAAAAGGATTCCGAAATATATGTGATGTGGGAAAGCCCAAAAGATGCCAGGGTCTATGCAAGCCCCAGCAGTGATAACGGAAATACATTTTCACAGCCGATAGAATTTATGCCGGAGCGGTTTGTGCCTGTCAAACTGTTTGGTTTGGCGGCTACATCGTTTGAGCAATGCGGCGCAAGGCATTGCTACGGGTATATTAAAGATAATATCGTTTCGCTGTTTTTAATGAGCAATTTTTTAAAGGTGAACAAAACGCCGCCCCAAAGAGCTGTGCAGCCGGAGCCTAAAGCAAACAGCGGCTTGCACCTTTTAAAGTTGGAAACCGAAATGCGGCACATGGATAACATAATAGCGGAAATTGACTTTCGTCTTTGCATGATTGAAAAAGCAATAAAAGATTTAAACGAAAAGCAGTATGACCTAACAGCAGAGCAAAGCAGTTTGTCTTTAGAAAATGAACAAGAAGTATCAGACGAAGAACAAAGCAATGAAAATCCGGAAAACGGGGCTTGAAACTTTTGGCAAATACTGATATACTTGGAGAAACATAAATTAACACAAAGGAGAAATTGCCGTTGAAACTATTTAAAAAAGCTCTTTTATGGTTTAAAACCTTTCCCAAGCGAGTTTATGAGGCTTTTTTGCGTTTTCCGATATCGGCGCTTTGCAGCTTGGCTTTGTTTACTGTTTTTGAGTTGCAAGAACACCATGATTTTTTTGACGATAAAATATTTTACAAGCTTATTTTTGTGTTGTCGGTGGGGTTTATTTTGTTCGCGGCAGGAGAACTTTTGTTGGAAGGCTTGAACATAAGCAACATAAAAAACAGAATTATAACCGCCGGAGCGGTATATTTGTTGATTCAAGGTTATTACTTTGTTGCCGCAACAGGAGATGGCGCAAGAGGGTTTTCACAATTTGCAATGGTGCTTTGCGCCGCCGCTTTATTCGCAATAGCCGCGCCCTACATAAAAACGGGCAGGGGGTTTGAAAAAAACGCCGCCTTAATACTGGTGCGGCTTGCTTCGTCCGCCCTGTTTTCGTTTGTGCTTTTTTTAGGGGTGTCCGCAATATTTTCCGGAATTGACCTATTGCTTGTCAGCTTAAACGGCGATTGGCTTGGCGAGGTTTTCCGAATTTGCTTTGTAATCTTTTTGCCCATTATGTTCCTTATGGGAGTTCCGAAAAAAGACACCGACGCCGATTATCCGAAATCATTAAAAGCGCTTTTGAGTTATGTGGTTTTACCGGTGGTTATTGCCTTTTCGGCGGTGCTTTATCTATATTACATTAAGCTTATTATAAACCGCTCATTGCCTATAAGCGAGGCAGGCGGAATATCGCTTGCTTTTTTGGCGGTTTGCATTCCAACCCTTATATTGATATCGCATTTTGACGGCAAACTTTCGTTTAATGTAACAAAAACTTTGCCTTTTTTGCTTTTTCCTGTAATTTTCGTGCTGTATCTTGCGGCAATCCGCCAAATAATGCATTATGGAATAACGGTAACCCGCTACCTTGTTATAATCGGCGGGTTTGGCGCTTTGGTAAGCGTGTTGCTTATTAAAATTAAAAAGGGCAGGCTTCAAAGATTTTCCTGCATTGTTGTTTCGGCTTGCTGTATTTTAAGCGCCTTTGGTCCGCAAAGCGCGTACAATGCCGCATCAACAAGCCAATCAAAGCGGCTTAAAGGGTTGCTTACCGATAATAATATGCTGATAGACGGCAAAATTGTTCCGAGCGAAAATGTTTCGGAAGATGATAAAAATGAAATAGCAGGTCTTATCAGATATATCGAAAGGTCGGATTTGAATAAGCCGTCATATTTACCGGAAGGCGATTTAAAAGACATTTTGGGCTTTGATGTTGACCGTATAAACAAGCATTATCACACTAATGAACGAAACAGCCCGAAAGAAATAACGGGTTATGACTATATTTTGTATGATTACGGAAGTGAATTTGCTTCTTTTGCAAAAGATGGAGTATCTATTGAAATAACAAGGCTGTCAAAAGAAGGCATCACCATAAAATTCAATGGTGAAATTGTGTGCGACATACCGATGAGCGAAATTTCACGAAACATTTTTGATAAGCTTGATAAAGAAAAGGATATGCAAGAGGAAGAAAATTTAATATATGAGTTTGAAAACGATTTTGTAAAGCTAAAATATATTTTCAGTTCTATATCGTTTAACGGAGCGTCATATAATTACGGCGGGTATACCGTGCTGCTGAAAATTAAAAAAACACATTAAAAACTTCGGCGGATTAGCTTGCAAATATAAAACCCATCGCAATTATCGATATGGGGCAGCAGTTGCTTTTCCCACACCTTTTCAAAGGGATGGCGCTTTATAAAGTCGTCTGTTACATCGCTGTTTTCATGCTTGTTTATTGTGCAGGTTGAATAAACTAAAACGCCGTCCTTTTTCAAATACTTTGCCGATGCCGCCAAAATTGATTTTTGAAGTTTAATTATTTGCTCGATATCGCTTGGGCTTTTTGTCCACTTGATGTCGGGCTTTTTTCGTATAATGCCCAACCCGCTGCACGGCACATCCGCCAACACGCTATCTGCCGTGCCGACATATTCTTCTTTTATGGTTGCCGCATCATGCACCAAGGCGGTGACAGAGCCAATTCCCATTCTTTCGGCGTTTCTTTCAATCAGCGAAATTTTATGCGGGTGTATGTCAAAGGCAATTACTTTCGCCTTATCATCGCTCATTTGCGCAAGCTGTGTTGTTTTCCCGCCCGGTGCGGCGCACACATCAATTACAAGCTGCCCCGGCTTTGGATTTACCGCTTTGGCCGCAAGGTATGCGCCTTTGTCTTGCGGTATAAACAGCCCGTTCTTATATTCCTCAAGCAATGACAGGTCGCCGAATTTTGAAATGGTTATAATTTCGCCGTCTGCGGTTGCGGTTATTCCTGATTTTTTAAAAGAATCGCATAGTAGCTGCGGCGTTGTTTTTAATGTGTTTACACGAACGGTAATCGGCGCAACCGTGTTGTTTGCGGCTAAAATCTTTTTGCAATCGTTGGGATACTGCGAACAAATCATATCCACCAACCATTTCGGGTGCGAATAATACTGCTCGATTGACGGAATTTTAATTTCTCCGCCCTTTGAAACCGCTCTTAAAACGGCATTTACAAAACCTGCCGATGCGGCATGCCCATATCGTTTTGCAAGCTTAACGCTTTCATTGATTGCGGCAAAAGACGGAACGCTGTCAAGAAAAAGAAGTTGATAAACGCCTATTCGTAAAATCGAAAGAATCCAAATTGAAAGATTTTTAAGTTTTTGCGATGAGTAATGAGAAATTATATAGTCAATTCGCATTTTGTGGCGTATAACGCCATATACAAGCTCCGTTGCAAAGGCATTGTCAAGGGCGGAAAGCCCGGCTTTTGCCAAAGCCTCTTTTAAAGCGCTGTTTGCATACGCTTCGTTTTTTTCTGTTTTTTGCAACACCCTAACGGCCGCCTCGCGTGATGTCATACCAACTGTTCACCTTTTTCTGCTTTAAAGCCCCGTAAAAAGGCCTGTGCGTCCATTCGTTTTTTGCCCTCAAGCTGCAGCTCGGTTATAACAACCGCCCCATCCCCGCACGAAACGGTAAGCCCGCCTTCGGCTGATAAAACCTCGCCCTTTACGCCCTTTTCTGCATTTGCGGCTTTACATTCAAACACCTTTAGCTTTTTACCGCCAAGGGTGGTGTGCGCACAAGGGTATGGGTTCAGCGCCCGCACAAGGTTTACAATATCGGCTGCGCTTTTGGACCAATCTATTTTTGTGTTCTCGTAATTTAGCATAGGAGCATAGGTATGGTCGGAGTCGTTTTGCTTTTTAGGTGTTATTTCACCCTTTTCCAGCTTTTCCAAAGTTTCTAAAATAAGCGCCGAGCCAACACGGCAATATTCATCATGCAGCTGACCGCCTGTCATGTCCGGTGGAATATCAACTTCCGCCTGCAACAGTATATCGCCGGTGTCCAACCCTTCGTCCATAAGCATTGTGGTAACGCCGCCAACCTTTTCACCCTTTACAATGCACCATTGTATGGGCGCCGCACCCCTGTATTTCGGCAAAAGCGACGCATGAAGGTTAATACACCCGTATTTCGGATATTCAAGCACATATTTAGGCAAAATCAGCCCATATGCCACAACAACAATCACATCGGGGTTATGCTTTTGCAAAACGCTTAAAAACTTGCCGTCTTTTAGCGTTTTGGGCTGCACTATTTCTGCACAGCGACGGCGCTGCGCCGTTTCCTTTACCGCACTGCAACATATAACGCCGCCGCGACCTTTGGGCTTGTCTTCTTTTGTAACAACACAGCATACATCGTGTTTTTCAAATAGAACGCTAAGGCAGTTTGTTGCAATTTGCGGCGTTCCCATAAACATTACTTTCATTCTTCGCTACCTTCTTTTGGTTCAATTTCGTCTGGGTCGCAATATCTTGAAACCTTTTCGGTAAACAGATTGCCCTCTAAATGCTCCAACTCATGGCAAAACGCACGAGCCAAAAGCCCCTCCCCCGTCATTTCAAACTCTTTGCCATGTCGGTCAAGGGCGCGAACCGTTGCGGTTTTGGGACGAACCACATAACCCCATTTGCCCGGGACGCTAAGGCATCCTTCAATGTCGTCTATCGTTTCATCGGAAGTTTCTGTCAGCTTAGGATTGATAAGCTCGATAAGCCCGTCTCCCGTATCAATCACAACAACTCGCCTTAAAACGCCCACCTGCGGCGCCGCCAGCCCCAACCCGCTTGCTTGCCGCATTGTTTCTGCCATATCGTCAAGCAATGTCAGTATTCTGCCGTCGATTTTCGCCACATTCCTGCATTTTTTATTCAGCGCATCATCGCCTATTTTTAAAATATTTCTGATAGCCAATTCATCTCATCCCTTTCAATTCATGGAATTTGGGTTTATATCAATCGTCAGATGGTTTTCGCCGTTTGAATGCTCCTTCATTATGCTGTGCAAAAGGGGCAGCAATTCGCTTGTGTTACGGCTTTTTAAAAGCACTCTCCACCTGAATTTATTTTTTATTTTCACATACGGCGCGGGAACGGGACCTAAAAGGCTCAAGCACCTGCCCCTTAATTTGCCCGCAATCAATGTAAGCTCGTTTATTATTTTGCTTTCGTCCTCGCCTTGCATAAGCAGCATAATAATATCGCAAAACGGGGGGAAAATAAGCTGTTTTCTGACGGCAATTTCATGTGCGTAAAATTCCTCGTAATTATGCTCCTTTGCAAGCCGCAATGCGTAATGCTTGGGCTGATATGTTTGTATAACGGCGCGCCCGCTAAGCTCTCCCCTGCCCGCCCGTCCGCAAACCTGCGTCAGTTGGCTGAAGGTGCGCTCCGCCGCCCGATAATCATCGGTGTTAAGGGACAAATCCGCCAACATAACCCCTACCAACGTTACATTCGGGAAATCAAGCCCTTTTGTCACCATTTGAGTGCCAAGCAAAATCGGAATATTTTCACGCTCAAACCTTCGCAATATTATTTCGTGCGAATTTTTGCCCGAAGTGGTATCGCCGTCCATTCGTATAAAGCTATTTTCACCAAACAGGCTTTTTATATCCTCTTCGATTTTTTCCGTGCCCATGCCCATATACCGAATATACGGGCTGTTGCATGACGGGCATTGGCTTACATTTTTTCGCTCAAAGCCGCAGTAATGGCATTTTAATCGCCCGCCGTATTTATGGTATGTCAGCGATATGCTGCAATTATCGCATACAAGCACCTCACCGCAGGAACGGCACATCACAAAGCTGTTAAAGCCGCGCCTGTTATGAAATAATATCGCCTGCTGTTTATTTTTTATATTTTCCTCCAACAAAGCAAGCAGTTTATTGCCAAACACCGTTTTATTGCCCAACTCCAGTTCACGACGCATATCCACTATTTCAACTTGCGGCATATCGGAAAGGTTGTATCTGTTTTTAATTTCAAAGAGGGTATAACGCCCTCTTTTTGCGTTGCAATAGGTTGTCACAAGAGGGGTTGCGCTGCTCATTACCACAAGCGCCCCTTCGTTTTTAGAGCGTTGCAAAGCAATTTCCCTCACATGATAGTTCGGAGAGTTTTCGGATTTATATGTTCCCTCATGTTCTTCATCAATAATTATAATTCCAAGGTTGTCAAACGGAGCGAAAACAGCCGAGCGCGCGCCGACCGCAACCTTTACGTCGCCTTTTAAAACCTTTTGCCATTCGTCATACCGTTCGCCCAGCGAAAGCCCGCTGTGCATCACCGAAACAAGGCTGCCGAACCGCCCCACAAAGCGTTCGGTCATTTGCGGCGTAAGGGATATTTCCGGCACAAGCACTATCGCCTGAGCGCCCTTGGAAATAATATAATCTATCACTTGAAGAAAAACCTCTGTTTTTCCGCTCCCTGTAACGCCGCGAATGAGGGAAGGGGTTATATCCTTTTTATCAAAAGCCGCCTTTAGCCCCTCTATTACCTTTTTTTGCTCTTTTGTCGGCTTTAGCGGTCTTGTTTTTTTGTAATCGCTTTTATCGTATGCATTTCGATAAACCACCTTGTCTTCAAAAAACACCAACCCTTTTTCGCAAAGAGCCTTTACGGCAGAGTACGAGCCGCCCGAAAACGCCACAAGGTCTGAAACACTTATCGCCCCTGTTTGCTGCAATATCTCAAGCATTTTAATTTGCCGCGGCGCATTGGAGCCGACAGCCGACACATCAGCGGACGAGGTTGCCGCCACCATGCGCACAACCTTTTTGTTTATTGCTTGCGTGACGCTTTCATCCACCGAAACAATGCCTTTTGCTGCAAGCGCATTTATTGCAGAGCTTGCCCGAGGTATATCGGAAAGTATGGCAAAATCAGCGGTGCCGCCAATGCTTTCAAGCATTTCGATTACCGCTTTTTGCGAATTGGCTTTAACCTCTTCGTTTTTTATCAATGTTACCCATTTGGTAGTTTTAACCGCGGCGCCTGCCGGCATAATGGTTTTTAACGCTTTATAAAAGGTGCATATATACCTTTTTTGCATCCATCCCGCAAGCTCAACCAACTGTTTTGTTAAAAGAGGGCGCTCGTCTATCGGGCGTATTATGCTTTTTAAATTTTCAAACTTGCTTTCGTCGGTAAACCCAACTATCAAGCCCGACATTGCCCTGTTGCCCCTGCCAAACGGTATTAACACCCTTTGGCCCACCGACAAGTTCATACCCTCCGGCGCTATATAATGAAATGCCCTGTCTACCGCTTTGGAATGGTTTGCTATAATGACCTCCGCTATATTCATTTTAGCAGAATTTTAGCCCTGTCAAGTATTTCGTTCGCAAGGTCGCTTTTTGACATAATCGGCAAATCTTCAATTTCGCCGCTTTGGTGCAGAATCTTAACTATATTTGTATCGGTGGCAAAACCGGCGCCTTCCATTATAAGGTCGTTTGCAACGATAAAATCGGGGTTCTTTTCTTTCAGCTTTTGCGATGCGTACATTTCCAGTTCTTCCGTTTCCATGCAAAAGCCGATTAGGGCATATTTTTTTGTTTTACCCAGTTCAAACAGTATATCGGGGTTGCGCTCCAATTCCAGCGTTTTTATATTTTCTTTTTTTGCCTTACCGGTAAATGTATTTTTAACCTTAAAATCGCCCACCGCCGCCGCCTTTACGATAATGTCGTTATCATCCGCGCGCCCTATTACCGTGTTATACATTTGCTGTGCGGTGTCAACATATATTGTTTCAACGCCCTTAATCGGCGCAAGCGAAACTTTGCCGCTTACCAATGTAACGGCAGCGCCCCTTCTTTTTGCTTCCCGCGCAACCGCATAGCCCATTTTGCCGGACGAGTGGTTTGTTATAAACCTGATATCGTCTATTTTTTCTCGTGTGGGACCTGCCGTAACAAGCACCCTTTTGCCGATTAAATCTTTCTCGTAAAGCAAGCCTTCATAAATTGATTCTATTATATCGTCAATTTCAGCAAGCCTGCCTTTGCCGAAAGTGCCGCAGGCAAGCCTGCCGCTTTCCGGCTCAACGATAATGATTCCTCGTTTTTTCAATTTTTCGATATTTTCCTGCACCACTTCATTTTCATACATATTAATATTCATGGCGGGGGCTATCACAATTTTTGCCTTTGTTGCCATTGCGGTTGAAGTGACGATATCATCCGCTATGCCGCACGCTATTTTGCCGATGATGTTTGCCGTTGCAGGCGCAATAACCATTATATCCGCAGCGGCGGCAAGCGAAACATGACCTATCTCCCACTTGCCCGCAGGCAAAAACATGTCGCAAGCAACCGAATTTTGAGAAAGACTTTGCAGCGTAAGGGGTGTTATAAATTCTTCCGCCGCTTTTGTCATGCACACCCTAACCCTTGCATGCATCTTTTTTAGGCGGCTGACAAGCTCTGCCGCTTTATATGCAGCTATACTGCCGCTTATCCCAACAACAACCGTTTTATCAATAAACATCTTTTTACCCCTCCTTGTTGTGATTTTTAACTTGAGGGTGAACAACCGCTATTTTGTCGGCATATAATTCATCTATTGCGTTTGAAACCTGTTTGTCAATATCGTCCTTGTCAAGGGCGTCGCCATCCGCCACAAGTTCGCGCGCACGCTTTGCGGTTGCTATAACAAGGGAATATCTGCTGCCTGCTTTCTTTAAAAGCTCGGAAATCGGTGGAAAAATCATCTTTTAAACCTCCTCTATCTGATAATGTTTTTTTTAACTTCGTTTAAACATCTGAATGTGCGGTGCTTTTCCGCTTCAATTATTGCCTGTATTTTTGCCGCAGCCATCTCGGGCATGTCGTTGACTATTAAATAATCGTATTTCTTCCCATACTCAAATTCCGCCTCGGACCGTGCAAGCCGTGATAAAATATCTTCTTCCGTTTCGGAGCTGCGACCGCGAAGGCGTTTTTCCAGCTCGCAAAATGACGGCGGTAAAACAAATATCATAACAGCGTCCGGGCGCTTAGCCCTGACTTGCTTGCCCCCTTCAACATCAATTTCTAAAATAATGTTTACGCCGTTTTCCAAACGGGTGTCGCATTCCTTGGCAGGCGTTCCGTAATAGTTGCCGTTGACAAATTTGTTATATTCAAGCAGTTCGTTGTTTTCTATCATCTCTTCAAATTGTTCTTTTGTTTTAAAATAATAATGCACCCCGTCAACCTCGCCCCTTCGAGGCGCCCTGGTGGTTGCAGATATCGAAATGAATATCTCGGGATTGTTTTTCGACACAACGTCGCATACCGTGCCCTTGCCCACACCTGCCGGACCGGACACGACAACTAATATACCCTTTTTATTGACTGTCATCTTCCCCTGTTCCTCCCTTTGCCACCACCCTGTTTGAAATGGTTTCCGGTTGAAGCGCGCTAAGAATAATATGGTCGCTGTCTGCTATTATGACAGCTCGGGTACGTCTGCCGCATGAGGCGTCTATCAGCATGCCGGTGTCTTTCGCCTTTTGCATTATTCGCCGTATAGGTGAAGAATCGGGACCTACAATTGCTATAATCCTTTCGGCTGAAACGGTATTGCCAAAGCCTATACTTATTAATTTCAATATGTTTTCCTCCCTATTCAACATTTTGAAGCTGCTCACGAATTTTTTCAAGTTCCGCCTTTATATCCACAACTATTTTGGAAATATCCAAGCTGTTTGATTTTGAGCCGATTGTGTTTATTTCCCTGTTCATCTCCTGAAGAAGAAAATCCAGCTTTCTGCCTACCGGTTCGTCGGCGCTTGCTATCCTTTCAAACTCACCTATATGGCTGTGTAAACGAACAATCTCCTCTGTTATGGAAACCTTATCGGCAAAAATTGCCGTTTCGGCCAATATCCTGCCTTCATCAACGGGGGCGCCTGCCAACAGTTCTTTAATCTTTTGTTCAAGCTTTTCCCTGTAATCGTTTACCGTTTGCGGTTCAAGTTTTTCTATCTCTTTTAGCCGATTGCGGATGTACCCGTTTCGTTCAGACATATCGGCATAAAGTTTTTCGCCTTCACGGCGCCTCATTTGCGTAAAACCGCTTGCCGCAGCCTCAACGACCGACAACGCAGCGGCGGCGCTCTCCTTTTCGTCCTGCTCTTGGTATGATGTGTCAAAAATATCGTCAAATCGTGCCAAAACAGATGTTGACAAATCGTTTTTTATACCAAATTTGGTTGAAAGCTCAGTTAACGCATCAATGTAACCTTTTGCAAGGGAGCTGTTTAACAAAACACTTTTGCTATCGTCAAACTGCTTACGCACCGAAAGGATAACCTCTACCTTACCCCTTGAAATAAAGCCCTTTAAGCAGCTTTTAACAGCATCCTCCAAAAAGGCATATCGGCGCGAGGTTTTAATGTTAAAATCCAAATACCTGTGATTTAGCGATTTTATTTCAACCATCACTTCATATTCGCCGATAGTTTGCTGTGCCCTGCCGTAACCTGTCATGCTTTTTATCATCTAAAGTTTCACTTCCTTCGCGTGCAAATAAATTTGCCTGCATTTTAAATGAAAAATAATACAAATATATGTGTTTAATATTATAACAATCTTTTTAGCATAAAGCAAGGGTTGGCTACATAAATATATCATAAGGGGAGGATGAAAAATCGAAAGTCGGCGCTTATGCGGCAAGAGGCGGTTTAAAAAGACGCAAAACATGAACTTTCAGTTATTCATTCCCTATAAACAAGTTGTTTTTAAGGAGAGGATTTTCAATGATGATAGAATGCCGGCACGAACCAATATGCATCAGCGAAGCGGTGATTGCTGCCTTTTCGCAATCGCACACCGAGGCTGATATAATAGTTCCCGATGCAAAACCTGACATTGCAAAGGTGCTTCAAGTAGATGCAAGTGCCGTTGCTACATCGAAAGAATGCACAACCGACGGAGTTTTGGTTGAGGGGCGTGTGTTCCTGAATATTTTATACATCGGCGAGGATAACACAATTAAATGTATTAACCATCTGCAAAATTTTAAACACAACATTGATGCAAAAGGCGCAGAACCAAGCATGGGAATTTTATTAGAATGCGATGTTGAAAATGTTGAGTATGAAGTTATAAACAGCAGAAAGGTAAATGTGCGCACAATTGTTGCCCTTGATGCAAGGGTTATTTCGCCCCTTAGCATAAATGTTATAACAAGTGTTTTATGTGATGGCTGTGAAAAACTTTATAAAAAGATACAGCCGTATAATGTTGTTTCAAGGGTTGACACCGAAGCGGCTCTCAAAGAACAGCTTGACGTTCCGGCGGGGAAACCGGGAATAGCCTCTGTGTTAAAGCAGGATGTGCAAATTGGGGCAACGGAAGTAAAGACCGCAACCAACAAGCTTATAATAAAAGGGGCTTTAAATGTCACAACGCTGTATATCGGGGATATGGATGAAAACACAATACAATTTATGGGGCATGAAATACCTTTTGCCGAGGTAATAGATGTTGATGGGGTTGACGAGGAAATGACCGCCGACATTGACTTTACCACAAGCAATGTTACATATGAATTGATGGAAGACTCGGATGGGGATTGCAGGGCGCTTATTGCCGATATAAGCATTATTGCAGCAGGCAAGGTTGTGCGCAAAGGCGAAATTGAAATTTTAGAGGACATATACAGCACGCAACAAGACCTTTGCATTGCAAAAACCCCTGCAATGCTTGACAAAATGGTGTTTGAAACTAAAGCGCAAATTACGATAAATGATATTGCAGGCGTTCCTGCCGATTTGCCGGAAATAATCCAAGTTTATAATATTATTGCAAAGCCGTACCTTTCTTCAGCGCGAATAGAGGGCGAAAAAATTGTTATAGAGGGTGTTATAGACACATATGTGCTATATCTTTCGGACGATAAAAGCTATCCGATATACACATACAAGCATGAAAGCAATTTTGTCCAGCACATTGACGCAAAGGATTTGGCTGAAAATATGCTTTGCGACGTAAAAATCAATATTGACCATGTGGGCTATAACATCGGCTTGGGGCGTGAGATACAGCTTAGATTTATCCTAAGCGCCGATGCGAAAGTTATATCAACCGAAAGTATAGAATATGTCAGCGAAATTACCGAAGGCGAACCGCTCCCGACAGCCGAAAAGCCAAAATACAGCATTAAAATTTATTTTGCTCAAAAAGGCGACCGGGTGTGGGATGTGGCAAAAAAATATCGGGTTGCGGTAAACAGCGTAACCGCCGCCAACGACATAAAAAGCGAAACAGAACCGATTGCCGGAATGCAAATCATTATCCCGCAATAATGCTGCAAAAACAACAATTAACGGCTTGCCGAAAATAGGTGCGGCATATATTTAACCTGCCTTGTTTTCAATCAACTTGGCAAGCCGTTTTGCATTTTGTTCTATCAAATTTAAATCTGTGCCTTCTATCATAACGCGAACAAGCGGCTCGGTGCCGGACGGGCGTATTAACACCCTGCCGTTGCCTAAAAACAGTTCCTCAATTTTTTTGATTTCCGCTTTTATATCGTTATCTTTTAAATATATATTTTTATTTTTGCTTCCAACCTTTGCATTTATAAGCACCTGCGGTAACTTTTGCATTATTTGCGCAAGAGACGAAAGCGTTTTGCCGCTGCGCCGTAAAACGGAAACAAGTGAAAGCGCCGTTACAATTCCATCACCCGTTGTGTTATAATCATGAAATATTATATGCCCCGACTGTTCGCCGCCCAGGTTATAGCCGCCTTTTATCATTTCCTCTATCACATACCTGTCGCCCACATCTGCTTTTAGTATGTCGATTCCAAGCTTTTCGGCTGCTATAAACATTCCTAAATTGCTCATAACGGTTGCAACTATCGTATTATTTTTAAGAGCGCCGCTTTTTTTCATGTCTGCCGCACAAATCAATAAAATTTTGTCACCATCTATTATATTGCCTTTTTCATCAACCGCAAGCACCCTGTCGGCATCTCCGTCAAAAGCAAGGCCTATGTCTGCGCCTGTTGCTTTGGTGAGCTCTTGAAGCTGCCCTAAATGGGTCGAACCGCAATTTTCGTTTATGTTAAGCCCGTTCGGCTCATCATTTATAACAAAAACCTCTGCACCAAGCTGTTTAAAAATTGAACAGGATATTTTGGATGCGGCGCCGTTGGCATTGTCCAATGCAACTTTAAGCCCGCAAAAATCCCCCTTAACAACATCCTTGGCAAAATTTATGTAGTTGTCTTTTGCCTGCGCATTTCTTACAATACGCCCCAAATCGCCGCCGGTGGGCAGCTTTTTAATTTTTTTCTCCCCGCTGACTATCTTTTCAATTTCATCCTCAATATCGTCGCTTAACTTGTAGCCTTTATTATTAAAAAATTTAATGCCGTTGTATTCCGCCGAGTTATGCGACGCAGATATAACAACCCCTGCATCGGCACTTAATTGCCTTGTTAAAAGAGCAACAGCAGGGGTGGGCACAACCCCAACAACCTCTGCCTGCGCGCCTGCCGAGCATATACCCGCCGCAAGCGCCGCTTCAAGCATGTCGGATGAAATGCGGGTATCCTTGCCCACAACAATTTTAGCCTTGCGCCCCGTTTGTAATTCTGACGATGTAAGAGCTGTTAAAATATGTGCGCCTGCCTGCCCAATCGAAAAGGCAAGCGGAGCGGTAAGCTCTTTGTTGGCAACCCCCCGAACCCCGTCGGTGCCGAATAGTTTTGGCATATTTTTTCTCCTTCTTGGCAAAAATCAGTCTTTTATTGAGTATATGCAACCGCAATAATTTTGCCGATATAAATTATACTTTGCAGAAAGCTCTATCGAGCGCTTATAGCCGTCTTTCTTTTTAAAATCCGAATAAAGATACCCCACGCCGTATTTTTCTGCAAGAGCAACGCCTATTTCGTTAAGTTTTTTTGCGTTTTTGTACGGGCTTACAGAAAGGGTTGTTGTAAAATAATCCATACCTTTTTCCGCGGCAAGCGCCGCTGTTTTTTCCATACGCAACAAATAGCAGTTAAAACAACGCTCTCCGCCTTCCTTTTCAGCCTCCAGCCCCTTTACCGATTCAAAAAAAACGCTGTTATCGTATTGCTCTATGATGCAATTTTTTATATTCGAGGTCTTAAACTTTTTTATAAAATCGGCTTGTTGGCTCGCCCTTTTATCATATTCGCTTTGCGGATAAATGTTCGGGTTGTAAAAATAAACGGTCACATCAAAACTGCCCGCCAGCCTTTCAAGCACGCTGCTGCTGCAAGGAGCGCAGCAGCTATGCAAAAGCAACGACTTCACCGCATTATTTTCAACTGTTTTTTCTTGCGTAAACATTAGCCCTTCACTACCTTTATATTGAGGGAAAAAAGGGGCTGTGACAGCCCCTGATTTTAACGAAAAAGAATAGCATAAGACATATTCTTTTATTTTTCTTCTTGTTTGCTTTCTTCAATAACCTTTTGTGCTATATTTTGCGGCGCTTCTTCATACCGCTCAAACTCAAGAGTAAAGCTGCCTCTTGCCTGCGTTATGGAGCGAAGGTCGGTAGCATACTTATGAACCTCCGACATAGGCACCTCGGCAACAACCTGCTCCAAACCGCCGCCGGCGGGGTTCATGCCCAAAACACGCCCTCGCCGCTTGTTTATGTCACCGATAATGTCACCCATGTTTGCCGAGGGCACAAGCACTTCCAACCGCCCGATAGGTTCAAGCAGAACCGGCGAGGCTTCTTCAACACCTTTTCTGTATGCCAACGATGCGGCAATTTTAAATGCCATCTCAGATGAATCAACAGGGTGAAAAGAGCCGTCAACAAGCGTTGCTTTTAAGTTAACAACAGGATAACCCGCTAAAACGCCGCGTGAAATACTTTCCTGTAACCCCTTTTCAACTGCCGGAAAATAGTTTTTAGGCACAGCGCCGCCAAAAATCTTTTCTTCAAAAATCAAGCCTTCTGTTTCGCCCGGTTCAAATTCAATCCAAACATGACCGTATTGACCATGCCCGCCCGACTGTTTTTTATGCTTTCCTTCAACCTTAACCTTTTTGCGTATCGTTTCGCGATAGGGCACCTTAGGCTCGTTTAAATCAACCGAAACGCCAAATTTTGCTTTTAATTTGCTTGTTATAACATCTATATGAAGCTCGCCCAAGCCGCTTATAAGCATTTGGCGAACCTCCGCATTGTTTTCTATTTTAAAGGTTGGGTCCTCCTCGGCAAGCCGTTGCAAGCCGGTGCTTATTTTTTCCTCGTCGCCCTTTGTTTTGGGAGCTATCGCAAGAGTTAAGTTCGGTGTTGGAAAATCAATGCCCGCAAAGGTAATTTTTTCTCCTTGCTTGCAAAGGGTGTCTCCCGTTACGGTATTTGCAAGTTTTGTAACGGCGCCTATATCGCCTGCGCCGATTTCGTTTGTTTCCGCTTGTTTTTTGCCCGTAACAAAATAAATTTTACCGATTTTTTCATTTACCCCTTTGGTGCTGTTCGTTACGGTTGTATCCGCCGTCAGTTTGCCCGAATAAACCCTAAAATACGACAGCTTGCCAACATATGGGTCGGCAACCGTTTTAAAAACAAGCAGCGATAAAGGCTCGGTTTCCTTGGCGGCTATTTCATCGCCGCTTATCGTTTTTTCAGCCGGCATATCGGCGGGCGAAGGCATATATTCGCATATTGCATCAAGCAAAACATCAATGCCCATACTGTCAATCGCCGAGCCGCACAAAACAGGAAAAATATCGTTACCTATAATGCCTGCACGCAGCGCTGCTTTAATTTCGTCAACTGTAAATTCTTCGCCGTTAAAATACTTTTCCATAAGCTCTTCATTGCTTTCGGCTACTGCCTCAACAAGCTTTTCGCGCATTGAAGCAATCATATCCGCTGCGCTGTCCGGCATAGCCGTCTCTTTTGAAGAACCGTCGGCAAACGACATTGCCTTTTCCTGTATAACATCAATGTACCCGGTCATTTTACCTTCATCCACTATTGGAACAATAAAGGGTACAACAGAATTTCCGTATTTATTTTCAAGCTCGCCTAAAACCTTTTGAAAGTCCGAATGCTCGTCATCCATTTTATTCACAAAAAACAGCCTCGGCATTTTGCGTTCGACACAATAGTCCCACGATTTTTCCGCCCCGACCGAAAGCCCCGACCTGCTGCTTAATGTGATAACGGCGGCATCCGCCACACGAACACCCTCTAAAATTTCTCCTACAAAGTCAAAATAACCGGGGGTGTCGATTAAATTATATTTACAATCGTTGCTTTCAAATGTTGCAACCGCAGTATTGATGGATATTGTGCGTCTGATTTCCTCCGGGTCAAAATCCGTTGCAGTTGTGCCTTCCGTAACCTTGCCTAAACGGTCTATCACCTTTGCATATTTAAGCATTGCTTCGGTAAGCGAAGTTTTTCCGCTCCCCCCATGCCCCAATAGGCAGATGTTCCTGATTTTATCAATTGAAACCTGTCTCATAAAAATCAATCCTCCTCGTAATTTATAAAGAGGCGCTGGATAATTGGAAATATAAATTTGCGAAAACTTTTTGAACCAAACGACGCAAAAAACAGGGCAAGCGCTTCATGCATTCGGGAATATATTGCGCCATTCACACAAAGACTTATCGCATAAAGTTTATGCTATCCAATTATTCAACACCCCTTATAGGATATCTTATAACAAACCGCCAATAAGCAGGATACATGCGGTTATAAGAGTTAATTTCGGAAAGACCAAACGCCATGATTTCTCAAAAATTATTATACTATAACAGCGATAAGATGTCAAGCGGGATACATTTTTGCTTTCCTAAAAATTGCAGAGAAGTCAAACATATGTGACACAGACCCCTGAAAAGCTTTCTCCTTGAATGCTGTAACTTCTCAAAATTGCTAATATTTCTTTTGTCAAGGAGGAAAGCGTTAGCGCTCCTTGATTAAATAA